>NZ_JBWKSF010000010.1:135856-185126 GCF_059419665.1 Caulobacter sp. GW821-FHT05F04
CCCTGGGGTGCGGGTCGTCGGGCGTGTTGACGGTGTCAGCGTGACCGGCCCTGGATCGAGTCAAACTCCCTAGTGGCCGGGGGACTTGCCGGTAGCCCAGAGGTCAATAGTTGAAGGTCGAGCCGAGCCTCTATAGCCGAGTGAGAGAGCGCCAGGTTCTGTTGAAGGCCTGGCGCGTGATCAAGGCCAACGCGGAACGGTCGGGCAACAAGCAATCGCGGCTCGATGCGCAACAGTTCGAAGAGAACCTGTTCGCGAACATCGAGAACATCCAGCGTCGCCTGCAAAAGAAAACATTCAAGTTTAAGCCAGCGCTCGGCGTCGCCATTCCAAAGGGAAAAGGCAAGGTCGGCAAAAGGGCGATCATCGTCGCCCCGGTTAGCGACCGCGTGGTCCAACGGGCCATCCTAGATGTTCTATACCGTCATTGCGGGTCAGGTGATCTACAGGCCACGTTACGGACGCCGACGTCCGTCGGAGGGGTGCCGGGGCGTGGTATCGGCCATGCGTTGGCGCTCATAGAGAAAGCTGAAGACGTCGGAGCGCGATATTTCATCCGGTCCGACATCCGCGACTTCTTCCCGTCTTTCCCCAAAGCCAACGTCATTGAGCAGCTAAGGAAGGCGCTGAATGATGGGGATTTCGTGGACCTCTTCGATAGCGCGATAAATGTCGAGTTGTCTAATCGAGCTCAACTCGGCCCCGATGCAGAGCTGTTCCCGCTAGGCGCTGATGGCGTCGCTCAGGGCTCGCCGCTGTCGGTTTTGGCGGGCAATCTACTCCTGAAGGACTTCGACGCTGAACTAAACCGTCGTGATGTCGTTTGCGTCAGGTATATCGATGACTTTCTAATATTAGCGAAAAGCGGGAAAGCGGCCGGAAAGGCGCTTGAGGCTGGCCGCTCAATCCTTAAAAACTTGAACCTCGAAGCTTATGATCCGCAGTCGGCTCCCCACAAGGCTGAAGCTGGGCCAATCAATGGAGGCTTTGACTTCCTTGGATATCGGGTCGTTCGGGGCCTTAATCCGCCCTCGGCATTAGCGCGAGAAAAGCTGCTCGGGAAAATTTCCGAACAGATCGCTGAGGGTAAGAAATGGGTAAATCAATCGCTAAGTGACGGGCAGCCGAGGACGAAGCGAACGCAGTGCTATATTCAGACGCTGTCCCAGATAGACGACACGCTACGTGGCTGGGCGGGAGCATATCAATACTCGCGCAGCGTCCAGAGCTTTGTCGACCTAGATAGGCGCATAGACGAGATGATCCTGTCGTTCGAAACGTGGTTCGATCGCGCGGTGCATGGATATGAAGCCGATCGATACCGTCGCGCCCTGGGCGTGCGGCTACTCTCGGACACCGCACCGGTCGATCTTCCGTCCGTGGATATGTGACGTTCATCGAGAAACATAGCCGCCGTTTCTTTCCCACAGCCTGTCTTTCTTCGACGAAGGTTCTCCTGCCCTTGAACTGGCGCACAGTTGGGTGGCCCCTGGCGCGCCATGCAACCGCGTTTCTCATCATCTTCGATCGAGGTCGAGCTGATCTGGCTCAAGGACCGCTTCCAGCGCTGGCTTCGTTTCGGCCAGCCAGTTGATGAGATCGTCCACGATCGCCGCCGCCGCGCCGTTACCTTCGCCCCCGGCGCCGTCTTCGCCCTGATCCATTGGGAGGCTGGCGACTACGGCACCACGCTCTCGCGCCTCTGGGTTCTCCGTGCGGTCGAAGCGGGCGAGCCCTTCGACCGCGTTCCTTTCGTCAATCCCGGCGCCGAAGTTCTTCTCGACCTGAAGACCTGGGTGAAGGTCCGCGCCGGCCTGGACGCCATCGACGCCATCGAGGCGCTCGGCATCAATCCTGAGCGCGTCTGCCTCGACCACTGGCGCCATGTCGGCGGTCGGATCGCCGTCGCTGAACCGCCATCACCCTACACCCGCGTCCGCCACCGCGCCTGGCTGTCGCGCAAGCGCCTGGGCTTGATCGACGAGGACGCCGCATGAAGGTCGAGACCAAGGTCTATCTGCCGGCCGACCTCGCCAAGGCGCTCGACCAACTGTCGATCCGTACCCGTCGGCCCAAGTCGGAGATCGTCCGGGCGGCTCTGGCTTCGTTCATGTCGCCGGACGGCGCCGAGCGCACGGAAGCGGCGTTGCTCCGCCGCCTGGACCGGATGAACAAGCACATGGAGCGGCTGGAACGCGAAGCCCAGGTCGGCAACGAGGCCTTGGCGATCTTCATACGCACCTGGCTTGGCGCGACGCCGGTCGTCTCGGCCGCCGACGAGCCAGCGACGCGGGCGCTGGGCCAGAAGCGCTATGGCAACTTCATCCAGGCCTTGAACCGCCGCCTCAGCAGCGGCGCCTCGCTCTCCGACCAAGCGTTCGAGCCGGGCGGCCTTGGGCTCGACGGCGACGAGCCAGCCGGGCGTTAGATGCCGAGGCCTCGGCCGCGTCCGAGCTGCCAGGAGATGTTGCCGCCCCTTTCGACCGTGCCGGCGATGTCCTGGCCCCGATAGCGCTCCATCACCGGCCGCCACGGCACGAGCGCGAAGTCCATATGGCCTTCGATCACCGCGAACTTGCCTGATGCCATCTGCACGCTATCGACCAGCTTGCCGCGTACACTCTCGCCGGGCTCGGGCATTCTGAACGGCAGACCTCGATCCTTGGCCATGGCTTCGCCGCGCCGGCTGATCTCCTGACGCTCCAGCGTCGCGAGTAGGTCTGGCTTGGCGCGCCAATCGCCATTGGCGCCGCGCGCGGCATGGCCTTGCCGAACCAGGGCCTCCCGTCGTCGATCGAGGGCGCGCTCGACCTCAGCGCCGAAGCCCTGCGGCGCGGCGTCTAGTCGCCCGCCGTTGACGAGCTGACGATCTAGCCAGGTGGCGCCATCGCTGCGGATCTGGCGCTCCAGGTCGAACGCCGACAACAGGCGGACCTGCGATCGGCGGCTTTGCTCGAAGGCCTCGGCACGGGCTGTAAAGTCCTTGGGGATACTCCAGGCGTCCTTGCTCCAGCGCTCCACCACACCGGCCCGGCGTAGCGCCTCCAACCTTCGAACATGCGCCTCGACGAGATCGTCGGCGCTGGCGCCGGGCGGGAGCTTCATCTCGCCGCTGATCAGCCGTTGCCGGTGATCGCTGGGGCGATAGACGCCATCCTCGGCAAGGGCGGCGATAGTTCTGTCCGCTGGCCGGCTGACGGGTCTGGCGCCAGTCTCGACGACGGCGCCGATGCGGATATCGGCGGCGGTGTCGCCATCGACCTCGACGTGTCGGACCCGGCCATCGATCCCATCGACCACCAAGCCGACCCGATCGCCCAACTCGTCGGTCAGGCGCTTGTCGATCACCCGCCCGGCCTTGGGCGTCGGAGGCTCGTCGGCCGGGTCGATGACGAAGGCCTCGGGATTGGCCGCGCGACCGCGCCGGCTGACGGCCCGGCTCATGGCGCGGATGACGTCGCCGCGCTCGCCAAGGCCGCGCAAGGTCGACTCCAAATCCTCGGACAGCCGCCAGACGCCCGGAGAGACCTGTTCGGCGAGGTCCATGCGCTCCAGGGTTCTCAAGCGGCCTTGGCGCAAGGTCGCCTCGTGATCGGCGCGGACCTGGCCGGCGTCTGGTCGCATGTCGACGGTGCGCGCCGCGGTCATGTCGGCGACGAGGCCGCGGTCGATGTGCGTGAAGCGCTCGGCGGTGATCTCGGCCTCGCGCTTGCGGGCGACCTCCTGCTCGGTCTGCAAGCCTAGCTCCAGGGTCGCCAGTTCCTGGGCGCGATGGCGAAGGCCATGGGTCAGGTAGTCCTGGGCGATGATCAGGTCCTTGCCGAACGCGTCCTTGCCTCGGACCACGACATGGCTGTGCGGGTGGCCGGTGTTGAAGTGATCGACCGCCACCCAATCGAGCTTAGTCCCTAGATCGCGCTCCATCTGTCCCATGAGGTCGCGGGTGAAGGCGCGCATGTCGGAAAGGTCCGCGCCGTCCTCAGGGGCGACGATGAACCGGAACTGGCGTCGGTTGCCGGCACCGCGCGCGGTGAAGGCCGCGCCGTCAACGCCCTCGCCGTCACGGTCGTAGAGCTTGGCGGGCTCGCCATCGCGGGTGACGCCATCACGCACGAGGTAGCGCAAATGCGCGCCGGCCGCCTGGCTTCCACGCTTCAAGGCCGCCATGCGGGTCTTGATGACAACGCGGCGATAGCCGCCGCCGCCGTCGCGAAACTTCATCGCGTTGGCGGCGTCCTGACCTCTGCCGATCCGCGAGCACCGGCCGGGGAAGCCTGAGCGTCTGGCCGGGCCTTGGCCGCCCGACCGCGAGGCGGTCCGTGCGGGCTTGGTGACAAGGCGCGAGAGACGCTTCCCACGACCTACCGCTTGCCGTCCGTCGCTGCGGATGCGGCCCGGCCGGATCTCGAAATCCAAGAGGTGGTCGTCCATGGCGCCAGCTTGCGCTCATGGCCCCAGGCGGCAAGCGTGGCCGGGGTTAGGGACAACTCTGGCGTAGAAAAAGAAAGAGTCCGACCTCGCGGCGAGACCAGCCCCGCCGCCGGTGGTCTTGGAAATTCCAGTGTGCAGACAACCGCGTGAGGGGCCGCTAGCCCCGGACGCTTCAATCTTGCCATGCGTAAGGTCACTGCTCCACCAGACGCGTTATGCTACTCTGAATCCACCACGCCGAAGCCTACTTCCGGCGGCGATCACGCAAATCTTCCACGGATATAGCCAAGCAGTTTCCGGACAGCCTCTACTATTTCAATAGCCCCTCCCGCGTGACCAAAAGCCCAAGGTGAAGCTATGGATTTCGGCGCGAACATCCGCATACTGCCCGTTCTCCGATTGTTTCGAGCGCGAACAATCTGGACTAAACAGGGGTTGGGGACTGATGGCTGTTGGGGGAGATCTGGCGCTAAATGTAGCTGCCAGCCTAATTTTCGAAGGGCTGAAGCGGCCCTTCCAAGCGTTGCAATTTGAGATGAAGCGCCGGACAGCGGTGAGCAAGGCGCTACAAGAGAAGCCGACGGCTCGCTCTGTTAAGGCCGAAGCGCAAATCTCAGAGGCTATTGAAGCGCTGGCGAGAGTCATCGGAAATTCGGAAGGGAAGCTCGATCAGAATACCGCATTATTCATAAGGGAAGTTCAGCGTACAGCCATTCCTGAGACGATATTCCACCTCGCACTGTGCGGACGTGATCCAGAACCAGTGTTCCCATCGTTCTCTGCGATTTACGATCTTTTCTCGGGTCTTCCGTTTTCCAGCAAGGCCCTATTCAACGCTCTTCATGCGTCGATATTAGAGAGGGTGGAAAAGGTCGAAGATGGTGCCTTGTTGGAAATCCTTCGGGCTCAAAATCACGCTCTCTCTACACAGCTGGACCAGGTAATCGCCTCCCTAAACAATGCATCCCATGTAAAGGGCATAAACACATCTTCCATAGAAGATGCTCGCGTGAAGGTCGCGAAATCCATTGAAGCGGCCAATAGATTTGTAAATATCGAGACTTTGCAGGGGTCAAAGAAGTTCAAACTCAAATCTCTTTCGATACCAGCGCGGCTTGGCGAACTAGACGAGCTGGCTATTCAGTCGGCTAGAGCTTCGGACCAGGACTTCCATTCCATTTACATAAATTTTCGCCGTCAAACGCACCGTGCGGTTATCCTAGGGGATCCGGGAGGCGGAAAATCAACATTGACCCAGCTTCTAGCGATAGACCTTTCCAGCGCCATCACGCTTGAAGCGGCGAACCCCGGCGAAGCGCACATAGACGTGCGCGATCTGAGATTGCCTTTGAGGATCGTCCTCAGAAGCTACGAATCCAGAAAAGAAAAGAATCCAGCTTATTCGTTCTTCGACCACATAAGGGACGAGATACTTATAGCTCTAGAGCAAAACGTGGAATTTGCGGCAAAGTTTCTTCAGAGAACGCTCTCTCTGGGTGAGGCAGTTGTCATATTCGACGGCCTTGATGAGGTTCTTGACATCGACGCTCGTCGCACGATGGTGACCTATATTGAACAGTTTGCCGAAATATATTCAGCATGCCCCATAATGGTTACCTCGCGGCTTGTTGGGTATCGCGACGCCCCACTTAGTGAGGATTTTACTCCTTACGGACTGGCGCAATTCAATGATGCTGAGGTCCTCAAATATGCTGAGAACGCAATCCGTGCAGTCAACGGCCTGAAAGTTGCCGAGGCAAAGCAAAAGGCTGAGGCGTTTCTTAAGCAAACCGAATCCGTGGGTGGAGACCTAAGAAAAAATCCGCTTATGCTTGGACTGATGGTGCAGATTTTTGTCTTTCGAGGAGATGTGCCATCGAATAGGCCTGAAATTTACAAAGAGTGCGCCATGCTCATGTTTGAAAAATGGGATGGCCGCCGAAATATTGTGGCGAATGTTCCTTACGAAGACTTTGAGCTTCTTGACGTATTCAGCTTTGTCGCGGGGAGGATTTTCGGCTCCCCTGAACGTGAAGAGGGAGTGAGTCGAGATTGGCTGACCAAGGAGCTCAAGGTAAATTTTGAAAATTGGTACATCGATAAAGCTAATGCATTTAAAGCCGCAAAGGCTCTCGTGGAGTTCTTAACGGGTCGCGCATGGGTTATGAGTGAGGTTGGGCACCACACATATAAATTCACGCACCGGACATTTCTTGAGTACTTCTTCGCGCGCGGCTTGATTTCGGAATGTAGGGACATTGAGGAATTAATACGAGAAAAGTTACTTGAGCGCGTTGCGCGAAACGAGTGGAACGTTATTGCGCATCTCTCCCTGCAAATGGCCGTATTCCGCGAAGGCGGAAAAATGCGACAAGCCGCGACGGTCATCCAATCAATTTTGGAAGATACTCCACTACCAAGCAAGCAAGAGCTGGCAGTTTTAACATTTGTTTCTAGGGCTACAGAGTATCTCACGTTACCCGAGGTGTCTTACAGCCATATAGCCAAGCTGGTTGTTGACCGCGCTATTCGAGTTGGCTCGAAGGAAGATACGTCTGCTTCAAGTGTAGTAAGAGCACTGCTTAGTGCAGCAAGGACGAGGGCGTCGCTGGCTTTATCTGCGCTTGACGCCGAAGTGGGGCGATGGGCGGCGCAACCTGATGCGTTCGAAAACATCTTCTGTATGTATCTCCTCGACCTACCTGCGGCTACGGGGCGAAGCCCGCGCAGCATTGACAACGTTAAAAGGAGGTCGCGGCTCGATCGAGCTTGGGCATCGCTTCAAAGTATTAGAGTGAAATATCGTGAACAATTTCTGCAGTCAGCGCTAAAGAGTCCCATTGCGGCGCGCTCATATATATACCTCTACAACGAGCGGAGACTTCAACTATATAATATACACGGGATCAATTTGCTGATCTCGGCGCAATCACCTTTAGTTCCGGGGCCCGCAGAGCGGACTCTCCCGGAAGCGCTTCTAGTTGGACTCGCCGGCTTGACCCGTGACCTCGACTTGGATGGACCCGAGTCAGGGATCGATGATCGCATCCGGTTCATTCGCAGCGTCGCTGACGACGCTCTCGCCGGGGCGTTTACCTCATTGAGCGCCCCCCTGATCAGTCGCGAATATATGCGAGAGTTTAAGGGTGATCTTGAGGAGGTCGTGCGGCGCATGTGGCATTTCCGCAGATCGCCACGTCGCTACAAGAGGAGTGAAGCAAGTCTCGGGGCGATAATGGTATGTGTATGTCTGCTCCTAGAGCATTTCCCACACTTTAGGGATGAGCGCGGGGACTTGGGCATTAAGAGGAGCTCGAGGCGGAAGGAGGCGAATCACATGTTCGAGATCTTGGCACCTACGGGAATTTTCCGGGAGTTACTATCCTCTATGGAGGGCTCTGACTTCGCTCCAATTCTCCGAGCCTGGATAGACGACGAATTTCGATTCTCGGGCACCGCGCCTCGGTAGGCTCAGAGCAATCTCCGGGGGCAATGGCTTCGCTGAGACGCGGAAGCGTGACAGCGCCTCTCGTGGCTGCTCCAAGCGCTGCTCGATTAGGTGTCAGTCGGAAACTCTGCCGGGAAGAACGAAGGGACAGCGCCTCTCTTGGAGTAGGCACCCCGCTCGCACCAGAAACCTACTGAGGGGTCACGGGTCTGGCCGCCGCGCTCGGTCATCGCCGTCACATTGGCGTTGAGGATGCGGGCGGCCATTTCGCAGTTGGTGAAATTGTAGTTCGGGTTGCTCTCTCCTTGCGCGTCGAACGTAGCGAAGTGAACACGCATCCCGTTGTTGAGCGGGGAGTTGCGGTAGAGCGTGGCAGGCTTGGCGTCACCGCTGCAAGAGGCCAGGAACGGCATAAAGAACGTAAGCGCAAGCGCAGTCATTGTGCGCATAGATGAACCCTCCCGTTTGGTCCGTGAGCATCGCGCACGGGGGCGAGGGTCTGCAACTAGGAGATGGCGGGGCCGGCGCTCGGCTATACTTGACACGGTTGACCCTCGTCATTTCACGACGTGAGGCGGGGGCCTAAACTGGCACGCAAACCATCTGTCGGCTCAGGGAAGTGTGCGACCGCTCAACGGTCTCTAGATCGAAGCGGCTAGGAATTGTCGGTCCCGGATCACACCCGCCCCTGTGGCGGGAACCCCTCTATCCGCCGCACGTGCGGGAGGGGCGGACTGCTAAACAGTCCGCTTGCGTCTCACGTGTCAGCTGAACCAGGGGTTCCCGCCACAAGGGCGGGAATGACGGTGGTTGTGGGTGGGCTGGAAACCCAATCCTAGGCGCACCTGGCCGCGACGCGGGTCGAGGCCGCGCGGGAGATGACCTGGGCCGGAGCCTTCGGATAGCGCTTGGTCAGCTCGTCCAGGGTGCGGCACGCCTCGGTGGTCTTCTTCAGGGCCACCATCGAGCGGGCCAGTTTCAGCGTGGCGTCCGGCGCCCAGCTGGTCTGCGGCCAGCCGCGGATCGCGCCGATATAGGCCCCGGCCGCGTCGGTATAGGCCTCGCGCACGAACAGGGTCTCGCCCTGCCAGTAGCGGGCTTCCGGCGCCTTGGCGCTGTCCGGATAATTGTTCGCATAGGCCGCGAAGGCCTGTTCGGCATTGGCGTAGTCGCCGGCCAGCAGCAGATCCTTGGCCTGCTTGAAGGCCACGGCCGGATCGGCGGGCGGCGCCGGCGGCGGCGGGGTCCCGCCGGCCAGCGCCATTCCCCCGGTTCCTTGGGCGCCGACCTGGACGGCGGCCGCCTGCATGTCGGCGATCGACTTCTCCAGCGCGGCCAGGCGCTGTTCCAGCAGGTCGGCGCGCGCCTTCTGGTCGGCGACGGCGCGATTGGCCTTGGTCAGCTCGAAATTGGCGGCCTCGTTCTGGCCGTTCAGCTTGGTCAGGGTCTGTTCCAGGTCGCCGACCCGCTCGTTCAGGGCGGCGATCTGGGCGTCGGTCTCGGCCGGCTGAACCACCACGGGCTTACCGGTGTCGCGGCCCTGGAAGACGATCGACCGCAGCTCGCGGACCACCTTCTCCATGCGCTCGACGCGCTTGGCCGAGCGATCGTCCAGCGGATCCTCGACGGGCAGCGGGGTCTGGGCCACGGCCACGGCGGCGGTCGAGGCGAACAGGACGGCGAGCAGAGCGGATTTCAGCTTCATGACCGTGATCTAACGATAGGACGCGGACAAAACTAGGGCGGCTACTCGTTGAGCAGCCGCCCCAGGACTTGCGGCTTAGCGGGCGCCGTCCGTGATGGCCGTGTGGCCGTTACGGTTCTTGGCCCAGGCCTCTTCGCTCGTGCCCGCGTCGATCGGACGTTCCTTGCCGAACGAGATCGTCTCGATGCGGGCGGCGGCGACGCCTTGGCCGATCAGGAAATCACGCACGGCGTTGGCGCGGCGGGCGCCGAGCGCCAGGTTGTACTCGCGGGTGCCGCGTTCGTCGGCGTTGCCTTCGATGCGGACGCGGACCTGCGGGTAGCGGTTCAGCCACTGAGCCTGGCCGGCCAGGACCGGCTGGGCGTCGGCGCGGACCGAATATTCGTCGGTGTCGAAATAGACGCGGTCGCCGACATTGACGACGAAGTCCTGAACCGAACCCGGCAGCACGCCGCTCGACACCGGCGGGGCCGGCGGCGGGGTGTAGGGCTGGCTCGGCGCGGCCGGCGTCGGTTCCGGCGCCGGCGCGGCGGGCTGGGGCTTCGGACGCGAAGCGCAGGCGGCGAGCGAGGCGGCTGCCACGCCGACGAGCGCCAGTCTAATGGCGCGCTGGGTGTCGAAGCTCATCCAGTTTCTCCTCAGTCTACGAACTCTGGACCTGATCCATACCTGCGCAACGCTTGCAATGGACCCATGAAATGCCTGACCAAGCCTCACAATGATGTCAGAAGCTCGTCAGACGATGATGATTCACTTCCGGCGCGAATAGACCAAGCCGAAACCTCTGCCTTAACGCCTGTGCTTCGCGCAGGTTGCCCGAAGGATGTGTCAATCAGTCGAGCAGCGGCGACCAGGCCGGGTCGGAGCCCGAGCCGCCATAGGCCGCCGGCCGCAGGATCCGGCCGGTGATGTCCACCGTCCACAGCTTGGGATTGCCGGCCGAGCCCTCGCGGAAGAACATCAGAACCCGGCCGTTCGGCGCCCAGGTCGGGCCCTCGTCCAGATAGCTGGTGGTCAGCAGACGCTCGTCGCTGCCGTCGGGACGCATGACGCCGATGTGGAACTCGCCGCCCGTCTGCTTGGTGAAGGCGATGAAGTCGCCGCGCGGGCTCCAGACCGGGGTCGTGTAGCGGCCGCCGCCGTACGAGATGCGGCGCACGCCCGAGCCGTCGGTGTTCATCACATAGAGCTGGGCCTGGCCGCCTCGGTCGGAGTTGAAGGCGATCTTGGTCCCGTCCGGCGAGAACGACGGCGAGGTGTCGATGGCCGGGTCGGTGGTGATGCGGGTGGTGGCGCGGCTGCGCAGGTCCATCAGATAGATGTCGCTGTTGCCGGCCTTCTCGACCGAGAACGCCACCTTGCTGCCATCCGGCGAGAAGCGTGGGGCGAACACCATGCCCGGGAACTTGCCGACCGTTTCCTGCCGGCTGGTCTCCAGGTTCAGCAGGTAGATCGACGACCCCGTCGGCCGCAGGGCCATATAGGTCAGTTCCTGACTGGTCGACGAGAAGCGCGGCGTCATGACGATGTACGAGCCGTCGGTCAGGTACTGCGGGTTGGCGCCGTCCTGGTCCATGATCGCCAGGCGCTTGACGCGGGCCAGCTTGGGGCCGCTTTCGGCGACGAAGGCCACGCGGGTGTCGAAATAGCCCTTCTCGCCGGTCAGCCGCTCATAGACGGCGTCGCTGATCTTGTGGGCCACCCGCCGCCAGTTGTCGGGCGTCGAGGAAAATTGCAGGCCCAGCAGTTGTTGCTGGCTGAACACGTCCCACAGGCGGAAGTCGACGCGCAGGCCGCCGTCGGGGCCGACCGTGACCTGGCCGTTGATCAGGGCCTGGGCTCCCGTCGCCTGCCAGTCGGGGAAGCGCGGCTGGACGTTGACGTCCTGCAGCTTGTCCGGCACGCCCGACACGTTCAACGGCTGGAACAGGCCCGAGCGCTCGAGATTACCGGTGATGACCTGGGCGATCTCGGCCCCGCGCGTCGTCCCCGAGAAGGCGGGAACCGCGATCGGCAGCGGCTTGACCGCGCCGGCGTTGATGTCGACCTCGATCTGCGCGGCGGCCGGCGTGACGAAAGCCGCGCCGCCCAGCAGGACGGCGGCCATGAGCAAGAGAGCTCTCAGACGCATCGGGGCTTTCAAGCGCATCGAAGTCTCCTTCTTGATCCTTCCGAGCATCAACGCGAACAGGCCTGTTTTGCGTTGAAGTTCAGGGCGATTTTCTGACCGTACAGGTCGGACGGCAGGTAGGCGAACGGCGAGGCGGCGAACAGCGCGCGGATGGCGCGGTCCGAAGCCGCCTTCACCACGGGATCGGGCGAGGACGTGCCCGGCGACTCCGGCTGACCGACGACCCGGCCGCCCGGTCCGATCACGAACACCACGCGGACATTGACGTTGGCGCCGCCTTCGACCTCGCAGTTGGGGTTCCAGCGGTCCTGGACCTCGCCCTGCAGGCGGCCCAGGGCGGCGGCCGAGAGGCCGGTGGCCGCGCCCATGGCCGGACGGGCCGAGACCGAGGTCTCCGCGCGCGCCGGACCCTTGGGCGCGTTGGCCGTCGGCTTGCCGGTCGCCTTCTTGGACTTGGCGATCGAGGCCTCAAGCGAGGCGAAGAAGTCGGTGTCGGGCTTCTTCTGCGTCGGGGTCGGCTTGGCCGGCTTGGGCGTGACGGCCGGCTTGGGAACGGGCGTCGGCTTGGGCGGCGGCGCGGGCGCGGGGGTCGGCGTGGGCGCGGGCATCGGAGCCGGCGGCTGCGGCGTGGCCTCCGGGACCGGATCCGGCGTCTGCGCCGTCTGCTCCTCGGGCGCTTCCTCGGCGGGGCGCACATTGGTCGGGCCGTTGGTGACGATGGTCACCGGCACCGACTCGCCGATGGTGATCGGCTTGGACTGTTTCCACGGCAGGCCGAACGCGATCAGCGCCGCCACCGCGCCGTGCAGCGCGATCGAGGCCAGCAGGCCCGGAGAGATCGGGGATTCGCGGCGAACGCTCATCAAGCTTTCCTGGCCGCCCCTATTGCGCCGGCCGCAGGTCGCCCGAGCCCTCCGGCTGAGCATCCTTCGGCGCCGCGCCCGTGGAGGGACCGCCCGTCTCGGTGATCAGGTTGATCTTGTTGAAGCCCGCGTTCGACAGGCCCGCCATCACCTGGGCGACGACCGCATAGGTCGCCCCGCCGTCGGCGCGGACGAAGATCGGCTTGTCGTAGCCGCTGCCGGCGATCGCGTTCAGGCGCGGGGCCAGGTTCTGGAACGGGATCTCGGTCTCACCGACGAAGATCTTGCCCTCGCGGTTGATCGACACGGTGATCGGCTCGTCCTGGTTCTGCAGGGCGGCGGCTTCGGTCTTGGGCAGCTCCAGCGGCACGCCGGCGGTCAGCAGCGGCGCGCTGATCATGAAGATGATCAGCAGCACCAGCATCACGTCGACCAGCGGGGTGACGTTGATCTCGGACAGGGCCCCGCGCGAGCGGCGACCGCGACGACGACGGCCCCGGCCGCCGCCGGTCGCGAAGGCGTCATTGGACGACATCGCCATCGGCCTAGACCCGGTCCGACAGGCGGCGCTGGATCGCGGTCGACAGATCGTCGGCGAAGCCTTCCAGGCGGCCGGCGTACTTGCCCGCGTCGGTCGAGAACTTGTTGTAGGCGATATAGGCCGGGATGGCGGCGATCAGGCCGACGGCCGTGGCGAACAGCGCCTCGGCGATCGACGGGGCCACGACGGCCAGCGAGGTGTTCTTCGAGATCGCGATGTTCTGGAAGGCGTGCATGATGCCCCAGACCGTGCCGAACAGGCCGATGAACGGGCTGGCCGTGGCGACGATGGCCAGGCTGCCCAGGCCTTCCTCGACCTTGGCGTTCTCGCGGGCGATCTGGGCGTCTAGGATGCGGTCGATGCGGGCGATCAGGAAACCGGCCTGATTCTCGCTCATGGCGCCCTTGGTCTTGGCGTCGCGCCATTCCTTCAGCGCCGCCTGCAGCATGCGCGGCAGGGCGTGGCGCGGATTGGCGCCGGCCTCGCCCGCGACGTCCTCGAGCGAACGCCCGCCCGAGACCTGCTCCTCGAAGCGGTCGGCGGCGCGGTTCAGGCCCGCGAAGCGAACCAGCTTGTCCAGAATCACGGCCCACGAGCCCAGAGACGCCAGGATCAGGCCGATCATGACGGCCTTCACGACCCAGTCGGCCTGCATGAACAGGGCGAAGAACGAGAAATTCGGGGCGGCTGCCGAGGCGTCCATGCGGGTTATGGCTCCGTTGGGGCGTCTGAAACTCTTATCACGCGCCGTATGGCATGAAGCGACGCTTGGGTGAAACTATGACAATCGTCGAGCGATCCCGAAAAACGCTGTTTGTTTATTCGTCGTCGCTGATCAGCCACGGCGCCAGCTGCGCCAGCATCTCCGCCGTCGGACGACGCGGACGGCCGTCCAGGGTGATGCAGATCGCCTCGCCCCGGGCCTCGACCAGCACCTCGTCGCCGCGCGTCACCTTCTGGCTGACATAGAGCCGCGCGCCCTTCACCCGGTCATAGGTCGTGCGCACGATCAGCGCGTCGTCGATCCGCGCCGAGCGCTTGAAGTCCAGCGTCATGTGGATGATCGCGAACGCCGTGTCGGCCTTGGCCAGCGCGGTGTGCGAGATTCCGACCATGCGGAAGAAGTCGCTGCGCCCCCGCTCCATGTAGCGCAGGTAGTTGGCGTGATAGACGATCCCCGAGAAGTCGGTGTCCTCGTAATAGATTCGCACGGGCAGCTGATGCTCGCGGCCGGAGAACACGCCGGCCGTCGGTTCAGGAGCGGTGGGTTCGGGCGGGGTCGTCATGAGGACTGCTTAGCCGCTGGCGTCGCGAACGTCAGCCCCATCGACATCAACCACCCCAGCACCGGCGCCGCCCCCGCCCCGATCACCGGCGCGGGATAGTTGGCGATCAGGTTGGCCAGGACGAAGCCGGCCCAGGCGGCGGCGAGGGCCAGGGCGGCGGGGGCGCGGCGACTCCAGAGCATGGCCATCGGCACGGCGATCAGCGCGACCGCCGCGAGCGGGCCCAAGGTCGGCGAGACCTCGAAGGCGCGACGGACAACCAGTTCGACGTGGTCGACGGCCGGCAGGGGATCGGGACGGCTCAGCGCCCAGGCGACGCCAGCCCCGCCGATGACGGCGAGGATCCCGGCCAGGCGGCGCTTGGACTTGTCGACCAGGGCCACGACGCCGAGCGCCAGGGTCAGGGCCAGCACGGACGCCGCGTCGGGCTGGGCGGCGAGGACGATCAGGGTCGCGGCCAGCAGTAAGGCGACGATGGCGTCGAGGCGCTGAGCGGCGGTCCAGGCGGCCAGCGGGACCAGCAGCGAGGCGGCGTGCAGTTGCAGCGGTCCGACGGCCACCCAGCGGCGGACGCCTTCCATCGAGACGCCGGCGACCAGGATGTAGGCCTCGATGGCCAGCGTCAGCGCGAGGACGATCACGGCGGCGATGCGCCCCGGCGGCCGGACGCGCCAGGCGATAACGATCGCCGAGAGCGCCCCGACCACGCCGGCGGCGACCTGCAGGATCATCGCCGAGGACGAGCCGCCGGCCGCGCGGATCGCCAGGACCGAGATGACCAGGGTGGCCACGACCTGCAGCATGACGGCGGCTTTGCGCATGGCCGCTACTCGTCGAACAAACCGCCCTGCCCCGTCGGGGCCGGCGGCGCCTTGAGACCCAGGTGCAGATAGGCCTTGCCGCAGGCCACCCGCCCGCGCGGCGTGCGCTGGATGAAGCCCTGCTGCATCAGATAGGGCTCGATGACGTCCTCGACGGCGTCGCGGGCCTCGGCGATGGCGTAGGCGATGGTCTCGACCCCGGCCGGGCCGCCGCCATAGTGCTCGATCAGGGCGCGCAGATAGCGGCGGTCGAGACTGTCGAGGCCCACTTCGTCTACTTCAAGCCGGGCGAGCGCCAGGCCGGCGGCCTTGCGGTCGATGACGGCCGCGCCGTCGGCCTCGGCGAAATCGCGGACACGGCGCAGCAGACGGCCGGCGACCCGCGGGGTGCCGCGAGCCCGCTTGGCGATCTCGTCGGCGCCGTCCTCGGACAGCGGCGCGCCCATCTTGCGGGCCGCGCCCAGCAGCACGTGGCGCAGCTCGGCCGGGGTGTAGAACTCCAGCCGAATCGGAATGCCGAAGCGGTCGCGCAAGGGCGTGGCCAGCATCCCCGCTCGCGTCGTCGCCGCCACCAGGGTGAAGGGCGCCAGGTCGATGCGGATCGAGCGCGCCGAGGGTCCCTCGCCGATGACGAGATCCAGCACATGGTCCTCCATGGCCGGATAGAGGATTTCCTCGACGTTCGACGACAGGCGGTGGATCTCGTCGATGAACAGGACGTCGTTCGGCTCGAGATTGGTCAGGATCGCGGCCAGGTCGCCCGGCTTGTTCAGCACCGGGCCGGAGGTGGCGCGGAAATTGACGCCCAGTTCGCGGGCGATGATCTGGGCCAGGGTGGTCTTGCCCAGGCCCGGCGGACCGAACAGCAGCACGTGGTCCAGGGATTCGGCCCGCCCCTTGGCGGCCTCGATGAAGATGCGCAGATTACCCTTGGCCTGCTCCTGACCGACGAACTCGGCCAGGGTCTGCGGGCGCAAGGCGCGGTCGGTCGCGGGAACCTGGTCGCCGTGCTGCGGCTCGCCGGAGATGACGCGGGTCATCGCCCAAGCTCCTGCAGGCCGGCCTTGATCAGCGCCTGCACCGTCGCCTCTTCGCCCAGGCGATCGGCGGCGGCCTCCACCACGCGGCGAGCGTTCACCTCGGCGACGCCCAGGCCCATGAGGGCGGCGACGGCGTCGCCGGTGGGCGCGGGCTTGGCGAGCGCGGCGGTCGCGCCCGAGGCCGGGGCGGCTGTCAGCACCGGCCCGTCGGTGATCGGCTTGTCCTTCAGTTCGGTGACGATGCGCAGGGCCAGCTTGGGTCCCACGCCGTTGGCGCGGCCGACAGCGGCCTTGTCCTCGCGGGCCACCGCCGACGCCAGCTCCGCCGGAGACAGCACGTCCAGCACCGCCATGGCGGCCTTGGGTCCAACGCCCTGAATCGCCTGCAACAGCACGAAGGCCTTGCGATCCTCGCGCGTGGCGAAGCCGTAGAGCCGCAGGCCCGCGCTCTCGCTCCACTGGCTCTCGATGTGCAGCAAGGTCTCCTCGCCCAGGGCCGGCAGGCGCTGAAGCGTGCGGTGGCCGCAGCGGACGACGTAGCCGACGCCCATGACGTCGATCAGGGCCTCTTCCTCGCCGACCTCGGCGACGGCGCCCCGCAATCTTCCGATCATGCGACCCTCCGATTGGCGACGCGCAGATTGGCGTGGGTGACGGCGACGGCCAGGGCGTCGGCGCAGTCGGCCGTGGTCTTGCCGGCCGTGGGCAGCAGGCGAGCGATCATGAAGCCGATCTGGGCCTTGTCGGCCGCGCCGGTGCCGACCACCGCCTTCTTGACCAGACGCGTGGAATACTCAGCGACCAGCAGCCCGGCGCGGGCCGGCGCGATCAGGGCGGCGGCGCGGGCGTGGCCCAGCTTCAGCGTCGACTGAGCGTTGGTGTTGAGGAACACCTCCTCGACCGCCGCCTCGTCGGGCTTGTGCTGCTCGATCACCGCGCAGATGCCCTCGAACAGATGCAGCAGGCGCTGGGCGAAGTCAGCCTTCTCGTCGGGAACGATCACCCCGTGGGCGACATGGCTCATGCGCGAGCCCTCGACCGTCAGCACGCCCCAGCCGGTGCGGCGCAGACCGGGATCGAGCCCCAGGATTCGGATTGGCGTGCGATTCGCGTTCATCATGTGTTCTCGCACCATCGCCTTTTCCCGGCCCCACGAAAAGCCAGTCCTTTGCTAACGAGGCGTTAACGGCGGCCCTTGCGCCGCGAGCGCTGGCGGGCTCTCCTCGCGCCCAGGTTCATTGGGGAGAGTACGGATGAAACGGTCGGTGTGGATGACGGCGGGCGCCCTTGTGGCCCTCGCGACGACGGCGAGCGCGCAGGTCGCCGAACCGCCCAAGACCGTCCGCCCCGACCAACTGGCCTTCCGCGACCTCTACAAGGAGCTGGTCGAGATCAACACCACCCTGTCGGTCGGCAGTTGCACCCAAGCGGCAGAGGCGATGGGCGCGCGGCTGAAGGCGGCGGGCTTCCCCGAGGCCGACGTCAAGGTGGTGGTCGCCGACGGCCATCCCAAGGAGGGCAGCCTGGTGGCGATCCTTCACGGGACCGATCCGAAATCCAGGCCCATGCTGCTGCTGGCCCATATCGACGTGGTCGAGGCCAACCGCGCCGACTGGACCCGCGACCCGTTCAAGCTGGTCGAGGAGAACGGCTACTTCTTCGGGCGCGGGACCTCGGACGATAAGGCCCAGGCGGCCATCTGGGTCGACAGCCTGGTCCGCCTGAAGCAGGCCGGCTTCAAGCCCAGGCGCGACATCAAGATGGCCCTGACCTGTGGCGAAGAGAGCGAGGCCTATAACGGCATCGAGGACCTGGTGAAGAACCACCGCCCGCTGGTCGACGCCGAATTCGCCCTGAACGAAGGCGCCGACGGCCTGCTGGACGAGCATGACAAGCCCGTCGTGCTGGAGGTCCAGGGCGGCGAGAAGGTCTATCAGGACTTCACCCTGACCGTGACCAATCCCGGCGGCCACTCCAGCCGCCCCGTCCCGGCCAACGCCATCTACCAGCTGTCGGCGGGCCTGGACCGGATCGGCGCCTATGGCTTCCCGCCGCGCTTCAACGACGCCACGCGCGGCTACTTCACCAAGATGCAGGCCCGCGTGCCGGCCGAGCAGGCGGCGGCGATGAAGGCGCTGGTCGCCAACATCAACGATCCCGCCGCTCTGAAGACGGTGACCGCCGACCCGATGTGGAACTCGATGCTGCGCACCACCTGCGTGGCCACGATGGTCAATGCCGGACACGCGCCCAACGCCCTGCCCCAGCGCGCCACGGCCAACGTCAACTGCCGCATCCTGCCGGGCACGCCGGTCGAGGAGGTCCGGACCAAGCTGGCCGAACTGGCGGGCGCGCCCGTCGCCGTGACTCTGGCCCACGAGCCCAACAGCGTCTCGCCGCCGCCGCCCCTGACGCCGGCCATCATGGGCCCGATCGAGAAGGAAGCCGCCAAGCTGTGGCCCGGCGTTCCGATCGTGCCGATCCTGCTGACCGGCGCCACCGACGGCGTCCACACCAACGCCGCCGGCATCCCGACCTATGGCGTCTCGGGCCTGTTCGGCAGCTCGGACGGCGACGGCATCCACGGCCTGAACGAGCGCATCCGGGTCAAGTCGCTCTATGACGGCCGCGACTTCCTCTACGCCCTGATCAAGGACTACGCGGGCGGCAAATAGACGCCCCTCGCCTCTGGAACCGTCGTCCGATCTCCCTATCTCCGCTCCAGCGTAAAGGGAGACGGACGATGGTCGAGACATCGGACGACGGCATCCTGGCCGAGTACATGGTCAGCTACTGGTCGATGAAGCACGAGAAGCTCGACCGACCGACCAAGCTTCTTGAGACCCTCTACATAACCGAGCGCTACCAGGCCGGCGAAAATCTTCGCGAAGCGCGGTCGGCCTATGATCACTCGGTCTGGAACGGCGTGCCGGTGGGCGAGATGGATCGCCGTCTGGCCGAGCTCGACCAGTTCATGCGCGAGCTGGTCCGCGAACGCGCCGCCCAGTGGCGCCAGCCGCATTAGGAAGCCGGGGCGAGACTCAAGCCGCCTCCACCGCGCTCCAGCCGAACAGGCCGCCCAGGATCAGGCGCTTGACGGCGGCGACGTCGAGGCCCGTGCAGACCTCGGCGTTGGGCGCGCCGTCGATGCGGTCGACGCGGCCCAGGCGCTCGCCGTCGACGACCACCCGCAGGCGCGCGGGCGTGAAGCTGAAGAGCTCGGGCGCGATCAGGCTGGCGGCCGCCACCGAGTCGTGCGGCCGACAGCCTTCGCCGCCCCAGACCTGCTGATGGAAGGCGATATAGGGCCCGGCCGCCTTGATCAGGCGCTGGGACAAAGGCGAGCCGCAGCAGGCCGCGCCCTTGGCCAGGTCCTCGGCGGTGACCGACACCTGGTGCGTGACGTCCATCGGCATCAGGCGCGGCATGACCCGGCCCTCCAGCGTGCGCTGCAGGGCCTCCGGGTCGCTCCAGCTGTTGAAGTCGGCGCCGCCGGCCGCCTTGCCGGCCACCTCGAAGGCGCCGGCCATGATCGTCGGCCGCCAGTCGCGGAAGGCGGCGGGGTCTTCCAGCAGCCCCTTGGCCAGGTTGGTCAGGGGGCCGAGGAACAGCCCCATCACCTTGCGACGCGCGGCGAAGGCCAGGAAGTTGGCCGAATGGCCGCGCTCCAGCTCGGGCAGCTTCCAGCGCTGCGAGAAGCCCGCGCCGTTCAGGCCGTCGACTCCGTGGGCGGGCCGCATCCGCTCGACCCGCCGGCGGGCCAGGCCCGAGCCGGCGCCGATATAGACCTCGGCCCCGCAGCCGGCCAGCCGCAGCACGCCCCGGGCGTTGGCGGCGGCCTGGTCGACATAGGTGTTGCCGAACACGGCCGAGACCGAGACCACGTCCACGGCCTGTCGCGCGCGGGCCAGAAGCGTCAGCGCCAGGGCGTCGTCCACGCCGCAATCGGTGTCGATGTGAACCCGCAGGACCATGTCCGCAGTCTAGCCGCGCCCCATGACGGCGAGAAGAGCGGCGAGAGAGATCAATCCCCGCCTAACCCGCCAGGTAGGCGTCCAAATTCCGCTTCACCCGCGCCATCATCGGCTCGTCCGCCGCGGGGCGCTGGAACGCCTGGCCGGTGATCGTCTCGAACGCCTCGATATAGACGTCCGAGGTCTGCCGGATCAGGTCCGTGGGGATTTCTGGGATCGGGTCGTTGTAGGGATCGCAGCGCTGGGCCACCCAGGCGCGGACGAAGTCCTTGTCGAAGCTGTCGGGGCGCTCGCCGGCCGCGAACCTGGCGTCGTAGGTCGCCGCCTTCCAGAAGCGGCTGCTGTCGGGGGTGTGGATCTCGTCGGCCAGGACGATGGCGCCGTCGGCGTCGAGGCCGAACTCGTACTTGGTGTCGGCCAGGATCAGCCCGCGCTCGGCCGCCAGGGCCTGGCCGCGCGCGAACAGGGCCAGGGCGTAGGCGCTGAGCTGGTCCCACTGCTCGGGCGTCAGCAGGCCCTGTTCCAGGATATGGGCGGGCGACAGCGGCGCGTCGTGGTCGCCGTCGGCGGCCTTGCTGGTGGGGGTCAGGATCGGCTCGGGCAGGCGCTGGTTGGCGCGCAGGCCGTCGGGCAGTCGCACGCCATACATTTCGCGCTCGCCCTTGTTGTAGAGCGTCAGGATCGAGGTCGAGGTGGTCCCGGCCAGATAGCCGCGCACCACCAGTTCGACCGGCAGCATCTCCAGACGCCGGCCGATCAGCACGTTCGGGTCCGGATAGGCCAGGACGTGGTTGGGGCAGATATCGGCGGTGGCGTCGAACCAGTAGCGCGCCGTCTGGGTCAGCACCTGGCCCTTGTACGGCACGGCGCACAGGATGCGGTCGAAGGCGCTGAGACGGTCGGACGCCACGATCACCCGGCGGCCGTCCGGCAGGTCGTAATTGTCCCGCACCTTGCCGCGATAGTGGTTGGGCAGGCCGGGCAGGTCGACTTCAGCCAGGGCGTTCGGGGCGGAAAAGGTCACCGGGGCCTCGTCGCTGGAAATACTGGAAGTAAGAAGGGGAGGCCCATTCGACCTCCCCCAAGAGCGTCAGCCCAGCTTGGCCAGGTCTTCGTCGCTGATGTCTTCGTTCGAATAGACGTTCTGGACGTCGTCGTCGTCGTCCAGCAGGTCGAGCAGCTTCATCAGGGTGGCGACCGAGTCGCCCGTGACCGGCACCTGCATCTTCGGGCGCCAGGCGATCTTGGTGTTCGACGCCGCGCCGAACTTGGCTTCCAGGGCGGCGGCCACCTCGTTCAGGCTTTCGAAGGCGGTGTAGATGGTGTGGCCTTCGCCCTCCTCGTCCATGTCCGAGGTGACATCGTCGGCGCCGGCCTCGATGGCGGCTTCCATCATGGCGTCTTCCGACGCGGCCTTGGCCGGGTAGGTGATCTGGCCGACGTGATCGAAGTTGAAGGTCACCGAGCCGGTGGCCCCCATGTTGCCGCCGATCTTGGTGAAGTAGGACCGGACGTTTGCGGCGGCGCGGTTCTTGTTGTCGGTCAGCACCTCGACGATGATGCCGACGCCGCCGGCGGCGACGCCTTCATAGCGGATTTCCGAATAGTCGGCCGCGTCGCCCATCTGCGACTTCTTGATCGCGCGGTCGATGACGTCCTTGGGCAGGCTCTCGGCCTTGGCGTTGTTCACGGCCAGGCGCAGGCGCGGGTTCATGGCCGGGTCGGGCAGGCCGGTCTTGGCCGCGACGGTGATTTCCCGCGACAGCTTGGAGAACAGCTTGGAGCGCGCGGCGTCGGCGCGGCCCTTGCGGTGCATGATGTTCTTGAATTTCGAGTGGCCGGCCATTCGGAGGCTCTGTCTCTGGTCTGAAAAATGGAGTGTGGGCGCTTCTAGCCCCCGAGGGCGGGTTTTGTCACCCCCAAGGGGCGCCGGCCGGCGCTTGCACTTCGTCCCGCCCCGATGATAGTTAGGCGATAACTTAAGTATCAGGGAGCGACCGATGAGCCTGACGCTACACGCCCACCCGCTGTCCTCGTTCTGCTGGAAGGTGCTGATCGGCCTCTACGAGAACGACATCGCCTTCGGGAACGTGATGGTCAACCTGGGCGATCCGTCCGGGCGCGAGGCGTTCCTGAAGCTGTCGCCGATGGGCAAGATGCCGGCGCTGCGCGATGAGGCCCGCGACGAGACCGTGCTCGAGACCAGCGTCATCCTCGACTATCTGGACCTGCGCTATCCGGGCCGCGTGCGGTTCGTACCGCGGGACCCGGACCTGGCCTGGCGGACGCGGTTCTGGGACCGCTTCTTCGACCACTACATCCATCACCCGATGCAGCGCATCGTCGCCGATCGCATCCGGCCGGCGGAGGCTGGCAGGGATCCGTACGGCGTCCGGGAGTCCTACGCCCAACTGGCCACGGCCTGCGATCACCTGGAAAAGGAACTGGCCGACGGCCGCGACTGGATGTGCGGCGACTTCGGCCTGGCCGACTGCGCGGCGATGCCGGCGCTGTTCTACGCCGACAAGGTCCAGGCGCCAGAAGCGCCCTTTGGGAACCGCTGGCCGCTGTGCCTGGCCTATCTGGAGCGCCTGAAGAGCCGCCCCTCGGTCCAGCGCGTATTGGCCGAGGCCGAGCCGTTCTTCCAATACTTCCCGACCGCTTAGGCGACTTCCGGGATCGACTGCCGCAGCCGCCCGCCGACGCGGATCGGCTCGACACGCACCGCCAGGCCCGTGCGGTCGTCGGTCTCGACGAACACGCCGCACACCGTCGCCGGCCCCGAGGCCGGCGTGTAGCGCCCGCCGCTGATCTTGGTGGTGAAGCGCCGCAGAGGCTCTTCCTTCTGGTTGCCGATGACGCTGTCATAGTCGGCGCAGGCGCCGGCGTCGGTCTGGTAGGCGGTGCCGCCCGGCAGCACCTGGCAGTCGGCGGTCGGGACGTGGGTGTGGGTGCCGACCACCAGCGAGGCGCGGCCGTCGCAATAGTGGCCCATGGCCATCTTCTCCGACGTCGCCTCGCAGTGCATGTCGACGATCACCGCGTCGGCCACCTGGCCCAGCGGGGCCTTGTCCAGCTCACGGTCGGCGGCGGCGAACGGGTCGTCCATGGCGTCCATGTGCACCCGGCCCAGCAGGTTGACGACAAACACCGTCTTGCCACTGTCGGTCTGGAAGAGATGGCTGCCGCGCCCCGGGGCGTCGGACAGGATCGGGTAGTTGGCCGGCCGGATCAGGCGCGGCTCGCGGACGATATAGGTGAGAGCCTCGCGCTGGTCCCAGCTGTGATTGCCCAGGGTCAGGCAGTCGGCGCCAGCCTCGAACAGCTCGCGTGCGGTGTTCTCGGTGATGCCGAAGCCGGCCGCGGCGTTCTCGGCGTTGATGATCACGAACTCGAGGGAGAGCCGGCGGCGAAGATCGGGCAGATGGTCGGCCAGGCCGTCGCGGCCCGACTTGCCGACGACATCGCCGAAGAAGGCGAAACGCATCGAAAGTCCTTAAGGAGGGCCTGGGCGGCCCATGTCATTGACCGCGATATACTCTTTTTCGGTGAGAATAGCGTCCAGCCTTTGATCGTGCGGCTCGTGCGGCAAATTCTCCGCCTGCTGGCCACTGTAGGCCAGGCCCAGCACGACAACGGACTTGCGAGCCCTCAGGGCTTCCAGCGCCCGGTCGTAATAGCCGCCGCCCTGCCCCAGGCGCAGGCCGTCGCGCTGGAAGGCCAGCAGCGGCGTGATGACCAGGTCCGGCAGCACGACCGGCTGGGTCGGCGGAGGACCGCGCAGGCCGATGGCGTCATGGACCAGCGGCTGGCCGACGTCCCAGGCGCGGAACACCATGCGGCGCGTCTCGGCGTCCTCGACGGCCGGCAGGGCGATCGTCCAACCGGCCTCCCGCATCTGGTCGGCCAGGATGCGCGGCGACACCTCCGAGCCAAGCCCGTGATAGAGCGCGGCGACCTTACCAGCGGGATCGGGGAACAGTCGCGCCAGCGGCTCGCGCGCCACCTCGGCGATCATCCAGTCGGCTTCGGGGTGCTCCAGCGCCAGCTGCTTGCGCTGGTTGCGCAGAAAGACGCGCAGGGCCGTCTTGGCCGCGACAGGATCGGTGATCGCCATCCGTCGCTTATAGGAGACCATCGCTTCGGGAAGAAAGGTGGCGGCGCCGCGAAGAACCGTGAAGACGTTTCAATCCACTCGAACCTGTCAGTAACAGGTGGGCCCCGTGTTCCCGCAGCCACGGCCACGAGAGGGAACAGGTCCCGATAGAGAGATTAAGGTCCCTGGGAATAGAAATCTTCGACGAGAGCCACAGCAAGACCCGCCGTGGATCAATATAGGGGGTCGGGAGCCCCAGCGATAGAGGCGCCCGCGTCGCAGGCGACGATCAGAGGCCCAGCGACGCCTTCAGGAAGGCGTCGGTCTTGGTCAGCATCTCGGTTCGCGCCGTGTCGTCGTTGAGCTGGTGGTCCAATCCCTTGAACTCGACCAACTCGGCCTTGCGTCCCGCGTCCCGCAGCTTGCGCTCCATCAGCCGCGACTCGCCGATCCCGACATTGGCGTCGAGGTCGCCATGGAACAGCAGGACCGGCGCCTTGATCTTCGCGGCGTTCTGGGCGGGCGAGCCCTCGGTCACGTGCGGGCCCTTGCCGATGAATTCACTGACCTGGAGGTAGTTGGTGAAGTTCAGCGACTCGGCGCGCAGGGTCTCCAGATCGGTGACCGGCGCGATCGCCACGATAGCCTTGAAGAGGTCCGGATCCAGCACCGCCGACTGCAGCGCCGCGTATCCCCCGTACGACCAGCCGACGATGGCCAGCTTGCCCGGCGCGGCGATCCCCTGCTGGGCGAGCCAGCGGCCGCCGTCATTCACATCGCCGATCGCGGTGCGCCAGGACTGGAAGCCGTTCTTCTGGAACCAGTCGGCGCCATAGCCGGCCGAGCCTCGATAGTTGGGTTGCAAGACGGCGTAGCCCTGCTGGGCGAAATACTGGGCGAGCCAGTCGAAGCCCCATTCGTCGCGCGCGCCGGGGCCGCCGTGCGGCATGACGATCGCCGGCAGGTTCTTGCCGTCGCTGCCCGGCGGCAGGGTCAGGTAGCCAGGGATCTGCGTGCCGTCGGCGGCCGGATAGGTCACCGCCTTCACCGTGGCCAGCTTCAACTTTTCCAGCTGCGGCCGGGCGGCGATCAGCTCCTGCAGGTTCCGGGTGGTCTTGTCATAAAGGTAGTAGAGGCCCGGATCGCTGTCGCTGCCGGCGAACAGCAGCAGCTTGGACTCGTCGGCCGAGGCGTCGACGAACGTGATCAGGCGACCCGGCAGCGCCTTGCCCAGCGCCAGACCCAACTTGCGCAAGTCGGGGTCGAAGAATTCGGTCTCGCGCTTGTCGGTGACGTAGGAGACGCCGACCACGCGGCTCTGGCGACCGATCCGAACAAGGCCCGTAACGTCGACGTCGGGCCGCGCCAGCACCAGGTCGCGCTTGAGGCTGTCGTCCAGCGCCGTCTTGTACAAGGCCAGGCGGCCGTCCTTGACGTCGAAGCCGTAGACGACATTGAGCTTGGGATCGACGGCTTCGGGGCTGAAGCCGCTGTAGCCCGTGGCGCCGAGGGTCAGCTGGCCCAACGGCAGCCAGTCGCGGCGTTCAGGCTGGCGATAGAAATAGAGGATCCTGTCGCTGGCGTAGCCCGACGACCGCGTCGGCCGAACGCCCATCACCCGGACGGTCCCGCGCCCATCGCTGATATATTCGATGGCGTTGAGGTTTGACTTCTCGACGGACCGGCGAGCCAAGGTTGTCGTGTCGACGCGATCGACGCCCAGGCCGTCGTCTTCGTTGGCCAGGTGGGTGCCAGTGCCGCGCTCCGGCACATGGTCGCGGGTCATCAGGATCCCGCCCGGCGCGTCGTCGGTGGCCCAGTCGATCACCACGCCGCCGTTCTGCGACATCCGCAACGAGCGGTCGTTTGTCTGGGCGCTGAGCACCTTCAGGTCGCCCCCGTCGCTGTTGATCGCGATCAGGCGGGTGAAGCCCAGGCGGTTCTGGGCGTCCTTCACGACGACATAGATCTGGCAGACCAGGCGCGTATTGGTCGACCAACGGCAGCTCGTCAGCCGTTCGGGGCTGCCGCTGGAGGCGAGGATCGGCTTAGGCGGGCCGGAAGCGGCCGTGTCGACCACCTCAAGGTGGACGCCGCGCCCCGCGGTCGGGACGATCATCGCCACCTTCTGGCCGTCGGGCGACAGGCTGATCTGCTGGATGTATTCGCGCGCGCCGAACGCGGCGGCAGTGGAATCCGCCGCTATGGCGGGGCCGCTCAAGGCCAAGCCCAGAAGCCCGAACGTCGCCAGCACTCTCATCGAAGCCCTCTTCCGAAACAAGCCCCGAGGGTAGGGAATACAGCGGAGAGAACAACCTCAAGTTATAGCGAGCGGAGCGCCTACTCCGCCGCCAGCTTCTCGATCTTCTCGGCGGCCGCGTCCAGCGCGCGGATGGCGGCGATCTCGGCCTTGGTGCCGTCCTGGTTCAGGCGGGCGATCTCGGCGTTGGCGTGGGCCAGGCGCAGCTTCATGTCCGACAGCTCGTCGGCCAGCAGCAGGGCGCCCATCAGGAACAGCCGCGTCTCGCCCAACTGGCCGACGTCGGAGCTGACCTGGCGGACCTGGCGGTCGAACAGCCGCGCCAGTTCCGAGAGATGCGGCTCCTGGCCGTCCTCGCAGCCAACCATGTAGGGCCGGCCGTTCACGTGGATGGTCACTTGGGCCATGCGTCAGGCCTCCCCCCGATCGCGGACTTTGGGATCGCCTGCCTTGGGCGCGTCGAACAGGTCGTCGTCCTGCAGCGGCGCGACGGCGTCCTCGGCTTCGTCGTCGTCATGCGCGTGGTCATCATTGGCCACGAACTCGTCGCCGAGCGCGGAACGGATTTCCGCGATGGCGCGGCCCAGGGCGGCGGAGGCCTGCTCGCCGGCTTCCTCCAGCGCCTTTTCACGTTCGCGGGCGGCTTCCAGGTCGGCGACCAGGCGCGTGCGCTCTTCGTCATCGAAGAGGCCCGGCTCGGCGGGGGACGACGACGCGGCGGGAGCAGCGGCGGCGGCCGCAAGCGCGCGCTCGACCTCGGCGGCCCTGGCCGCCTGGCGCTGCTCAAGCTGAGCCACCGCGCGCTCCAGACGGCGCACGGCCAGGTCGAGGGCCGTACCGTCGGCCGGGATCATCGGCGATTTCCAATCATGCGACGCAACATATAGATGAGCCCCGTCTATGCCAGTCGTCAGGGCGACATTTGGGCGGCGCGGAGCCCATAGCAGCATTTACCGAAGCCGTGTCAGTTTCTAGGCCTTGACTCAGCGCCTTTCCCCCGCAAAACGCGCACCCAAATAGGGAACGCCGATCGAACTCGATCGCGCGGTCATAACAGGAGAACGACCCATGGCTATTCGCGTCGCCATCAACGGCTTCGGCCGCATCGGACGTCTGGTCCTGCGCTCCATCGCCGAGCATGGCCGCCGCGACATCGAGGTCGTCTCCATCAACGACCTGGGTCCCGTCGAGACCAACGCCCACCTGCTGCGCTACGACAGCGTCCACGGTCGCTTCCCGGGCGTGGTCACCTCGGGCGAGGACTGGATCGACGTCGGCATGGGCAAGATCAAGGTCACGGCGATCCGTGATCCCAAGGATCTGCCGCACAAGGAACTGAACGTCGACATCGCGTTCGAGTGCACCGGCATCTTCACCGCCCGCGACAAGGCCGCCCTGCACCTGGAAGCCGGCGCCAAGCGCGTATTGGTGTCCGCTCCCGCGGACGGGGCCGACAAGACCATCGTCTACAAGGTCAACCACGAGACCCTGACCGCCGACGACATCGTCGTCTCGAACGGTTCGTGCACCACCAACGCCCTGGCCCCGGTCGCCAAGGTCCTGCACGACCTGGTCGGCATCGAGCGTGGCTACATGACCACGATCCACAGCTACACCGGCGACCAGCCGACGCTGGACACCATGCACAAGGACCTCTATCGCGCCCGCGCCGCGGCCCTGAGCATGATCCCGACCTCGACCGGCGCCGCCAAGGCCCTGGGCCTGGTTCTGCCGGAACTGAAGGGCAAGCTGGACGGCAGCTCGATCCGCGTCCCGACCCCGAACGTCTCGGTCATCGACCTGAAGGTCGTGCCGACGCGCGACACCGACGCCGCCGAGGTCAACGCCGCCCTGCAGGCCGCCGCCGACGGTCCGATGAAGGGCGTGCTGTTCACCACGACCGACCCGCTGGTCTCGTCGGACCTGAACCACATCGCCGCCAGCTCGACGGCCGCCCTGCCCCAGACCCAGGTCATCGAGGGCAAGCTGGTCCGCGTGCTCAGCTGGTACGACAACGAGTGGGGCTTCGCGACCCGCATGAGCGACACCGCTCTTGAGATGGCGAAGTTCCTGTAAGGAACGCACCACCAAACCCCGCTCTCGCAAGGAGCGGGGTTTTCCTTGGCCCGCCCTCGTCCTTCGACAGGCTCAGGATGAGGGCTATTGCCGATCTCTTGAACCTCATCCTGAGCTTGTCGAAGGACGAGGTTCACCCACCGCAGGACGACCGATGACCTTCCGCACCCTCGACACCGCCGATCTCGCCGGCAAGCGCGCCCTGGTCCGGGTGGACTTCAACGTGCCGGTCGATGGCGGGAAGATCACCGACGACACCCGCCTGCGCGCGGCCCTGCCGACCATCCACTACCTGTCCCAGCAAGGCGCCAAGGTCGTGCTGCTGGCCCACTTCGACCGCCCCAAGGGCAAGGTCGTTCCGGAGATGAGCCTGGCCTTCGTGGCCGAGCCGCTGTCGGCGCTGCTGGAGCAGCCGGTCGCCTTCGCCAGCGATTGCATCGGCTCTGAAGCCGCCAAGGTCGTCGACAGTCTGGAAAGCGGCGGCGTGGCCCTGCTGGAAAACGTCCGCTTCCACGCCGGCGAAGAGAAGAACGATCCCGCGTTCGCCAAGGCCCTGGCCGCCAACGGCGACGTCTATGTCAACGACGCCTTCAGCGCCGCCCACCGCGCGCACGCCTCGACCGAAGGCCTGGCCCACCTGCTGCCGGCCTATCCGGGCCTGGCGATGCAGCGCGAGCTGGAAGCCCTGGACGCCGCCCTGGGCAATCCCAAGAAGCCGGTGATCGGCATCGTCGGCGGCTCCAAGGTCTCGACCAAGCTGGATTTGCTGCGCAACCTGGTGACCAAGCTGGACTATCTGGCCATCGGCGGCGGCATGGCCAACACCTTCCTGCACGCGGCCAAGATCGATGTCGGCGCCTCGCTGTGCGAGCCCGACCTGGCCGACACCGCCCTGGAAATCATCGACCTGGCGGGCGCGGCCGGCTGCAAGCTGCTGCTGCCGACCGACGTGGTGGTGGCCAAGAGCGTCAAGCCGGGCGTCCACGCCGAGACCCGCAATGTCTATGACGTCCAGCCCGACGACCTGATCCTGGACGCCGGCCCCGAGACGGTGAAGACCCTGCTGGCGGCCATGGACGCCAGCAAGACCCTGATCTGGAACGGCCCGCTGGGCGTGTTTGAAGTCCCTCCGTTCGACGAGGCGACCGTTTCGGCGGCAAAGCACGCCGCGCAACTGGCGAAATCGGGTAAGATCGTGGCCGTGGCCGGCGGCGGTGATACGGTGTCGGCCCTGAACCACGCGGGCGTGTCGGCCGACATGACGTTCGTCTCGACCGCCGGCGGCGCGTTCCTGGAATGGATGGAGGGCAAGACGCTTCCGGGCGTCGCGGCCTTGGAGGCTTGAGAATCTGACTAGTTTTCTCCGATCTCCCCGGCGAATGCCGGGGCCCAGATGGACGAGCGCTGAAGCGATTTCCAAGAACACCGCGTTCTTCCAATCAGCCCAAGCGCCTTGGGATCTGGGTCCCGGCATTCGCCGGGAAGATCGGAAGAGTTTAAGTACGCAGACTGACCAAACGGGCAGAGAACGCACAAGCGTCACGGCCCCAAAAACAAGAAACGACCCAACCACTTAACGCTTGCAGGAGAGAACTACGTGGCTCGCATCACGCTGCGCCAGCTGTTGGACCATGCCGCCGAGCATGAGTACGGCTTGCCCGCCTTCAATATCAACAACATGGAACAGGGCCTGGCGATCATGGAGGCGGCCGAGGCCGTCAACTCGCCCGTGATCATCCAGGCGTCGCGTGGGGCGCGGAACTACGCCAACGACATCATGCTAGCCAAGATGATCGACGCTCTGGTCGACATCTATCCGCACATCCCGGTCTGCATGCACCAGGACCACGGCAACGGCCCGGCGACCTGCGCCACGGCGATCCAGTACGGCTTCACCTCGGTGATGATGGACGGCTCGCTGATGGAAGACGCCAAGACCCCGGCCTCCTACGAGTACAATGTCGAGGTCACCCGCAAGGTGGTCCAGATGGCCCACAGCTGCGGCGTCTCGGTCGAAGGTGAACTTGGCGTGCTGGGAAGCCTGGAAACCGGCATGGGCGAAGCCGAGGACGGCCACGGCTTCGAGGGCAAGCTCAGCCATGACGAGCTGCTGACCGATCCGGACCAGGCGGTCGACTTCGTCGCCCAGACCGGCGTCGACGCCCTGGCCATCGCCATGGGCACCAGTCATGGCGCCTACAAGTTCACGCGCAAGCCGGACGGCGACGTCCTGGCCATGAACGTGATCGAGGAAATCCACCGCCGCCTGCCCAACACCCACCTGGTAATGCACGGCTCGTCGTCGGTCCCGCAGGACCTGCAGGACATCATCAACCAGTACGGCGGCGAGATGCCCCAGACCTGGGGCGTGCCGGTCGAAGAGATCCAGCGCGGCATCAAGCACGGCGTGCGCAAGATCAATGTCGACACCGACAACCGCATGGCCATCACCGGCGCGATCCGCAAGATCCTGGTCGAGAAGCCGGGCGAGTTCGACCCGCGCGCCTATCTGAAGCCCGCCAAGGAAGCCATGCGCAAGGTCTGCCAGGCCCGCTTCGTCGAGTTCGGCTCGGCCGGCCACGCCGACAAGATCAAGGCGCTGTCGACCGCGACCATGGCCAAGCGCTACCACTCGGGCGAACTGCACGCCAAGTTCGGCGGCGACGCGGCCAAGGCCGCCGCCGAGTAGGCGTCGATCCGTTGAAGACGAAGAGGCCTCCCGGCGCGATCCGGGAGGCCTCTTGCTATTCGGCGGCCGCGAGAAAAAGGCGGCGGCGGGCGAGCAGCTTGGCCGCGCCGGCCCCGACCGCGCCGCAGAGCAGCATGGCCAGGGTGAACCAGGGCCCCACGAACGCGTAGGTTCCCTGCCAGCAGTGCAGGCCGTCGACCGTCGCCGCGACGCCCCCGCAGAACAGGCCGCAGGCGAAACCGGTGAACGCGGGCCGCTCCAGGTCGATGTCGCGCAACCCGGCCGCCACCAGGGCCAGCATCGGCGCGGCGATGACCAGGATGTCGCCAAGACAGGTGGCGGCGCTCGGCCAGTCGGGGGCGGTGAGCGCCTCGGCGCCCGCGCCGGACGCCTGGACGGCGGCGGCGATCAGCATGGCGCAGGCCAGGGCCCCCGCCCCGGCCAAGGCTCGGAACCCGCCGACGCACGCGCGCGCCAACAGGGTCGCGGCGGCCAGGGCGCAGAGAGCGACGGCGGCGGGATAGATCGCCTTGATCCAGAAAAAGGCGCGGGTGGCGGCGACCGGCAGGTCCGGCCGCAGATCCAGCCAGACCAGAATCATCAGCACGCCGGCCAGGGCGCCGGCGGCGGCGGCCTCGGCCAGTCGCCATGGCAGGGTCGCGGCCGACCAGATGGGCGCGCCAGCCCTCATCCCGCTTATCGGGGCGACGGTGTCGTCGATCGTCACGCGTCTCTCCCCACAGAGTCGTATGGCGGTTCACTAGCGCCTATCGCGTCTCATTCGCGAAGGCCGCGGCACTTCAGTCGCGGAACATCGGTTTGTCAATCGACCGGAGCGCGACGACACGAAACTTGATCGTCGCTAGATCTGGCGACAGCTCGCCAACTGGCGGCCTTGCCTACCAGCGCAGCGCCCAGCGCCCGACCGCCGCGCCGAGGGCGGCCAGGGACAGCACCCCGAGGCTGTACCAGAGGGCCACGAAGGTGAAGGTGTTCTCGGCGCAGTGCAGGCCATAGACCGTCGCCGCCACGCCGCCCGCGAACAATCCCGTCGCCAGGCCCGCCAGGGTTGGCCGAGTCGGGGCCATGCCGCGCACGACCCACAGACCCAGGGCCAGCATCGGCAGGCCCAGGACCAGGATATTGCGGCTGCAGACATGCCAGGAATGGCCGCGCAGCATGTGCAGCGTCATCTGGATGTCGGGGCTCATCATCGCCTGGACGACGCCCGCGACCGAAAACGCCGCCAGGACGGACAGGCCCAGGATCCAGCCGCGGCGGCCCGATCCACCCGGCCGCGACAGCCGCTCGACGGCCAGGTAGCCGGCCGCGCCCAGCAGGGCGGTGTAGAGCGCCTTCATCCAGAACATGCCGCCGCGCATGGCCGGCATCAGGTCATGGCGGGTATGCAGCCAGGCCAGCACCAGGACCAGGGCCGCCAGGGCGCCCAGGCCGGCGACCATCGCCAGACGCCGGGGCGGAGCGCGCGTCGGCCCAAAATCCGTGGCCTGGGCGTCCGAGGCCAGGGCGTCGATCAGATCATCCGTTCGCACGGCGCATCCTTTCGGCCAGGGCCTTCAGCGCCCGGTGCAGGGCGACCTTGGCCGCCCCTTCGGTCATGCCCGCCTTCGCGCCCGCCTCGGCCAGGGACAGGCCGGTCAGCTTGACGTCGGAGACGAGGATCCGCTGCTTTTCGGGCAGAGTGGCCAGGGCGCGGTCCAGCTCGAGGCCGACGCCCGGATCGGGCTCGTCGGCGGCCAGGAATTCGATGTGGTCCTCGATCGGCAGGGCCTGGCGGATCTTCCGCCGCCGCCAGTGGTCGATCAGCTTGTAGCGCGCCACCGCGTGCGCCCAGCCGGTGAACGACTGGGACGAATCCCAGGTCGACCGCTTGAGATGCACCGCCAGCAACGTCTCCTGCACCAGATCCTCCACATCGCCGGGCGCGCCGGACATCCGTCGCGCGAAATAGGCGCGCAGCCGGACGCCAAGAACGGCCAGACACTCGCGATAGGCGGCGGCGTCACCGTCCAGCCCGCGCAGCATCAGCGCCTTCAAACGGGTCTCGGTATCCGTCACGCACACCCCTATTCGCGCGGGAAGGGCCGATGGTTACACGGTGTCGCGCCGCGCCGGAACCGCCCGAGACCGCCGCGCCGAAATTTTGTTCTCCCCGTTTTTTGTTCGGCGACCGGTGTAACCTTCACGGCGGAAGCTTCGTATCTCCCATCGACCGGGCGACGACATGCCGCTCCGGCCAGCAACGATCCCAAGACTTCCCCAAGAACACCAAGGAGACACCCCATGAACCGCACCGCCACCACCGCCGCCCTCGCCGCCGTCCTCGCCCTCTCGGCCGGCGTCTCGATGGCCTCGGCCGACGAACACATGAAGACCGGCGCCAAGGTCGAGATGGAAAAGTGCTACGGCGTGGCCAAGGCCGGCGAGAACGACTGCAAGGCGGGCGCGGGCACCTCGTGCGCCGGCACCTCGAAGGTCGACTACCAGGGCGACGCCTGGAAGCACGTGGCCAAGGGCGCGTGCGTGACCATGAAGACCCCGAAGGGCATGGGTTCGCTGACCCCGAAGGCGTAAAGCCCGGCAACATCCATTCTTGTCATCCCGGCCGCAGCGAAGCGGAGAGCCGGGACCCAGGGGGAGCCGCTATGCGCTTGGCCCCTGGGTCCCGGACAGCCTCTGCGAGGCTTCCGGGATGACAAGGATTTTGAGAGCTTCCCCATGACCCCCACCGCCGGCCTTGGCCTCAAGTCCCAGCACTATGCCGACGCGCTCGCGTGCGAGGCTCAGGGCCTGTGGTTCGAGGTCCATCCCGAGAACTACATGTCGGCTGGTGGTCCGCGTCTGGCGGCGCTGGAGGCCATCCGCGCGCGCCGGCCGCTGTCGCTGCACGGCGTGGGCCTGTCCCTGGCCGCCGACGCCGATCCGGACCCCGAGCACCTGGCCGCCCTCAAGCGCCTGGCCGACCGGTTCGAGCCGTTCGTGATCTCCGAGCATCTGGCCTGGTCGACGCACCGAGGCTTGCACCAGCCCGATCTCCTGCCCTTTCCGCGCACCCACGCCGCCCTCGCCCGCATCGCCGCCAATGTCGGCCGCATGCAGGACGCCCTGGGCCGCAAGGTGCTGATCGAGAACCCGTCCCTCTACCTGCCCCTGACCGGCCATGACCTGGGCGAGGTCGACTTCCTGAAGGCCCTGGTCGCCCAAACCGGCTGCGGCCTGCTGGTCGACGTCAACAACGTCTTCGTCAGCGCCAGCAACCTCGGCTACAGCGCGCAGGCCTATCTGGACGCCCTGCCGGCCGAGGCGATCGGCGAGATCCACCTGGCCGGCCACGGCGCCGATGAAGGGGGATCCGACCTGCTGATCGACACCCACGGCGCGCCGGTGGCCGAGCCCGTCTGGACGCTCTATCGCCGGCTGATCGACAGCATCGGCCCCCGCCCGACCCTGATCGAGCGCGACGACGACATTCCCGACTTCGCGACGCTGATGACCGAGCGCGACCGCGCCGCCGCCCTGCTGGAGCCCGTCCTGGAGCCTGTTCATGCCTGAGCTGCTGGACTTCCAGGACGCCTTCGTCGCGGCCCTCGGTGGCGAGCGCGCCGCCCTGTCGCCCTGGCTCGCGCCCGGCGCCAGCGAGGCGGGGCTGTCGGTCTACCGCAACACCATCGCCAAGGGCAGCGTCGACGCCCTGGCCGCCAACTTCCCGACCGTGCTGTCCATGGTCGGCGAAGAGTGGTTCCGCGCCGCCGCCGCGCTGTTCGCCCGCGAGGCCCCGCCGACCAGCGCGGCCCTGCTGGACTACGGCGAGGACTTTCCCGCCTGGCTGGGCCGCTTCCCGCCGGCCCACGACCTGCCCTATCTCGCTGGCGTCGCCCATCTCGACCGCCTGTGGACCGAAACCCTGTTCGCCGCCGAGGCGCCGGCCCTGACCGCCGGGGCGCTGGCCGCCTTGCCGCCCGAGGCCCTGGCCGAGACGCGGCTCGCCCTGCACCCCAGCGCCCGCTTCGCCGCCTTCGAGGCCGGCCTGCCCAGCCTGTGGTCGGCGGCCCGCGCGGGCCATGAGGACCTGGAGCTCTCGGAGGCTCCCGAAGCGCTCCTCTGCCTTCGCGCCAACGGCGTCGTCACGCATCGCGTGATCAGCGAGGCCGAAACCGAATTCCTCCGCGCTTGCCGCGAGGGCCAGACCACCGCCCAGGCCGCCGAGCGCGTCCTGACAACCCATCCCGCCGCCGACCTCGCCGCGCTGTTCGCCGGCCTGATCGCCGACGGCGCCTTCATGGACATCGACCAATGACCGCCGCCGCTCTTCGCGCCCCCTTCGACGTCTTCGCCCGGATCGCCGGCAAGGTTCTGACCGAGGATGTCCTGGCCCTCGTCGCCCGCTTCGGCGTGGCGGCGATCTTCTTCCAGTCGGGCCGCACCAAGGTCGACGGGCTGCTGCACATCAAGGACAGCACCTATTCCCTGTTCGAGACCGAATACCACGTGCCGCTGCTGTCGCCGGAGGTGGCGGCGCACGCGGCGACCTATTCGGAGCACCTGTTCTCGATCCTGCTGGTGCTGGGCCTGTTCACCCGGCTCTCCGCGCTGGCCTTCCTGGGCATGACGGCGGTGATCGAGATCTTCGTCTATCCCGACGCCTGGCCGACCCACCTGTCGTGGGCGGGCCTGCTGCTGCTGCTGATCGCGCGCGGCGGCGGGCGTTTCAGCCTGGACCGGGTGCTGAAGATCGCTTGAGCCTCCCCACACCCGATCTTCCCGGCGAAAGCCGGGACCCAGATCGCAGGGCTGTGAGGCGCATGCAGAAACACCCGCGATCCTCTCCGGAACGCGGGCGCTCCTGCATCTGGGCCCTGGCTTTCGCCGGGGAGAACGGATGGTAGGGCTAATGAATCGTCGGCATGCGCGGCACGGGCTTGCGCCACAGCTGCGAGGTCAGGGCGTTGGCGATGCCGATCCAGCCGAAGTCGGGAGCGACACCGCCGCCGACCTTGCGGGCCTCGATCGCATAGGCCGCCGAGGCCGTCAGCGAGGCCGTGGCCGCGCCCAGCTGGCCGCCCAGGCGCTTGGCGCCCAGGCCCAGCCACAGGGCGTTGAAGCCCTGCACCAGGCTCCAGATCGTCAGGGCGCGGGTGCGGGCGGGGCTGGCCGGGGCGTTCCAGGTGCGCAGGCCCGACAGGGTCATGGCGATGAACAGCGGCGGCAGAAGCAGGCTGGTCAGCGGCTTGGGCTGGTGGGCCACCGGTTCGTGCATCTCGGCGAACTCGACGGCGTACATCTCGTCGTCCAGCACCCGCTCGTGCCGGCGCCCCATCACCATGGCCGCGATGATCGCGCCGCCGGCCAGGGCCGCGCCGACGCCGATCTGCGCCGCGGGATGAAGGCCTTCCCGCCTTTCCAGCTCGAACGCCTCGCGTCCAGCCAGGGCGCGTTCCCGCGACTTTCCGTTGGCGACATGCATGGCGGGACTCCCTCGTGAACTCGCAAGGTCAAACAGCCCAGCTGAATCTTGGTTCCAGCGCGACCGGGCCATCCACACATGATGGCGTGTTCCCCGCATCGCGCCAGCTGAAAACGCGCTTACGGTATCGCGACCTTAGGCCGTCCGCGACCTTCAGCGCAAAGACGGTTCAGGCCGGCAGTTCCCCCACCGCCGATTGCAGGTAGTTCTGCTCGCCCAGCGCCTTGACCAGGCCCAGCTGCATCTCGAGGAAGTCGATATGCTCCTCGGTGTCGCTGAGGATCTCGCGCAGCAGCTCGCGGCTGACATAGTCGCGGGCCTGTTCGCACTGGACGATGCCGGGGATCAGGGTCTCGCGGCCGCCGACCTCGACGGCCAGGTCGCTGGCCAGGCATTCCGGCACGGTCTCGCCGATCTTCAGCTTGTGCAGGTCCTGGAGGTTCGGCAGCCCTTCCAGGAACAGGATGCGGTTGATCAGCTTGTCGGCGTGTTTCATCTCGCCGATCGATTCGTCATACGTGATCTTGCCGAGGCGCTTGAAACCCCAGTTGTCGTACATCCGCGCGTGCAGGAAGTACTGGTTGACCGCCGTCAGTTCGTTGGTGAGCACCGCGTTGAGCAGTCGGATGATGCCGGGATCGCCCTGCATGGCGGCCTCCTTGAAGTTCACGTGTTCGGCCGGAACCTGGGGCAAGCCGAAACCGGCTTCAACCTGAATATGTGCGAGTCGCTCGCGCTCTCACGGAAATCCGCGCGAACGCTGGGCGGATCCCTGAATTTGCTGGTGTTCGAGCCGCTACTCGGCGGCGAAGGCCAGCGCTTCGCGGTTGTCCTGGATCATCTGGCGCATTTCGCAGACGCACTTGGCGCACTGGGCCTGGCAACCCTTGTGACGGAAGATGTCCGCCGGGCGCGTGGCGCCAGCGTCGATGGCGGCGCGCACTTCGCGCTCGCGGATGCCGTTACAATTGCAGACGTACAAGGCAGAACGCCCTACCCGATTGAGTGTCATTCTCATCTAGCCACTCACGACAGCTTTTGCAACTGACTCTCACTACGGTTCATAGCGGCTAGGTGTCGCGGGGCGGCTCGAATTGGCTTAAAGCCCAGCCTTATGACGCTCGCCTGCCGCCTCTATCTGATCACCCCGCCGTCCCTGCCCGACCTGGCCGCCTTCGGCCGCCAGCTGGCCAAGGCCCTGGAAGGCGGCGACATCGCCGCCCTGCAGATCCGCCTAAAGGACGCCCCGGACGAGGTGATCGCCGCCGCCGTCGAGGCCCTAGGGCCGATCGCCCAGGCCCACGACGTGGCCGTGATCCTCAACGACCGCCCCGATCTGGCCGCCCGCCTGCCGGTCGACGGCGTCCATGTCGGCCAGTCGGACATGGCCCTGAAGGATGCGCGCAAGCTGATGGGCCAGCGGATGGTCGGCGTCACCTGCCACGACAGCCGCCACCTGGCCATGGAAGCGTCCGAGGCCGGCGCCGACTACGTCGCCTTCGGGGCCTTCTTCCCGACGACGACCAAGGACGCCCCGACCACCGCCGAACCCGAGATCCTGACCATCTGGCAGGAGACGATGGAGATCCCCTGCGTGGCCATCGGCGGCATCACCGCCGCCAACGCCGCGCCCCTGGCCACGGCCGGCGCGGACTTCCTGGCCGTCTCGGCCGGGGTCTGGGCCTATCCGGAAGGCCCTGACGCGGCCGTCGCCGCGCTGAACGCCGCGATCGTCGAGGGCCTGAGCGCGAGGTCGGGGGCCGGCCGCGAATAAGGCCAAATAACGGCGTTCCCTTGTGACGCGCCGCACATCGGCATAGCTTCCCCCTCAGCGAACAACGATAAATGGGGAGGACGCCGATGAAGCGACTCGAAGTGTGTTTGCTTAGCGTAACGGTCCTGGCGCTTTCGACGTCGTTGATCTCGACGGGCGCGACCGCCGAGACCTGGAAGCAGGCTCCAGGAGACACCAAGTCCTACTACGACGCGGACTTCACCCGCGTGGACCAGGCCACCGGGTTGATCGTGACCCGCGTCGCCGAAGGCCAAGCGAACGGCCCCTACAAGAACTGGCCGGCCAGCAAGGGTCCGATCCTGGTCTTCGCGCTCGACTGCGCGGCCGACAAGTGGATGGACCTTGGCATGGACTTCGACGGCTCCAAGGGCCTGCCCAAGGGCTGGCGCAAGGAAGCCAAGATCGACGACATCTCCGGCGCCGTCGGCAAGGCCGGCAAGCTGCTCTGCGAGACCAAGGACACCCTGCCGAAGGTCGAGCTGCCTTAGCCTCCAATCCGATCTTCCCGGCGAAGGCCGGGACCCAGATCGAACCCATTGGCTTCAACGAGGTGGCGAGGCCGCGAGGCGCGCCGTCCCAAGTCATTCCGGATGGATCTGGGCCCCGGCCTTCGCCGGGGAAATCGGTGTTTTGATACGTGTCCGGCCTTAACCATCTCGAACCGCGCCCATCTTGCCTTCGGGCCTGTGGACGACTAGGTTCCGCGCCCGTTCTTTCACACCGTCGACCTACCGCTCCGCCGCCGGACCTTCCGGCGGGCGTCGACGGCTTTCTTGAGGATTACACGCCTTGGCTACGCCTTCCGCCCTTCTGAACGTCATGATCGACGCGGCCCGGAAGGCCGCCCGTGGCCTGGCTCGCGACTTTGGTGAAGTCACGGAACTGCAGGTCTCGAAAAAGGGCGCGGCGGACTTCGTCACCAACGCCGACATCAAGGCCGAACAGACCCTGTTCGAGATCCTGACCAAGGCCCGCCCGGGCTACGGCTTCCTGGGCGAAGAGCGCGGCATGATCGAAGGCACCGACAAGACCCACACCTGGATCGTCGACCCGCTGGACGGCACCACCAACTTCATGCACGCCATCCCGCACTTCGCGGTCAACATCGCCCTGCAGCGCGAGGGCGAAGGCGTCGTCGCCGGCGTCACCTACAACCCGATCACCAACGATCTGTTCTGGGTCGAAAAGGGCAAGGGCGCGTTCCTGGGCGCCGAGAAGCGCCTCCGCGTCGCCGCGCGTCGCAACCTCGACGAATCCGTGCTGGCCACCGGCGTGCCGTTCGCCGGCAAGCCGGGCCACGGTCAGTTCCTGAAGGAACTGCACCAGGTCAGCCAGAAGGTCGCCGGCGTCCGCCGCTTCGGCGCCGCCGCCCTGGACCTGGCCTGGGTCGCCGCCGGCCGCTTCGATGCCTACTGGGAGCGCAACCTCAACCCGTGGGACGTCGCCGCCGGCGTGCTGATGGTCCAGGAGTCGGGCGGCAAGGTCACCACGATCGATGACGACGACCACGACGTCGTGCAGGGCAAGTCGATCCTGGCCAGCAACCAGGACCTCTATCCGCTGATCCTCGAGCGGCTGCGGGCGGCGTAGTTTTTGTGATGGCGAGGGCGTCAAACCCCTCGCCAAACCGTCACATCCCGGCGCTAAATCGCGCCCCATGACCCTGCTCACCCGTCGCGCCATGACCACCGCCGCGCTCGCCGGCACGCTGCTGCCCGGTTTCGCCCGCGCCCAGGCCAGAAAGCCTATCGTCATCGGCCACCGCGGCTGCAGCGGCGAGCGGCCCGAGCATACCGCCCTGGCCTACGAGCGCGCCATCGAGCAGGGCGCGGACTTCATCGAGCCGGACCTGGTCCCGACCAAGGACGGCCACCTGGTGGCGCGCCACGAGAACGAGATCGGCGGCACGACCGACGTCGCCAGCCGTCCCGAATTCGCTGGCCGCAAGGCGACCAAGACCATCGACGGCGAGCAGGTCACCGGCTGGTTCGTCGAAGACTTCACCCTGGCCGAGATCAAGACCCTGCGCGCCCGCGAGCGGCTGCCGCAGCTGCGTCCGGCCAGCGCCGCCTTCGACGGTCAGGCCCAGATCCTGACCTACGAGGAGGTCGTGGCCATCGCCAGGGCCGGCAGCCAGCGCACGGGTCGCGTGATCGGAACCTATCCCGAGCTGAAGCACCCGACCTATTTCGCCTCGATCGGCCTGCCGACCGAGGACCGCCTGGTGGCGAAGCTGAAGGCGCTGGACCTGAACTCGGCGAGCGCGCCGGTGTTCGTGCAGTGCTTCGAGGTCGGCGCGCTGAAGAAGCTGCGCGCCAAGACCCCCGCGCGCCTGGTGTTCCTGGTCGACGGCGAGGGTGGTCCGGCCGATCTGCCGAACGTCAAATACGCCGACCTGATCACCGCCCAGGGCCTGAAGGACGTCGCCGTCTATGCCGACGGTCTGGGCCCGAACTGGAGCCTGGTCGTTCCCAACGACAAACAGGTCCTGCTGCCGGCCACCGACCTGGTCAAGAACGCCCACGCCGCGGGCCTGCAGGTCCACCCCTGGACGGTGCGGGCCGAGAACTACTTCCTGCCCGCCAGCTTGCGGAAAGGCGATCCCGCGGACCCCGCCTTCCTCGCCATGCACGGCGACGTCGCGCCGGTGTTCAAGGCGCTTTACGCGGCGGGCGTCGACGGCGTGTTCAGCGACTTCCCGGGACTGGCGGCCGCCTCGCGAGGGTAGCCCGGCGCCTCTTGCCGAGACGGCCCGGACCGGTGCAGCGTGCCGGCCGAACTCCCAGGGGAAGCCTCATGAAGATCCGCCACGTCGTCTCCACGGCCGTCCTCGCCGCCGCGCTCATGCTGGGCTCGGCCGCCGCCGCCCAACCCGCCCGGACGGCGTCCAGCGAGTTGCTGGACCGCGTCGCCGAGGACTTCGTGCGCATGACCCTGGAGGCCGGCGAGCGCGAGCCCGGCTATGTCGACGCCTATTACGGCCCGGTCCACCTGATGGACACCGCCAAGGCCGCCCCACGCCCGGTCTCGGTGCTGCGCAAGGAAGCCGACCGCCTGATGACCCTGGTGGTCGCCGCCAAGGACAAGCAGTTGTCGCCCGACGAGCGCCGCCGCAAGCTGTTCCTGAAGGGCCAGATCAAGGCCGCCCAGACTCGCCTGGCCATGATCGCCGGCGACAAGTTCAGCTTCGAGGACGAGGCGCAGGGCCTGTTCGGCGTCCGCCCGGTGATCAAGCCGCTGAAGAGCTACGACCCAATCCTGGCCCGGATCGACAAGCTGGTCCCGGGCAAGGGCGATCTCGCCGCCCGTGTCGACGCCTTCCAGAACCGCTACGTGATCCCGACCGACAAGGTGGAGGCGGTGATGCAGGCGGGCATCGCCGCCTGCAAGGCCAAGACCGAAGAGCACATCAAGCTGCCGGCCGGCGAGCGCTTCGACATGGAGTTCGTTACCAAGAAGCCGTGGAGCGGCTACAACTGGTACAAGGGCGGCGCCCACAGCCTGATCCAGATCAACACCGACCTGCCGATCTACATCAGCCGCGCGCTCGACCTGGGCTGCCACGAGGGCTATCCGGGCCACCACGTGCTGAACGCCCTGCTGGAAGAGAAGCTGACCAAGGACAAGGGCTGGGTGGAGTTCTCGGTCTATCCGCTGTTCTCGCCGCAGTCGTTCATCGCCGAGGGCAGCGCCAATTTCGGCATCGAGCTGGCGTTCCCGGGCAAGGCCAAGACCGAATTCGAGCGTGACAAGCTCTACCCGCTGGCGGGCCTGGATCCGAAGACGGCCGAGGCCTATGGCGAACTGCAGGACGCCAAGGCGGCGCTGTCCAGCAGCGGCAACACCATCGCGGCCCTGTACCTCTCCGGCAAGATGACCAAGGAACAGGCCGTCCGGGCGCTGATGAAGTACACGCTCTATTCGCGCGGCGGAGCCGAGAAGCGGGTGTCGTTCATCGAGACTTACCGCTCGTACGTGATCAATTACAACATCGGCCAGGACATGGTTCGCGACCACGTCTACCGGGCCGGCAAGACCCAGGACGCGCGTTGGAAGGCCATGGAGCGTGTGATCAGCGAGCCGACCGTTCCGGCGGATCTGCGCAAATAGCCAAGCCTGTGCAATAGCTTGGCGCGCGCCCGCGTCGCTTTGCCGACACAGGAACGCAATACGCGCCATCACCGTTTGCCCCCTCGCCGCCGCCTTTTGGCGGCGTAGGGGTCGCCTCGCCTGGCGGCCTCTCCTTCAAGACCAAGGAGTGTGTCCGTGTACGGTGGCGAGCGACTTTCCCGCCTGGGCGCGTTCAGCCCGCGGTTCCCCGACGCCGAGGCCCTGCACAAGGGTCTGGCCCATTGGAACCACGTCCGCCTGTCTCCGGCCGCGCCTTCAGAGGGCTGGCGCGAGGAGCTGGACCAGGAAATCAGGATGCGCCGGATCGAGGGCGCGTTCATCGAGGCGTTCCGTCTGCACGTCGCCCCGTTGGTCGAGGACGTCCCGCAAGATCCCGACGGCTTCATCGCCTGGTTCGAGGCGCTGAAGGACCACGGCCCCGGGCAGTGGGACCCGCTGTTCGACTGGCTGGAAGGCGAGGCCTCGCTGGAGGACCTCAAATGGTTCCTGACCCAGGAGGCGGCCGGCGAAGCCGGCTTCGACGACCTGGTGGCCCTGACCCAGGTCAAGATCCCCGACCGCGCCAAGCTCGAACTCGCCCGCAACTACTGGGACGAGATGGGCCGCGGCGGCGCCAAGGGCATGCACGGTCCGATGCTGACGCGGACCACCGCGACCCTGGGCCTAACGCCGACCATCGACACCACCCTGTGGCCGTCGCTGTGCCTGGCCAATGTCATGACCGCCTTCGCCACCACCCGCCGCTATGTATGGCAGTCGATCGGCGCCCTGGGCGTGGTCGAGCTGACCGCCCCGACCCGCGTGGCCTGCGTCGACGCCGGCCTCAAGCGGGTCGGCGTCGCGGCCGAGGCCCGCAAATACTTCGCTCTGCACGCCCAGCTGGACATCGAGCACTCCAGGGCCTGGAACGCCGAGGCCCTGGTTCCGCTGGTGTCGGAGGATCCCTCCCGCGCCCGATACATCGCCGAGGGGGCGGTCATGCGCCTGATCTGCGGCGAGCAGTGCTTCGACACCTACCGCGCCCACCTGTGGGCCCACGCCCATCCCCTGGTCTACGCGGCGGAGTAGGACGATGGCCTGCCTGTTCGAGGTCTCGCCCTATGACGGCGGCTGGTGCGTGAAGATCGGCGACACCGGCGAGGTGCTGTTCTTCACCGGCCGCCGCCGGGCCGTGGCGGAAGCCCACGACTTGGCGCGCGCCTGGCCGGCCACGGCCGAGGTCCGCATCCATGGCCGTTCGGCCGAGGCGCGCTCGTTCGAAGCGTGGTTCGAGGATCCGCCAGAGCCTATTGGGGCGGTAGCCGGCGCCTAAGCCGCCTCGACCCCGAACTGCAGGCGAGCCAGCCGCGCATAGAGGCCGCCCTTGGCGAAGAGCTCGGTGTGGGTGCCCTGCTCGACCACGCGGCCTTCCTCCATAACCACGATGCGGTCGGCCTTCAGCACGGTGGCCAGGCGGTGGGCGATGACCAGGGTGGTGCGGCCGGCCATGGCCGCGTGCAGGGCCTGCTGGACAAGGCGCTCGCTCTCGGCGTCGAGGGCGCTGGTGGCCTCGTCCAGCAACAGGATCGGCGCCTGACGGACCAGGGCCCGGGCGATGGCCAGGCGCTGACGCTGGCCGCCCGAAAGGGTCTTGGCGCGCTCGCCGACCGGGGTGTCGAAACCCTGCGGCAGGGCGGAAAGGAAGCCGGCGGCCTGGGCGGCCTCGGCGGCGGCCCGGACCTCGGCCTCGGTGGCGTCGGCGCGGCCGAAGCGGATGTTGTCCATGGCCGAACCCGAGAAGAGCGGCGAATCCTGACCCACCAGGGCCATGCGGGCGCGAACCTCCGACGGCTCGACGTCGCGCAGGTCGACGCCGTCCAGGCGGATCGCCCCGGACTGTGGGTCATAGAAACGCAGGAGAAGCCGCAGAACGGTGCTCTTGCCCGCCCCCGAAGGGCCGACCAGGGCGACCGTCTCACCGGGCTTCACGGCCAGATCGAAGCCGTTCAGAGCTGGCAGGTCGGGGCGACCGGGATAGGCGAAGACCACGTTCTCGAAGGCGATCGCCCCTTGGGCCGGGACCGGCAGGGCCTTGGGCGCGGCCGGGGCGGCGATGTCGGGCTTGGCGTTCAGCAACTCGGAAATACGGTCCATGGCCCCGGAGGCCTTCTGGACGTCGCCCCAGACCTCGCCCAGGGCCCCGATCGCGCCGGCGGCCATCACCGCCAACATGGCGAACTGGGCCAGGGTGCCGCCGGTCATCTCGCCGGCCAGGACGAGGCGCGCGCCGGTCCACAGCAGCAGGGTGACGCCGCCGAAGGCCAGGGTGATGACCATGGCGGTCATGCTGGCCCGAGTGGTGATCCGGCGCACCGAGGCCTTGTAGGCCTCTTCCACCGCCCCGCCGAAGCGCAGCGAGGAGGCCTGCTCGCGGCCGAAGGCCTGCACCGTCTCCAGGGCGTCCAGGCTCTCGCCGGCATAGCCGACCGCGTCGGCGAAGCGGTCCTGGGCGGTGACGGTCAGCTTGCGCACGCGGCGGCCGACCAGGAACATCGGGGCCAGGATCACCGGCACCATCAGCACGATGAAGCCCGCCAGCTTCGGCGAGACCACCGCCATGTAGCCGAGGCCGCCCACCAGGCTGAGGATGTTGCGCAGGGCGATCGAGGCCGAGGCGCCGACCAGTTGCTCGATCAGCGAGACGTCGGTGGTCAGGCGCGACAGCACCTCGCCCGTGCGGGTCTTCAGGAAATATTCCTGGTCCAGGCCCAGGGTGTGGCCGTAGAGCGCGCGGCGCAGATCGGCCACGACCCGCTCGCCCAGGCGGGTGATGAAGAAGAATCGCAGGGCGGTGGCGATGGCCAGCACCATGGCCACCGCGCCGAGGCCCAGGAAGGCGCTGTTGATCTCGCTGCCCTGACCCTTGGCGAATCCGTGGTCGATCACGTCCTTGAAGGCGGCGGTCAGGCCCAGGGTCGCCCCGGTCGAGAACAGCAGGAAGAAGGCCGCCGCGATCCCGTCGCCCTTGTGCGCCTTGACGAAAGGCAGCAGGTGGGCGAGCGGGCGGATGTCCTTGCGGCGCGGTCGCCGGGCCTTGGCCTCGGCCATGCCCTGGACCAGTTCTGCCCCCGCGCCGGGACGGCCTTCGGCCTTTTGGTCGCCGCCGTTCGCGTCAGTCATCAACAGTCCCTTGCCAAAATCGCGCGGGTTCTTTATAGCCGCCCGTCTTCGAGGGCCACCCCGCGCGTGCGCGGAGGGCGCTTAACCCAATTCACACTCGCCGGCTTAGTCGGACTGGATCGCCGCCATGAAACAAGACATTCACCCCGACTACCACTTCATCACCGTCACCCTGACGGATGGCTCGAACTACCAAACCCGTTCGACCTACGGCAAGGAAGGCGCGACGCTGGCGCTCGACATCGACCCGCGCACCCACCCGGCGTGGACCGGCGGCAACGCCCAGCTGATGGACCGCGGCGGCCGCGTCTCGCGCTTCAACGCCAAGTTCGCTGGCTTCACCAAGAAGTAAGAAGCTTAAAGCTTCTCGCCGTAAGGGCGACGAAAAGCCGGCGCCGCGTTTGCGGGCCGGCTTTTTCCGTATCTGGGGTCCAGGTTCCTTCTCCCCTTGCGGGAGAGGGAACTACTCCTCCGGATCGTAAGGATCATCCCCGCGATCGCGCATCAGGTCGGTCGCCACGAAATCCATGGCGTCCTCGGCGTCCTTGAAGCTCAGCTCCGACACCGTCTGGTCGCGCACCGAGACGCCCGCCTTGTGGGGGCTGTCCGGATCGCCGGTGATCAGCGGATGCCAGCGCGGCAGGTCCTTGCCCTCGTGGATCCGGCGATAGCCGCAGGACAGCGGCATCCACTCCAGATCCTCGATATTGTAGGGCGTCAGCTTGATGCAGTCCGGCACCGTCTTCTTGCGGTTCGGATAGTCCTTGCAGCGGCAGAGATGCGCGTCGAGGAGCTGGCAGTGCACCCGCGTGGGGATGATTTCGCCAGTATCTTCGTCTTCGAAGCGAACGAGGCAGCAAAGGCCGCACCCATCGCATAGGCTCTCCCACTCGGGGACGGTCATCTCGGAGAGCGTCTTCGTCTCCCAGAAAGGTTTGCGTGGCGTCATGGCGCCGTCCTAAACCCGATTTACCTGGCGAACAAACAGAGCCTGACGCAAACCGTGAACGACTGGACCCTTCCGCCGTACAAATTCGACGACAAGGATCCGTCCAAACGCAGGCCGGAGCCTGCCGCCGGCGCGCCGCCCGAGCCGCCCCACGACCCGTGGGCGCAGCCGGAGCCGCTGCGGGATCCGTTCCAGCTGTCCCCGCCCCCCCCGCCGTCCTATCAGCCTCCGCCGCCCCCTCCGCCGCCGGAGGAGCCCTTCCGCGCCGACCTCAAGCACCGCGCCGCCAGGAAGAAGGCCCGCAAGTGGGGCTGGATCTGGGGCGTGCTGCTGGTCTCGTTCCTGGTTGGCGTGCTCGCCGCCGGCGGCGGCGCGGCCTATGTCTGGCAGAAGTACCTCAAGGACACCCCGCCCCTGCCCTCGCGCGCGGCGCTGTTCGCGGTCAACCGCGCGCCCGGCATCCGCTTCGAGGACCGCAACGGCCAGGTGATCGCCACGCGCGGCCCGCGCTATGGCCAGCGCATCACCCTGGGGGCGGTGCCCAACTACGTGCCCCAGGCCTTCCTGGCGGCCGAGGACCGGCGTTTCTACCAACACGGACCGATCGACGCCCAGGGCATCGTCCGGGCCGCCTGGGTCAACTGGCGCGGCGGCAAGACCAAGCAGGGCGCCTCGACCCTGACCCAGCAGCTGGCCAAGGGCCTGTTCCTGACGCCCGACCGCGTCGTGAAGCGCAAGCTCCAGGAGATGCTGCTGGCCTGGAAGCTCGAGCAGGTTCTGACCAAGGACGAGATTCTCGAGCTCTATCTGAACCGCATCTATTTCGGGGCCGGCACCTACGGCGTCGACGGCGCGGCCCAGACCTATTTCGGCAAGCCCGCCAGCCAGCTCACCCTGTCCGAGGCGGCCCTGCTGGCCAGTCTGCCCAAGGCTCCTTCGCGCCTGGCCCTGACCAACGACATGGAGCGCGCCCTGGCCCGCTCGCGCCTGATCCTGGCCAACATGCGCAAGGAAGGCTGGATCACCGCCGAGCAGGAGAGTCGCGCGCTGGACGACACCCCGCGCCTGTCGCCTATGGCCCTGCAGGACGAGGGCGACTACGGCTGGGTGCTGGACTACGCCACCACCGAGGCCGTGAAGATCGCCGGCCAGAACGCGCCGGACCTGGTGGTGCGCCTGACCATCGACCCGCTGCTGCAGCGCGAGGGCGCCGAGGTCGTGCGCCAGACCATGGCCACCGAAACCACCCGCTCGGGCGCGCGCCAGGCGGCCCTGCTGTCGCTGTCGACCGACGGCGCCATCCGGGCCATGGTCGGCGGCACGGACTATGGCGAGAGCCCGTTCAACCGCGCCGTCCAGGCCCGCCGCCAGCCGGGCTCGACCTTCAAGCCGTTCGTCTACGCCGCCGCTGTCGAGAAGGGCGTGCTGCCCACCGACATCCGCGTCGACGAGCCGGTCAGGTTCGGCGACTGGAGCCCCGAGAACTACAGCGGCGGCTATCGCGGTCCGATGACCGTCGAGCGCGCGCTGATCAACTCGATCAACACCGTGGCCGTGAAGCTGGGCCAGGAGGCCGGCGGCGCGGCGATCGGCGATCTCGTCCGCCGCTTCGGCATCACCACCCTGCCGCCCGTCCCCGACCTGTCGGTGGCCCTGGGCTCGTACGAGGTGAGCCTGCTGCAGCTGACCTCGGGCTTCCAGGTCTTCCAGCAGGGCGGCGTCCGGGTCGAGCCCTATGTCATCGAGGCGGTCACCACCCAGGACGGCCAGGCGCTGTTCCAGCACCAGCCTCCCCAGGCCGAGCGCCGCGTCTATGACGTCGGCCACGCCAGCATCATGGTCAAGATGATGAAGAAGGTGGTCACCGAGGGCACGGCCAAGCGCGCCGCCTTCGGCCGTCCGGCGGCCGGCAAGACCGGCACCAGCCAGAACTGGCGCGACGCCTGGTTCGTCGGCTTCACGCCCGACTACGTGACCGGCGTCTGGGTCGGCAATGACGACGAGAAGCCGATGAACAAGGTGGTCGGCGGCGACATCCCGGCCAGCATCTGGCGCCGCTTCATGATGACCGCCCACCAGACCCTGGCGGTCCGCGACTTCGACTGGTTGCTGCCGGACCCCGCGCCGCAGACCGAGCCGGATCCGCGCAACGGCTACTACGAGACCCTGTCGGCCGAGTTCGCCCGCGCGGCCTCGGAACTGGACGCGGCGGCGAAGGCGGCCGAGACCATGGCGCCGACCGCCCCGCCGCCGCCGGAGCGGTTGCCTTACTGACCTAAATTCTTGTCATCCCGGAAGCCTCGCAGAGGCGGTCCGGCGACTGTGTTGGGTCAAGCGGGTTTTTGCCAAGGCTGGCCGGATTTAAGCATGCCGTTTGCGGCGACGACGAT
>NZ_JBWKSF010000011.1:0-106851 GCF_059419665.1 Caulobacter sp. GW821-FHT05F04
GCGTGCTGGGCGGCGACCCGCGCCTCACCGCCGCCGGCCCTGGCCTGCGCGCGACGGCGGTCGAGTTCCTCGAGAATTTGCTGCAACGCGCACGCCCCGGAAAAAGAAGGTGGTCGCCCCTGGAGGGGAGGCGAATCCAGACATGGTAAGATGGAGTGGCAACGCCATTCACGCATCGCAATTTGGCGAAGTTGAGAAAATCGTCCAGACTAACCCTCATAGTTTCGGGCATTGTCGGATCGGCTGCGATGGCGATTTCTGCAAAATTGCAAAGTTGCGAAGATGCGTGAGAAGCTTTTCATTGGTCCGCGGCTGAGGCTGCTGCGCCAGGCGCGGGCCTGGACGCTGGAGGCTTGCGCCATCCGGCTGGGCCTGTCGCCAAGCTATCTTTCTCAGATCGAAGCCAATCAGCGGCCGGTCACCGCGCGGGTGCTGATCGACGCCATGCGCGTGTTCGAGGTTGACGCCACGGCCCTGGACGCCGCCGATGATCAGCGTCTGATCGCCGACCTGCGCGAAGCGGTCGCCGATCCCGTCAGCGGCGGCGACACGCCAGGCTTGGGCGAGATCAAGCAGGTCGTGACCAACGCCCCGCAATTCGCGCGGACCTATCTGGCGCTGCACCGCGCCTACAGACAGCTGGACGAGCGCCTGAAGCAGACCGAGGAAGCCGTGTCGCTGGATGAGCGCGTCGCCGCCAGCGCCCAGCTTCCCTATGAGGAGGTGCGCGACTTCTTCCACTACAAGGACAACTACGTCCACGCCCTGGATGTCGCCGCGGAAGTCCTGGCCGGTGAGCTGGGCCTGGAGGAGGGCGACGGCGAGCGAGCGTTGGAGCGTCACCTGGCCCAGCGCCTGGGCGTGACGGTGGAGCGTTCGCGCGAGTTCGACCTCCTGCGCCGGTTCGAGCCGGAGACGGGGCGGCTGCTCCTGGGCGCGGCGCAGCCGGCCGCGACGCGCAGCTTCCAGATGGCCTATCAGATCGCGGCCATGACCCTGGCGGATGTCGTCGAAGCCGAGCTGAAGGCCGCGTCGTTCCGCAGCGAGAGCGCCGCCCAGGTCTGCCGCACCGGGCTGCTGAACTATGCCGCGGGCGCCCTGCTATTGCCCTATGGCCGCTTCCGCGAGGCCGCGCGGCGCGAGCGCCACGACATCGAACAACTGAGCCTCATCTTCCAGACGAGCCTGGAGCAGGTGTTCCATCGGCTCAGCACCCTGCAGCGGCCGGGCGCTCGGGGCGTGCCGTTCTACTTCGTGCGGCTGGACCGGGCGGGCAACATCACCAAGCGCCACAGCGCCACCCGTTTCCAGTTCGCCCGCTTTGGCGGGACCTGTCCGATGTGGAACGTCCACGACGCCTTCAGCCGGCCCGACGCCTGGATGGTGCAACTGGCCGAGATGCCAGACGGGCTGCGCTATGTCTGCGTCGCCAAGGGCGTGGTGAAGTCGTCCGGCGCCTATCTGCAGGCCGATCGCCGCTACGCCCTGGGTCTGGGGTGCGAGGCCCAATACGCCGATCAGTTGGTCTATGCCGACGGCCTGGACCTGACGGGGCCCTCGGCGCCCATCGGCGTCAGTTGCCGGATCTGCGAGCGGACCGACTGCCCACAGCGGGCGTTTCCGCCCGTCGATCGGGCTTTCGAGGTTCTTGAGAACGACCGCCGCTGGGTGCCATTTTCGCTGAAGTGAGCGGATGAGGCCGGCCGCCGCAACGGATCGTCGCGGGGCCGGTCGCCGAGCAATGGGCCTACATCGGGCCGACGGTGCCGGGGTTGGTCTGGAAGTCGAAGGCCGGCTCGCGGCGGCGGCGCGGGTCGGGGGCGCCGGTTCCGCCGAAGTTGTAGGTGACGCCGACGAATATGGCCCGCAGGTCCAGGTCGAGGGCGCGGCGGTCCTTCAGCGCTGGCGTGTCGATGACCAGCTTGTCGCCGAAGGTCTTCAGCGCGTCCTGCACCGTCACGACGCCCGAGACGCGGTCGTTGAACTTATGGCGATAGCCCAGCAGCAGCATGCCGGTCGGCTCCTTGTAGCCCTGTGGGGTCAGCCGCTTGCCCGTGGCGAAGCCACTGATCTGCAGGAAATCCTTGGGCGTGGCCTGCACGTTCAGGGCCGCGTAGCCGGACACGGTCCAGGCCGAGCGCTTGTCGGGAAAGCCGAGGTCGGTGGCGCCGATCTCGTTCCAGAACGCGTTGCCGCTGATCGTGTACGAGATCTTGGGCGTCAGGCGGGCGTTGGCGACCAGTTCCAGGCCGCCGCTGCGGCTCTTGGCGAGGTTGGCCTTGGTGGTCAGCAGCACGCCGTCGCCGATGTCGCGGATCATGTCGGTGACGCCGTCGCGGGCCTCGCGGTAGTAGAGCGTGCCCTGGTAGTAGTTGTAGCCCTTGCGCAGCTGGTAGCCGACCTCGAACGAGTCCGTGGTCTGCGGCTTCAGGCGCGGGTCGCCCTGACGGTAGCTATAGGGGTCCTGGTAGATCCGGTACGGGTTCAGGTCCTGGGCCGTCGGGCGCTGGATGCGGCGGCTGTAGCTGGCGTTGATCTGGCGGGTGTCGTCGAGCTTGTACCGCACGTGCAGCGAGGGATATGCGCGCAGGTAGTCGTAGCTGTCCTTCAGCTTCGAGGTGACCTGGTTGGTGTCGATCGTGACCTCCTCGATCCGCAGGCCCGGCATGATGGTCAGGTCGCCGATCGGGCGGCTGATGGTCGCGTAGACCGCGTGGACGACCTGGTCGTACTTGAACTGGTTGGTCAGGGCCGGATCGACCGCCAGGGCGCCTCCCATCGGGCCGCGAGCGCCGTAGTTGTCGTAGTCGTTGTTGTCGACCTGCAGTTCGTATCCCGCCACGAGCTTGGCGCCGCCGGGCAGGGGACGCTTGTACTCGGCCTTCAGGCGGCTCTGGACCAGTTCGTCGCCGATGCTGACATGCTCGACATAGTTCGAGACCGTCGGCAGCTGGTTGAAGCCGTTGGCGTCGGTGAGCTGGCGGTCACGGGTGCGCTCGACGCTGGTGTGCAGGGTGAACTCATGCTCGTCGCCGGAGAGCTTGCGGCGCAGGTCGCCCGACAGGCCGGCTACCGACTTCTTCATCTTGCCGTCGCTGAGGCGTTGGTAACGGACGACCGGCGCGCCATTGACGTCCTTGCCCTCGTAGGACGAGCCGGCCCTGGAGCTGTAGGAGGTGTCGTTGTAGCGCGCCTCGGCGCTGAGCCGAGTCTGCTTGTCGAGGTCGTAGTCGACGCCGGCGCGGGCGTTATGCGACTGGCCGTGGCTGTTGAAGCCGACCTTCTGGCGGCTGTCGGCGTAGCGGCCGGTGACGGGATCCAGGCGCGAGCGGTCGTCCTCGATGGAGCCCTTGGCCTTGTCTCGGCGCCAGCCGGCGTCGGCCGACAGGGTCAGCTTTTTGGTGTTGCGGGCCAGGCTGATGCTGGCGTTCTTGCGACCTTCTGTGCCCATGTTGGCGCGGACCGAACCGGTCGTGCCGACGCCGCGCTGCTGCTTGGTGATCAGGTTGATGATCCCGGCCGAGCCCTCGGGACTGAAGGCGGCAGACGGATTGGTCATCACCTCCACGCGCTCGAACTGGCTGGCGGGGATCTGCTGCAGCACTTGGCCGCGGTTGTCGCCCTTGAACATGCCGGACGGCTTGCCGTCGATCATGATGGTGACGTTGGGATCGCCGCGCAGGCTGACATTGCCCTGCACGTCGACCTGCACCGAGGGGACGTTGCGCAGCACGTCGGCGACCGAGCCGGTGGTCGCCTGCAGGTCCTTGCCCAGGCTGTAGCTACGGCGGTCGATCGCGGTCTTGATGTCCTGGGCCGAGGGGGCGGTGATGGTCACGTCCTGCACCTGGGTGGACTGCTCCTTCTTGGCCGGGGCGGGCGTCGTCGGGGCAGGGGTCGTGGTCTGGGCGACGGCGGCCGTGCTGAGGGCGGCCAGGCCCGTGGCGGCCAGCAGAGCGGCGCGGCGGGTCGTGAAGGTCATGGAAGGTCTCCTCTGTCGCGAGGACCCTGCCGGAACGATCCAAAGCGTTGCAGTGCCGGGCGTCAGGCGCGCGAGGTGACGTTTGTCATGTCGGGCCTCAGTTGGCCGCGTCGACCGCGTCCAGCGTCTGGGGGAGGGCGGCTTCGGCGCCGTTGAACACCAGGGTGCGAGTCACGCCGAGGCGGCGGATGTTCACCTGGTTGACCTCGTCGCCATAGACATCGGCGAACATGGCGGCCTTGACGGTCACGGCCGCGGCCGCGTCGGCCGGCGCGATCTTGCCGACATATTCGAAGCGGACCTCGTCCGCCCCCAGGGTCATGTCCTTCAGCGCGAGGGAGACCGGCGCTTCGTTCACGGCGACGCCGAAGTGCTCGAGCATGTAGGTCTTGAGGGTCTCGATAGCCTCGGGATCGTCGAGGCTGGCCTGGGCGTCCGGGGCGATCAGGGCCAGGGCTGGTTCGGCGTCGTGCGCCGGGATCCGGTGGCTGACCCTGACCGCGCCGGTCTTGGCGTCGATCTCCACGACGCTCAGCGCGCCGTGGCCGCGATGCGCGGCCGCCGGGAGCGGGGCGAGCGCGAGGCCCGCCGCCGCGACAAGGGCGACCGCGCGCACGATCACTTCGGACCTTCGTCCTTCTTGTCGCCGTCCTTCTTCGGATCGGGGGCCGGGAAGGTGGCGAGGCCACCGGGCTCGACCTTCAGATTGGCGTCCTTCATGCGGTTGCCCATCTCGGGGAACTTCATGATCTTCAGCGTCGTCGGCGTGATGGCGCCATCATAGACGTTGTTGCCGCGGTCGGCGTCGGCGGTTTCCCACAGCGGATCGAGCTCGGCGCCCTTCAGCTCCTTGCCGGACACGTATTGCCACGTGACCTGCTTGGAGCTCTTGCGCCAGATCTCGGCCGGGATGCGGACCGTCTCCGTCGTACCGTCGGTGAAGTCCATCTTCAGGATCACGGGCATCACCAGGCCGCCGATGTTGCGGAAGGTGAAGCGGTAAAGGTTGTCCTTGAAGTCCTGGGCGGCCAGCTCTTCCGGGGTCATGTCCTCGCGGGCCGACTTGGCCTTCTTGCGGGCGCTGTCGAACACGGTGAACTCGTCGGTCTGATCGTAGAAGTCGCGAACCTTGGGGTCGCGATCGATGACCGTCGGCGCCTTGTTGTTGGCGGCCGTGCGCGATTCCGGCTCCGTGCCCTGGCGGGTCTTGCGGACGGCGGCCTCGGCGTCCGGATCGCCGCTGTCGAGGCGGGCCTTGACGATCTTGTCCAGCGAGATGTCGACGTGGTCGGTCGAATAGAACCAGCCGCGCCAGAACCAGTCGAGATCGATGCCCGACGACTCTTCCATCGTGCGGAAGAAGTCGTACGGCGTCGGGTGCTTGAAGCGCCAGCGGGTGGCGTACTCCTTGAACGCGCGGTCGAAGAGCTCTCGGCCCATCACCGTCTCGCGCAGGATGACCAGGGCGGTGGCGGGCTTGGAATAGCCGTTCGGGCCGAACTGGATCACCGAGTCCGACTGGGTCATCAGCGGCACCTGGTCCTGGCTGACCATGTACTCGACGATGTCCTTGGGCTCGCCCCGCCGCGACGGGAACTTCTTGTCCCACTGCACCTCGGCCTGGAACTCGAGGAAGCTGTTGAGGCCCTCGTCCATCCAGGTCCACTGACGCTCGTCCGAATTGACGATCATCGGGAAGTAGTTGTGGCCCACTTCGTGAATGACCACGCCGATCAGGCCGTACTTGGCGCGCTCGGTATAGGTCAGGGCGCCGGTCTTCTTGTCCTTCGTCGGCCGCGGGCCGTTGAAGGAGATCATCGGATATTCCATCCCGCCGACCGGGCCGTTGACCGACTGGGCCACCGGATAGGGGTAGGAGAAGGTGAAGTCCGAATAGACCTTCAGGGTGTGGGCGATCGACTTGGTCGAATAGGCGTCCCACAGCGGGCGCGCTTCCTTCGGGAAGAACGACATGGCCATGACCAGCGGGTGGGCGGCGTCGCTCTCCTGCTTCACGCCCAGGGCGTCCCAGACGAACTTGCGCGAGCTGGCCCAGCCGAAGTCGCGGACGTTGGTCGCCGAGAACACCCAGGTCTTCTCGGTCGTGGCCTTGCCCTTCTCGGCGGCCAGGGCCTCCTCGGGGGTGACGACATAGACCGGCTCGGCGGCGGTGCGGGCCTTGGTCAGGCGGTCGCGCTGGGCGGGGCTGAGCACGGCGGCCGGGTTCTGCAGCACGCCCGTGGCCGAGACCACGTGGTCGGACGGCACGGTCAGGGCGACGCGATAGTCGCCGAACTCCAGCGTGAATTCGCCCGAGCCGAGGAAGGCCTTGTTGTGCCAGCCTTCATAGTCCGAATAGACGGCCAGACGCGGGAACCACTGGGCGCCCTCGTAGATGCAGTTGCCGTCCTCGCCCTTGCCGGTGAAGCACTCATAGCCGCTGCGGCCGCCGACGACCTTGTTCTCGACCATGGGCAGCGACCACTCGATGGTGATCTTGGTCTCGCCGCCATTGCCGCGCACGGCGGCGGGCAGGTCGACGCGCAGCAGGGTGTCGACGACGGTGAAGTTCAGCGGACGGCCCGAGGCGTCCTTCACCGACTTGATGGTGAAGCCGCCTTCCCATTCCTTCATGCGCTGAATGCGGCGCACCTGGCTCAGGCTGATGGAGTCGCCCGAGACGGTTTCGGTGAGCTTGCTGATCGAGTCGCGCTTATAGTCCTGGTCCAGCAACAGCCACAGATAAGGCAGGTTGTCCGGCGAGTTGTTCTTGTAGTTGATCGTTTCCTTGCCGGTCAGCAGCTTGGTGTCTTCGTTCAGGCGAACGGCGACGTCGTAGTCGACCTTCTGCTGCCAGTAGCGGTAGCCCGGCGCGCCCGACGCGTTGCGGTAGTCGGTCGGCGTCGGCCAGTCCTCGCCTTCAAGCTGGCGGAACTTGTCGTCGAACGGCGCCTTTGTCTGCTTGATGGCGTCGGCGTGAGCGCCAGAAGCCAGAGACGTGACGGAGAGCGCGGCGGCGATGACGCCGGCCACAGCGTAGCGAATAGAATGTTTTGACAAATTCTGCCCCTCAGAACCCTGACTAAACCCCGCTGCGACCTTGGCAGGGCGCGGAAGAAAATCACCCCATTTTCGCCGTAGTGTGTCAGAAATTTATCTTCATGCCGAGGCGCGCGGCACGGGGCTCCACCGGGTGGAAATGGACGTCGTCCACGCCGTCGGCCGGCTCACCGGGCAGGCGCGAGGCGTACGAATAGGCGATGTCGTCCTTCTTGCTGTTGGTCAGGTTCAGGACCTCGACCATCAGGCTGGCCTTGCCAAAATCCTGGACGAACAGCGCATTGACCAGGCCGGTAGGCCGCGAGCGCACGGAATTGTCCTCGATCAGCGGCGCGGCGCCGAGGCGGCGCCAAGTCAGAGAGACGGTCGAGGCCTGACCAAGCTTCCAGCTCGCGCCCGCGCTCAGCACCGAACTGACAGCATTGGGGATGCGGTCGCCATTCGTGAAGCGGGCGTGGGTTCCGGCATAGGACGCCGTCAGGTTCAGGCGCGCGGTCGGCCGCCAATCTGCGAGAAGTTCGACGCCCTCGCGCCGGGTCGCGCCGGCGGCCTCGGTGAAGCCGCCGTCGCCGACATAGACGAGCTCGGAATCGACGTGCAGCGCCCAGGCCGCCGCCGTCAGGGTCAGGCCGTCGCGCTTCCAACGCAGGCCCAGTTCCGCGCCGTCCGACGGCGACAGCAGCGGCGCCCGCTCGGCCGGATCGCCGGTGACCGGATCGACCGTGATCACCGCCCCCCGTGCGTCGTTCGAGTGGAAGCCGCGTCCGGCGTCGGCGTAGAGCTCGAAGGTCTTCGAAAGGCGCCAGGCCAGGGCCAGCTTGGGGCTGACCAGCAGGTCGCTGACGTCGCCGGCGTTGCGTGGATCGCCGGCCTTGACGTCCGCGCCCATGGCGTCGGCGCGCAGGCCGAAGGTGGCGTCCAGCTTGCCGAAGGACTTGGAGGCCTCGCCCCACAGCGCCGTCGACCACTCAGTGAGGGCGTCCTGGCGCACGGTCTCGCGCCGCACGCGGGCGGTGGTGCGGTAGAGGCCGACCTTGCCGATGTCGTCGACGCGGGCCGAGACGCCGGTGCGGGCGCTCCAGCCGTCGCTCAGGCTCCAGCGCTTGGTCAGCGACCCGCCATAGATCCAGCGCTGGTCGACCTGCTCGAACTGGTCGCCATGGACCGGGTCGTCGAGGAAGTAGGTGAAGTTCGAATAGAGGTCGAGTTTGTAGCGTTGGACATAGACCACGGTGTCCAGGCCGCGCAGCAGGTCGCGGCGGCGGGCCGACAGGATGTAGCGCGAGGTGTTCCCGCCGTCGGTCTTGTCGACCGCGTCGAGATAGCCCAACCGCCCATCCTCGACCGCGCGGCGCGGGATCTGATCGGTGGCGTTCCAGTCGGCGTCGTAGGCCAGGGCGGTGATCGACCAGCCTCCGACCAGGGCGCGGCCCAGGAGGTTGATCTTCTTCAGGTCCTCCGGCGTCGACCAGGCGCCGCGCGCGGTCGAGACGTCTGCTGCGACCAGCAGGTTCTGGCTCAGGGCCTTGGAGCCGACGGCGCGGTAATAGTCGTTCTCGCCGACCCAGGCCTGCAGCCCGTCGCCGTGCAGGTGGTCCGCGGTCTCGAAGGCGACGGCGCCGGCGGTGGCGAAGTCGCCGTTCTCGGCCGAGTAGGGACCCTTCTTGAAGCCGATGTCGTGGACGAACTCCGGCGTCAGGACATTGAGGTCGAGGTAGCCCTGGCCGTGACCGTGGCTGGGCAGGTTCAGCGGCACGCCGTCCAGCGAGGCCGAGAGGTCGGTGCCGTGGTCCAGGTTGAAGCCGCGCAGGAAGTACTGGTTGGCCTTGCCCGCGCCGGAGTGCTGGGTCGCGGCCAGGCCTGGCACGGCCTCGATCAACTCGCCCGGACGCAGCAGCGGACGCACGGCGAAGTCGGCGTAGGCGATGCGGCCCTCGCTGGCCGACGTCGCGCGGCCGAGGTCGTTGGCGCGGCGGCCCCAGACCGAGATCGCCTCGACCTCCTGGGCCTGGGCGAGAACCGGCGTCGAGGCGGCGCAGAGCAGGGTGATCAGAAACGCGGAACGGATCATGCCCGGCTGTTAGGCGAGCAGGGCGCTTCGGACAAGTTCGGCGCCGTCCTCGATGTTGCTTTGAAAGTCCGCGGGAGCGGCGGCGAAGCGCTAAGCCGCCTTCAGCAGCCCGTCGAAATACTCGATCGTCCGCATCAGGCCGACCTTCAGCGGGGCGGTGGGGGTCCAGTCCAGCACCTGCTTGGCCAGGGTGATGTCGGGCTGGCGCTGGCGCGGGTCGTCCGAGGGCAGGGGACGGTGGACGAGGTCCGACTTGCTGCCCGTGAGCTCCACGACCAGCTCCGCCAACTGCCTCATCGTGAACTCGACCGGGTTGCCCAGGTTGATCGGGCCGGTCACCTCGTCGCCGGTGTTCATCAGGCGGATCAGGCCGTCGACCAGGTCGTCGACATAGCAGAACGAGCGCGTCTGGGCGCCGTCGCCGTAGAGAGTGATGTCCTCGCCCTTCAGCGCCTGGACGATGAAGTTCGACACCACGCGCCCATCGTTGGGGTGCATGCGCGGGCCATAGGTATTGAAGATCCGCGCCACCTTGATGCGCAGCCGATGCTGGCGCCAGTAGTCGAAGAACAGGGTCTCGGCGCAGCGCTTGCCCTCGTCGTAGCACGAGCGGATGCCGATCGGATTGACGTTGCCCCAGTAGCTCTCGACCTGCGGGTGGATGCTGGGGTCGCCGTAGACTTCCGAGGTCGAGGCCTGCAGGATCTTGGCCTTCACCCGCTTGGCCAGGCCCAGCATGTTGATGGCCCCGTGGACGCTGGTCTTGGTCGTCTGGACGGGGTCGAACTGATAGTGCACCGGGCTTGCCGGGCAGGCCAGGTTGTAGATCTGGTCGACCTCGACATAGAGCGGCATGGTCACGTCGTGGCGCAGCAGCTCGAAGCGCGGGTTGGTCAGGTTCTGGGCCACGTTCTGGCGCGAGCCGGTGTAGTAGTTGTCCACGCAGAGCACTTCGGCCCCGGTCTCCAGCAGCCGGTCGCACAGATGCGAGCCGACGAAGCCGGCGCCGCCGGTCACCAGGATTCTCTGCGCATGCATGGACCGGCCGACCTTTCAGGGACTCAAGGAGAGTCGTCCCTGATGTTGTACCGCTCGGGTTTCTAGGCCGTCGAGCCCTCGCCGAAGGAGCGGGGTTCGGTGACGACGGAGGGTTCGGCGATCGGCTTGGGTCGCTTGGCGGGCTGGGCCGTTTCCGCTGGACGGGGCGAGATCTGCTCGGGCGCGAAGTCGTCGACCGCGACCACGGCGGCTACCGCCTGATCGGCGGCGTCGAGCGCCGCGATCTCGTCGGGCGTCAGCAGGTTCTTGGCCAGGCCGTCCTTCCAGTGGCGCACGCCCTGGTCCTTCAGCCGGTCATGGATCGGCTGGGTGGCCACCACGCGCTCGAAGGCGTCGATCAGTTGGCCGATCGCCTCATCCTTGCCGCCGACATAGACGCCTTCGACCAGACGGTCGCGGGTGGCGGACGGATGCAGGATCAGGTCGGCGCAGGCGCGGGTGACATGGTCCGACGGACCGCGACGACGCGCGCCGAACGGCAGTACGGCCGCGCGCAGCAGCCAGCCGGCCAGGCGGTTGGGCAGGTTGGCGAACACCTCGTCCAGCCGCTGCTCGATCGTGGCGAAGGCCGTCTCGGCGCACCATTGCAGCAGCGGGAAATCCGCGTCCGGCCGGCCGTCGTCCTCCCAGCGCTTCAGGGCGCCGGACAGGAAGTACATCTCGGAGAGAATGTCGCCCAGACGCGCCGACAGCATCTCCTTGCGCTTCAGCTCGCCGCCCAGGGTCAGCAGGGCGATGTCAGAGGTGAGGGCGAAGGCGGCGCTGTAGCGGCCCAGCTTGCGATAGAAGCGGGCGGCGCGGCCGGCGTCGGGCGCGGGGGCCAGGGCGCCGTCGGTCCAGGCGCGGGCGGTGGCGCGGATGCCGTTGCGCAAGGCGTGCGCGACGTGCTTCCAGAAGGTCTCGTCGAATTGCGCGAGGCCCCTGGCCTCGTCCTGATCGCCGAGGGCCAGGATCTCCTTCAGCATGTAGGGATGGGCGCGGATCGCGCCCTGGCCGAACACCATCAGGCTGCGGGTCAGGATATTGGCGCCCTCGACCGTGATGCCGACCGGCAGCGCGCGGTACTGGCTGCCCATGTAGTTGCGCGGGCCCTCCATGATCGCCTTGCCGCCGTGGACGTCCATGGCGTCGTTGACCACGGTGCGCATCCGCTCGGTCGCGCCAGACTTCATCATCGCCGAGATCACCGACGGGTGCTTGCCAAGGTCCAGGCCGGCGCAGGTCAGCCGCCGTGCGCCGTCGACCAGGTAGGCGTTGCCGGCGATGCGGGCCAGGCGCTCCTGCACGCCCTCGAACTTGCCGATCGCGATGCCGAACTGGCTGCGCACGCGGGCATAGGCGCCAGTGGTCAGCGCGCTATAGGCCGCCGCCGCGCCAGCCATGGCGGGCAGGGAAATGCCGCGACCGGCCGCCAGGGCGGTCATCAGCATCTTCCAGCCCTGGCCGGCGCGCTCGGCCCCGCCGATGATCAGATCAACGGGGATGAAGACGTCCGTCCCCCAATTGGGGCCGTTCTGGAAGGTTTGAAACGCCGGCAGGTGGCGGCGGCCGATGCTGACCCCAGGGGTGTCGGTCGGCACGAGGGCGCAGGTGATGCCGATGTCCTCTTCCCCACCCAGCAGGCGGTCGGGGTCACGCAGCTTGAAGGCCAGGCCCAGAACCGTGCAGACGGGGCCGAGGGTGATGTAGCGCTTGTGCCAGTTCAGGCGGACGCCCAGGACGCTCTCGCCCTTCCACGTCCCGCGAACGACCACGCCCTCGTCGACCATGGCGCCGGCGTCCGATCCCGCCTCGGGGCTGGTCAGGCCGAAGGCCGGAACCTCGCGGCCGTCGGCGAGGCGCGGCAGCCAGTAGTCCTGCTGTTCCTTCGTCCCGAACTTCACGAGAAGTTCGCCCGGGCCCAGGGAGTTGGGGACCATGGCCGTCACCGCCGCCGAGGTCGAGCGGGTGGCGATCTTGCGGACGATCTCGGCGTGGCCAAAGGCCGAGAAGCCCAGGCCTCCGAACGCTTTCGGGATGATCATGCCGAAGAACTTCTCGCGCTTCAGGAAGTCCCACACCTCGGGCGGCAGGTCGCGCGTCTCCCAAGTCATGCGCCAGTCGTCGAGCATGGCGCACAGGGCGTTCACGGGACCATCGAAGAACGCCTGCTCCTCGGGGCTGAGCGTCGGCTTGGGGTACGACAGCAGCTCGTTCCAGTCCGGATCGCCGGTGAACAGGTTCGCGTCCCACCAGGTGTCGCCGGCCTCGATCGCGTCGCGCTCGGTTTCCGACAGGGCGGGCAGCACGCCCTTGGCCCACTGGTAGATCGGCCGGGTGATGGTGTCCCGACGGAAGGAAGAGGTGGTCATGACGCTGCCTCACGGATACTCGCGCTGTGAAAACGCGAGCGCGGCGAGGCGGCTCCGCGAAAACCTGGCCCTGGATGACTTAAGGGTGACGTTTGTCATGCGGCGCCCGTGACGCGCGGCACTGATGGACCGCCTCGGCCGGCGGCATGGTGGCTTCACAACGAGGGAGCCACCCATGTCACCCAGACCTTCCGAACCGATCGCGATGCTGCGCCAGGCGGTCAGGCGTCGCGGCGCCACCCTGGCCCTGAACGGTCTGGATCTCGACATCCGTCCGGGTCAGTGCGTTGCGCTGCTCGGGCCCAACGGGGCCGGCAAGAGCACCAGCGTCGCCTTGCTGACCGGCCGCTTGCGCCCCGACGCCGGGACCGCCAGCCTGTTCGGCGGCGATCCGCGCGACATCGCCGCCCGGGGCCGCATGGGGGTCATGCTGCAGGAGGCCGGCCTGCCGCGCACTTTGACCGTCCGCGAGCAGGTCGACCTGTTCCGGGGCTACTATCGCAAGCCTCGTTCGCTGGACGAGACCCTCCGTCTGGCCGGTCTCGAAGGGTTGGAGCGTCGCCGCTGCGGCGCGCTGTCCGGCGGCCAGCAGCGCCGCGTGCAGTTCGCCCTGGCCATCGCCGGCCGCCCGGACTTCCTGGTGCTGGATGAGCCGACCACCGGCATGGACATCGACGCCCGTCGCGGCCTGTGGACCGCGGTCCGGGCCGAGATCGCCCGGGGCGCGGCCGTGCTGCTGACCACCCACCACCTGGACGAGGCCGAGGCCCTGGCCGACCGCATCGTGGTCATCGACCACGGCCGGGTCATCGCCGACGGCTCGCCCGAAGCCATCAAGAGCCGGGTGTCGGGCGTCGCCATCCGCTGCCGCACGCGCCTGTCGGACGCCGAACTCTCGGGCCTGGCCCGGGTCACCGGCGTCAGTCGCGATGGCGGCAGGGTCACGCTGCTGACCACCTCGGCGCCCGCCACCCTGCGCGAGCTCCTGGTCCGCGACGAAACCGTCGACGATCTGACCGTCGCCGGCGCCTCGCTGGAGGACGCCGTCACCCGTCTCGTGCAGGCCGGCGCGCCTGCCTCAAACAAGTCCCCCATTGGGCAAGCCGAGGTCGCCTGAGATGCACACCCTGTTCGTCTACATCCGTGAAGCTCGGGCCCAGATCGTCTCCACCTGGCGCACCCCGCAGTTCATCATCCCCAGCGTGGCCCTGCCGCTGCTGTTCTATGGGGTGATGGGCCTTGGTCTCAGCAAGGGGCGCGAGGAGATCGCCCATATGATGCTGGCCAACTATGTGATCTTCGCCGCCATCGCCCCGGCCATGTTCGGCTTCGGCGCCGCCGTGGCCGCCGAGCGCGAAGCCAAGCTGATCGAGCTGAAGCAGATCGCGCCGCTGCCCGCCGGCGGCTACCTGGCCGGCCGCCTGGTCGCCGCGCTCGTTCTGGTCGGTGTCGCGATCGGCCTGCTCGGCGTGCTGGCCTGGTTCGGCGGGGTTAGAATGGTCCCCTGGCGCTGGGCCGCGACCCTGGGTCTGGGCCTGGTCTCGGCCGTCCCGTTCGCCCTGATCGGCCTGAACGTCGGCCTGCGGTTCGGTTCGCAAGGGGCCACCGCCGTCGCCAACCTGCTGTTCCTGGGCTTCTGCCTGTTCGGCGGCCTGTGGGTTCCGCTTAGCATCATGCCGAAGTGGGCCGGTGACATCGCCGAGGTCACGCCGTCCTATCACCTGGGACAGCTGTCGCAGATGTTGTCGGGCATGCAGCCGATGGCGGATGTCCCGCACCACCTCTCGATCATGGCCGCGATCGGCATCGCCGCCATGATCGGGGCCTGGTCGGCCTGGCGGCGGCAAGCGGCTTGACCGTGACGAGCCCGCCGCGCGACATCGCCGCCATGGATCAGGCGACACCCAACAAGGACAAGGCCTCGGCGACCCTCGCCGAGGCCGGCCACCGGCGACGCTGGAGCCTCGTGTTCCTCTCCTACCTGCCGTTCTACTTCGTCTCGTGGTTCAACCACCGACCCAGCTCGCTGGAAGTCGTCGCCTCAATCGCGGGCCTTCTCGTCTTCCTCGCCCTCTTCTGGACGATCTGGAACCAGCGGGGCCGACCGGCGCCATGGCAGGTGCTGGCGATCTACGGCATCGGCCTGGCGCTTTCGCCCTTCAACGCCGGCTGGAGCGTCTACACGATCTACGCCATGTCGTTCGCCTCGCGCCTGCCGTCGCGGCGGATGTCGATCCGGGTGATGATCGCCCTGGAGATCGTGCTGCTGGCGGTCGGGCTGGTCTTCTATCGCCACGTCTGGCCGATCTGGGCCTCGGGCGTGTTGTTCGGCGGCATCACCGGCTTCGCCACCCTCATGCAGATGGATGTCGAGCGGAAGAACCAGGAACTGGCCGTCGCCCACGAGGAGGTTCGGGCCCTGGCCACGACGGCCGAGCGGGAGCGGATCTCCCGCGACCTGCACGACCTTCTGGGGCACACCCTGACCCTGGTGGCCGTGAAGGCCGAGCTGGCCGCCCGCCTGGTCAGCCGCGACTCCGAGGCCGCCGAGCGCGAGATGCAGGCCGTCGCCGCCGCCGCCCGCGAGGCCCTCTCCGAGGTGCGCACGGCGGTGGTCGGCATGAAAGGCGCCTCCCTGGCGTTCGAGATCGACAAGGCCCGCCAGGCCTTGGCCGCCGCGGATATCGAGGCCGAGATCTCGGCTCTCACCACCGACGGCTACCCGGCTCAGGAAGCCGTGCTGGCCATGGCCCTGCGCGAGGGGGTGACCAACGTCATCCGCCACGCCGGCGCCAAGCGATGCGACATCACGCTGGAGCCCAGCGCCAAGGCGCTCACGCTCACTATCGCCGACAATGGTCCGGGGGGCAGCGGCCGGCTGGTCGAGGGTTCGGGCCTGAAAGGCATGCGCGCGCGTCTTGCCGCCATCGGCGGGGCCCTGGACATCAGGTCCGGCAAGACGGGGACCCGCCTCGTCGCCACCGCGCCCCTGAGCAGCGCGAATGGGGAGACCGTCTCGTGATCCGCGTCGTCATCGCCGAAGACCAGAAGATGGTGCTGGGGGCGCTCAGCGCGCTGCTCGAGATGGAAGGCGACATCCAGGTCGTCGGCCGCGCGCCCGACGGCGCCGTCGCCCTGGAGCTGGTCAAGGCCGAGAAGCCGGACGTGCTGATCTCCGACATCGAGATGCCCAGCCTGACCGGCATCGACGTCGCCGCCCGACTGAAGGCCGACGGCTCGGCGACGCGGGTGCTGATCGTCACCACCTTCGGCCGGCCGGGCTATCTGCGCCGGGCCATGGAGGCGGGGGTGAAGGGCTACCTCCTCAAGGACGGTCCCAGCAGCGTGCTGGCCGCCGCCGTCCGCACCATCGCCGCCGGCGGGCGGGCCATCGCGCCGGAGCTGTCCGAGGCGATCTGGGACGCCCAGTCCGATCCGCTGACCGACCGCGAGCGCGCGATCCTGCGTCTGGCCGAGGAGGGGCGTTCGAACAAGGACATCGCCGACGTGCTGGACCTCTCGCCGGGCACGGTCCGCAACTACCTGTCCGAAGCGGCCCAGAAGCTGGGCGCGGCCAACCGGGTCGAGGCCGGCCGGATCGCCCGCTCCAACGGCTGGCTTTAGGCCGTCGCGGGTTCGGGGTCGGCCGCCGGCGCTCGCGTCGTTCGCCACAGCACCAGGCCGATCACGCCGAGCGTCAGCTCGCGCAGGCGACGCAGCAGCGACAGGGCCAGGGCCTGGTCGGGCGTAAGACCCAGAGCGCCGCCCAGCAGCAGGTAGCCGCCTTCCTGCACGCCGAGGGCGCCGGGTATGGCGAAGCCGACGACCTTGGCCGTCTGGGCGAGGCCCTCGACGATCAGGGCCTGAAGCAGGGTGGGATTGAGACCCAGGGCCCACATCGAGACATAGGTCTCGAACGCGCCGGCGAGCCAGGCGGCCATGTGCCAGGCCCAGGAGGCGAACAGATTTCCGCGCTGGCGGCCGATGAGGCGGAAGGCTTCGCCCAGCTCGCCGGCCCGGCCGGCGATGGCGGTCCAGCGTTGCGAGAATTGACCCAGACGTCGGTGCAGGCCGGCCTTGTGGGCCAGATAGGCGGTTAGCACGACGCCGACGACGATGGCGACCAGGGTCAGGCCGGCTTGCGCCAGGCGTGGGTCGTGCAGCGTGGCGATGGCCACGAGCAGGCTGGCCAGGACGAACAGCACCAGACCCACCGTTCCGGCCAGGACATCGACGACGCAGCTCGCCGTGGCCTCGGCCAGGGTCAGGCCGTTGCGGGCCGATAGCTTGGCCCGCACGACGTCGCCGCCGACCTGGGCGACGGGGAGAAGGGCGTTGACCGCCTCCTTGATCAGGCGGACGCGAAACAGAAAGGTCAGGGGCGGGCGGCGATCGGGCGGCAGCAGGACCTGCCAACTGACCGTGGCCAGGAAGGTCACGGGCAGGTGGGCGGCGATGACGATCAACGCTTGCCAGCCAACCTGGCCCAGGATCTCGCGGACCGCGCCGACGCCGTGCGTGGCCAGCAGGATCGCCAACAGGGCGACGCCGATCGTCAGCAACCAGCCCCGCCAGAGCGAAGGTCTGCGTTTCGCTAGCCCCTCCGTATCCGTCGTCATGCGGCCGAGCGCGCCCGTCGGTCGGCGGTCACGCCCAGTTCGCGATAAACGTCCAGCACCTCGCCACAGATGGTGTTCCAATCGTAGCGAGCGCTGGACCGGCGGGCGGCGCGGCCCAGGCGCACGCGGCGCAGGGGTTCGGAGATCAGGCTCTCGATCGCCGCGGCGTAGGCCTGCGCGTCGGCGCCGGCGGTCAGTACGCCGTCCTGGCCGTCGGCGATCAGGGCGCTGGTGCTGGGCGCGCGCGGGCAGACCACGGCCAGGCCCGCGGCCATGCCCTCCAGGCTGGCGTTGCCGAAGGCTTCGGTCAGGCTGGGGTTGAACAGGATGTCGGCGCTGGACACCGCGCGGCCCAGGTCGGCGCCGTCCAGGTGACCGGTCAGGATGGCCTCGGGCAGGCGCTCCTCGACGAAAGCGCGGGCGGGTCCCTCGCCGATGATCAGGGCGCGGATCGGCCGGCCGCGCAGGCGGACGAACGTCTCGCAGAGGACGTCCAGGCCCTTCTCCATGACCAGACGGCCCAGGAACGCCACGACGATCTCGTTGTCATCGATACCTATCGACCGGCGCCAGTTCAGGTCGCGCTTGACCGGCGAGAAGCGTTCGCGGTCGACGCCTCGACCCCAGACGCGCACGCGCTCGCCCAGGCCTTGTTCGCGCAGCAGCTCGGCGATCGGGGCGTTGGGGGCCAACACGCGGTCGCAGCCGCGATAGAACCTGTCCAGATAGCGCTCGGCGCTAGGCCGCAGCCAGTCGAGGCCGTAGTACGACAGGTAGGTCTCGAACCGCGTGTGCAGGCTGGCCACCACGGGCAGACCCATCTTGCGGCCCCACTTGCCGGCCTGATTGCCCAGGAGGTCGGGCGCGGACAGGTGGACGGCGGTCGGGCGGAAGTCGGCCAGGTCGGCGCGCAGCGCGCGGTTCAGGCCCAGCGCCAGCCGATACTCACCACGACCCGGGATCGCGATCGACGGCGCGGACACCAGTTCACCGGCCGGCTCGAACGCTGGCGTGTCGGTGGTGGGCGAATAGACGCGAACCTCGGCGCCGTGGCGTATCAGGTAGGCGGACAGGCGATTGAGCGCCTGGTTCGAGCCGTCGCGCGTGTAATTGTAGTTTCCGGAAAATAGCGCCAGACGCAGGCCTTCGGCGGAATTTTCCTCTGCGGGCTGATGAAAAGGTCTTTCCGCGAGCAGCACGACGCCTCCGTTGGTTACATCCCCCGAGGCCCCCGCCCGTCTCCGAGTATGACAATGGCCATATGGTGGAATGGTTCAGTTTCCGGAAGGGGGTAAGGGCGTCCTTTTCCGTGCACGGTCGGTTCACTGTAGCGTCTGGGTTACACCCCCTAAGGCGTGTCCTTGGGGGCGCGGTCATGGAAAAACGCGCGCGGGGGCTTGCGCCGCGACGCCATGACCCGCTTTTGGCGGTCCGCTCGGACTTGCCGTGAGGCCGGTTCGTGCTCAGTTATGCGCCCGTGGCCGCGAGGTGGGCGGTCCAGCGATTCCTAGAGGGGCCAAGCCGCCCCGATTTCCAGCGAGATCCCGAAACGTCATGCAGCCGGTCAAGACCCTCATTCTCAGCGCCGGTCAGGGCAAGCGCCTGTCGCCCCTGACCGACGACCGGCCCAAGTGCCTGGTCGAGCTGGCCGGCCGTACGGTGTTGGAATGGCAGCTGCGCCACCTGCATCAGGCGGGCGTGACCGAGGCGGTGGTCGTCACCGGTTTCCGCGCCGATCTGGTCGAGGCCGAGGTCGCGCGCCTGCGGTTTCCGGGGATGAGCGTTCGCACGCTCTACAACCCCTTCTACAGCGTCACCGACAACCTCGCGACCTGCTGGCTGGCGCGCGAGGAGATGCGCGGCGGGCCGTTCATGATCCTCAATGGCGACACCCTGTTCGAGCCGGCCATCGCCGAGCGTCTGATCAGCGCGCCGGCCGCCCCGATCACCGTGACGGTCGATCGCAAGGCCGACGGCGTCTACGACAGCGACGACATGAAGGTCCTGACCGAGGGCGACGCCCTGCGCGCCATCGGCAAGACGATCACCGCGTACGACGCGGAATCAATCGGCTTCCTGCGCTTCGACGCAGAGGGCTCGGCCCTGTTCATCGAGACGCTGGAAAAGATCATGCGCAAGCCGGAAGGCCTGAAGCGCTGGTACCTCAGCGTGATCAACGAGATCGCCCAGGCCCACGATGTGGTCCGCGTGCGCTCGATCCAGGGCCTGGAGTGGGCCGAGATGGACTTCCCCGAAGACCTCGTGCGCAATCGCGCCCTGACCGCCGAGTGGGCGGCGAAGGAAGCCGAAGTGGTCTGAGGGCGCCGTCCTCGTCCTTCGACAAGCTCAGGATGAGGACTACTTTTTGCGGCGGTTCATCAGAAACCTCACCCTGAGCTTGTCGAAGGGCGAGGTTTCGCTGTTCAGGTTTCGCCCACCAGTTCGCGCACGAGATCCAGATCCGATGGCTTGTCGACATCGACCGCCGCCAGGCCGTCGTGGGCGCGCACGGCGGCGGCCTTGACCTTGGCCAGCTTGCCTAGCTTCAGCACGGCCTCGTCCAGGGTCAGCCAGTTCAGCAGGTAACGGATCAGGAAGCTGGGCCCCAGCATGGCGGCGATCTTCCAGGGCTGCTTGCGCAGCGCCTCGACCTTGCGCCAGACATGGACGACGTTAAGGGCGTTCTCGTTACGCAGCAGGAAGAGGTTGCAGCCCGAATAGCGGCCGTCCTGGAAGCGCAGATAGGTCCGCTTGGTCTGCGGCGCGGCGGCCCGCACGCGGTCTTCGGGGGCCAGCAGCACGGCGACGTCGGCCCAGTCGGGCGTGTCGGCCAGGAACTGGGTGATCCACTCGGGCTTGAGCAGAGCGTGGTCGACCGTGGTCACCACCAGGGGAAAGCCCAGTTCTTTCGCGGCGTTCTCGACGCTCTGGCTGGGACCCGAGGCGGTGGGAAGCACCACGACCCTGGCGTCCGCCAAAGCCGTCTTGATCGCCTCGTCATTGGCCGCGACACCGACGCGCTCGGGACCGGCGGCCTCGATCGCGCCCAGCACGCGGCTGAGCAGGGTCTTGCCCTCCAGCGTGATCAGGGCCTTGTGGCGGACGCCGGCGTAGGCGGCGACGGGATCGACCTCGCCGCCGCGCGAACCGGCCAGGATGAGGACTTTAAAGGAGCTCAAAGGGCTTTCTCGTAGACGCGATAGGTCTTGTAGTGCGTGCCGCCCACGTTCTCGGCGATGTGGGTCATGGCCTTGTTGGCCTCCAGCACCCACGAGATCTCGTAGCGATTGTAGCCCAGACTCATCGCGGTATCGCGGCTGGCCTTCATCATCCAGAACGGCAGCATGCGGCCGCGCTGGGTGCTGGAGAACTTCTTCTTCACGCCCATCAGCGGGATGCGCGCCGACTTTACGCCCTTGACCTTCAGTCGCCACAAGAGCTTGGCCCAGCCGAACGGCAGCAGCTTGCCGCCCAGGTCGGCGATGGCCTCATTGACGTTGGGCAGGAAAACCACGACGCCGGCCGCCTCGCCGTCGATTTCCGCGAACCAGATCAGGCGCTTGTCGATCACCTGCTTGAGCGCCTTGCCCAGCTGGGCGGTTTCGGCCTCGGTGGTGGGAGTGAAGCCCCAGTTGTCCGACCAGGCGTCGTTGAGGATGTCCGTCAGCGTCTGGACCTCCGCGTCATAGCGCTTCATGTCCAGCTGGCGCAGCGCGACGCCGGCGGGCAGACCGCGCTTGAGCCGGCGCTGGGCGATCTCGGGGATGTCGCCGTTCTCATCGGCCTTGTAGGCGAACAGGTCCTGGGCCTTGGCGTAGCCCTGTTCCTCGACCCGCTTGCCGGCATAGACCGGGTCGTGGCCCATCAGGATCATTGGCGGGGTGTCGAAGCCCTCGACCAGCAGGCCGACCTCTTCGTTGATCGACAGGTTGAACGGGCCGACCACATGAGTGCGGCCGCGCGCGCGCAGCCAGTCCTCGGCGGCGCGGAACAGCACCTGGAACACCGCCCCATCGTCCTCGGCGGCGATCATGCCGAAATGGCCGTCCAGGCGGCCCGGCGTCGGCTGCGGCGTCAGATGGTCGATCTGGGCGCTGATCCGGCCCACGTCGCGGCCGCCGCGCGTCGCCAGGAACAGCTGGACCTCGGCGTGGGCGAAGAAGGGGTTGGTCTTCGGCGTCAGGGCCTCGGTGCGCTCCATGAACAGCGGGGTGATCCAGTTGGGATCCTTGGCGTTCAGGCGGGCGGGCAGGGCGATGAAGCGCTTAAGCTCCTGCGGCGTCTTGACCGGGATGACCGTGAGGTCGGCGTTCGCGGAGTCGAAAGGCATCACCCCTCCAGGGCCAGGAATGTGCGGATGGCGAGGGCGCCGAAGATCGCGGGAGCGGCCCAGACGGCCAGGAACGGGTCCAGCGCGCCGGACTCGCCCAGGGCGGTCAGCATGCCGTTGGCCACTAGGAAAAAGAGGCCGGCGCCCAGGCCGGTGGTCAGCAGCACCGCCCCCTGTCCGCTGCGGAAGTTGGCCAGGGCCACGGGCGCGCTGAGCAGCAGCATGACCAGGGCCACGAACGGGCCGGCGAAGGCCGCGTGGAAGTGGGTGCGATAGAAGCTCTCGGGCCGGTCCGAGCCGCCGTTTTGCAAGGCGCGCTGGGCGGAGGCGGCGGTGGGCACGGCGTCGTCGCCGAACAGGCTCTGAACGTCGCGCGGCTTCAGCGCGGCGGGCCAGGTGGTCGAGGCGGCGGTCGAAGCCTGGGCCAGGTCACCGGAGAAACGGGTGGTCTTCGGCTGTTCCAGCGTCCAGCGCTCATTGGCGTAGAGGGCTTTCTGGGCCTCGACCTTCTCGATCAGGATACCTTTGGGGTCGCGGCGGAAGATGGTGACCTTGTCGATCTCGCGGCCGTCGGCGGTGGCCGTGGCCCCGATGACCAGGTCGGACCCCGCGCGGAAGGTGCGCGGGGCGGGGACCTTGCGTTCCGCCACGGGGGTCGTGTTCTTCCACCAGTCGGCCAGGGCCGGATCGGCGCGAGGCGCCAGGTACTGGCCGCACAGGGCGTCCAGCAGCATCACGAAGATGGCCGCGGGCATGGCCATGCCGATGATGCGGTAGCCCGAGACGCCGGTGGCGCGCATGGCGACGATGGCGCTTTCGCGAGCCAGCTGCGAGAAGGCGAACAGGCCGCCGGCCAGCACGGCGATCGGGGCGATCTGCTCGAACAGGCGCGGCAGGCGCATGAAGGCGTAGTAGGCCACGCCCGCCATGCCCAGGCCCCGGTCGAGGATGTCGTTGGTCACGTCCAGCAGGTCCAGGATCTGCAGGATGGACATCAGGATAAGGGCTGCGCCGAGGATCCGGGTGGCGACCGTCTTCAGGACGTAGAGCTGCAGTCTCATGCGGCTTGTCGTTTCTTCGGCAGGGGCAAGAGGCGGACGAAACGCGTGACCAGCTTGTTGATGCGGCGCACGGTGCGCGAGACCGGCGTGTCGCCCGGACGGGTGCGACTGCCCATGAACAGCCAGACGCCCAGTCCGGCGAAGATCGCGAACGGAACCCAGATGGCCGGGATGGACGGTAGCCTACCGGACGAGGCCATGCTCTGGCCCAGCAGCAGCGAGTGCTGGAAGGCCAGCAGCAGGACGCCCGCCATGATGAGGCCCGGGGCGCGATTGCCGCGCTTGGAGGCCAGGCCAAGTGGGAAGGCCAGCATCGGCAGGAACGGCAGGAAGGCCGCGCGGGCCAGGCGGCCGTAGAGTTCGCTCAGCAGCGTGGCCTTGGGAACGATCGGATTGGGCAGTTTGGACTGTCGGTAGAGCTCGCCCAGCGTCAGTTCGCGCTCGTCGCCGCCGCGCGCCCGTAGCAGCACCGCCGCGGCGCTCAAGGGGGTCTGGGTGGTCAGGCTGCTGAAAGCCAGGTTGCGGTAGTCGCCAGCGGAGTCACGCGCGATACGGCGGCCGTCCTTCAGGTCCATGGTGATGGTCTTGCCGCCCGGATCCATCTTCAGGTCGGCCTGGGCGGCGGTGATGATTTCCTCCTGGCCGCGCGCGTCCAGGCGGCGGATGAAGACCCGCGTCAGGCGCTGGCCGGCGACGTCGGCGCTGTCGGCGGTCATCAGCGAGCCCTTGTCGTCGATGAAGGCCCCGCCCGCCAGGCGTCCGTTCCAGCCGGCGTTGATCGCCGCGTGCATCACAGCGCGGTAGGCGTAGCGGCTGTAGGGCTGCATGTAGCCGAACACGATCAGGCTGAAGACGCTGAGGAACAGGCCGACGGCCAGGAACGGCGCGACGATGCGCTCCAGCGACTGGCCGCTGGCCAGCAGGGCGTCGATCTCCGAGCCGTCCGACAGCTTGGTGATGACGATGAACAGGGCCACGAAGAACGCGACCGGCAAGGCCAGGCCGAGATAGTGCGGCACCAAGTTGGCGGCCAGCTGGGCGACATAGCCGAAGCGAGCGCTGCTCTGGGACAGCGCGTCCAGCAGGCGCAGGACACGCTCCAGCAGCAGGGCCACGACCGTGACGCCCAGGCAGCCGACCAGCGGCCAGAACAGCAGACGCAACAGGTAACGGTCGATCAGCCTCAAGGGGCCGATGCTCAATGCCTTGGCGCTCACGCTTGGACCCAAGCCTCGGCGAAGCGTTGCGCCAGGCGCTCGACGCCCTCGCTCGAAAGCGCCACGGCGGTTCCAAGATCCGGGGCGGCGGGCCAGCCGGCGTCGGGGAAGCTCTGTCCCTCATACGCGCGCGCGCCCTCGTAGCGGGGCAGCACGTGGAAGTGGACGTCCTTGTCGACCATCATCAGCATCAGGTAGTTGATCTTCTCGTAGTCGACTTGCGCCTTCAGAAGGCGCTCAATGCCGGCCACGGCGACTTGCAGGTCGGCGAAGGCGGCGGGACTCACCTCGGAGAACGCCCGGACCGTTTCCTTGCACACCAGGACCAAAGACCCAAATGTCGGTTGCTTCGGACGGACCAGAATCAGCCAGTAATCGGTCTCCGCGATCTTGGAGCCGGGATAGCCGAACGCCAGAGCTGTGGGATTGGTCATGAGAAAGCCGGAACTTCAGGCTGATGTCGCCCGTGAATAACAATAGGGATGCGGCGTTTTAGATGAAAGCATGTTCCGTTCTCGTCGGCGCGATGTTGTTGACGTCCGCGACGGTCGGGATCGCCTGGGCCGAAGGCGTGGCCCGGCCCCTGACGGACAAGGAGTGCGTCGGCCGCAAGAGCGCCACGCGCCTGAATGTCCAGGTCGGGGCGCTGCGCTCGAACGCCGGCGAGGTGGTGATCACGGTTTATCCGGGCGATCCGAGCCGCTTCCTGACCCCGCGCGGCAAGGTGGAGCGGGCGCGGGTCAGGACCTCGGCCCCGATGAGCCAGGCCTGCTTCTGGCTGCCGTCGCCCAGCGACGCCTATGCGGTGGAGGTCTATCACGACGCCAACGCCAACAAGGAGCTGGACCGCAGCCCGCAGGGCATGCCGCTGGAAGGCTACGGCTACTCGAACGATGCGCCGACCAGGTTCGCGTTCCCATCGTTCGACTCGGTGCGGTTCGGCGTGAAGCCGGGCGAGACCACCATCCGGGTCAAGGTGCGCTACCCGCGCTAGCCTATGTCGGCCAGATTGTAGCGGCCGAGTTCCGACAGACCTTCACGAGCGGCCTCGACGCCCCGCACGACGACACGAGCGCTGTGGCCGCCGTCCGGCTTGGGCTCGACCTCGATCACATGCCAGCGGGCGGGCGAATGGCCGCCCGGTCCCGATGAGGCCGAGGGCACGCCCAGAACCGGGATCGCCGAGCCTTTGGGGCCTGGCACCGATCCGATGATCGTCTCGTGGGCATGGCCGTGCAGGACGAGGTCGGCGCCATGCTTGGCCAGCAGCGCGCGCAGGGCCTCCTGATCATCCAGCGATTTGCGCTTCGACACCGCGCCCTTGTGCGGCGGGTGGTGCAGGACGACGAGGCGGAAGAGATCCTTGTAGGCTGGATCGGCCAGGGCCAGGTCCAGCCGCTGAAGCTGATCCTCGCCCAGGCGGCCGGTGGCCAGATGCGGCGGGGTCGGCACGGCCGAGCACAGGTTGAAGATCGCGACGGGTCCGCGCACGCGGACCTGCGGGAATTGAACCTCGCCCGCGTCGCCCAGCCACGGCGTCCAGGGCGCGAAGCGTTCGCCGCCGCCCGCGCCGGCCCTGCCTTTGTCGGAGAGGGCGTCGTGATTGCCGGGGCTGACGGTGCAGTCGCTGGCCGGTCCCAGGGATTCCAACCACTTCGTCGCCGCCGCGATCTCCGTATGCGAAGCAAAGTTGGTGAGATCGCCGCTGATCACCACATGATCGGGGCTGGCGGCCTTCACGTCGGCGACGAGGGCCGCCAGCACTTCGGGCCGGTGGACCTTGCGCTTCTTTCGCCAGGCGATGCGGCTCAGCAGCCGCTTGGTGAAGACGTCCTTCCACCCGAACGCGCCTCGCGGCGGCGGCAGGTGGGGGTCGGAGAGGTGAGCGATGCGATATATGGGCAAGACGGTTCGGGTCGTTCTGGTCGAAGCAGCCGAAGCTGCTTATCAATCGGCGCGAGTTTCAAGGGGTATATCTGTCTTTGAGTGGTGAAATCCAAAACCTCGCGCCTGCGGGACCTCGGGCTCTGAGCGTTGGCGAGAGCGGCGCGCGCATCTGGGGCATGACCTCGCGCGAGCGTCTGTCGCGCATCTATCGTCGCCTGGGTCTGGTCGAGACCCCGGCCGTCGACCTGTCGAACGCCGTGGTGGCGGTCGACGCCGGCTGGGTGTTCGACGAGTCGCTGATCAAGGCGCTGGCGGGCCGCGAGGGCGCGGTGCTGGTCGACGACTCCGGTCGCGCCGTCGCCGTCCACGCCCCGGTCGAGCTGGGCTATGCCGCCACCGAGGCGTTGGCGGCCGGGCAGGACCCCACCGGCCTGGATCCGCGCCTGACGCGCTTGACCGCCCTGGAACTGGGTTCGGCCTACAACAGCGCCCTGCGCAAGCGCGAGCCGCCGGTGCTGGAACGCCTGACGCCGCAAACCGTGCGCGCTGTCGAAAAACGCCTGTTCCAAGGCTCGTACAAGGGCGTCACCGACCTCGTCACCAAGTACGTCTGGCCCGCGCCGGCCCGGGTCGTCACCCGCTGGGCCGCCATCGCCAAGATGACCCCCAACCAGGTGACCGGCATCGGCTTCCTGCTGGTGCTGGCGGCCATGTACCTGTTCTGGACCGGCCACTTCGGCTGGGGCCTGGTCTGCGCCTGGATCATGACCTTCCTCGATACCGTCGACGGCAAGCTGGCCCGCGTGACCCTGACCTCGTCCAAGTGGGGCAACGTCTTCGATCACGGCATCGACCTGCTGCACCCGCCGTTCTGGTGGTGGGCCTGGTTCGTCGGCGTCTACGCGATCGGCCAGGAGATCCCGTATGCGGGCCTGAGCCTGGCCATTGTCATCGCCGGCTATGTGCTGCAGCGCGTGGAGGAGGGGATCTTCCTGGCCCTCTTCAAGCTGGAGGTGCACGCTTGGCGGCCGTTCGACAGCTTCTTCCGCCTGATCACCGCGCGCCGGAACCCCAACCTGATCCTGTTGACGGCCAGCGCCCTCGTGGGCCGGCCGGACATCGGCTTCACCCTTGTGGCTATCTGGACCGCGGTGTGCTTGATCGTGCACGCCGTCCAGATTCTACAGGGTCTGGCCGCGCCGAAGGGCTCAATCCAGTCTTGGCTGTCGAAATGACGCGCATCGGGGTTGTTCGCAATCCAAAGAGCCACGGCAACCGGGCGCACCCGCCCGGTCCGCCGCCCGAGGGCGTGCGGCTGGTCGAGCCCCTTGGCCGTGACGCCCTGAGAGCGGAACTCGAGAACTTCGCCCGCGAGGGCCTGGACCTGCTGATCATCGACGGCGGCGACGGCACGGTGCGCGACGTCATCAGCCTGCTGCCGCATACCTTCGGCGAGAATTTGCCGCTGCTGGCGGTGTTGCCGTCGGGCAAGACCAACGTCCTGGCCATCGACCTGGGGGCCCCCAACGACTGGCGGTTGGAGGAAGTCCTGATCGCCGCCCGCCAGGCCGATCCGCGCATCAAGGAGCGGCCGCCGCTGCGGGTCAGCTGGGCCGACGGCCGGCCGTGCCTGCAGGGTTTTTTCTTCGGCGTCGGGGCCATGGTCAAGGCCACCAACCTGGCCCAGAAGGCTCACAAGGTCGGCTTTTTCCATAACCTGGCCGTGGCCGTGACCATCCTGTCCGCCACCATGGGCGCGCTGTTCGGCGGGGCCAAGGACGAGTGGCGCGAGGGCGTGCCGGCCAGGCTGGTCATCGATGGCCAGGACCAGCCCGGCGATGAGCGGTTCGCCATCGTGGCCACCGCCCTCAAGCGCTTGCCCTTTGGCCTCAAGCCTTTCGGCGCGCCGCGCGAGGGCCTGAAGCTGCTGGACGTCGACGCCCCGCCGCGACGGCTCATGAAGGCGCTGCCGATGGTGCTGAGCGGCAGGGCCGAGCCGGCCCTGGAAGGCCTGGGCTATCGCCGTCGCGACCCGCGCCAGATCGCCCTGGCCGGCGGCGCGCCGTTCGTGCTGGACGGCGAGGTCTATGAAGGCGGCGACCTGACCATCGGCCTGGGGCCGTCCTTGCGATTCCTCGTCGGATGAGCAGCCTTCGCGACCTTGTCGCGGCCGAGCTGTCCACGCCGACCCCCGCGCCGATCACCGCCTTCGCCGAGCGCCTGACGACGATCTTTCCGGGCGCCCAGGCGGTGCTGTTCTACGGCTCGATCCTGCGGACGGGCGACCTGTCGGGCGTGCTCGACTACTACGTCCTGACAGAGCGGCCGCCGGCCGGCTGGCGCGGCTTCTTCACCCGCATCCTGTGGCCGGACGTCAGCTATCACGAGTTTGAGCACGAGGGGCGGATGCTGCGGGCCAAGGTCGCCTCGATGACCCTGGGCCAATTCCGCAAGGCCGCCAGCGGCGCGGACCATGACACCACCATCTGGGCCCGCTTCGTGCAGCCCTGCGCTCTGATCTGGGCGGCCGAAGGCGCGCGCGAGACGGTGATCGACGCGGTGACCGACGCCTGCCGTACGGCCGCGCGCTACGCCCGCGCTCTGGGGCCGGTCGACGGGACGCCGCGCGACCTGTGGACCGCCCTGTTCCGCGAGACCTACAAGGCCGAACTGCGGGTCGAGAAGGCTGGCCGCGAGGTCTCGATCCTGAGCTTCGACCCGCAGCGCTACGACCACGTCATGGAAGCCGTCTGGCGCGACGAGGGCCGGGCGATGGAAGAGGCCGAGCGCGCCCGCGTGCGCCGTGAGTGGCGGCCGCGCAAGCTGTTGGGCAAGCCGCTGAACGCCGCGCGGCTGATGAAAGCATCCTTCACCTTCCAGGGCGCGGCGCGCTACGCCGCCTGGAAGATCGAGCGTCACACCGGCGTGCCCATCGAGGTCACGCCCTGGCGCGAGCGCCATCCCATCCTGGCCGCGCCTGGCGTGCTGCTGAAGGTCTGGAAGAGCCGTCGCAGGGCAAGCTAGGCCCTCATCTGAGCCAACCTATCTCCGAGTTGACGATCAAACGAAAACGCCCGGACCGTTCGATCCGGGCGTTTGGATTTCCAGAGAGGCAAAACCCCTAGGCGCGGGCGCGCTTGAGGGGCTCGATGACGCCCAGGGCCGCGCCGATTTCGGCGAAGGCGCCCAGGACGGCGTCGATCTGCTCGTCGGTGTGGGCGGCGCTGACGCTGGCGCGCAGCAGCGGACGGCTGTCCGGCGTGGCGGGCGGCAAGGCCAGGTTCAGGTAGACGCCGGCCTGCAGCAGGCCATTCCACATGGCGATGGCGCGTTCCTGGTCCGGGATGGTCGTGGCGACCACCGGGCTGGCCGTCGGGCCGGTGTGGAAGCCCATGGCGGTCAGGCCGTCGTAAAGACGCTTGGCGTTGCGGTTCAGGCGGTCGCGCAGCTCGGGCTGCTCGATCATGCGGCGCAGGGCGGTGATGGTCGAGGCGACCACGGCCGGCGGCAGCGAGGCGGTGAACATGTACGGACGGCAGACGACGCGCATGACGTCGAAGTCGTCCATGTCCGAGACGCAGAAGCCGCCGATGGCGCCCAGGCTCTTGGAGAAGGTGCCGACGATGAAGTCGACATCGTCTTCCACGCCGGCTGCCTCGGCCAGGCCGCGGCCCGTGGCGCCCAGCACGCCCATCGAGTGGGCTTCGTCGACCAGCAGGTAGCCGCCCAGCTCGCGCTTCACGGCGGCGATTTCCTTCAGCGGCGCGACGTCGCCGATCATCGAATAGACGCCTTCGACCACGATCAGGCGCTCGCCCGGCGCATCGCCCAGGCGGCGCAGGCGCTTGGCCAGGTCCTCGGGATCGTTGTGGCGGAAGCGGATGACCTCGGCGTGGCCCAGACGCGAGCCGTCGTAGATCGAGGCGTGGCTGTCGGCGTCGAGGATCAGGTGGTCGCCGCGGCCGACCAGGGTCGACAGCACGCCCAGATTGGCCTGGTAGCCGGTCGTGAAGACCATGGCGTGCTTGCGGCCGTAGAACTTGGCCAGTTCCTGCTCGAGCTCGACGTGCGCCTCGAACGAACCATTGGCGATGCGCGAGCCGGTGGTGCCGGTGCCGCGCTCCTGGACGGCCTTGACCGAGGCGGCGATGGCCTCTTCGTCGAAGGTCAGGCCCAGATAGTTGTTGGTGCCCAGCAGGATGGTCGGACGCCCCTCGACGACGCCTTCGGTCGGCGAGGTCACGGCGTCGAAGCGAACCTTGAACGGGTCGGCGCCGGCGCTCTGGATGGCCTTGTACGCATCGCGATAGGCCAGGTGCTTATCGAATAGCCCCATTAGTTAAGCCCTAGTCCGGAGATCATTGATCAGTTTGGAAAGGTCGCCGGCGGTCTCGACAGAGGCCAGGCGATCGAGAGGAATGGAGATGTCGAAGGTGTCTTCGAGCTCCATGATGATGTTCATCAGGGCCAGGGAGTCCACGGCGAGATCGCGACCGATATGCGACTCTGCACGAACCTCCACGGGTCGTCCCAGAACCTTGCTCGCCGCCACCCCGATCTCGCGCAAGCTGAGATCCGTAACCGTTTCCATTCTAAACTAAACCTCCGGGAGCCCCACCCGTGACACTACTGTAACGGCGAGTCTGTCAGATTTCCGCCATATTTGAACTAGGCAGCGACGTTTTTGGGTAACCACCCCTGTTCTCGATACCAATCGACGGTGTGCAAGAAGCCGTCGGTCAGACCGAATACGCTGGGTACTCCCTCCGCCATCGGAGCGCTAGATAGGGACCAATCGTTGTGAAGCAACTCCCTGGCTTTGCCTAAACCGAACACCGAGGGGTTGTTTGAGGCGAAAGACCAAGCATCCGCTAGGATTCCAGCCAGCAGTAGCGCGTTATCGGGCAACCGGACCAGCCGGGGGGCGCGGTTCATCACTTGGCCGGCGGCGGTCATGATTTCTGACCAAGTGTAACCATCGCGCCGCACATCGGAGAGCTCCACGAGGCCCGAAACCGGCCTGCGGCAGAAGGCGACGAGCTTGGCGGCGGCGTCCTGGACGTGGATCATGGCGATCCGCGAGTCAGGCGACAGCACCGGCAGGACCGGGCTCTTGGCCGCCAGTTCGAACAGAGCCAGGGTCTCGGTGTCGCCCGGGCCATAGATGGCCGGCGGGCGCACGATGAGGGCGCTGGGGCTGGCTTCGCGCACCGCGTCCTCGCCCGCGCGCTTGCTGGCGCCGTAGCTCGAGAGCCGCGGTTCGCGCGCGGCGAGGCTGGACACCAGGATGAACCGCGCGCCGGCTGTTCGCGCGGCCTGGGCGGCGGCGCGGGCTCCGTCACGATTGACGACGTTGAAGCCGTCCAGCGAGGCGGCCTTGATCAGGCCGGCCACGTGGATCACCACCTCGGCGCCCCGGCACAGGCGGTCCAGCGCCCCGGGGGTCTTCAGATCGCCGACGACGATCTCGACCTCGAGATCGCGCCACAGCGGGTGGATCGGGTCGCGGCGGACGAGGACGCGCGGCGTCCAGCCGTCCTGGGCCAGGGCGCGGACCAGATGACGGCCCAGGAAGCCCGTGGCGCCGGTGACCGCGACGACGGATCTAGTCACCGTAAGCGCCGGCCAGGTACGCGGTCTTGGCCTTCGAGCGGCTCAGCTTGCCCGAAGAGGTCTGGGGCAGGGCGTGGGCGCCGACCAGCTTGACCTTGGCCTCGACGCCGTGACGGGTGCGCAGCAGGGTGGACACCTGCTCGACCAGGGCGGCGCGTGTGTCGGCGTCGCCGCCGCGCGCCTGGACCAGCACCACGATCTGGTCTTCCGGCTCGGCGGGGATCGAGAAGGCGCAGACGTCGCCGCTGCGCAGGCCGTCGATCTCGTGATCCGCCGTCCATTCAAGGTCTTGCGGCCAGATGTTGCGACCGTTGAGGATGATCAGATCCTTGGCGCGGCCGGTGATGACGATCTCGCCCTCGATCTTGAAGCCGATGTCGCCGGTGTCCAGCCAGCCGTCGGCCGACAGCACGCGGGCGGTCTCTTCCGGATTGGCGAAGTAGCCGCTCATCACCGAGGGGCCCTTGGCGAAGATGCGGCCAACGCCACGCTCGGGCAGGATGGCGCCGGTCTCGTCGCGGACCTCCAGGAAGTGATCGGGCAGGGCGGGGCCGCAGCGGGCGAAGTCGCGGGCGCGGTCCGAGCCTTCCGGGGCGTCCACGGCCAGATTGTCACGTTCCAGGCGTTCGACATCCAGGGTCTCGGCGCGCAAGCCCTTGCCCAGCGGGGCCATCGACAGGGCCAGGGTCGCCTCGGCCATGCCATAGCTGGCCACGAACGCCTTGTCCGAGAAGCCGGCCGGCCCGAACGCCTCGACGAAGGCCTTCAGCGGCGGCATGCGGATCATGTCGCCGCCCAGGCCGGCGCTGCGCCAGTGGCTGAGGTCGTAGGCGTCCAGCGGCTGGCCCTGCACGCGGCGCGCGCACAGCTCGTAGCCGAAGGTCGGGCTGTAGGCGATGGTGGCCTTGTTGCGCCCGATCAGGTCGATCCACAGCAGCGGGCGGCGCACGAACGCACCGGTCGGCAACAGGTCGACCGACATCTGGCAGCTGAGCGGGCTGAGCAGGAAGCCGATCAGGCCCATGTCGTGATAGAGCGGCAGCCACGAGATCGCGCGGTCGGACGCCGTCACCTGCAGGCCGTCGCGGGTGATCGCCACGCAGTTGGCCATCAGGGCCTTGTGGCGGACCAGGACGCCCGTCGGCGTGCGGGTGCTGCCCGACGAGAACTGCAGGTAACAGGGATCTTCCGGGGTGATGGTCGGCAGCGCCGCGCCGCCGTCTTCCGGCAGGTCGGCCAGGACGCCGGCGAACTCCAGGCCCGCGCGTTCTCCGATCTCGGCCACCCAGTCCTTCAGGCCGTTCGGGCCGATCAGGATCTTGGCCTTGGCCGACTGGGCCAGGTTCTTGATCTGCTCGATATAGGCCTCGCGACCGCCCAGCGGGGTTGGCAGGGCCATCGGCGCGGGCAGCAGACCCGCGTACTGGCAGGCGAAGAAGGCGCGCACGAAGTCGGCGTCGGTCTCGGCCAGAAGGGCCACGCTGTCGCCGACCTTGGCGCCGGTGGCCAGCAGGCGACGGGCCAGGACGAGCGCGTCCTCGCGCAGCTTGGCGTAGGGGATCGCCTCGACCAGTTCGCCGCGCAGCGAATACAGGTTGACCCCGGTCTCGCCGGTCGCGGCGAAATCGAGGGCCTGGGTCAGGGTCGGGAAGTCGGCGAACCGGACGGTACGCTCAGACGCCGTGGGGGTGATCATAAGATAGTCTTTCATCGTCTTTGTCGGTGCGCGCGGAGCCTTCCTCCGCGGCGAGTCGGGCGAGCCTGTGACGCGCCATGAAATACATGCCCACGGCCATCGCCAAAGCGGACGCAACCAGAGCGGCTCCCGCGCCGGTCAGGCCGAAGGTTTTGATCAGCGGTCCGAGGGCCGCCAGATAGGCGATAACGACCACGAGGCGTACGGCCAAGGCCGCGCCGGCGGCGCGCATGGACACCAGCATCGGCTCCAGCGGCAGGGACAGGATGGCGATGGCCGCCGCGGCCACCTGCCAGTTCATGACCCCCGCGGCCGCGCCGAACGCCTTGCCCATCACGATCTCCAGGATCCAGCGGCCGGCCAGCAGGCTGACCAGCAGCAGCGCGGCGGCCGCGCCGCCGCCGATCAGGCCGATTTGCAGGGCCAGCTTGGTCATGGCCTGCCGCCCGCCGGTGGCGCGCATCTTGGCCAGTTCTGGATAGAGGGCCGGCACCATCAGGCGGGCCGGCTTGGCCATGCCGTCGGCCACCTGCTTGCCGATCCGCCAGTAGGCCGCCTGGACCGGGCCCAGCATGGCGCCGACCACCAGGGTCAGCACGTGGGTGAAGCCCACATCGATCGTGCTGGAGAAGTTTGTGGCCATGGCGAAGCGCCAGACGCCCGGCAGGCCGCGGCTGGTCGGGCCCCTCAGCGTGAAGCCCTTCAGCAGGCCGCGCTTGTTCAGATCCCAGGCCGCGATGGCGGCGATATAGAAGAACGAGACGAAGGTGCCGGCCGCCCAGGCCGCCAGGAACCACTGGATCTCCGCGCCGGCCAGGGCGCAGATCCCGCAGCCGATCATCCGCACGAACGAACTCACCGCCTGTTGGCCCGCCAGGTAGCGGAAGCGATCGAACAGGCGCAGCAGCCCGACGCCCGTGGCCGAGGTCATCACCCCGATCGACAGGGCGTACAGCGCGCCATAGCCGCTCATGCCCGCCGGCCAGTTCAGTTCGCGCCAGAACAACCACGAGCCCAACACGCCCAGGGCGACGCCCAGCACGCCGCTCACCAGGTCCAGCAGCAGCGACAGGCGCAGCACCTGGTGGAACTTGGGCCGATCGTTCTCCAAGGCGGGTGTCGTGCCGTAGGTGATCAGGGTCTGCCAGGACTGGAAGTGCGCCACCTCGCCCAGGAACTGCGCGAAGGCGTTGATCAGCACGACCACGCCCATCGCCTCCTTGCCCAGACTCCGGGCGGTGAGGGCGATATAGGCTAGGCCGACGACGGCGTTGACGATCCGACCGCTCAGCAGTTGGCCGGCGTTGCGCAGGACATGCTTCAGCGGGTTTGGAGCGGCGGGAGGCGCGTCGGTCATGCCTCGCGCTCCAGCTTGTCGACGATGGCGCGCGCCGCCCGGACCGAGGCCGGGACGTCGCTGATGTCGAACGTCTCCTCAATGCCCCAGACCTGGGTTTCGCGATAGTTGTCGTGAGTGGCGAAGGCCTCGTCGAGCGCCTCGCCCAGCCGTTCGATGTTCTCCAGCACCGGCCCGTAAAGCCAGTGATGGAAGCTGGGATCGCCGCACCAGGTTGCTTGGCTGGAATTGAGGAACAGGCACGGCTTGGGCGTGCGCAGGAACTCGTAGACCTGACTGGAGACGTCGCCCAGATAGAGGTCGGCCGCCTTGGTGTAGGTCATGTCCGCCGCCGCCGGGCCGCCCAGGTCGACATGGATGCGCGGATGCTCGGCGAAGGTCTTGAACGCGGCGCGCTCCTCGGTCGAGGCGGTCTCGAACAGGCGGATGTGCGGGGCGAAGATCAGGTTGTAGCGGTCGTTGGCCGCGAAGAATTCCATCACCTGCCGGCCCCACTTGGGCCAGGAGCCCAGCGTGGCGTGGAAGTGCGGATTGTACAGCACCACCGGACCCGGATGGTCGAACCGCGGGGCCGCGCGCTGGGGCAGATCATCGACCAGGTCGAACTTGGGGTAGCCGACCATGACGCAGGTGTCTTCGGTGACCCAGCCCTCCTGCAGCATGCGGTCGCGCTGCTTGCGGCCGGCCGCCATGACCAGGTCGAACAGCTTCAGGCGCGGCTCGAACGGGCCTTCCCGGTCGCCGGCGCCGTGCTGGGTGTAGACCAGCAGCGGGTGGCGCACGCCCAACTGACGAAGCAGGGCGGTGGTCCGTTCGGGAGTGATCACCGCGTCGTAGCGCGCCAGCCGTCGGGCGTTGGCGATCAGCATCGGCGCCTTGGGCGGGGCGCCGCCGCCGCCGAAGCGGCGCAACCAGGCCGGCGGCAACAGGACGAGCTCGATCGCGGCGCCGCCCAGCTCGGCGAGCAGGCCGGAGACGTAGTCCAGCAGTTCGGGCGTGGTCGTGGCGATCTCGACCTTGATGGCCGGCCAGCGTCTGGCCATGGCGACGGCCACCGACAGGCTGTGCCAGACCTGATGGTGTTGCGCGATATAGAGAAAGCAGACGCGTTTGGCGGCGGCCACGTCAGCGCTGACGCTCCAGCCGGGTATGGACGCGGCCCTTCAGCACCACGTGGTCGCCCTTGTCGGTGACGTTGTAGGCGTTGGCCTGCGTGCTGCCCTTGGGTCCGCTGCCGGCGATGCCGGCGTCGCCGCTGACCTCGCCCGTCTTCATGTTGATCAGGGCGCGCGGGGCGTCGAAGTCATAGCCCTCGGCGCTGGTGATCTTGACCTCGTCGGTCAGCAGCAGGGTGTTCTCGGCCTCGCGATAGAGGCCGGTCTTGGCCGTCGCCTGGCTGGGATTGGGCTGGCCGTAGCCACGCACCAGGACGGGCGAGACCAGATGGACCAGGTTCTCGTCCTTGGGGTCGCGCTCGGCGCTCTCCGCGGTGATCAGGAACGGACGGCCGTCCTTGAGCACGCCGGTAAAGCGCGGCTTGTCCAGCACCAGGGGCGAGGCGGCGGTCTGGGTCTGCAGCTTGCTGGAGACGAAGCTGTTCCACGACGCCTGGGCGATCACGGCGACGGCGACGCCGATGGCGAACACGGCCAAGGCGAAGCGCAGCCGCCGGACCGGCTTGCGGCGGCGGTTGCGGGCGCGTTCAGCCGCGCTTTCGGTGGGAGGGACGGCGGAAACGCCATCGGTCTGGGTGAGCATTTGGGGGAATGGATAGTCCCACGTGGTCATTCGCCCAAGACCTTTGTTTTCCGGTGCGCGGTCCTGGCGCGGGTAAGTGGGGTGCAGATGGCGTCGGCGGACGCAGCGTCAAGTGCGGTTGTTCGGGGCGGCGAAGCGCGTGAAGATCGGCCGCATGTTCCAGCGCCCCTCGCAGCACAAGGATTTTGGCGTTTTCCTGCCGGTGGCCAATGGCGGCTGGATCGTCTCCGGCGCCACGCCCGTCCTGGACGGTCTCTATGCCCAGAACCGCGCCGCCGCCGTGGCCGCCGACCAGACGGGGCTGGATTTCGTGATGTCGATGGGCAAGTTCCGCGGCTTCGGCGGCGAGACCGACCATTGGGGGACCTCGCTGGAGTCGGTGACTCTGATGGCCGCCATCGCCGAGGCGACGACGAACGTGCGCATCTGGGCCACGGTGCACCCGCTGCTGCAAAACCCGGCGGTGGCCGCCAAGATGATCGCCACCCTGGATCACATCAGCGGCGGCCGGGCGGGCTTGAACATCGTCGCCGGGGCCTACAAGGCCGAGTTCGACCAGATGAGCGCCTGGGACGATTCGCTGTCCCACGACGACCGCTACGCCCTGGCCGAGGAATGGACGACCATCGTCAAGCGCCTGTGGGCCGAGGACAGCGTCGACTTCGCCGGCAAGTACTTCACGATGCGGGACTGTCAGTCCAGGCCCAAACCCCTGTCGAAACCGCGTCCGCAGTTGATCTGCGCGGGGATGTCCGATCGCGGTTTCCAGTTTTCCGTGCGCCACGCCGACGCCTGTTTCATCGGCGGCCGCTCGCGCCCCGAGCACCGCGACGCCTCGCGCCGGGCCAAGGCGCTGGCCGCCGAGTTGGGCAAGACGGTACGCACCTACGCCATGTGCACGATCATCCACGCCGAGAGCGATGCAGGCGCGCAGGCTCTGGCCCGGCGCTACGCCGAGGGCGCGGACATGGGCGCGATCCTCTCCATGCTGGCCAGTTGGGGCGTGCCGGCCGACAAGCTGCAGGCGGCGGCCCACAAGCAGGGCGCGTTCATGACCGAGACCATGATCGGCGCGCCCGCCACCTGCCGCGAGCAGGTCGAAGGCTTCATGACCGAGTGCGAACTGGACGGGCTTATGCTGATCTTCCCCGACTATGGGGAAGGGCTGGCCATGTTCGGCTCCGAAATCCTGCCACGACTGCGGACGGCGTTCTCATGAACCTCGAGCATTGGATCGCGCCCGGACGCACGGCGCTGCTGATCGTCGACATGCAGGCCGACTTCGCCTCGCCCGACGGACTGAGCGGTCAGTGGGGGCTGGACATCTCGACCGTGCCGGCGGCCCTGGCGGCGGCCGAGCGCTTGGCCGATGCGGCGCGGGCGGCGGACGTCCCGGTGGTGTTCGCCGGCCTGTTCACGACGCCGGAAACCGACTCCGACGTTTGGGACGAGCGGATGCGTCGGCGCGGCAATGATCCCGAGGCCAGCCCGGCGCTCTGCCGCGCCGGCGCGCCGGGCAGCGCCTTCGTCGGACCTCTGCCCCGGCCCGGCGAACTTGTCCTTCGCAAGACTCGGTACAGCCCGTTCTGGGACACCGACATCGACGCGCGGCTAAAGGCGCTGGAGGTCGACACCCTGGTGATCGCCGGCCTGACCACCGAGTGCTGTGTCGCCGACACGGCCAAGGACGCCTTCAACCATGACTACCACGTGTTCATCGCCGCCGACGCCTGCGCGGCCTACGAGCCCGACCTGCACGCGGGGGCGCTGAAGATGCTGGACCTGAACACCGCGATCCTGACCGACTCGGCCAGCGTCGCCGCCGCCTGGAGCGCCTGAGATCCGCGGCCGCGCTGAACTGGACGAGGCCGCGAAGAGCTCGTCGGTCTATCCGGACACTCCATTCGGCGCATAAGCCTTCGTCGGCGCCGTCGCCGCGCGGAGGTCGTCTTCCAGCATCCACAGCCGGTCCTGACCCCAGTGCGCCTCGTGGTCACTGACCCGGAAGGTCGGCGCGCCCCACAGGCCGGCCTCCAGCAGGGCGGCGCGGTTGGTCTCGACCCGGTCGCGCCAGCTGTCGTCGGCCAGGGCGGTCGCGATCTGGGCGTCGTTGAGGCCGGCGCGGCGGGCGGCGGCGTAGAGGCCGCCATCCTCGGCCAGGGCCAGGCCGTCGGCGAAGGCGGCCTTCAGGCCCGACTCGGCGAATTCCTCGCCCAGGCCGAGATCGATCGCGTGGTGCAGCACCGCCAGGGCCCGCTCGGCCCCGGCCCCGACCGGGTCGACGATCTTGCCGAACGGCAGCCCCAGGCGCTCGGCCTCGCGCTTACAGTCCAGGGTGATGTAGATCGTCTTTATGCGCGGCACGGCCAGGCCGCGCATGACCATCGGCAGGATGGGCCGCAGTTGCAGCTTCGCGCCATGGGCTTGGGCCAGTTGGCGGATGCGCGGCAGGACCAGCCAGGAATAGGGGCTGCGGAATGAGAACCAGGCCTCGATCGTCGCCGTGGACGCGCCGGGCGCCGCCAGCAGGGTCGGCTCGAGGGCCGGGGCCAATCGCGGGGCTCCGGGCTCGCGGTCCAGGCCGCGCGCCGCGAGGCGGGCTTCCAGGTGACCCAGGCGATCGACGCCCCAGAACCATTCGCCCTCGAAATGGAACATGCCGCCCAGATAGTGGCCCAACTGCGCGCGGCGCCGCTGGCTGAAGGCCAGGAGGTCGTCGCAGAGGTCCGTGTCCTGGCCGCTGGCCCAGGCGGCCATGCCGGCCAGAGTCTTGGTGTCACCCGACCACAGGGCCGCGCCGGCCGCCGGGGCCGTATCCTCGAACCGCTCGCGCTCGATCGCGTCGGCCAGCACCACCTGCAGCCGGCGCACATCCTCGGCCGAGGGCAGTTGGGCGTCGGCGGGGAAGCCGATGCCCCTGGCCCGCGCCAGGCGGGCGGCGTCGCGCAGGCCGTAGGCGCGCAGGCGCTCGCGGTCTGGCGCGGCCGAGTCCTCGGGCGGCGGGACCAGATAGGGATCGATCTCCACGCCATAGCGGGCGCGCAGGCGCGGCAGCATCTGCACGGCCAGGTGCGAATAGGGATCGTCGGCCTGGTGGAAATAGCGGACGGTCGGGCGCTCGCCGCGCAGGCGGGCGGAAACGGCGGCCAGATCGTGGGCCATCCGGCGGCGGGCCGGGCTGGTCAGGACGGTGGTCACGCTTCGCATGATGTGGGTGCGCAGAGACATGGCGACAGCCTCCCAACTGTCGGATGCATGACATCTAGCGGCACGATGAATGTCAATATATGCTCCAGCGAACGATAAGAGGGAGGCGCGCATGAAGGCCTGGAAGCTGTTCACGGGGATCGTCGTTGTGCTGGTCGCGGCCGGCGTGGCGGCCTGGCATTTCCGCTTCGACCTGATCATCATGATCGCGCGCGCCAAGCAGCCGAAGATCGAGGCCAATCACGCGGTGACCTGGGCGCAAGGCCCGGCCGCGACGCCGGCTGGGCAGCGGCCGCCGAACGTGGTGTTCATCCTGGCCGACGACCTTGGCTACAACGACGTCACCCTGAACGGCGGCGGTGTCGCGAACGGGGCCGTGCCGACCCCGGCCATCGACTCGATCGCCCACCAGGGGGTCACCTTCGCCAACGGCTACAGCGGCAACGCCACCTGCGCCCCGTCGCGCGCGGCGATCATGACCGGCCGCTACGCCACCCGCTTCGGCTTTGAGTTCACGCCTACGCCCGTGGCCTTCTCGCGCGTCGTCGGCGGTCACGCGGGCGACCCGTTGCACCCCTCGCACTTCAACAAGGACGAGGTGAAGAACACGCCGAAGGACGACAACACCGAGGCCGTGCCCTCCACCGAGATCACCATCGCCGAGGCCCTGAAGACCCGCGGCTATCACACCGTTCACCTGGGCAAGTGGCACCTGGGCGGGGTCAAGGGCTCGCGGCCCGAGGACCAGGGTTTCGACGAGAGCCTGGGCTTCATGGCCGGCGCCTCGCTGTTCGCGCCGGTCGGCGACCCGTCGGTCGAGGAATCGCGGCAGGATTGGGATCCGATCGACAAGTTCCTGTGGGGCGCTCTGCCGTTCGCCGTGCAGTACAACGGTTCGAAGATGTTCCACCCGTCGACCTACATGACCGACTACCTGACGGACGAAGCGATCAAGTCGATCGACGCCAACAGGAACCGGCCGTTCTTCATGTACCTGGCCTACAACGCCGTCCACACGCCGCTGCAGGCGCCCAAGGCCGACTACGACGCCCTGCCGCAGATCAAGGATCATCGCCTACGCGTCTACGGCGCCATGGTCCGCAACCTGGACCGCAACATCGGCCGGGTGCTGCAGGCGCTGAAGGACAAGGGCCTGGACGACAACACCCTGGTGATCTTCACCTCCGACAACGGCGGCGCCAACTATATCGGCCTTCCCGACATCAACCGGCCGTATCGCGGCTGGAAAGCGACCTTCTTCGAGGGGGGCATCCACGTGCCGTTCCTGCTGCGCTGGCCGGGGCAGCTGCCGGCGGGCGCGGTCTATCGCAGCCCCGTGGGTCACGTGGACATCTTCGCCACCGCCGCCGGCGCGGCTGGCGCGACCCCGCCCAAGGACCGGACGATCGACGGCGTTGACCTTGTCCCCTTCGTGCAGGGCAAGGCCGCGGGCGACCCGCACAAGGCAATGTACTGGCGCTCGGGTCGCTACAAGACGGTGATGGCGGGCGGCTGGAAACTGCAGGTCGCCCAGGAGCCGAACAAGGTCTGGCTGTTCGACCTGAACACCGACCCGACCGAGCGCCACGACCTGTCCAGGACCCGGCCGGACAAGCTCAAGGAGATGCAGGCGACGCTGGCGCAACTGGATAGCCAGATGGTCAAGCCCGCCTGGCCCTCGCTAATCTCCGGCGCCTTCTATATCGACCATCCGGGCGGCCAGAAGGCCAAGGCGAGCGACGAGTACGTCTATTGGGACAATTGAGGGCGGTTCCTTTCCTCCTGCTCTTGGCGCTGGCGGGCTGCGGCAAGCCGGCGCCGAAGGCGTGCCTGACGGGCCTGCCCATCGCCGATCCCGCGCACCGGACGGCTGGCATGGTCCGGATCGCGGGCGGCGACTTCGCCATGGGCGCGGCGCCGATGCGGCCGGAAGAGGGGCCTCCACAGACAGTGAAGGTCGCGCCGTTCTGGATCGACCGCACGGAAGTGACCAACGCCGCCTTCGCGCGGTTCGTGGACGCCACGGGCTACCGCACCCTGGCCGAACGACCGCTCGATCCCGCGCGCTACGCCCAGCTGTCGGCGGCGCAGCGGCGTCCGGCCTCGCTCGTCTTCGTGGGGGCGAAGGGGGCGAGGTCGGACGATCCCGCGCAATGGTGGCGGGTGATCCCCGGCGCGGACTGGCGGCATCCGGAGGGACCGCGCTCGACGATCAGGGGCCGCGAAGCCTGGCCGGTGGTCCACATCGCCTGGGAGGACGCCATGGCCTACGCCCGATGGCTGGGCCGCGACCTGCCAACCGAGGCCGAATGGGAATACGCCGCGCGGGGCGGCCTGGTGGGCAAGCGCTACGTCTGGGGCGACCAGCCGCAGGACGCTCAACGCCCCCGCGCCAACACCTGGCAAGGCGTGTTCCCGGCCCTGGACCTGGGGACCGACGGCTACAAGGCCCAGGCCGCGTCCGTCGGCTGTTTCCCGCCCAACGGCTATGGCCTGGTCGATATGGCCGGCAATGTCTGGGAGTGGACCAAGGACTGGTTCAGGCCGGGCCTGGAGGTCGCCAGCGTCATCGAGGCCGGAGGCCCGCCCGAGATCCGCGCCCTCGACCCCAACGAGCCGAACACGCCCAAACACGTGGTCAAGGGCGGTTCGTTCCTCTGCGCCGACGACTACTGCTTCCGATACCGCCCGGCGGCCCGCACGCCCGGACCGCCCGACGGCGGAGCCTCCCACGTCGGCTTCAGGACGGTGTACCGGGAGCCGTAGAGTGGACCTAATTCCTTGTCATCCCGGAAAGCGCGTAGCGCTTGTCCGGGACCCAGGGGCAACCGCACTGCCATTGGCCCCTGGGTCCCGGACAGCCTCTGCGAGGCTTCCGGGATGACAAGTTAGCTGTTCTAGACGCCGGGAGCCGGCTTCGTGCGGATGTTCAGCTGTCCGGCCAGGCCGGCCTTGCGGTGGTGCTCGATGGCGTGCATTTCCGGAGACAGAGCCATCTTCTGGAAGGCGGCCAGGGATGGGTATTCGGCCAGAGCGACCGCATCCCACATCTCCTCGACCTCGCCGATCATCAGACCGGTGACCGGGCCGCTGTAGCGGATCTGGCCGCCCAGCGCCTTGACCAGCTTGGCCACCTCGACGCCGTAGCGGTTATAGGCTTCGCGGCCAGACAGTTCGGGCTCGGCGCCGTCCTCGTACTCGGCCTTGTCGCGGAACTTCAGCAGGTTGACCATCACGAACGGCCCGTCCTCGGGGCCGCCGAAGAACTCCTGGAACTGCTCGGGCGAGGGAAAGACCTGATTGACGACGTTCATTCGGCGATCTCCTTTTTCGCCAAGCTGGCGACGAGGCCATCGAGCAGGGCCGCGATTTCGCTGGGGCTGTCTTCCTGCACGAAGTGGCCGCCCTTCAGCGTCGTGTGAGCAACGGCCTTGGCGCCCGGCACGCGGGACTGGAACACCGCCTCGCCGCCGCGGGTGATCGGGTCGGCGTCGCTGAACGCGGTGATGAACGGCTTGTCGAACGTCTCCAGCACCGCCCAGGCGGCCTTGTTCTCGGCCACCGAGGCGTGCTCGGGCGTGATCGGCACCAGGGCCGGGAAGATCCGCGCCCCTTCCTTGTAGGTCTCGTCGGGGAAGGGGGCTTCATAGGCCGCGCGCTCGGCCTCGGAGAGATCGCGCGCCGTGCCGCCGTTGAGGATGAAGCCGATTGGCAGTTCGGGCGCGTTCTGGCTGAAGTTCAGCCAGGCCTCGAAGCCCTCGCTCTTGCCCGAGCCGACGGGCAGGCCGGTGTTGGAGACGACCACGGCGGCGAACCGTTCGGGGAAGGCCGCCACCAGGCGCAGACCGATCAGCCCGCCCCAGTCCTGGCAGAACAGAACGATGTTCGTCAGGTCGTTGCGGACCAGCCACTCGCTCATCCAGGCCACGTGCCGCTCGTAGGTGTAGTCGGCGCGCGCGGCCGGCTTGTCCGAGCGGCCGAAGCCGACGAGATCAGGCGCGATCGCCCGGCGGCCGCGCGCCGACAGGTCGGCGATCACCTTGCGGTACAGATAGGCCCAAGACGGCTCGCCGTGCATCAGCAGGATCGGCTGCTGGTCGCTGGGACCTTCGTCGACATGATGGATGCGCAGCGGCGTGCCGTCGGCGTCGACCACCGACGTGTAGCGCGGCGCGTAGGGCCAGTCGACCAAGCCCTCGAACCGTTCGTCCGGCGTGCGCAACACGTTCATTCCGTTCTCCCTCGACACCGCTCGGCGGATTTCTATTGACACTATGAGTGCCATTATGGCGCTACTAGGTCAAGTTCTGGGAGGAACATATGCGCAAGGTTTGGATCGGGCTGGGCGCCGTGGCGGGTGTGGTCGCCATCGCCTTGGGTCTGGCGTGGTTGTTCCGCGAACGCCTGGCCGAGGCGGGCATGCGCAGACTGTATGAAACGGCCCTGGCGACCGACCCGCTTGCCGAGCTGCCGGACGGCCTGCATGTCGGCCTCTGCGGCTCGGGCGCGCCGATGCCCGACCCGACGCGGGCGGGGCCTTGCGTGGCGGTGGTGGCGGGCAGGGACCTGTTCGTCGTCGACTCCGGCTCGGGCTCGACCCGCAACCTGCTGCTGATGAACCTGCCGCCGCCCCGGCTGAGCGCCGCCTTCGTCACTCACTATCATTCCGACCACATCGCCGACCTGGGCGAGCTGATGCTGCAGCGCTGGGGAGGCGGAGCCGCGCACGCGCCGCTGCCGATCTACGGACCGCCGGGCCTGGATCAGGTGGTGAAGGGCTTCCAGGACGCCTACACCCTGGATCGCGGCTACCGCGTCGCCCACCACGGCGAAGCCGTCATGCCGCCCTCGGGCTTCGGCGCCGTCACCCACGTCTTCACGGCCGATCCGAACGGTCCTGACATGCTGGTGCTGGAAAAGCCGGGCCTGAAGGTCTGGGCCTTCCCGGTCAAGCACGACCCGGTCCATCCGGCCGTCGCCTATCGCTTCGAATACAAGGGCCGCACCGCCGTGATCAGCGGCGACACCGGGCCGTCGGAGCGGCTGGTCAAGGCGGCCAAGGGCGTCGACCTGCTGGTCCACGAGGGCCTGTCGCCGAACCTCGTGGCGATCCAGGCGGACGTGGCGAAGAAGGCCGGGCGGGACAACTACGCCCACATCTTCCACGACATCCTGGACTATCACACCGCGCCTGAGACGGTGGCCAGCGAGGCCAAGACGGCCGGGGTGAGGGAAGTGCTGTTCTACCACATCATCCCGCCGCTGCCGGTCCGGGCGCTTGAGGGGCCGTTCCTGGGCCGCTCGCGCGCGATCTTCGGCGGGCCGATGAAGGTAGGCCGCGACGGTGACTTCGCCAGCTTGCCGGCTGGCTCCACCGAGATCAAATGGTCCAACCGGCTCGACCTTCTGAAGCTTTAGGTGGTCGTCGGCGTTCCGCGGGTTTAAGCAAGGGCCACGAATGGGAGAGCCCAGGGCCTTGAGTTCCGCCGCGCGTAATCTTCGTCCGGGAATCGACGCCGCGCCTGAAGTCGCGATCGACGGTCGCCGCAGGCGCTCGCAGGACAGCCGCGCCCGCATCGTCCAGGCCATGCTGGAGCTGGTGCGCGAAGGCAGCGTCTCGCCCTCGGCCGAACTGGTCGCCGCCCGCGCCGATGTCGGCCTTCGCACGGTCTTCCGCCACTTCAGCGATCTGGACAGCCTCTATAGCGAGATGTCGGCGGTGATCACGACCGAGCTGATGGCCCTGGTCCACACGCCGTTCAAGGGCGAGAGCTGGCGCGAGCGGGTGCTGGAGCTGGTCGAGCGCCGAGGCTGGGCCTACGAGAAAATCGCCCCGTTCAAGCGCGCCTCCGAGGTTCACCGCCACCAGTCGCCGGCCCTGGCCGTCGACAACGCCAAGATGGTGCAGATCTCGCGCGATATTTTGCGCGCCCAGTTGCCGCCCGAACTCGCCAAGGACCGCGTGCGGTTCGAGGCCATGGACCTGCTGCTCAGCTTCGACGCCTGGCATCGGCTGCGCCGCGACCAGGACCTTTCGCCCAAGCGCGCCACCGAGGTGCTGCAGGGCGTTCTGGCCGGGCTGCTGGATGCGCCGATCGGGGACTGAAATGTCGGGTACGAGGTAAAGCCGGTCGAGGCTGCTCAATTCCCCGACCGGCAGGTACGCCAGCCGTAAGGGGCGTGCTGGCGTCCTCCGTCTGGTAGACGTTCCCGCGGTGGCTCACCCTCAAGCCTGTCGTCGAAAAAATCGTTTCGTTGGAGCCGTCGCGTTCAAGCTTGTGGACGACCTGCTGCCATAGAGTGGCAGCAGCGCGAGGCTTGCGCGGTTGCCACGGCGAGGGGGAACACCGAAGTTCTCGGAACGTTGTCGTCGACTGGGGCCTTGGCCCAGCGCCGCTCTAGCTCGCAGGAGACACCATGATCCCGGACGAAATGCCCGCCATGGATCTCGCCGACGCCTCGGCGGACGTCCTGATCGACCTCTATCGCCGCGTTCGCCGTCGCACCGAGGTTCTGGCCGCGCCGCTATCGCCCGAGGACCAGGCGGCCCAGTCCATGCCCGACGCCAGCCCGACCAAGTGGCACCGGGGGCATACGACCTGGTTCTTCGAGACCTTCCTTCTGACGCCGTTCCTGCCGGGCTACGCTGTCCACGACCCGCGCTTCAACTACATCTTCAACTCGTATTACGAAGCCGCCGGTCCCAGGCAGCCAAGACCGCAACGCGGCCTGCTGACCCGGCCGTCGGCGCAGGAGGTCGGCGCCTATCGCGCCCATGTCGACGCGGCCATGGTCCGCCTGTTGGCCGGTCCTTTGACGCCCGAGATCCGCGAGCGGCTGGAGCTGGGCTTGAATCATGAGGAGCAGCATCAGGAGCTGATCCTGATGGACATCCTGCACCTGTTCGCCCAGTCGCCGCTCAGCCCGGCCTATCAGCCCGGCGCCGCGACCCCGCGTCCGGATCCGGGTCCGCAGCGTTTCCACCGCTTCGCCGGCGGTCTCGTCGAGATCGGGGCGCCTGAAAACGAAAAGGGCGCGGCGGGCTTCGCCTTCGACAACGAGCGGCCGCGCCACAAGACCTACGTCGCGCCGTTCCGTCTGTCCGACCGCCTGGTGACCAATGGCGAGTGGCTGGCCTTCATCGAGGCCGGCGGCTACGGCCGCGCCGAGCTGTGGCTCTCGGAGGGCTGGGCCAAGGTCAACGCGGAGGGCTGGGAGGCACCTGGCTACTGGCGTCGCGACGAGACCGGCGCGTGGACCACCATGACCCTGCGCGGCCGTCATCCGGTCGACCCCAATGTTCCCGTCGTCCATGTCAGCTACTATGAGGCCGCCGCCTACGCCGCCTGGGCGGGCCGTCGTCTGCCGACCGAAGCCGAATGGGAAGCCGCCGCCACGGCCACCGGCGCCCCGTCGGCGCTCCGTCAGCTGTGCGGCGCGGCCTGGCAGTGGACCGCCAGCGCCTACAGCGCCTATCCGGGTTTCAAGCCAGGACCGGGTGCGCTGGGCGAATATAACGGCAAGTTCATGGTCAGCCAGATGGTGCTGCGCGGGGGCTGCGAGGCCACGCCGCCCGGCCACTCGCGCTCGACCTATCGCAACTTCTTCCACCCTGGCAGCCGCTGGATGTTCGGCGGCGTGCGCCTGGCCGATGATGACCGCCTGGTCGAGGTCAAGCCGGGCGACCGATTCCTGGACGAAGTGGTCGCCGGCCTGTCGGCGACGCCCAAGACCCTGTCGGCCAAGTACTTCTACGACGCCGAGGGCTCGCGTCTGTTCGAGGCGATCTGCGAGCTGCCCGAATACTACCTGACCCGCACCGAGACGGCGCTGCTGCGCCAGATCGCGCCGGAGATCGCCGCCCGCATTCCCGATAACGCGGCGCTGGTCGAGTTCGGCAGCGGGGCCAGCACCAAGACCCGTATCGTTCTGGACGCCGCGCCGCGGATCGCCGTCTACGCGCCGATCGACATCAGCCCGTCCGCCCTCGACGCCGCCGCCGCCAGCTTGCGCCAGGACTATCCGAACCTGGCCATCGCCCCCTTGGTCGAAGACTTCACCAAGGCCATCCAGCTGCCGGACGGCGCCAAGGGCCATACGCCCGTCGGCTTCTTTCCCGGATCGACGATCGGCAACTTCGCGCCCGATGAAGCCGAGGCCCTGCTGCGCCAGGCCCGCGCCCTGCTGGGCGAGGGCTCGCTGTTCATCGTCGGGGCCGACGTCGCCAAGGATCCGGCCGTGCTGATCCCGGCCTATGATGACGCCCAGGGCGTGACGGCGGCGTTCAACCGCAACGTTCTGGTCCACATCAACCGGGAGCTGGGCGGCGACTTCGATCCGGCCGCCTTCGCCCACAAGGCCGTGTGGAACGCTCGGGAAAGCCGTATCGAGATGCATCTGGAAAGCGTGCGCGACCAGATCGTCATGGTCGGCGACTACGGCTTCCGGTTCGCCGCCGGCGAGACCATCCACACCGAGAATTCGTACAAATACCCGTCCGAGGTCTTCGAGAGCATCGCCCGCCGCGCCGGCTGGACCGTGGCCCAGCGCTGGATCAGCAAGGACCCGACCTTCGCGGTCTATGCGCTGACCGCCTGACGGGAGATAGCGGCGCGCTGGTCCACACGCACGAAGACGCGCCGGCTCCGAGAGATCGGGACCGGCGCGTCAAGGTTGTTTGTTGGTTAGCTTCTAAAGCGCGCGCTCGCCGGGGCGACCGCCGCGTGAAGAAGAACCGCCTTTTCGGCCGGCGTTGGCCGCCAGATCACGGTCCTTGGCGAAGCTGCGTTTTTCACTGGGCACGCTAGCTCCGCCCTTCCTGGCGATCTCACGGCGGCGTTCCGGGTCCATGGCGGCGAAACCGCGACGACCGCGGGGACGTTCGCTATCGGTGTCCATGTGGGGCTCCTAGTCTGGTCACAGGCGGCACGAGCAAGGATCAGGCGTCATAGGGACGGTCGTCCCCTGGATCGACCGGCGGCGAGGTTGGGGGTTCCTCGACGGGGACGACACCCGGCTCATACTCGGGCGGTTTGGGCTCGGGCGGGGGCGGGGCGTCTGGGTCGGTCACTGGCGTCGTCTCCTGCGCGTTCCGGTGAAGTAACCAGCGAAGACGCTTTCGGTTCACCGTGAGTTCGCACTAATTACGCCGCATAGGGACAAGCGCCCGTTCGAGGAGACGCCGGAGAATGGCCCGTAAGACCAAACACATGGTCGGCCGCGTCGCGTCGCACTGGCGTCTAGCCGCCGCGCAGGGCGTCGGCGTCGCTGTGTGGCTGACGGCGAAATATTTGGGCGCGCCCCAGGTCGCGCACCTTCTTCTGGGCTGGGACGCCGCGGCGCTGGTCTATCTGCTGACCACGTGGACGCTGTTTCTGAAAGCCGACGAGGCCGAGGTGCGCTCGCGCGCCGCCCAGGAGGACGAGGGGGTGCCTGTTCTCCTGCTGATCGTCCTGGCCGCCATCGCCGCCAGCCTGTGGGCGGTGGTCGACGCCATGATCGCGGCCAAACATGCCGGCAGCCATGCCCAGGCCTTCGTGACGGCCTGCGCCGGCGTGACCCTGGTGCTGTCGTGGCTGGTGCTGCAGTCGGCCTTCGTCCTGCACTACGCCCACCGCAATTTCGGCGACGGATCCGGCAAGCCGGGCATCGAGTTCCCCGGCGAACAGCCCACCGGCTATATGGACTTCGCCTATCTGGCCTTCAGCGTCGGAGCGACCTTCCAGGTGTCGGACAACAGCATCCTGACCTCGAATCTGCGCAAGCTGGTGACGGCCCACGCGGCCGCCGCCTATTTCTACAACACCGCCATCCTGGCGCTGGGGATCAACATCATCGCCAGCCTGGTCGGTAGCTAGCCGCGACGACCGCCGCCCGGACCGCCTCGTCTTCCGCCGCCGGGGCCGCCCATCTTGCCCTTGCCGCCGCCCGGGCCCGCGCCGGGGCGCAGGCCGCCCTGGACCGGCGTCTTGGGCAGCTCGGCCAGCTTCAGCAGGCCATCCTTGTCGGTGTCGAGCAGGGCGAAGCGGGTCCTGGCCGCCTTGGTCGCCTCGTCCTTGGTGATGCGGCGGTCGAAATTGCCATCGGCGGCCATCACCGGCTCGGGTTCGGCGATCAGGCCGAACAGCGAGGCCCCTTGCAGGACGTTCGTCCTCTGCGGACGGCGGCGGCTTGGCGACATGTCGTCGTCGCTCGGCGCTTCCTGGCCCTCGGCCACGCCCAGGCCGCGCAGGCCGCGCCGCATCCCGCCGGGGGCCGCGCCGCCAATGATCTCGGGCGCGATATTCTGCTCGTAGGCCGCCACCTCGAAGCCGTCGATGACGCCGTTGTGGTCGGCGTCGACCACCCCGAAGAAGCGCACCGCGTCGGCCACGAACTCGTCGCGGGTCAGGGCGCCGTCATGGTTGGCGTCGGCGCCGGCGAACCAGTCGGCGATCGGGTAGGGCGCGCCGGGCGCGGCGCGGAAGGGCTCGCCGGCCGGGCTGATGAACAGCTGCGGACCGGCCATCGGCGCGCCGCCGCCTTCGGCGGGCGGGCCGCGACGACCTTCGGGATGTTCCGGCGGCGCGCTGGCGCAGGCGGCCAGGGTGGCGGCGAGGACGGCCGTCAGGCCAAGCGAGCGAAGCATCATCCGGCAAATCTCCATCCAGCCAGGCTTTGAAGCCCAGCCGGGTTGCCCGGTGATGTCAGACGCGGGCGCGGCCTTGCGGCGCCGCAACAAAGCCGTCCGTTTCCGCCGTAATTGCTAAGCTGGCAGCCGCACGCTGGCGCGCAGACCGCCGCCTGGGCGGTTGGCCAGGATGACGTCGCCGCCGTGAGCGCGGGCCAGGGAGCGCACGACCGCCAGGCCCAGGCCGTTGCCGCCCGTCTCGCGATTGCGCGAGGGCTCGCCGCGATAGAAGGGCTCGAACACCCGCTCCAGCTCGCTCGAGGGAATGCCGGGACCGTCGTCGTCGACCTCGATGATCGCCATGTGGTCCTCGGCATAGACCCGACCGCGGGCCCGTACGCCGTATTTCAGGGCGTTCTCGACCAGATTGGCGACCAGGCGCTTGAGGGCCACCGGATCGCCCTCGATCACGGTCTTCTCGGTTCGCTCGACGATGGCGTCGCCGCCGGTCTCGGCGGCCTCGTCGATGACGCTCTCGACCAGGGAGGACAGCTCCAGCCGCGTGCGCTCGGCCGGGCGCTGGGTGTCGCGCACGAAGCCCAGGGTGGCGGCGATCATCGCCTCCATCTGGTCGATGTCGGCGGCCAGCTTGGGCCGGATGTCGTCGGGCACGGCCTCGATGCGGAACTTCAGGCGGGTCAGGGGCGTGCGCAGGTCATGGGCGATGGCCCCGACCATGGCGGTGCGGTCCTCGACATAGCGGCGCAGGCGCTCCTGCATCATGTTGAAGGCCGTGGCGGCGGCGACCACCTCGCCAGAGCCGGAAATGCTCAGCGGCGGGGTGCGCGGATCCTTGCCCAGGCGCTCGGCGGCGTCGGCGAAGGCGGTGATCGGCTGGGCCAGGCGGCGGGCGAACAGCCAGGCCAGCGGCGTCACGGCGATCACCGACAGCAACAGGATCAGCAGCACCCGCTGCTGCCAGTTGTCGAAGCGAAAGGTCGGCTTGGGTTCGACCACCAGCCAGCGGCCATCGCTCTGGCGCACGCCCAGCTTGAAGTCGCCGAAGATCAGCGGCTCGTCGACGCCCTTGCCGCGCGCGCCGGGCGGACCACCGGCGCCCCCGGGGCCGCCGCCCTCGCGGGCGAATGGTTCGCGGGCGCCGGGACCACGGGGCGGCGCATCGGGCTTGGGCGGCGTCACCGGCGTGCGGCGCACGAAGAAACGCGGACCATTGTCGATCTGCAGCTCGATGCGGTTCACCGGCACGTCGACGGCGCGGCTGATGTCGGTCTTGAAGTCGACGCGGCGCGGGGTGTCCTGGCCCATCGGGTGCAGGGTGACGCGCTGCTTGACCACCAGCAGGCGGCCGTCGCGGGGCTGCACCGGCTGGCCGGTCTTCAGGGCGCGTGCGATCTCGCTGGACCGATAGAACTCCGGCGGCGGCGGCGGCAGGGTGAAGATGACCGCGATCGCGATCAACTGGGCCGCCACCAGGGTGACGATCACCAGCCCCAGGGCCTGGACGAACAGCGGCGCGCCGCGCCGGAAGAGGGTCATGGGGTGCGGACGACCTTGGCGGTGAACATGTAGCCTTCGCTGCGGATCGTGCGGATCAGCTCGCTGCCGCCGCCGTCGTCCAGCTTGCGGCGCAGGCGGCTGATCTGGACGTCTATGGCGCGGTCATAGGCGTCGCTGTCGCGGCCGCGCGCCAGGTCCAGCAACTGATCGCGGGTCAGGACGCGCTGCGGACGCTCGACGAAGGCGCGCAGCAGCGAGAACTCGCCGCTGGACAGATTGACCACCACCGACTGCGGCGAGCGCAGCTCGCGGCGGACGAGGTCCAGGCGCCAACCGGCGAACTCGCAGGCCGCGCCCATGGCGTCGTCGACGGCGCGCGGCTCCTGGCGGCGGCGCAGCACGGCGCGGACGCGGGCCAGCAGCTCGCGCGGATTGCAAGGCTTGGGCAGGTAGTCGTCGGCGCCGAGTTCCAGGCCGACGATGCGGTCGGTGTCCTCGCCCATGGCCGACAGCATGATGATCGCCGGTCCGTCGCTGGCCGACGACAGGCGGCGGCAGATGGCCAGGCCGTCCTCGCCAGGCAGCATGATGTCCAGCACGATCAGGTCGATCGGACCGCGCGCCAGGACCTGCTCCATGGTGCGCGCGTCCTGGGCCGTCTCGACGGCGTAGCCATGGCGGCTGAGGAAATCGGAGACGACGTCGCGGATGCCGGGATCGTCGTCGACGATGAGGATGCGTGGCGCCGCCCCACGCTGGGCGTCGGCGTCGCTCTGGGCGGTGCTTTGGACGTTTTCCATGCGATTTCCTGTCACGCCCCCGTCACGCTCAGATTTCACGGCTGAAACAGCGACGCAACCCGGTCATGCGATCCAACGTCGCACCGGCGGCGCGTCATCCCCCACCCGACGCGTCGGCGGCCAGAGATCCGGCCCGTCCTCCCCCTTTTGAACGGGTCGGATCTCCTCAGCCCGGAGAGTGGTTCTCAGGAGCCTGGTAGGCCCCGCCTTGGGCCTCCATGGCCGCCACCACCCGATCACCCACGAACGGATTGTTGCGCCGCTCGGCCCCGAAGGTCGACATCGGCCCATGGCCGGGCACGAACCGCACGTCCTCGCCCAGCGGCCAGAGCTTCTGGGTGATCGAATCGATCAGATCCTGGTGATTGCCCAGGGGGAAGTCGGTGCGGCCGATCGAGCCCTGGAACAGCACGTCGCCGACCTGGGCGAACTTGGTCTCGCGGTGGAAGAACACCACGTGGCCGGGGGTGTGGCCGGGGCAGTGGAAGACCTCGAACGCGGTCTCGCCCAGGGTGACGGTGTCGCCGTCGTTCAGCCAGCGGTCGGTGACGAAGATCCGCGCCTCGGGCATGCCGTACTGCTCGCCGGACTGCTGGATGCGGTCGATCCAGAACTGGTCGTCCTTGTGCGGGCCCTCGATCGGGACGCCGGTGCGGGCCTTCAGCTCGGCCGCGCCGCCGGCGTGGTCCATGTGGCCGTGGGTGATCCAGATCTTCTCCAGGGTCAGGCCCTTGTCGGCGATGACCTTGAGCAGGCGGTCGACCTCGCCGCCCGGATCGATGACGGCGGCCTTCATCGTCTTCGTGCACCAGACGATCGTGCAGTTCTGCTGCAGCGGCGTGACCGGGGCGATCACGGCGGCGATGGGCGTTTGGGGCTGGCTCACGAAAACTCCTTCTGAATCCAGCATAGGCGTTAGCGAGCGTGCAAGAAAGAAGGCCCGGGATCTCTCCCGGGCCTTCGATCGATCGCCGAAGCAGTCTGGTTACTTCACGTCGTCCACGCCGCGCCCCATGGCCTCGGCGGGAGAGTTCATGTCGGTGTCTTCAGTGATGTCGATGCCCTTGGCGAGCTTCGAGTTCCAGTACCCGTAGGCGATGTAGATCACCGCCCCGACCGCCGAGTAGACGGCGAGGATCATCAACGGCAACGGGTTGTTGTTCATCGCGTGAACAATCATCGGCTGGAAGTTCTGCCAAGCCAGGAACAGGCAGGCCAGGATGCCCAGAATCGCGGTGACAATGCCGCCCGGAACCTTGAAGGGGCGCGGCATGTCGGGGTGTTTGATCCGCAGATAGATCACCGAAAGGCAGACGATCGAGAACGCCACGGCCGTGCCCAGCGACACCAGGTCTCCCAGCAGGCTGATCGGCAGGAACGAGGCGGCGATGGCGATCACCGCGCCCAGCAGGATCGTGCCGAGCCAGGGGGTGCGGAACTTCGGATGGATCGCGGCGAAGACCTTCGGCAGCAGGCCGTCGCGGGCCATGGTGTAGAAGATCCGGGTCTGACCGTAGCACAGCACCAGCATGACCGAGGACAGGCCGGTGATCGCGCCGATCTTGATGGCGATGCTGATCAGATTCAGCTTGCCGCCCTCGGCCGCCGCATAGGGGATGTCGGCCCATTCCAGGGCCATGCGGTCGATGGCGACGGCGATGGGCGCGGGGCTGGCCAGTTGCTTGTAGGGGACGACGCCAGTCATGACGGCGGCGACGGCCATGTAGATCAAGGTGCAGACGACCAGGGCGCCCAGGATGCCGATCGGCACGTCCTTGGAGGGGTTCTTGGCCTCGGCGGCGGCGGTCGAGACCGCTTCGAAACCGACATAGGCGAAGAAGATGATCGCCGCGCCGCGGAAGATGCCGCCCGCGCCGAACTCGCCCGGCTGACCGGTCGGGGCGGGGATGAAGGGGTGCCAGTTGGCGGGGTTGATGTACTGGACGCCCACGGCGATGAACACCAGCAGCACGATCACCTTGATCACGACGATGGCGTTGTTGACGTTGGCCGACTCGCTGACGCCCAGCACCAGCAGGGCCGAGACCAGCGCGATGCCTATGGCGGCGACGACGTTGAGGGTGCCGGTGAGAGCAAAAACGGTGCCGCCTTCAGGGGTGGCGACGGCCTGGATGAGCGGCGTTGCCCACACCGGCGCATCGGCGCCAGCGACCATGATCTGTGGGAAATTCACCCCGAAGGCGTGGAGGGTGCTGACCACGTAGCCCGACCAGCCGACCGCGACGGTCGAGGCGGCGACGCCGTACTCGAGAACCAGCAGCCAGCCCATGATCCAGGCGGCGACTTCGCCGAGGGTGCCATAGGCGTAGGTATAGGCCGAGCCGGATACCGGCATGGTCGAGGCCAGTTCGGCGTAGCAGAGGCCGGCCAGGCCACAGGCGATGCCGGCGACGATGAACGACAGCATGATCGCCGGGCCGGCATTGGCCGAAGCGACCTGACCGGTGAGCACGAAAATGCCGGCGCCGATGATGGCGCCGATGCCCAGGCTCATCAGGTTGATGGGACCCAGCGTTCGTTTCAGCTGGCTGTGTGCGGCTTCCTTCTGGATGCTCGCGATCGATTTCTTCAAAAACAGCCTGTTTCCGGCCATGTGTTCCGTTTCCCCAACGACCAGCGAACCCCCGCTAGTCAGGCACTGGGCGGCGACGTTAGTCAGAGTACAGCCCTCACGCAACGGCTTGCGGTGACGGAAGCGTTTTGAGGGTCTATGCCTCCCCATGATGCTGCCGATCGAGAATGTCCTGCCCGCGCTCAAGGCGGCTCTGCTCGCTTCCGATGCGACCGTTCTCGTCGCGCCGCCGGGCGCGGGCAAGACCACGGCCGTGCCCCTGGCGCTGCTGGACGAGCCGTGGGTCCTGGGCCGCAAGATCATCGTCCTGGAGCCCCGCCGCCTGGCCGCCCGCGCCGCCGCCTCGCGCATGGCCGCGAACTTGAGCGAATCCGTCGGCGAGACGGTCGGTTTCCGGGTGCGTCTGCAGTCCAAGGTCTCGGGCCGGACGCGCATCGAGGTGGTCACCGAAGGCGTCTTTACCCGGATGATTCTCGACGACCCGGGCCTGGAGGGCGTCGCGGCCGTGCTGTTCGACGAGTTCCACGAACGCAGCCTCGACGCCGACCTGGGCCTGGCCTTCGCGCGCGACGTCCAGAGCGTGCTGCGCGACGACCTGCGCCTGCTGGTCATGTCGGCGACCCTCGATGGGGCGCGAATCTCGGCTCTGCTGGGCGACGCGCCGGTGATCGAGAGCCAGGGACGGATGTTCCCGGTCGACACCCGGTATCTCGGCCGCGACGATCGTCTGCGCCTGGAAGAGCGGGTGGGCCGCGCCGTCGAACGGGCGCTGGCGGAAGAGACCGGCAGCGTCCTGGTTTTCCTGCCCGGACAGGGCGAGATCCGCCGCGCCGAGAGCTGGCTGAACGAGCGCCTGCGCCGGCCGGATGTCGATGTCGCGCCGCTTTACGGCGCGCTGGAGCCGGCCGTGCAGGACCGCGCCATCGCCGCCGCGCCAGCGGGACGCCGCAAGGTGGTGCTGGCGACCTCGATCGCCGAGACCAGCCTGACCATCGAGGGCGTCCGGGTCGTCATCGACGCCGGCCTGGCCCGCGTGCCGCGCTACGATCCGGCCTCGGGCATCACCCGGCTGGACACAGTCCGCGTCAGCCGCGCCGCCGCCGACCAGCGCCGGGGCCGCGCCGGGCGGACCGAGCCGGGCGTCTGCTACCGCCTTTGGGACGAGCCGGAGACCCGCGCCCTGCCGGCCTTCGCCCGGCCGGAGATTCTGGAGGCCGACCTCTCGCGCCTGGCCTTGGACCTGGCCCGCTGGGGCGCGCGCGATCCTTCGGGGCTCACCTTCCTGGACCCGCCGCCGCCCGCCGCCTTCGCCGAGGCGCGGACCTTGCTGAACCGCATCCAGGCGCTGGACGGGCAGGGGGACCTGACCGCTCACGGCAAGGCCTTGGCCGAGATGCCGCTGCCGCCGCGCCTGGCGCACATGGTGGTCCGCGCGGCCGCGTCGGGCCAGGCCCGAGAGGCCGCCGAGATCGCCGCCGTGCTGACCGAACAGGGCCTGGGCGGCAAGGACGTCGACCTGCGCCGTCGGCTGGAAAACCTGCATCGCGATCGCTCGCCGCGAGCCCGCGACGCCATGGCCCTGGTCGAGCGCTGGAGTCGCGCGGCCGGCCGGCCGTCAAAGGCGCCCGAACTGGAGATCGGCCTGATGCTGGCCGAGGCCTATCCCGAGCGTGTGGCCAAGGCGCGGGGCAAGCCGGGCGAGTTCCAGCTGGCCGGCGGGCGCGGCGTCTATCTTGAGCCGACCGACCCGCTGGCGCGCGAGCCCTGGCTGGCCGTGGGCGAGCTGGGCGGCGGCGACAGCCGCGACCGCATCCTGCTGGCCGCCGCCGTCGACGAGGCCGACCTGCGCGAGGCCTTCGCCGATCGTCTGGTCGCGGAAGACCGCCTGGAGACCGCCGGCGGCAAGGTGCGCGCCAAGCGTCTGCTGCGCCTGGGCCGGCTGGTGCTGGAAGAGCGGCTGATCGAGAATCCCGACCCGGCCCTGATCGCCGGCGCCCTGATGGATCAGGTCCGGGCCGACGGACTATCGGGCCTGCGGTTGGGGCAGGGCGTCGAGAGCTTCCGCAGTCGCGTGGCCTTCCTGCGCGCCCTGGACAGCGAGGCCTGGCCCGACCTGTCGGACGCCGCCCTGGTCGCCCGCCTCGACGAATGGCTGGCGCCGCTGCTGCACGGCCGCTCGTCCCTGGCCAGCCTGGACGAGAGCAGCCTGGACGGCGCGATCCGGTCGCTGGTCCCCTGGGACCTGCAGCAGAAGATCGACCAGATGCTGCCGGCCCGCTTCAAGGCCCCGACCGGCACCACCGTGGCCATCGACTACGCCGCCGAGGCCGGCCCGCGCATCGACATCCGCGTGCAGGAGCTGTTCGGCCTGACCGAGCACCCCAGCATCGCCGGCGGCAAGGTCCCGCTGGTGCTGTCGCTGCTGTCTCCCGGCCACAAGCCGATCCAGATCACCCGCGACCTGCCCGGCTTCTGGAAGGGCTCGTGGCGCGAGGTGAAGGTCGAGATGAAGGGCCGCTACCCCAGGCACGTCTGGCCGGATGATCCCGCCAATACCGCGCCGACGACGCGAGCCAAGCCGCGCGGAACCTAACCCGTGACCGTGTAGATCATGATCCCCGTGGCCACCGACAGGTTCAGGCTGTCGGCGCGGCCGCGCATGGGGATCTTGACGTTGACGTCGCAGGCGGCGGCCAGTTCGGGCGGCAGGCCCTGCTGCTCGTTGCCCATCAGGATCAGCGACGGTTTCACGTAGTCGGCGCTCTTGTGGTCGACCGTGGCGGTCAGCAGGGTGCCGACCACGCTGCCGGGCCAGGTCTCGCGCCAGGCCAGGAACTCGGGGATGGTGGCCTTGGCGATCTTCACGGCGAAGATCGAACCCATGGTCGCGCGCACGCCCTCGACCGAATAGGGATCGACGCAGTCGCCGACCAGGATCACCCCGCCGCAGCCGGCCGCGTCGGCCGTCCGGATCACGGTGCCCAGGTTGCCCGGATCGCGGACGGCCTGCATGGCCACCCAGCACGGCGCGCTCTCCGGCACGATGGCCGACAGGGGCGTGAAGACCTGTTTGAAGACCGCGACCACGGCCTGGGGGTTGTCGCGGCGCGAGACCTTCTCGAGGATTTCCCGATTGACCTCAATGACTTCGCCGCCAGCCTTCAGGCACGCGGCGACGGCCTTCTTCAGCATGGGATGATCGGCGGCGTCGGGGCCGTACATGACGATCTTGGGCGCGTGGCCGCAGTCGATCGCCTCGATGACGATCTTCAGGCCCTCGGCCAGGAACAGGCCGCTCTCTTCGCGCTCCTTGCGCATGTGCAGGGCGCGAACGGCCTTGACGGTGGCGTTGGTCAGGGAGGTGACGGTCTTGACGCTCATGATCAACCTTCCGACGACCAGCGGGCGAAGAACGACAGGCCGATCTGGCGGTCGCCCTTCTCCTCGACCAAGGAAAGCTCGCCCCAGTCGATGACGCCGCCGCGGCCTTGCAGCTCCTGGGCCAGCAGACCCGACATCGCCGCGCCCGAGACGCGAGCGGCATAGGCGTTCATCAGCAGGAATGAGGCGTCGTCGCTGAGCAGCTGTGCGCAGTCCTTGGTCAGGGCGGCAAGGTCCTCGAACAGGCGCCAGACCTCACCGTCGGCGCCGCGCCCGAACTTGGGCGGGTCCAGGATGATCCCGTCATATTTGTTGCCGCGCCGAACCTCGCGCGCCACGAACTTGCGGGCGTCCTCGACGATCCAGCGGATCGGCTTGTCGGCGAGGCCGGCGAAGGCGGCGTTCTCGCGCGCGAAGCCGACCGACTTCTTGGAGGCGTCCACATGGGTGACGGCCGCGCCGGCGGCGGCGCAGACCAGCGAGGCCACGCCGGTATAGCCGAACAGGTTCAGCACCTTGGGCTGAGGTCCCGAGCCCTTCGCGAGCGCACGGACGCGTTCGTCCTGCCAGGCCCAGTTGGCGGCCTGTTCGGGAAAGAAAGCCAGGTGCCGGAAGGGCGTGAACTGGCCATGGAACTTCGCCTCGCCCCAGGCCAGGTCGAACTTCTCGATCGGCTTGCCCTTGAAGCGCCAGCGGCCGGCTTCGTCCTCGTCGGTGGGGTCGAAGACGGCGTCGGCGTTCTCCCAGACCTTGGCCGGCAGGCGCGGCTCCCAGAAACACTGCGGTTCGGGACGCACGACCGTGTAGCGGCCATAGCGCTCCAGCTTCTTGCCGTGACCGCTGTCCAGCAGGGCGTAGTCGGCCCAGCCGGTGGTGCGCATGACGATGGGGGCGGGAGCGATCTTCGGAGCCATCGCCCGCCCATACCGCCTTACGGCCCCAAAGGTCCAGTGTGGTGGGGGCCAGAATGGCCGCCGGAACGCGGGGCGTGCAGGGTCTTGTCCCAGCGGTGCGGCGCGGTGACGAACTGGTAGAGCGCCTTCATTCCCGCCAGGCTCTGCAATGGCCAGTAGAGCACCATGCCGAACAGATGCAGCGACTTGGGCCGCGCCCGCGTCCGCATGACCCCGCGCGCGCCGGCGATGGCGGATGCGCCCCAGCCCAGGGCGTAGAGCGTCAGGTCCGCCGATGCGATCGTGCAGCGCGCGTCCGGCCAGAAGTCGATCGCGGCCAGCACGACCATCGCGGCCATGATCGGTCCGTGCAGATGCGAGGACGCCACCGACTGGGCCAGGGTCAGCGCCAGGGCCACGGCGTTGCGCGGCTGGCCGGGAACGGGACCGCGCAGGCAGACGGCGATGGTCTGCATGTGTCCCTTGATCCACCGCGCGCGTTGCGGGAGCCATTGTCCCCAGGTGGTCGGCGCCGTCTCCCAGGTCGGCCGGTCGATCACGCCGAGCTGGTAACCGGCGGCGGCCAGGCGAAAGCCGATGTCCGCATCCTCGGTTACATTGTACGGGTCCCATCCGCCCTGTTCGCGCAGGATGGCGGTCCTGAAGTGATTGCTGGTGCCGCCCAGCGGAAAGGGCAGGCCCCATCGGGCCAGGGCCGGCAACAGCACCTCGAAGTGGGCGGCGTATTCCAGCCGGAACTGCGAGGGCAGGAACAGCGAAAAGCCAGGGTCCTCGATCCGCAGCGGGGCCTGCAGGCAGGCCAGATTCGGATCCGAGGCGGCGAAGCGGGTTGCTGCTTCCCGAAGTTGGCCGGCGTCGGGCATGTCCTCGGCGTCGTAGATCACCACCAGTTCGCCCCGCGCTCGGTCCAGCGCGTGGTTGCAGGCGCGCGGCTTGGTCTGGGGCGTTCCGCGTGGGACGACCAGCACCTGGATGAACGCGGGGAGCGGCAGGGCCCGGACCGCCGCCAGGGTCAGGTCGTCGTCGGCTTCCAGCACGATCAGGGCCTGCAGGCGCTCGCGCGGATAGTCCAGCGCCTGAAGACTCTGGACCAGTTCGACGACCACCTCGGCCTCGCGATAAAGCGGGCAGATGATCGTGTAGGTCGGCAGGTCCGCGTCGGCCAGCGGCGGCGCGAGCGTCGGCGGCAACGGCGTGCAGGCCGCCGCCAGACGGGTCAGGGCGCCCAGCAGGAAGACCGCGAAGAACAGGTGGTGCGCGATCGTCATCGCGCCGGTGGGGTTCAGCGCCACGCCGGTCGCCGCCAGTAACCCGGCCAGGCCGACGCAGGCCGCCTGGCCCCGGGAAAGCGTCTGGTGCGCGCCATCGCGCCCGATCGGCGCGGTGTTCGCCGGTTCGATCCATTCGACGGACACAGGTCCGCACGCCGGCGCGAGCGCCGGTTCAAGCCGTCTGTCTTCGCGCGCCATGGATGCCCCTGGATACGCCGGTCGCCCCAACGGCGCAGATAAACGAATCTCAACCTTAAAGTGTCAAATGCTAAAAATGCTCGTTTTGAGATATTGTCTCGCGCGCGCGAGGCCGGTTTCTCCTTCCACGCACGTTCTTGCGACGACTGGGTGATTCCCGTTTAGTGTCGGTCGGAGGAAACGCAGGGAAAGCCAAGTCCGTGACGGTCGTTCTGAAGAAGCCTCACAAGTCCGCCCGAAAGCCCAAGGGCGACGGGCACTTGCGTCGGGGCGAGATCCTGGCGGCGGCCGAGACGATCTTCATCGCCGAAGGGTATTCGGGCGCGACGATCCGCAAGATCGCCGACGCCGTGGGGGTGTCGTCCACCGCGCTCTATATGCACTTCCGCGACAAGGACCAGATTCTGTTGGAGATCAGCAATGACGCCATCGAGCGTCTGCTGGAACTCAACACGGAAATCGCGGCCCAACCGATCGACCCGGTCTCGCGTGTGCGGGTGATGATGGAGGCGTACATGAAGTTCGCCCTCGACAATCCCAACACCTATCAGCTGGTGTTCTGCAGCGCCGGCGAGCACGTCTCGCCGGACAAGACCGCCGACGTCCTGGCGCTGGGCGACCGCTGCTTCGAGAAGTTCAGCGAGCCGGTGCACCAGATCGCCGCCCAGGGCCGCCTGCGCGCGGGCTCGGCGGTGCAGGCCGCCGAAGTGCTGTGGAGCGGCTGCCATGGCCTGGTGTCGCTGCTGATCACCAAGCCTTCGCGTAACTGGTCGGATGCTGATCAGCTGATGAAGATCATGCTGGACGGTCTGCTGTACGGCTTGGTCACGGACTGAGTTCATGAACGCCGCCAAGGCCCTGTGCGCGCTTCTGGCGGCGATGGCGCTTGTCCCAGAGGCGGCGAGCGCGGGTCCGCGCGTGATGTCGCTGGACTCCTGCGCCGATCAGTATGTGCTGGCCTTGGCGCCGCGCGAGACCATCGTCGGCCTGTCGCATCGCGCCGTCTCACCCGACAGCTACATGCGCGCTTCAGCTAAAGGTCTGCCGCTGCGGCGGGCGACGTTCGAGAGCCTGGTCGCCGCGAAGCCCGATGTGGTGGTGCGCCTGTGGGGCGGCGACGCTCGACTCTCCAAGGCTTTGCAGGGCAAGGGCGTGACGACCGTGGCGCTGGACGACGCGGCGGACTTCGCCGGCGTGCGGGCCAATATCCGCAAGGTCGCGACCGCCTTGGACCGCCGGCCGCAGGGCGAGGCGCTGGTCGCGACGATGGACGCCAAGCTGGCCCGCGCGGCCGGGGCCGGGAAGGGGCGCTCGGCGCTCTACCTGACCCCCGGCGGCTATACGGCGGGGGCCAACACCCTGGTCGACGCCATACTGAAGGCCGCCGGCTATTCGAACGCCACGACCTCTCCCTACTTCGCGCCGGTGTCGCTGGAGCGGATGGTGATGACCCCGCCGGCCGCCGTGGTGCTGGGTCTGTTCGACATGGCCCGCGCCGGCTCCGACCGTTGGGGACCGGGACGCCATGCGGCGCTACAGGGCGCGATCAGGACCCGGACGGTGGCGTCGCTGCCGGCGGCGGTGGTCGGCTGCGCCGGCTGGTTCGCGGCCGACGGATCGCTTGCCCTGGCCGAGGCGGCGCGATGAACTTGGTGCGCCTCTGTCTCCTGATGCTGCTGGTCCTGGCGCTCGCGGCGGTCCTGGCCGTGTCGCTGGGCGAGACACCGTTCTCGCTGGCGCAATACGCCCAGGCGTTGAGCCATCCGGCCTCGCCGCCGGGCGAGGTGCTGTGGACCATCCGCGCGCCGCGCGTGGCCGTCGCCGCCCTGATCGGCGCGGCTCTGGGTCTGTCGGGCGCGACCATGCAAGGACTGCTGCGCAATCCGCTGGCCGATCCGGGCGTGCTGGGCGTGTCGGCGGTGTCGGGCCTGGGCGCGGCCGTCGCCATCTCGGCGGGCCTGGCCGTGCTGCCGGGCGCGATCGAGCTCTCGGCCCTGGTCGGAGCGCTGGTGGCCGGCGCCATGGTCGTGGTGCTGGCCGCGCGGTTCCGCGAGCCCGAGGCGCTGATCCTGTTCGGCGTGGCCCTGTCGGCGTTCGGCGGCGCGCTGACGGCCTTGGTGTTCAACCTCTCGCCCTCGCCGGTGGCGACGGCCGAGATCCTGGCCTGGCTGATGGGCTCGGTCGAGAACCGGGACTGGCATGACGCTCTAAGGGCTCTGGTCCCGATGGCGATCGGCGCGGCGCTGTGCGTCCGGGCCGGGCGGGGGCTGCGGATGCTGACCCTGGGCGAGGAGGCCGCGCGGATGTCGGGCCTGCCGATGGCGCGCCTGCGGGTCTATGCCGTGGCCGGCTCGGCCCTGCTGACCGGCGCGGGCGTGGCGGCGGCGGGGGTGATCGGCTTCGTCGGCCTGGCCGCGCCGCATCTGGTGCGGGCCCTGGTCAGGGACGACCCCAAGCGCATCCTGTGGCCCTCGACCCTGGCCGGAGCGCTGCTGCTGGTCCTCGCCGATCTCGCCGCCCGCCTGATCCCGACCGAGCAGGAACTGAAGCTTGGCGTCGTCACCGCCCTGTTCGGCGCGCCGGCCTTCGCCTTGCTGGCCTGGCGGGCCTCGCGGAGCTGGCGGTCGTGAGCGCGCTCTGGTTCCTGACCGACGTCACCGCCCGGCAAGGCCGCAAGACCGTGCTGGAGGCCGCGTCCCTGAGCGTGACGGCGGGCGAGGTGGTCGGCGTGGTCGGCCCCAACGGCGCGGGCAAGACCAGCCTGCTGCGCGCGGGCCTGGGGCTGCTGCCGCTGAGCGCCGGCGAGGCGCGGCTTTCGGGGCGGACGCTGGCCGAGCTGAAGCCGGACGCGCGCGCCAAGCTGGTCGGCTACTTGCCGCAGGACCGCCGCGTGGCCTGGAACCTGCCGGCGCGCATGGTCGCGGCTCTGGGCGCGACGGATCTCGCAGACTCGGCCGCCGACGCCTTGGCGCTCGATTGCCTGGCCCTTGTCGGCGCGGCCGATCTGGCCGATCGCGGCGTGCTGGACATGTCTGGCGGTGAACGGGCGAGGGTGCTGCTGGCGCGGCTTCTGGCCACCCGCGCGCCGCTGCTCATCGCCGACGAGCCGGTGGCGGGCCTGGATCCGGACGCCCAATTGCTGACCCTGGACCTGCTGCGCGCCGAGGCCGCCAAGGGCGCGGGCGTGGTGGTGACCCTGCACGACCTGGGCTTGGCGGCCCGGTCCTGCGACCGCATTGTCGTGGTCGACCACGGCCGGATCGTCGCCGAAGGGCCGCCGCGCGAGGCCTTGGCGCGCGACATTCTCGGCCGGGTCTTCCGGCTCGACGGCGAACTGGTCGAGACCGAAGCGGGGCCAGTTCTGGCGGCCCGCCGCGCTTAGGGTTGGGTGACCGCGGTATCCGCCGAGGCAACCGACGGCGAGTAGACATAGCCGCCGCGCTTCAGGTCCGACGACAGGGTCAGGGGGCTGACGCCGCCGTTCAGACGGGCGCGGTAGACCATGGTCGTCTCCAGGGTTCGCATCACATAGTTGCGGGTCTCGGAGAAGGGGATGCACTCGATGAAGTCGAGCGGGTCGGTGGTCGCGCCGCGCGGATCCCCGCACAGGCCAGCCCACTGGGCCGGACGGCCTGGACCGGCGTTATACGCGGCGGCGGCCATGATGTACGAACCGCTGAAGTTGCGGACCATGTCGCCCAGATAGACCGAGCCCAGGCGCATGTTGTAGGGCGCGTCCGACAGTCGCTCGATCGAATGGGTCTCGCCCAGCTTGCGCGCGACGATCGAGGCGGTGGCCGGCATCAGCTGCATCATGCCGCGCGCGCCGACGCCGGAGCGGGCCGACGGGTCGAAATTGCTTTCCTGGCGCGAGATCGAATAGACGAACGCCGTCTCGGCCGCGCCCGGACCCGGCGTGAAATGGTGGTCCAGCAGCGGATAGCCGCGCTCGGGCAGGATGAAGCCGCGCTGGGCGGCCGTGCGCACGGCGCGCATGGCCAGGTCCTGGTCGCCATAGCCGCGGGCGAAGTCGACCAGCAGGGCGCTTTCCTCGGCATTGGGCAGGGTGTCGTCGATGTAGAGCACCAGGCTGCGGAACTGATCGCGCGCGCCGATATCGGCCAGTATCCGGGCGGCGCGGATCTGCTCGCGGCCGTAGAAGCGGGCGCGGTCGGCCTGGGTGATGACCGGGTCGCGCTCCAGGCGCAGCTCCTTCAGCCCCGCCTTCTCGGCGGCCAGTTGGCCGTAGAAGGTGGTGATGTGGCGCGCGCCCTCGGCGTAGAAGGCCTGGGCGGCGATCGGGTCGCCCTGCGCCTCGGCCGCGCGGCCCTGCCAGTAGAGGGCCCGCCCGCGCGTGATCGGCGAGGCGCCGACGGCGGCGATCTGGGCGAAGTGGGCGGCGGCGGCGTCCGGATTCTTCAGGCGGGTCAGGGCGATCCAGCCGGCGTAGAACTCGCTCTCGGCGATGTCGGCCGGGGCCAGGGCCCGGGTGTTGTCGGCGGCGGCATAGGCGCCGGCGCTGTTGCCGGCCTTCAGGGCCGCGACGATCAGCTGCTTGCGCTCCTTCCAGATCGCGGTCGAGGCTTCCTCGGTTGGCGGGGCCGGGAAGTTGACCACCATCGGCAGGGCCAGGGTGTCCATGCCGTTGCGGCGCAGATAGGCGGCGCGTTCGAACACCACGCCGGGCGAGCTCTGCAGGTCGGGCGTCAGGCCGTTATAGAGCGTGTTGGCGTTGGACGAATTGGAGCGATAGGCCATGCGCACGCGGGCGGTGGACTGGCCGGTGTCCGACAGCATGGCGACCAGGTCGCGGGCGGCCGGACCCTGCTGGCCGTACAGCAGGATGTCGGCGCGGCGATTGTAGTCGTCGGGCGTCAACATGGCGCCGAAGCGGGCGATCATGCTGCGCTGGGCGTCGGCCTCGAACACCTTGTCGCGGAAGGTGCGGCGGATCAGGTTGGCGGCGTCCTGGTTCTTGCCGGTCGCCTGATAGGCCGAGGCCAGCGCCATGGCGCCCTCGGCCGTCGCCGGCTGGGCGCCGCCGAACCAGGCGATGATGCGGGTCGGATCCAGGCCGGAGGTCGACAAGGCCTTCTCGGCGGCGGCGTCGCGCCGCGCGCCGCGCGGCCAGCCGGCCAGGTCGCGGCGGGCGGCGTCCAGCTCGAAGAAGCTCATCGCCTCGGCGTTGCTGTCGACCAACTGCCACTGGGCGATCTTCTTGGCGATCGGGTCCTGCAGGCTGTCCATGGCCATGCGCGCGCCCGAGACGTCGCCGCGCTTGGCGGCGGCCAGGGCGCTTTGCAGGTTGGCGCTGTCGGTGTCGGACAGCGCGCCGGGGACGGCGGTCGGCGGGGTGGTGATCAGGCCGGGCTGGCTGGAGTACGAGGTCGCATAGCCCGACGTCGTCTGGGCGTCCGCCGCCCCGACCACGGCCACGATGCAAGCTCCTCCGAGCAGAATCCGACGCACCACTGAAGCCAAGACGCTCTCCATCAACCGGCCCCGAAGAGCCTTGTACTCGAATACTCCGCCTGCCCCTATGCGACGATTCAGGCCTCAATAGGGTTTAAAGTCCGGTTCCAAGGGCTTGACCGCGCAGGCTTCGCCCCTCAAATCCGCACCTGCCCCCACGAACCTCATGGCGCGCCATTGCGGGACGACGGGGCACGGACATATTGTCCGCCCCCATTGTCCTGCCGCAACACACGCGGCGCCATCCTCACGGCAATTTGCAAGTCATGGTCCAGTCTCACTTCAAGGGCGTCATTCCGGCCCTCGTCACGCCGTTCCGCGACGGTGAGGTGGACGAAAAAGCGTTCGTATCGCTGGTCGAGCGCCAGATCGCCGGCGGCGTGCACGGCCTGGTGCCGGTCGGTACGACGGGCGAGACCTCGACCCTGTCGCATGACGAGCACAAGCGCGTCGTCGAGCTGTGCGTGAAGACCGCCGCCGGCCGCGTGCCGGTGATCGCCGGCGCGGGCAGCAACTCGACCGACGAGGCCATCGAGTTGGCCCGCCACGCCAAGACCGTCGGCGCCGACGCGGCCCTGGTGGTGACACCGTACTACAATCGCCCCAGCCAGGAGGGCATGTATCAGCACTACAAGGCGATCAACGACGCCGTCGAGCTGCCGGTGTTCGTCTACAACGTGCCCGGCCGCACCGGCGTCGACATCTCCAACGAGACCCTGGCGCGCCTGGCCAAGCTGCCCAACATCATCGGCGTCAAGGACGCCACCGGCGACCTGAGCCGCATCAGCATGCAGCGCCTGTTGTGCGGTCCCGACTGGGTGCTGCTGACCGGCGACGACCCCTCGGCCCTGGGCTACATGGCCCATGGCGGCCACGGCGTGATCTCGGTCACCTCGAACGTCGCGCCCGAAGCCTGCGCCGCCTTCATGAACGCCTGCATGCAGGGCGAGTGGGAAACCGGCCTCTACTGGCAGGACCGCCTGGTGCGCCTGCACAAGGCCCTGTTCCTGGATTCCTCGCCGGCTCCGACCAAGTTCGCCCTGGCCCAGCTGGGCCTCTGCGCCGAGGACGTTCGCCTGCCGATCGTCGCCTGCGCCGAAGCCGTGCGTCCGACGATCCTGGAGGCCATGCGCGAGGCCGGTCTGCGGTAATGACCAAGCCGATCGCGGAGAACCGGCGCGCCCGGTACGACTACTTCATCGAAGAGACCTTCGAGGCCGGCATCATGCTGACCGGCACCGAGGTCAAGTCGCTGCGCGTCGGCCGGGCCAACATCGCCGAGTCCTACGCCTCGGTCGAAGGGCGCGAGATCAAGCTGATCAACGCCGACATCCCGCCCTACGGCCACGCCAACCGCTTCAACCATGAGCCGCGCCGGCACCGGAAGCTGCTGCTGCACCGCAAGCAGATCGACAAGCTGATCGGCGCCGTGCAGCGCGACGGCCGGACGTTGATCCCGCTGAAGCTCTATTGGAACGACAAGGGCCTGGCCAAGCTCGAGATCGGCCTGGCGAAGGGCAAGAAGAATCACGACAAGCGCGAGACCGAGGCGGCGCGCGACTGGGCGCGCGACAAGGCCCGCCTGATGAAGGGCGACCGGGGCGACTGATCGCGTCTAGATCGCGCCAGGGCTAAGTGTGTGCGGTACCCCGCCCGGGTGCGCTCCAAGCATATGATTTAGAGCCATTTAGGGCAGGCCCATCACGGCGAAGCCGATGGCGAGGCCCACGGCGAAGGCCCCCACGCTGATGATCAGGAAGGTCCGGACCTCTGTCCGCAGCTGGTTGCGTGTCGTCTGGACCATTGGTGGCTCCGCAGGCAGCGCCTCCTAAGGCGCGATAAATCAGTCCCCGGTAAAAGGGGTAGCCCTTAACCGGGGGGGAACATTGTCCAGGATCATAAAGCTCGCTGGCCTGAGTATCCGCGCGATTTGACCGAACCGCCTACGGGCTATCCCGAGCCGTTCGACCACCGGCCGATCGTTCAGGTCATCGCCGATGGGCAGTGTACCTGACCCGAGATCGACAGCCAGCGCTCCGCCCGGACTCGATCCGGCAAGTCGCGTAGCGCGCTCAGGCCGCCGCTGGTAGTTGGTAGACCCGTGATCGCACGCCGCGTTCGAACAGGGCCCCGCATATGGCGAGGGCCTGTTTGTAGGCGGTTTCGACGTTGTCGAAGTGGCCGGCTAGGCGGCCGTCTTCGGTAACGACCCAACCTTCCGAGACATGGGCGATTTCTATACGCGGGCACTGCGCGACGTCGGGCATGACGACGAGCTCCTCGGACTAGAATCGCGCCCCCTGAACAGGGTGCGCGAACATCCTTACCGCGAACCCAGTTCCTTGCATTGTCAAGGATTGTAAACCGTATGCGGATATTCGTGCAAGTGAGATAATCGCCTCGGTTGTGTGGTCGCGGTCGCCGGCGCTAGCCGTTCTCCAGCGCCAGCAGGGCGAAGGTCGCCAGCCAGTGCTCGCCCATATAGTCGCCGGCGATGTGCGGGATGGCCGCCGCCAGGTGACTGAGGGCGGCGTTGATGGCCAGGGGCTTGGCGGGATCCTCTTCGGGCATGGCCGCGGCGAGCAGACGCCAGCACCAGGCGCGCGACAGGTTCAGGCCGTCCAGGTGGGCGATCTTGCCGTCGCTGCGGTCACTGACCCGGGCCGGCGAGAACAGGGTGGCGGGTTGCTTGTCGGCTAAGTTGGGCAGGAAGCGCGGGAACCAGGTGTCGAAGCTCTCGCGCGGCAGCAGGCGGCGCATGGCCTCGGCCTCGATCAGGGCGGGCGAGAGGAAGTCGTCGCCGGACGGCTCCCAGCCCTGGCAGGCGGCGTCCTGGCCGTACCAGAGCAGCGCGCGGTTCTGCAGCAGGTCGAAGAAGCCCTGGTCATCGGTCATCACCGCGTATTCGGTCGCCAGAACGAGCGCGAAGGCGGTGTTGAAGTGCGTGCCGGTGCGCACCGGATAGTCGGCGATCGGCAGGAAGCTCTCGAACCGCTGGCGGAAGGCGGCGGCCAATGGCGCGTGCGTGGCGGCCCAGGGGCGATCCTTGTGACGCAGCAGTTCGGCCTGCAGCATCAGGCTCCAGGCCCAGCCATAGGGGCGCTCGAAGCCGCGACTTTCGGGGCGGGCCAGATAGGCGGTCTCGACGCCGACCTTCTCGGGCGTGAAGGCGTCGTCGAACAGGGCGACGATCGTCTCGGCCTCGGGCGCCTCCGGGCGCAGGCGCAGCAACGTCGCCAGCAGCCAGTAACCGTGCACGCACGAATGCCAGTCGAAGCTGCCGTAGAAGATCGGGTGCAGGTCGCGCGGCGAGCGGACGTCGCCCGCGTCCGCCATCACGTGGTCAAGCTTGTTCGGGTACTCGCGGGTCAGGTGGCCCAGGGCGATCTTGGCGAAGCGCGAGGCGGTGGAGCGGGCGAGGCTCATTTGTGCCAATTCTTAAGCATGGAAGGCCAGGGCGTTCATCAGGACCACATTGACGACCAGCATCAGGACCGCGGTCGGCGCCTGGGCGCGGATCACGGCATAGCGGTCCTTCAACTGCAGCAGCGCGGCCGGCACAAGGTTGAAATTGGCGGCCAGCGGGGTGAGCAGCGTGCCGCAAAAGCCCGACAGCATACCGATGGCGCAGACCACGGCCGGATCGCCGCCGAAACGGCCGATGACCAGGGGCAGGGCGATGCCGCCGGTCATCACGGGGAAGGCGGCGAAGGCGTTGCCCATCATCACCGTGAACACGGCCATGCCCAGGCAGTAGGCGGCGACGGCGGCGAAGCGACTGTCGACCGGGGTGATCATCACCGCAAGTTCGCCGATGGTCTTGCCGACGCCGGCGAGCGCGAAGACCGCGCCCAGGGCCGCCAGCATCTGCGGCAGCAGAGCGGCCCAGCCGACCAGGTCCATCAACCGCCGGCCTTCCTGCAAGGGGGCTGAAGCCGGCTGGCGGAACATCACCTGGGCCAGGATCGCCGCGACCAGGGCGGCCAGGGCCAGCGAGACCAGCGTGGCCTGTTTGGGGTCGACCAGCGGCGCGCCGTGCAGCGTCAGGCGCTTGAACGCCAGGGTCCCGACCAGCACCAGCACGGGGATGACCAGGGCGGGAATGAACAGGCGCGCGCCATAGGTCGCCGCCAGGGTCTCGCGCTCGGCGGGCGAGGTGGTCTTCGGCGCGCCGACGCCCAGTTGGCCGGTCCCGGCGATCAGGGCCAGGGCCAGCGCCAGGAAGCCGTTGCCCAGGTCGCCAAAGTGGTCGCCGAACAGGAAGCTCAGCGCGAACAGGCCCCAGAAGGCGGCGTTGCCGAAGCGCTTGCGGTTCTCGCGGTCGAGGGCGCTGAACACGGCGAAGGCCCCGAACATCAGGCCGGCCAGCAGATAGACGAGCGGCAAGCCGATCATTGCCCGGCCTCCGGCCCAGAACGTTCTTTGGACAAGGCGCGGTCGAACAGCAGAAGCCGCGCGCCGTGGACGAAGAAGGCGGCGATGGCCGACGGGATGGCCCACATCGACAGGTGCAGCGGCTCGACCGTGATGCCGCTCTGATCCAGGAAGCCGACGATCAGCAGGATCGAGCCGATGGCCAGGAAGATGTCCTCGCCGAAGAACAGGCCGACATTGTCGGTGGCCGCGCTCATGGCTTTCACGTCCTCGCGCCGCTGATCGGAGAGCGGCTCGGACGCGGCCTCCGCCATCGGGGCGACCAGCGGGCGAACGGTCTGAGCCTGACCGGCGATCGACACCAGGCCAAGGGCCGCGCTCAGCTGGCGCAGGATCAGGTAGACCAGCAGGATCCGCCCGGCGCTGGCGGCGCGGATCGAACGGATGGTGGCGCGGGCCTTTTCCTGCAGGCCGGCCCGCTCCAGCAGGCCGATGGCCGGCAGCACCAGCCAGGCGACCGTGACATAGCGGTTGGTGTTGAAGGCCTTGCCGAAGGCGGCCAGCACCTCCAGCGGCGGCAGACCGGCCGCCAGTCCCGAGGTCAGGGCGGCGGCGACGACGACCATCAGCGGATTGAAGCGCAGGGCGAAGCCCAGCACGATCACCGCCACGCCCAGCAGCGTCAGCATCCGTCTCGATTCCCCCGTGTTCGCGCGGACGGTCCGACGCCGGAGCGCGGTTGGCAAGCGCAGAGGGCTTGAATCGCGGCTCTTGACGGCCATGCGTCCCGGCGCGACGCTCTAACTCAACAATGATAACCTATATGGGAGGCCCATCATGGCCGACGGTGCTCTGCCGATTTCATCTCTGAAGGGCAAGGTCAGCGAAGCCGAATGGCAGGCGCGCGTTGATCTGGCGGCCCTCTACCGTCTCGTGGCCCTGCACGGCTGGGACGACATGATCTTCACCCACATCTCGGCGCGCGTACCGGGTCCCGAGCACCACTTCCTGATCAATCCGTATGGCATGTTCTTCGGCGAGATGACCGCCTCGTGCCTCGTGAAGGTCGATCTGGAGGGCGCCATCGTCGACAAGACGCCGTACTTCATCAATCCGGCGGGCTTCACGATCCACTCGGCCATCCACGCCGCGCGCGAGGACGCCCACTTCGTCATGCATCTGCACAGCGACCAGGGCGTGGCGGTGTCGGCGCACGCCGAAGGCCTGCTGCCGCTGAGCCAGCACGCGCTAATCGTCTTGCCTCAACTCGCCTATCACGACTATGAAGGCATTGCTCTCAACTTGGACGAGCGGGAACGGCTGGTGGCCGACCTGGGCGAGACCAAGAGGCTGATGATGCTGCGCAACCACGGCACGCTGTCGGTGGGGAGCTCGGCGGCCGAGTGCTGGTTGGGGATGTTCTTCCTGGAGCGGGCGTGCGCGCAGCAGGTAATGGCTCTGTCGATTGGTCGCGACAACGTCCTCTTGGCGCCCGACGCGGCCCAGGCGGAGGTCCGCAAGCAGACCGGCATGGGCATGGGCATGATCGGCGGCCTGGCCTGGCCGGGTTGTCTGCGAAAACTGGACCGCGAGCTGCCCGGCTACGCGGACTAGGCGCCTATTCCGTATTGATGAGAGCCGCCGCGGTCCTGGCCATCGCGGCGGCTTTTTCGTGCCTGACGACCGGCGCCGCGCAAGCGGGGGCGTGGCCGATGGCGCCCGGCCGCACCCAGGTGATCGCCAAGTACGAGAAGTCCGACGCCAAGCAAGGCTACGGTCCGGACGCCGTTCTCGTCGACATCGACCCACGCCGCGACGAGAGCCTGTCGGTGTTCGTCGAGCACGGCCTGACGCCACGGCTGACCCTGCAGGCCAAGGCCGGCGTCACGCGCGGCCATGACCGGTGGGTGGACTACTCCGGACGCGGACCGATCGAGCTGGGCCTGCGCTGGGCGGCCCATCGCGACGACCGCTCGTCCCTGGCCGTCTATCTGGGCGCGGGGGAGGCGGGGGCGGGCCGCAACGCCGGCTACGCCGCGCCGGGGCAGGGGAGTCTGGATCTGGAAGCGCGGCTGCTGTTCGGCCGCTCGGCCTTGTGGAAGGGCAGGGAAGTGTTCGTCGACCTGGAGGCCGCGCGGCTGCGGCGCCAGGGCCTTGCCGACGAAACGCGCATCGACGCCACGCTAGGCGTCAGGCCCGCGAAAAACTGGCTGATCCTGGCCCAGACCTATGCCGGTCAGGCCGATCGCAATCCGGTCCGCTCGCGTTGGGCGAAGAGCGAGCTGTCCGTCGTCCGCGCGTTCGGGGACTGGAGCGTGCAGGCCGGTTGGCGCGATACGCCCCTGGGACGAGAGACCACCCGGGATCGCGGCTTCGCGCTTGCCGTGTGGCGGAAGCTTTAGCTTGTTTCAGGATTGCAACAGTCGGTCATCCGGCTGTCACTGGACGTCGCTTTAGGCTGCGGTCATATCTTCGCCGAATTCCCGCCGACTCCTCCCGGCGTGCTGGAGCCGTTTCTTGATCCGTAGGCACTTCTTCCTCGTGGTGGCTCTGGCCGCCGTTGTCCTGATGCTTGTGGTCGGGGGGCTGAAGCTGGCCTTTGGCGCCAAGGACGCCAGCAAGGCCGGCGGCGCCGGCGGTCGTGCGACCAGCGTCTCCCAGATGGTTGTCGGCGAGCGTCCGTTCACCGATCGTATCGAGGTGCTGGGCGTGGCCAAGGGCCGGCAGTCGGTGACGATCACCTCGAACACGCCTGAGTTGATCACGGCCGTGCATTTCTCGGACGGCGAGACGGTGCGCAAGGGCCAGGTGCTGGTCGAGCTGAAGGCCGACCAGGAAGACGCTGGCATCTCGGAAGCCAGGGCGCGTCTGGCCCAGGCCGAGCGTGACTATACCCGCTGGAAGACCCTGGCCGACAAGGGCATCGCCCCCCGCGCCACGGCCGAGCAGTACCTGTCGGCGCTCGACGTCGCCAGGGCTTCGGTCGGCACGGCCCAGGCCCAGAAGCTGGACCGCGTGCTGCGCGCGCCGTTCTCGGGTCGCGTCGGCATCTCGGACGTCGCCCCCGGCATGCTGATCGCCGCCGGAACGCCGATCGTCAGCCTGGACGACGCCTCGGTCATCCGCGTCGATTTCTCGGTGCCGGACCGCTATCTGCAGACCATCCGCATCGGCCTGCCGATCGCCGCGCGTCCCGACGCCCTGCCGGGCGAGACCTTCCAGGGCAAGATCGCCCAGATCGACACCCGCATCGATCCCGCCACCCGCGCCATCAAGGCCCGCGCCGAGTTTCCGAACGCCGGCGGCCGCTTGAAGCCGGGCATGTTGGTCAAGGTGTCCATCGACCAGGGCGTGCGCGACGGCGTCGCCGTGCCGGAAGCGGCCGTGCAGTTCGAAGGGACCCAGGCCTCGGTCTACCGCATCGCCAAAGGGCCGAAGGGCCTGGTCGCCCGCCGCACCGACGTCGACACCGGCATCAGCGAGGGCGGCTTCGTCGAGATCCGCGCCGGCCTGAAGACCGGCGACAAGATTGTCGCCGACGGGCTCAACCGCATCCAGGACGGCGCCCCGATCGGCGGCGGCAAGGGCGGACAGGGCGATAAGGCCGGCGGCAAGGGCGGCGCCGACCGCAAGGCCGGCTGATGCTGTCCGACCTTTCCGTCCGTCGTCCCGTCTTCGCCGCCGTCGCGGCCATCATCCTCTGCGTGATCGGCCTGGCGGCCTATACCTCGCTGCCGATCCGTGAACTGCCCAGCGTCGATCCGCCCGTGGTGTCGGTCTCGACCACCTATCGCGGCGCCTCGGCCGAGGTCATCGAAGAGCGCATCACCCAGGTGATCGAGCGCCAGGTGGCTGGCATCCAGGGCATCGACCGCGTGAACTCGAGCAGCCGCGACGGTCGCTCGCAGATCACCATCACGTTCAACCTCGACCGCGACCTCGACGCGGCCGCCAACGACGTGCGCGACGCCGTCAGCCGGGTGACGGCCAATCTGCCCGACCAGGCCGACCCGCCGCAGATCGCCAAGGCCAACGCCGACGCCTCGCCGATCATCATCCTGAACCTGACCTCGACCACGCTGGATCCGCTGCAGCTGGCCGACTACGCTGACCGCTACCTGGTCGAGCGGATGTCGACCATCGACGGCGTGGCCCAGGCCAACCTGTTCGGGGCCAAGATCTACGCCATGCGGATCTGGCTGGACGCCAACCAGATGGCCGCTCGCGGCGTGTCGGTCGACGACGTCGAGAACGCCCTGAACGCCCAGAACCTGGAACTGCCCGCCGGCTCGCTGGAAAGCGCGTCCAAGGACTTCACGATCCGCGTGGCCCGCAGCTACGCCAAGCCCGAGGACTTCGCCCGCCTGCCCCTGCGCCCGGCCGACGCCTCCGGCTTCGTGCTGCGCCTGGGCGACGTGGCCCGCATCGAGGAAGGCGCGAACGAGCGCCGACGCCTCTTCCGGGGCAACGGCGTTGACCAGGTCGGCATCGGCCTGACCCGCCAGTCGCAAGCCAACGACGTCGCCATCTCCCAGGCCGTCCGCAAGGAAGTGGCCACCATCAACGAGAGCCTGCCGCCCGGCACCAAGATGGTCGTGGCCGTGGACAACTCGGTGTTCACCGCCGAGGCCATCCACGAGGTGTGGATCACCATGGGCCTGTCGATCAGCCTGGTCGTGCTGGTCAACCTGATCTTCCTGGGCAGCTGGCGGTCGGCGATGATTCCCTCGATCGTCGCGCCGATCTGCATCCTGTCCACCTTCATCGTCCTGGCCCCGCTGGGCTTCTCGCTGAACCTGCTGACCCTGCTGGCCCTGGTGCTGGCCGTCGGTCTGGTCGTCGATGACGCCATCGTCGTGGTCGAGAACATCCAGCGCCGCGTGGACGAGGGCGAACCCGCCCTGGTCGCGGCCGAGCGCGGCACCCGCCAGGTGTTCTTCGCCGTCGTGGCCACGACCATCGTGCTGATCTCGGTGTTCGCGCCGCTGATGTTCCTGCCCGGCTATATCGGCCGCCTGTTCGTCGAGCTGGCCGTGACCATCGCCGCCGCCGTCGCCTTCTCGGCCCTGCTGGCCCTGACGCTCTCGCCGATGATGGCGTCCAAGCTGCTGCGTCCCGCGCATGGCGAGGGCTGGCTGGCCAAGCGCGTCGACCGGGCCATGGACGCCCTGAAGAACTCGTACCGCGCCTCGTTGGAAAGCATCCTCGGCGGCTGGTCGGCGGCGATCGCCGGCGTGATGGTCGTCGTCCTGGCGGGCTTCGCGGCCCTGCTGTTCGTCAGCCTGCCCAAGGAACTGGTGCCGCCCGAGGACCGCGGCCGGGTCGACGTGGCCGTCAGCGGGCCGGAAGGCGCCGGCTACGACTACACCTTGGGCATCGCCTTGCAGGTCGAGAAGATCGTCGACCGCTACCGCCAGGAAGGCGTCGCCGAGCGCATCCTGCTGACCATCCCGCGTTTCGGCGGCACCTCGTTCAACAGCGGCAACAGCGTCGTCGTGATGAAGCCGTGGGGCGAGCGCAAGAAGACCGCCGACCAGGTGGCGGCCGAGCTGAACAAGGACCTCTCCAAGATCACCAGCGTGCGGGCCATCGCCAGCGTGCGCGGGCCGTTCCAGCGCGGCGGCGGCGGGGGCGGCGGCACCAATGTCGACCTGATCGCCGTGGGCAACGACTACGTCCAGCTGGCCGAGTGGCTGAAGCCGATCCTGGCCGACGCTCAGGGCAATCCGGGCTTCGCGCGTCCGCGCCTCGACTACGAGCCGACCTCGCCGCGCCTGTCGGTGCAGATCGACCAGGACAAGGCCGCCACCCTGGGCGTCTCGGCCCAGTCGATCGGCCGGGCGCTGGAGACCATGTTCGGCTCGCGCAAGGCCACGACCTACATCAAGAACGGCCAGGAATACGACGTCATCCTGCAGACCAACCTGGACCAGCGCCGCAGCGTCGCGGACCTGAACCAGCTGCAGGTGCGCACCAGTTCCGGCGCCCTGGTGCCGCTGTCGACCGTGGTGACCACGCAGCTGCGCGGCGACACGCCTGACCGTCCGCGCGTCGATCGCCTGCGCTCCGTCACCCTGACCACGCAGCTGAACCCCGGCTACACCGTCGAGGACGCCGTGCGCTTCCTCAAGGACGAGGCCGACCAACGCCCGACGCCCGGGATCAGCATCAAGTGGGGCGGCCAGGCCAAGGACTATCTGGAAGGCTCGGGCGGCATCGCCGTCGCCTTCGGCCTGGCCCTGCTGCTGGTGTTCCTGGTGCTGGCGGCGCAGTTCGAGAGCTGGATCCACCCGGCGGTGATCATGCTGACCGTGCCGCTGGCGGCGCTGGGCGGCCTGTTCGGCCTGCTGGTCATGGGCTCGACCATCAACACCTACAGCCAGATCGGTCTGATCATCCTGATCGGCATCGCCACCAAGAACGGCATCCTGATCGTCGAGTTCGCCAACCAGCTGCGCGACGAGGGCCTGACCGTGCGCGAGGCGGTGATCGAGGCGGCGGCCCTGCGCCTGCGTCCGATCATCATGACCTCGATTTCGGCGGCCATGGGCGCCTTGCCGCTGATGCTGTGGGCCGGCGCCGGCGCGGGAAGTCGCAAGACCATCGGTTCGGTGATCTTCACCGGCTCGATCTTCGCGACCCTGCTGACGCTGTTCATCGTTCCGGTGTTCTACGACCTCCTGGCGCGCTTCACGAAGTCGCCGGAGTGGACGGCCCGGCAGATCGAAGAGTATGAAGCTCGGGAAAAGAGCGGCGAGGGGCAAACCTCACCGGCATAGACGGGTGAGGAAGCATGGCTGACGGTTCTCTGACGGCGAAGCGGCAGGAAATCGCTCTGCTGCGCCGCCTCGAGGAACGCATTCTCTGGTTGGCGGCGTGGACCATCCACAACGCCAACCACATCCGCGAAAGCCGCGACGGCCTGAAGGTCGGCGGCCACCAGGCGTCCAGCGCCTCGTGCGCCACGATCATGACCGCCCTCTACATGAAGGCGCTGCGGCCGCAGGACCGCGTGGCGGTCAAGCCGCACGCCAGCCCGATCTTCCACGCCATCCAGCACCTGTTCGGCCGCCAGAGCCTTGAGAACCTGCAGCGCTTCCGGGCGCTGGGCGGGGCCCAGTCGTATCCCTCGCGCACCAAGGACGTGGACGACGTCGACTTCTCGACCGGCTCGGTGGGCCTGGGCGTGGCCATGACAGCCTTCGCCTCGCTGGCCCAGGACTATCTGGCCGCGCGCGGCTCGGTGAAGCCGGAGAAGATGGGCAGGATGATCTCGCTGCTGGGCGACGCCGAGCTGGACGAGGGCAACATCTACGAGGCCCTGATCGAGGCCTGCAAGCACGACATCCGCAACACCTGGTGGATCGTCGACTACAACCGCCAGAGCCTGGACGCGACCACCCAGGACCGGATGTTCACGCGCTACGGCGAGATCTTCGAGGCCGCGGGCTGGACGGTCGAGACGCTGAAGTGGTCCAGGCGCCAGCGCGAGGCCTTCGCCAAGCCGGGCGGCGACAAGCTGCATGACTGGATCGAGACCGCGCCCAACGACCTGTTCGCGGCCCTGAGCTACCAGGGCGGGGCGGCCTGGCGCGAACGCCTGAACGCGGATCTCGCCGGCAGCCCCGAGGCCCTGGCCCTGATCGCCGGTTACAAGGACGTCGATCTCGCCGAGTTGATGACCGAGCTGGGCGGGCACTGCCTGGAAACGCTGCTGGAGGCCTTCGAGAAGGCGGGGCAGGACGACCGCCCTCGCTTCTTCATCGCCTACACCGTCAAGGGCCTGCGGCTGCCGTTCCAGGGCCACAAGGACAACCACGCCGGCCTGATGACCCCGGCCCAGATCGCCGAGCTGCGCGCGCGCCTGGGTGTCATCGAGGGCGAGGAGTGGGACGCTCTGTCGGGCCTTTCAGCCGCCGAGCGCACGGCGCTGAAGGGCCTGGTGGCCCGGGCTCCTTTCGCCGCCGACGTCGAGCGCAACCACGTCGCCCCGACCATCCCGACCCCGACCGCCGACGAACTGCTGTCGGCCGTGACTGGTGGCAAGATCGATGGCGAGCAGTCGACCCAGACCGCCTTCGGCAAGGTGATGTTCGAGATCGCCGCCCGCAAGGACGAGTTCGCCGGACACGTCGTCACCACCTCGCCGGACGTGACGGTGTCGACCAATCTCGGCGGCTTCGTGAACCGTCGGGGCGTGTTCCAGCGCCGGGCCCACGAGGACGTCTTCAAGCGTCGCCGCATTCCTTCGGCGCAGGTCTGGTCCAAGGCCGAGACCGGCCAGCACGTCGAGCTGGGCATCGCCGAGAACAACCTGTTCATCGCCCTGGCGGCCCTGGGCCTGACCGGCCCGCTGTTCGGCGAGCGCCTGTTCCCGGTCGGGACGCTTTACGACCCCTTCATCGCCCGCGGCCTCGATGCCCTGAATTACGCCTGCTACCAGGACGCCCGGTTCCTGCTGGTCGCCACGCCGTCGGGCCTGACGCTGGCGCCGGAGGGCGGCGCGCACCAGTCGATCAACGCCCCGGTCATCGGCATGGCCCAGCCGGGTCTCGACACCTACGAGCCGGCCTTCGCCGACGAGACGGCGGTGCTGATGGCCCACGCCTTCGAGCGCATCCAGGCCAAGGACGGCGCGTCGACCTATCTGCGTCTGTCGACCCGCGCCATCGCCCAGCCCGAGCGGATGGACGACGCCTGGCGCCAGGGCGTGGTCGACGGAGCCTATTGGCTGAAAGCGCCAGCGCCCGGCGCGCGCTTGGCCCTGGTCTACAGCGGCGCCCTGGCGCCCGAGGCCCTGGCGGCGTTCGAGGCGCTGGCCGAGGACATGCCCGAGGCCGGCCTGCTGGCCGTCACCTCGGCCGACGTGCTGCATCGCGACTGGACCGCCTCGGGCCGGGCCCGCTGGACGGGGGAAGGGCGTCGGACCTCGACCATCGAGACCCTGCTGAGCCCGCTGGATCGCGAGGCCGGCCTGGTCACCCTGACCGACGGCGCGCCGCTGGCCTTGTCCTGGCTGGGCTCGGTGCGCGGGCAGCGCGTGCGGGCCCTGGGCCTGGAAACCTTCGGCCAGTCGGGCGACCTGCCGGATCTCTACGGCAAGTATCGCCTGGACGCCGAGGCCATCCTCGACGCCTGCGCCGACCTGCTGACCTAGAACCCGCCCACGATCGTCATGCCGCTCAGCAGCCCGTCCTTGAAGTGATAGGTCAGGGCCGCGCGGGTGTCGGTCCAGATGCGCCCATCGGGACTTTCCACCGAGTACTGGGCCTCGACCGCCAGGCTGTTCGGGGTTTCGTCGAGAATCCGGATCAGCTGGACGTTCGCCAGGATGGTCGCGAACATGCGGGCGAAGTGGCCGATGACGGCTTCCTTGCCGACGAGCGGTTTCTCATTGTTGTCCAGGGTGTCGGGCCAGACGATCTCGTCGTGGAACAACGGACGCAGGCGCGACAGGTCGCGCGCGTTGAAGGCCTCGAAGGCCTCGTGCAGCACCGCTTCAAGCGCGTGCGGCTTGGCGATGCGATTTTCGTCCGGCGTCATGGGCCTGGATCCGTGTCCCCCCTGGGAACGATATCCATGCGCCGGATCAGGCCGTCGCGAAGCGTGTAACAATGCCGCACGCAGAGGTCCGACCACAGCTGGCCGGTGCGATTCCAGATCACCTGGTTGGCGTCGACCATGATGCGGCCGTCGTCGGTGACTTGGACCTCGACCGGGGTGATCTCCACCCGGAGCGCGGCGTCGTTATAGGCCCAGTAGTCGCGCACCTGCTCAGGGCTGGTCAGCCAGCCGCCGCGCGTTACATCCGGCCACTCCAACTGGGGCGAGACCAGGGCGCGGAACGCCTCGAAGTCGCGCTTTCCGTTGGCGTCGTAGAGGCGCTGGATCAACGCCTCTAACTCTGGAGGGGCCGGGCGCATCGCTACGGCGCGGGCTTGTAGCCCGTCTCGACCTTCAGATAGGCGATCAGGTCGATGCGATCCTTGGGATCGTGCAGGCCCGCGAAGGTCATCTTGGTGCCCGGCATGAAGCCACGCGGGTCGGTCAGCCACTTGTCCAGGTGCTCGGCGTCCCAGACGAAGCCGGCGTTCTTGACCGCGTCCGAATAGGTGTAGCCGGGCTTGGAGCCGGCCTTGCGGCCGAACACGCCGTAGAGGTTGGGGCCGGTCAGGTCCGGGCCGCCTTCGGTGGCGGTGTGGCACGAGCGGCAGAAGGCGAACTTGCTCTGGCCGTTCGACAGGTCGCCGGTGTTGTAGGGCGCGGGAAGGGCGGCCAGGGCCGCGGCCTTGGCCGCGTCGGTCGGCGGGGCGGCGGCGGGCGGCGCGGCGGCGGGAGCATCCGCCGGCGCCGACGCCGGCGCCTCGGCGGAACTGCCGCCGTCCCTCGAACAGGCCGAAGCGGCGATGCAGAGCGCCGCGATGGCGGCAAGTTTCACGGTACGCATGATGATCCCCGACTGACGTTTCGCCGCAGGTTCTGCGACGGTGCGACGCATTCCAAACCCTTATAAATTCAGGGCCGTCGCTCTGTCACGGAACAATGTTCCTTAAGACCAGCTTGAGCGGGCCCCTGCGACAATTGCCGGTATCTACGTGATTCTTTTCGAAAAAAGTGAAATCGCAAACCGTGGGTCTGCACATAAACGTTTGACGTGCGTTAACCATAAAATCTACCAATTTCCTCACGGAGCGGGCTGGCTCCGGGCTGGGCTGGGAACAAGATCATGGACTGGAGCGAAGAACGCACCGCGACGCTGAGGAAGCTCTGGCTCGAGGGGCTCAGCGCGAGCCAGGTGGCCCGCCAATTGGGTGGCGTCAGCCGCAGCGCGGTGATCGGCAAGGTGCATCGCCTGGGCATCACCGTCCGTGAAACCCCCGTCCGTCAGCGGACGACCGTCCGGTCGCCGTCGCGGATCGTGGTCCGCCGCCCGACCCGCGAGACCACGGCCGCGCCCCACGTCGCTCCGCGCTTCGAGCGCACCGAGGAAGACCTGCTGCCGACCTCGGGAATCCTGGAGCTTGGGACCCACTCGTGCCGCTGGCCGATCGGCAATCCGGAAGGCGACGACTTCGGCTTCTGCGGCCGTCCGAAGCAGACCGCCCGCGGCTCATACTGCGAACAGCACGCCGCCGGCGCCTTCCGCCGCCTGGGCAGTAGCCGGGCCGTCGAGGCCTGGGCCCTGAAGGGCCTCAAGGAACGCGTGCGACCAAGCCAGATCTAAGGCCGGCCACGTCCTTCCTTTCCGCCGACTTTCCTTTCCCCCTCGAGCTCACCGAGCAGAACCCCCATGAACATGGTCCTCATCGAGAACGCCGCCGGCAGCAGCCAAGTGATCACCATCATCGAGGAGTTCGCCGGCCACTCGGTGTCGCGCGATCTCAACCCCGGCGACCACGCCAGCATCCCGGTCACCCAGTTCAAGTCGATCACCGTGCGCGAGACCTATCCCGACGACTGGTTGACGCGCGGGCTGAACCGGAATCGTGCCACTGCGGCGTGAAATTCCCGTCTAAATTGAAAGAGATGACCCCGCGAAGCCATTCGCGGGGTTTTTCGTTTGCCCCATGGGCCCGCGGATTGCGTGGCCGTTAACCTTGTGAGACACAGAGCGCCGTTTTGGGGGGCGGAAAACGACAATGTACGAGGGGGATGAGCGCGCCGATGTGGTCCAGGACCACGCACTGCCACTGCCGAGCTATCTGAGCTATCTTCTCTATCAGACCGAACAGCATCGCCGGGCGGTGGCGGCCGATCTCCTGGCCCGGCACGGGCTGACCTTCGCCAAGTGGGTGGCGATGATCTCGCTGCGGCGGTTCGGCGACCTGTCGATGACCCGCCTGGCCAAGCTGGCGGCCACCGACCGCACGACCCTGACGCGCTCGATCGACAACCTGATCACCGACGGGCTGGTGGAGCGCAAGGCTTCGTCCGCCGACCGCCGAGTGGTGGTCATCTGCCTGACGGAAACCGGTCGCGGCCTGCTGGAGACGATCCGCGCCGAGATCCGTCCGCTCAACCGCGACATCTGCGCCAACCTGACCACGGAAGAGCAGGCGGCCATGACCCGCTACCTGCAGAAGATGCTGTCCGGCCTGATCGTCGAGCCGGACTGGAAGCAGGACGTGATCGCGTTCAGCACCCCGGCCCCGCCGGAGACGGCTTAGTCGTCGAATTTCACCCGCCCGCGCCCGGACTTCACCGTCCCGCGCTTGGTCTTGCCTTCCAGCCGCTTGAGCTTGCTGGAATAGGTCGGCTTGGTCGCCTTGCGGGGCTTGGGCTTCTCGGTCGCTCGGCGGATCAGGTCGACGAGGCGCTCCTGGGCGTCCTGGCGATTCATTTCCTGCGAGCGCGAGCCCTGCGAGAACAGGATCAGCACCCCATCCTGGGTCAGGCGGCTGCCGGCCAGGGTCTCCAGCCGCGCCTTGACGTCCTCGGGCAGGGCCGGGGAGTTCCTGACGTCGAACCGCAGCTCGATCGCGGTGCTGGTCTTGTTGACGTGCTGGCCGCCGGGGCCGGAGGCGCGGGTGGCCTTCCAGACCAGCTCGTCCTCGTCGATCCGCAGCCAGGGCGTGATCTCGATCATCGGGGCGGGCCATTTTTCGGTAAAGGGGCGCGCTTGGCCTTGACCACCAGCTGGTCCAGCGCCTGCAGGAAGCGCGAGCGGTCGGCGTTGGCGAAGGCGGCGGGACCCTTGGTGACCTCGCCCATCGAGCGCAGGTGTTCGCCGATCGAGCGCGAGGCCAGGGCCGAGCCGATCATGTCGGGGCTGAACACCCGGCCGTTCGGGGCCAGCGCCGCGCCGCCGGCCTTCAGCACGCGATCCGCCAAGGGGATATCGTTGGTCACCACCACGTCGCCCGGACCGCAGCGCTCGGCGATCCAGTCGTCGGCGACGTCGGGACCGGCGTCGACCACGATCTGCTCGATCACCGGCGTCATCGGCACGCGGATCCAGCTGTTGGACACCACGAAGGTCTTGAAGCCGTGGCGGGCGGCGACCTTGTAGGCCTCGTCCTTCACGGGGCAGGCGTCGGCGTCGATGAAGAGGATGGCGGTCATCGCGCTGGGCCTGAAGAGAAGGAGGACCTGAGGAAACTGGTGCCGGCGGAGAGGATCGAACTCCCGACCTTCGGTTTACAAAACCGCTGCACTACCGCTGTGCTACGCCGGCATGGGCCCGGGGCCCGAGGTCAGGGCTTATGCCGTTTGCGAGCGCGGACGGCAAGGTGGTCAATGCGCGGGAGAATTCCTCGCTCCGGGGCGCGGCTGACGAGCGTTGCGCGTCCTTGCTCCAGCCGCTAGGGACGGGCCAAAGCGGGAGATGCACATGGCGCAGGGCAAACTCATTGACGGCAAGGCCTTCGCGGCCGATCTGCGGGCGAAGATCGCCGTGGAGGTCGCCGAGCTGAAGGCCCGGCACGGGATCACCCCGGGCCTGGCCGTGGTGCTGGTCGGCGAGGACCCGGCCAGTCAGGTCTATGTCCGCAACAAGGGCGAGCAGACCCTGGCGGCGGGCATGCATTCCGAAACCGTGCGCCTGCCCGCCGAGGTCAGCCAGGATGATCTGCTGGCCGTGGTGGCCAAGCTGAACGCCGACCCGAAGATCCACGGCGTGCTGGTCCAGTTCCCAGTGCCGCCGCACATCAGCCAGATGGACGTCGTGGCGGCCCTGTCGCCGGACAAGGACGTCGACGGCCTGACCGTGACCAACGCCGGCCGCCTGGCCAGCGGCCTGCCGGCCCTGGCGCCCTGCACGCCGACCGGCTGCATGATGCTGCTGAAGGACGTGGTTGGTGATCTGACCGGCAAGAACGCCGTGGTCATCGGCCGCTCGAACCTGATGGGCAAGCCGATGGCCCAACTGCTGCTGGCCGCCGACTGTACGGTGACCATCGCTCACTCGCGGTCGAAGGACCTGCCGAGCATCGTCCGCCAGGCCGATATCGTGGTCGCCGCCGTCGGCCGGGCCGAGATGGTCAAGGCCGACTGGGTCAAGCCGGGCGCGGTGGTCATCGACGTCGGCATCACCCGCTATCCGGCCCGCGATCCGGAAGCCGCCGCGGCGGGCAAGACCCGGCTTGTCGGCGATGTCGCCTTCGACGAAGTCCGCGAGGTCGCCGGTGCGATCACGCCGGTTCCCGGGGGCGTGGGACCCATGACCATCGCCTGCCTGCTGGCCAACACCGTGACGGCGGCCAAACGCCTGTCGGGGATCGTCTGATGCGCCGCCTGGCGCTGCTGGCCGCGCTGGGCCTGACCTTGGCGGCCTGCGGGGCCAAAACCTCGCCGCCGCCCACGCCGGAGCAGGCCCTGGCCCTGCGCCCGGCCGACGCGCGCCTGTCGGGCCTGTACGAGACCTCCTGCCACGCCTGCCACGCCATCCCCGGCACGGGCGCGCCGCTGGTCCACGACCGCGCCGCCTGGGACGTCCGCTGGAAGCAGGGCGAGGCGACGCTGCTGGACCACGCCGTCCAGGGCTACAACGCCATGCCGGCGACCGGTCAGTGCGCGACTTGCACACCGGCCGATTTCCAGGCCCTCATACGGTTCATGGCGGGGCGCGAAGACTCGGCCAGATAACAAGACGGGGGGGAAAATGATCTCCAGGCGCGGAGCCCTGATCGCGGGCGGGACGGGTGCGGCGGTGGTCGCCGGCGGCGGTGTCGCCGCCTACAAGGTCGCCACGGGGGACAAGCCCGAGCCGCCGTCGCCGCCCTCGGTCGACGCCCGAGGCAAGCTGCTGTGGCGCAACTGGTCGGGCGTGCAGCACGCCTATCCCGCCGCCCGCCTGGCCCCCAAGGACGAGGGCGAGCTGGCTGCCGCGCTGAAGGTCGCCCAGGCTCCGATCCGGCCCGTCGGCGCGGGTCACTCGTTCACCGCCCTGGCCCCGACCAACGGCACGCTGATCTCGCTGGATTCGCTGTCGGGCGTGATCGGCTGGGAAGGCGACCAAGCCATCGTCCGCACCGGTACGCGGCTGGGCGCCCTGGGGCCCATGCTGGCCGAGAAGGGCCGGGCGCTGTCCAACCTGCCCGACATCAACAAGCAGTCGCTGGGCGGGGCGCTGGGCACCGCCACCCATGGCACGGGCGCCAGGATCCAGGCCATGCACGGCAGCGTCACGGGCCTGCGGCTGGTCACGCCCTCGGGCAAGGTTATCGACGCCGACGCAAGCAAGAACCCCGAGGTGTTCCAGGCCGCCCGCGTCTCGTTGGGCGCGCTGGGCGTCATCACCCAGGTGCGGATCCAGACCAGCGCCAACCGGCGCCTGCGTCGCCGCGTCTGGCTGGAGCCGTTCGAGGAGGCGCTCGCCAAGGCCGAGGAACGCTGGGCCCAGCACCGCAACTTCGAGTTCTTCGCCGTGCCGTTCACGGGGCTGGCGGCCAATATCAGCCACGACGAGACCGACGATCCGGCCGTGCCGCGCGGCCCGGACCAGGACACCGAGTTCCTGCAGGCGCTGCGGGGGCTGCGCAACCTGCTGGGCTTCGCCACGCCGCTGCGCAAGGCGGCCGCCCACGCGCTACTGTCGACCGCCAAGCCCGAGACCGCCGTCGACGAGGGCTGGAAGCTGCTGTCGACCGAAAGGCCGGTGCGCTTCAACGAGATGGAGTTCCATCTTCCCGTGGAGCACCAGCTGAAGGCGCTGGCCGAGGTCGTGCGGACCATCGAGAAGGAGCGCCCGGACGTCTTCTTCCCGATCGAGGCGCGTCGTATCGCGCCGGATGACGCCTGGCTGTCGCCGTTCCAGGGCGGTCCGCGCGGTTCGGTGGCGGTGCACGCCTACTACCGCGACGACTTCACGTTTTTGTACGAATTGATCGAGCCCATCTTCCGCCGCTACGACGGCCGGCCGCACTGGGGCAAGCTGCATACGCTGAACGGCGGCCAGCTGGAGGCGATCTATCCACGTTGGAAGGACTTCCTGGCGGTCAGGCGGGAGCTGGATCCGGACGGCCGGATGCTCAATCCGTATCTGAAGGGCCTGTTCGGCCTCGGCTATTAGGCCGCGGCGGTCCCGAGATATTCGGCGACGCGGGCTTCCAGCTCGGTGACCAGGGCCTTGCCGACCGGGTGGGTGTCGACCTTGATGTCGTCGCGCACGCAGGCCTTGATCGCGTCGATATGGGCGTCGACCAGGAACATCGGCGCCGACAGGCGGGTGTCCGGATCGTCGATCAGCTTGCAGAGCGACGCGGCCAGGCGGGTGATCAGCGGGAATTCGTAGGTGGCGCCCAAGCCCTTCAGGTCGTGAGCGCGGAGATAAAGGGTTTCGACCGTCTGGGCGTTGAGGCCCTCGGCGCGGACGCCCTGGCGGGCGGCCTCCAGCTTGACGATTTCGTCGTTCAGCCATTGGGCGAAATTGCCGGACAGGCTCTTTAGAGCCGCCTCGGCCTTGGCGATGGCGGCCATGTCGATGCCGCCCCGACCGCCCACCTTGAGCTTGAGCATGTTCGGCACCTGGATCACTTCAGCGGTCTTATTCGTCACGGGCGCCTCCCCCAGCGGCGGATAGTTGGCTATCCAGTAACATAGCAGGCGTTAATATTAGATGAGACACCACTTTCTGCGACCCAACGTCTCAGGTCCCAGACTTAAGCAGAGAACTGCTCGGCCAGAACTCTTTCCTCGAGGCTGCGACCGGCGTCGAAAAGCATCGACAGCGAGGTGCCGCGGTCTTCGGAGATGTGCACCTCCAGGACGTCGCGGACCTCGAAGTTGTCGGCCACGGCGCTGACCGGCCGTTTGTCGGCTTCCAGGATCTCGAACGTCACCCGCGCCGACTGCGGCAGCAGGGCGCCGCGCCAGCGGCGGGGGCGGAAGGCGGAAATGGGCGTCAGGGCCAGGATCTGGCCGTCGATCGGGATGATCGGGCCGTGGGCCGAGAGATTATAGGCCGTCGAGCCGGCCGGGGTGGCCAGCAGGGCCCCGTCGCAGACCAGCTCGCCCATCCGCACCTTGCCGTCGATCGAGATGCGCAGCTTGGCGGTCTGGCGGGTCTGGCGCAGCAGCGAGACCTCGTTGATCGCCAGGGCCCGGTGCTGGGTCCGGCGCGAATCGATGGCGACCATGGCCAGCGGATGGATGACGGCGCGCTCGGCGGCGTTGATCCGCTCCAGCAGGTCGTCCTCGCTGTACTCGTTCATCAGGAAGCCGACCGAGCCGCGGTTCATGCCGTAGATCGGCGTCTGGCTGGCGATCGCCTCGTGCAGGGTCTCCAGCATGAAGCCGTCGCCGCCCAGCGCCACGATGACCTGGGCGTTCTGGTCGCCGACATCGCCGTAGCGGGCCATCAGCCGTTCCCGCGCTTCCTGAGCTTCGGGTCGGTCGCTGGCCTTGAAGGACAGGCGAGTCACGAAGGGTTGCGCTTGGTACATGCGGCCAAGTGGCGGGAAGCCCGCGAGCTTGTCAAACGACCGATGGGGCCGCCAGGATCAGACCTGACCGACGGCCTGGCGGAAGGCCATGCCGGCGATGTCGGGCGTGAAAGGGCCAAAGGCGCTGGCGGCGCGGCGCACGCCCTCGTCACCGCCACCCGGACGGCCGCCGTTCAGCTGGCGGACGTGCTCCAGGATGGTCGGGAAGACGCTGCGGTCGATGCCCACGGCCGAGCAGGCGAGGGCCAGAAGTTCGGGGCGGCCGCTGTCGATGGCGCGGCGGATCTGGGCGGACTCGAATTTGCCCAGGCGGGCCAGGGCCATGACGAACAGCTGCAGCCGCCCCTCACGCAGCACGCGCAGCAGGTAGCCGGGGCGTAGCTGGCCGGCGGAATCGAGCTTCTCGATCAGCGAGCGCTCCATCTCCTCGCGATCCTCGTCGACCTCGACGAGGCCGACCTCCTCGCTGTTGGAATCACCGCGATGGGCCGCGTGCAGGGCCTCGTCGACGGCGGCCTGCATCTTGGTCGGATCCAGATGGAACCGCGTCATCAGGGCTTCGCGCAAGGCCCGGCCGACCAGCAGATAGAGTTGCTCGGCCAGATCGGCGGAAAGCTTCGGGTGCCGGGCCAGGGGCGAACGCAGGGCGACGACCTCGCGCGAGCGGTTCACCAGCCGGCTCATGGCGTCGGGTGAGATCTGGGCGGTGTCGTTCGCGGCCAGGGCGGTCAGCACGGCCGGCTCGTCGCGGCTGATGATTGCTTCGACCACCTGCGCCTGCAGGTGCGGACGGCGGGCGATCTCGATCTGGTGTTCCAGCGTCGCCTGAACCAGCAGGCGGATCAGGTCGTGATCCTGCAGCACCGGACTGCGGGCGATGATCGGGCGGGCGATGTCGATCTCGTCCAGCGCCATGATGTTGATCAGAGCCGACGGGGCCCAGTCGGCGTCGGCCAGGCGTTCGGACAGCCGGTGGCGGATGTCGCGCTCGGCCTCGACCACCAGGGTCATGAAGATGGAATTGAGCAGGGCCTGGATGTCGGGGTCGGTGGGCTCGCCGCTGGCCTGACCGGCCTCGCAGAGATCGATGATCCCGGTGAGCAAACGTTCACGATCGCCAGGCTCGCGACTGCGAGCCAGCTTCATGAGCGATGCGATCTCGACGGCTTGGATGGCCCGCCTCCTTCGAATCCGGAAGACCCGATCAGGATGACCTTGCGGCCCCCAAATGAAAACATGCTTAAACAGGGCAAGAACACCGACGCGCCAATATCGTGTCGAGATGTCGCAAGCGTGAGCGGAGGACATGTGACTCAAGACCTGATCCTGGCCTTGGACCAGGGCACGACCAGCACCCGGGCCATCCTGTTCGACCGGGCGGGCCAGTCCCTGGGCGAGGCCTCGCGTCCGCTGCGCCAGAGCTATCCGCGCGACGGCTGGGTCGAGCACGACGCCGAGGAGATCTACGCCGCCTGCGTGGCGGTGCTGCGCGAGGTGGCCGAAAACTCGGGCAGGGCGGACGCCATCGCCGCCATCGGCATCACCAACCAGCGCGAGACGGTGGTGGTCTGGGACCGCGCCACCGGCCGTCCGATCCATCCGGCCGTCGTCTGGCAGGACCGCCGCACGGCCGAGGTCTGCGCCACGCTGAAGACGGCGGGCCACGAGCCGCGCGTCACCGAGGTCACGGGGCTGCTGCTGGATCCCTATTTCTCGGCCACCAAGATCGCCTGGATTCTCGACAGAGTTCCGGGCGCGCGAGCTCGCGCCGAGGCCGGCGGCTTGCTGTGCGGCACCATGGATTGCTGGGTGATCTGGCGGCTGACGGGCGGGGCGACGCACGCCACCGACGCCACCAACGCCTCGCGCACCCTGCTGTTCGACATCGGCGCCCAGGACTGGTCGGCCGAGATGCTGGACCTGTTCAAGGTCCCCGCGCCGCTGCTGCCCAGGGTGCTGGACTGTGTGGACGACTATGGCGAGACGAGCGCCGAACTGCTGGGTCGCCCCGTTCCGATCCGCGGCGTGGCGGGCGACCAGCAGGCGGCGCTGATGGGGCAGGGCTGTGTCGCGCCGGGCCAGATGAAGGCCACCTACGGCACCGGCTGCTTCATGCTGATCAACACCGGCGAGGACCGCCCGATCTCGCGCTCGCGCCTGCTGACCACCGTGGCGGCGCGGGTCGGAGGCAGGACCACCTACGCCCTGGAAGGTTCGATCTTCGTGGCCGGGGCGGCGATCCAGTGGCTGGGCGAGGGGCTGGGCGTCACTGGTGGCCCGCGCGCGGCCGAGGCCCTGGCGCGCGCGGCCAAGGCCGACCACGGCGTCGTGGTGGTGCCGGCCTTCACCGGCCTGGGCGCGCCCTGGTGGGACGCCAAGGCGCGGGGCGGCATCTTCGGCCTGACCCGCGACGCCGGCCTGCCGGAGATCGCCGCGGCGACCTTCGACGCCTGCGCTTTGCAGAGCCGCGACCTGATCGAGGCCATGCGCGCCGACGCGCCCTCGGCTTTCGGGGAAGCCGCGCAACTGCGCATCGACGGCGGCATGTCCAAGAGTGTCTGGTTCTCGCAGCGACTGGCCGACCTGACCGGAATGTCGGTGCGCCGCGCCAGCTACCAGGAGACCACGGCCTTGGGCGCGGCCCTGTTCGCCGGCGTGGGCGCGGGGCTCTACGCCTCGGTGGAGGAAGCCGCCGAGGCCAGTCCCGCCGCCGAGACCCTGTCGCCCTCGATCAATGAGCACGCGCGCGAGGCCGCCTACGCCCGCTGGCTGGACGCGGTGCCCAGGGTGAGGCTTTAGGGTGATGCGACTTTAGTCGAACGTTGGTTGCGGTAACATCGGCGTCGCCTCATAACCGTCTGACAAAAAAGAAGCGGAGATCGCCATGACCACCCGTCGCGCCCTACTGGGCGCCGGAGCCGCCCTGATCGCTGGCGGACAGGCCCTGGCCGCTTCGCCCGCCTATCCGAAGATCGGCAAGATTCGCCGCCTGTCGCCGGCGCTGGACGCGATCCTCGACGCCCATGCGCCGATCGAGCAGCTGGTCGACGGGATCACCTGGGCCGAGGGGCCGGCCTGGCACTGGGAAAGCAAGTCGCTGCTGTTCTCGGACGTGCCCGGCAACGTCATGTATCGCTGGACCCCCAAGACCGGAAAGACGGTGTTCCTGCAGCCGTCCGGCTATGACGGCCCGCCGACCAAGATCTTCCGCGAGGCCGGCTCGAACGGCGCGATCATCACCCTGGCCGGCGACCTGGTGATCGCCGACTGCGGCAATCGCGGCCTGGCCAAGGTCGACCTGGCGACCAAGAAGAAGACGGTCCTGGCCGGCGCCTACAAGGGCAAGAAATTCAACAGCCCCAACGACCTGGTCGAGGTCCGCGACGGGCCGCTGAAGGGCTCGCTCTACTTCACGGATCCGCCCTACGGCCTGGAGGGCCTGGACGCCTCGCCGGCCAAGGAGCTGGCGTTCAACGGCGTCTACCTGCTGCGGCCCAATGGCGAGGTGGCGCTGGTCGACGACACCCTGTCATTCCCGAACGGCGTGGGCCTGTCGCCGGACGGCAGGCGGCTCTACGTCTCGATCTCGGACCCCAAGCGGCCGGTGATCATGGTCTATGACCTGGGCGCGGACGGTCTGCCCAAGTCGTCAAAAGTGTTCTTCGACGCTTCCGAGTTGCTGAAGGCCGGTGGGCCGGGCCTGCCGGACGGCATGAAGGTCGACGCCAAGGGCAACCTGTTCGCCAGCGGGCCGGGCGGGATCATGATCCTGACGCCGGAAGCCAAGCTGCTGGGCGTCATCGAGACCGGCGGGCCGGCCGCCAACTGCGCGTTCGGCGAGGACGGCAAGACGCTGTTCCTGACCTCCAATCACATCGTGGCGCGCGTGCGGACAAAGACGTCCGGCCTGGCCTGGTAGGAGAGAGCGACATGGACGAGATCAGCAAAAGAACGTTTCTGGCGGCTGGTCTCGCCGCCACGCTGCCGCTAGCCGCCCCATCTCTTGAGGCCAGGGCCGCCGAGCCCGGGCGCAAGCTGGGCTACGCGATCCTGGGCTTGGGCTACTACGCCACCAAGATCATCATGCCCCGCTTCGCCGAGTGCGAGCACTCCAAGCTGGTGGCCCTGGTCAGCGGCACGCCGGAGAAGCTGAAGACGTTCGGCGAGCAGTACGGGATCCCGGAGAGTCACCGCTACAACTACGAGACCTTCGACAGGATCGCCGACAATCCCGACGTCGACATCGTCTACGTCATCACGCCCAACAGCCTGCACCGGGTCTTCACCGAGCGGGCGGCCAAGGCCGGCAAGCACGTCATGTGCGAGAAGCCGATGGCGACCACCTCGGCCGACGCCGAGGCGATGATCGCCGCCTGCAGGAAGGCCGGTCGCAAGCTGATGATCGGCTATCGCAGTCGCTTCCAGGCTCACAATATCGAGGCGATCAAGCTTTCGCGGGACGGGGCCTTCGGGCCGGTGCGGACCATCGTCGCCGACCACGGCTTCACGATCGGCGATCCGACCCAGTGGCGGCTGAAGCGGGCCCTGTCCGGCGGCGGCAGCCTGATGGACATTGGCATCTACAGCCTGAACGCCGCCCGCTACCTGGCCGGCGAGGAGCCCGTGGCCGTCAACGCGCTGGAGTCCACCGACCGCTCCAACATCCGCTTCAAGGAGGTGGAGGACATCATCAGCTTCCAGCTGCTGTTCCCGTCGGGCGCGGTGGCCAACTGCAATTCGACCTACACGACCAATGTCAATCGCTACCGCGTCTCGGGGCCGAAGGGCTGGGTCGAGATCGAACCAGCCACCAGCTACCAGGGCCAGGCGATGCGCGCCCAGCTGAACGGCCAGACCGGCCCGCGCGAGCCGGCCCCGCAAGCGACGAACCAGTTCTCGGCCCAGCTGGACCATCTGTCGGAATGTATCCTCACCGGCCGCGACCCGATCGTGCCGGGCGAGGAGGGCCTCAAGGACATGCGCCTGATCGAGGCCATCTACCGCGCGGCGCGCGAGGGGCGGACGGTGAAGGTTTAGGCCGTCTCGTCCAGATACGCCTTCACCCGCGCGAACAGGTCCTCGAACATCGGCGTCGTCAGGCGGCCGGTGTTCGTGTTGAGCCGCGAGCAGTGATAGCTGTTGAAGATCCGGTAGGGGCCGGCCTGGAACTCCGAGCCGTGGCCAGGAACGCCCGCCGAGGCCTTGAGGCCCAGGGCCTTCAGCACGTTGCGCCGCGAGACGTCGCCCAGGGTGATGATGGCCTTCAGCTTGGGGAACATCTCCAGCCGCGCGGTGAGAAACGGGCGACAGTTGTTCTCTTCCGAGGTTTCGGGCTTGTTGCCGGGCGGGGCGCAGCGGACGGCGTTGGTCACGGCCGCGCCGACCAGCTGGAGCGAGTCATCGGGCCGCGCCTCGAACTTGCCGGTGGCGAAGCCAAACTTGATCATCGTGTCGTAGAGCAGGGTCCCGGCATAGTCGCCGGTGAACGGCCGGCCGGTGCGGTTGGCGCCCTTGCGACCGGGGGCCAGGCCCGCGACCAGCAGGCGCGCGTCCTTGTCGCCGAACGAGGGGGCGGGGCCGTTGAACCAGTCGGGATAGAGGTCCTGGTTCTCGCGGCGGTAGGCCACCAGGCGCGGACACAGCGGGCAGTCGCGCGGCGGCTCGGCGGGGTTGGGAACCGCCTCGCCGACGATGTTGGAACGCTGGCTCATCTCAATACTCGTCGTCGGCTTCGCGTTCGGCCGGCGTGCGGCTGTCCGAGACCGGGCGCGGCTGGACCCGTTGCGGGCGGCCGATGATGTTCCCCAGGTCGGCGAGGTCGACGAAGTTGTCGGCCTGACGGCGCAGGTCGTCGCTGGTCATCGGCGGCTGGCTCTTCATGGTCGAGACCACGGTGACCCGGCGGCCCTTGCGCTGAACGGCCTCGACCACGGCGCGGAAATCACCGTCGCCGGAGAACAGGACCAGGTGGTCGGCCGTTTCGGCGATCTGCAGCATGTCGACCGCGATCTCGATGTCCATGTCGCCGCGCCAGCGCTTGCGGCCCTGGCTGTCGGTGAACTCGCGGGCGGGCTTGGTCACCAGGGTGAAGCCGTTGTAGTCCAGCCAGTCCACGAGCGGCCGGATCGGCGAATAATCGTCGTTCTCGGCGATCGCGGTATAGTAGTAGGCTCGGATCAGGACGCCGCGCTTTTTGAACTCGTCGAGCAGCTTGCGGTAGTCGATGTCGAAGCCCAGGGCCCTGGCGGCGGAATAGAGATTGGCTCCGTCGATGAACAGCGCCAGGCGGTCGGTCGGATAGAAGGTCACGGTAATCCCTTGAAAAATCAGGTCGCTCGAAATGACTTGGACGAGGCCGTGATCGTGGCGCTCGGCAGCAATCTGCCCGGACCCTATACGAGTCGCGAGGCGCTGTTGGAAGCCGCGCTGGCCGCCTTGCCGGACGTCGGGCTGACGGTGGTGGCGCGCTCGACCTGGTGGACCTCGGCGGCCTGGCCCGATCCGGCGGGACCCGAGTACCTGAACGGCGTGGCCATCGTCACCACCGACCTCTCGCCCACCGACACCCTGGCGGCGCTTCACAGGATCGAGGAACGATTCGGAAGGGCGAGGGGAGCCGCCAACGCCCCGCGAACCCTGGACCTGGATCTCATCGCCCACGGCCGGACGGTGTTGGACGGGGATCTCGTTGTGCCGCATCCGCGCGCCCACGATCGGCTGTTCGTGATGGGGCCGCTGGCCGAGCTGGCCTCGGCCTGGGTCCACCCCGTCAGCGGCGAGCCGGCCTTCCGGCTGGCGGCCAACGCCAGCGTCGGTCGCGACGCGCGCTCCATTGCCAAAGTTTAATTCCCGGTCGGATGAAGCGGCGCCCATAGTCCGGTCAAATTTCCGCGCCCCATTCCCTGCAAAGCGTCCCGCACGCTCATCTGGACCTCGCACATGACCCTGACTCGTTCGCTGCTCGCCTGCGCCGCCGCGTGCGCGCTGCTGACCGCCGCTCCGGCCGCCTTTGCTCAGACCCAAATGGCGGCCAAAAGCGGCGTCGACCTGACCTCGATCGAAAAGTCCATCAAGCCGGGCGACGACTTCTGGACCTACGCCAACGACAAGTGGGTCAAGGCTCACCCGATCCCGGCCGACCGCAGCAGCTACGGCATCACCGCGGTGATGGTCGAGGAGGCCAACAAGCGCACGGTCGACCTGATCCAGGACGCCGCCAAGGGCGGGGCCGGCGACGGCAAGAAGGTCGGCGACTACTACGCCAGCTACATGGACGAGGCCGGAATCGAGGCCAAGGGCCTGACGCCGCTGAAAGCCGACCTGGCCCGCATCGCCGCGATCAAGGACAAGGCGCAGCTGGCCCAAGTGCTGGGCGGCAACATCCGCGCCGACGTCGACGCCCTGAACGCCACCGACTTCTACACCGACAACGTGCTGGGCCTGTGGGTCTCGCCGTCGTTCGACGACACCAGCAAGTACGCGCCGTTCCTGCTGCAGGGCGGCCTCGGCATGCCCGACCGCGAATACTACGTCTCGGACAAGGCCTCGATGGTCGAGGCGCGGACCAAGTACCGGGCCCACGTCGAGAAGATCCTGACCCTGGGCGGCGTCGCCAACGCGGCCGCCAAGGCCAAGGCGATCGTGGCGCTGGAAAACCAGCTGGCCCAGGCCTCGGGCACGCGCGCCGACAGCGCCGACGTCCAGAAGGCCAACAACAGCTGGGCCCCGGCCGACTTCGCGGCCAAGGCCCCGGGCCTGGACTGGACGGCCTTCTTCGCCGCCGCCAAGCTGTCGAACCAGCCGCGCTTCATCGTCTGGCATCCGACCATGGTCACGGGTCTGGGCAAGGCCGTCGCCGGCGTCTCGCTGGAGACCTGGAAGGACTACCTGACCTTCCACCTGATGGACCACTACAGCAACGTCCTGCCCAAGGCCTTCGTCGACGAGCGCTTCGCCTTCTACGGCCAGGGCCTGCAGGGCACGCCGCAGCTGTCGCCGCGCTGGAAGCGGGCGGTCGGCTCGACCAACGCCGTGCTCGGCGAGGCGGTCGGCAAGCTCTATGCCGACAAGTATTTCTCGGCTCAGGCCAAGGCCGAAGTGACGGCCATGGTCGACAATATGAAGGTCGCCTTCGAGAAGCGCATCGACGGCCTGGACTGGATGGACCCGGCGACCAAGGCCGAGGCCCGCAGGAAGGTGGCGGTGCTGAAGGTCGGCGTCGGCTATCCGGATGCCTGGCGCGACTATTCGGCCTATGCGGTGGTGCGCGGCGACGCCTACGGCAACCTGCAGCGCGCGGAAGCCTTCGACTACGCCACCGACCTCGCCAAGCTGGGCCAGCCGGTCGATCGCGGCGAGTGGGTGATGACGCCGCAGACGGTCAACGCCGTGAACCTGCCGATGCTGAACGCCCTGAACTTCCCGGCCGCCATCCTGGCCCCGCCGAACTTCGACCTGGCCAATGACGCCGCCGCCAACTACGGCGCGACCGGGGCCACGATCGGCCACGAGATCAGCCACAGCTTCGACGACCAGGGCGCGCAGTTCGACAGTCAGGGGCGCCTGCGCAACTGGTGGACGCCGGCCGACTTCGACCACTTCCAGAAGGCCGGCGCGGCGCTCGCGGACCAGTTCGATACGTACAAGCCGTTCCCGGACCTGGCGGTGAACGGCAAGCAGACGCTCAGCGAGAACATCGCCGACGTCGCCGGCCTGGGCGCGGCGCTGGACGCCTACCACGCCTCGCTGGGCGGCAAGCCCGCGCCGGTGATCGACGGCATGACCGGCGATCAGCGCTTCTTCCTGGCCTTCGCTCAAAGCTGGCTCGGCTACACCCGTCCGGCCGCGCTGCGCCAGCAGTTGATCACCGACGGTCACGCGCCGGACCAGTACCGCGCCAGCACGGTGCGCAACATCGACGACTGGTACGCGGCGTTCGGCGTGAAGCCGGGCGACGCGCTCTACCTGCCGCCCGAAAAGCGCGTGAAGGTCTGGTAGACCTGATAGGGTAGACATTGACTCGCGAAGGGGGCATAAGCGCCCCCTCGCGAAAGCAGGATAATCGTGCGCGGCGTTGCGTGTCGCCGCACGGAAGCCTATTTTGCGATTGCTAATCGGCAGCCCGAGGAACTCATGGCCCGCGTCACCGTCGAAGATTGCGTCGAGAAGGTTCCGAACCGCTTCTCGCTGGTTCTGCTCTCCGCGCACCGCGCCCGCGCCATCTCGGCCGGCGCCGCCCTGATGGTCGACCGTGACAACGACAAGAACCCGGTCGTCGCCCTGCGCGAGATCGCGGACGATGTCATCGACCACGAAGGCCTGAAGGAACACCTCATCAGCACGCTGCAACGCGTCGATGAGCACACCGAGGCCGAGGAAGAGGCCGAGACCCTGGCCCTGCTGGCCGATCCGAGCCACATGCAGATGAGCGAACTGGAACTGGTCCGCGCGCTGCAGAGCGACCGTGACGGCGGTCAGGAGGAGCGGTACTGAGCCCCGAAGGCGCAGACCCTCTAACCCTGCGAGCGGCCACTTCGACCGCTCTTTCCGAACGCGCGCCCGACGCCCCATCTTCTGGAGGGGATTCGGGCGCGTCTTCGTCCGTGGCTCCCGCCGCGGCGACGACGACCGAGGCTCCGAAGCCCCGCCCAAAATTCCTCCGCCAATATGAGCTGATCGAGCGGGTCCACGCCTACGACCCGACGGCCGACGAGGCCCTGCTCAATCGCGCCTATGTCTACGCCATGCGGATGCACGGCTCGCAGACCCGGGCCAGCGGCGACCCCTACTACGCCCACCCGATCGAGGTGGCGGGCATCCTGACCGAATACCGGCTGGACACCGCGACCATCGTCACGGCCCTGCTGCACGACGTGATCGAGGACACCCCGGTCACCAAGGAAGAGATCGCCAAGCTGTTCGGCGACGAGATCGCCGAGCTGGTCGAGGGCGTCACCAAGCTCAGCAAGCTCGAGCTGCAGGCCGAGCACATGCGCCAGGCCGAGAACCTGCGCAAATTCATCCTGGCCATCTCCAAGGACGTTCGCGTCCTGCTGGTCAAGCTGGCCGACCGTCTGCACAACATGCGGACGCTGCACTTCATCAAGAACCAGGCGAAACGCGAGCGGATCGCCCGCGAGACGCGCGACATCTACGCGCCCCTGGCCCGCAACATCGGCTGTCACAGGATCTGCGTGGAGCTGGAGGAGCTGTCCTTCCAGCACACCAATCCGGTCGCCCGCGACGCCATCATCCGCCGTCTGGATGCGCTGCGCGAAGAGCAGGGCGGGGCGGTGGCCCTGGTCAGCCAGGAAATCGCCGCGCGGCTGGAGTCGTCGACCCTGCCTGCCCGCGTCTTCGGCCGGGAGAAGTCGCCCTATTCGATCTGGCGCAAGTTGCAGCGCAAATCGATCGGCTTCTCGCAGATGTCGGACATCTATGCGTTCCGCGTGATCGTCGACAGCGAGGAAGACTGCTACCGCGCTCTCGGCGTCGTGCACCGGGCCTGGTCCAGCGTGCCCGACCGTTTCAAGGACTATATCTCGACGCCGAAGCGGAACAACTACCGCTCGCTGCACACCACGGTCGTGGGCCCGCGCGGCATGCGCATCGAAATGCAGATCCGCACCGAGGCCATGGACCGCGTCAACGAAGAGGGCGTCGCCGCCCACTTCCGCTACAAGGACGCCTCGTACGGTCTCGACCTGGAAGGCATGGAAGCCGCCGGCGGTCGCGATCCGCTGGCCAACCTGCGCCAGCTGGTTCAGGTGCTGGAGCACGGCGGGGACAGCGAAGAACTGGTCGAGCACGCCAAGCTCGAGATGTTCCTCGACCAGGTGTTCGTCTTCACGCCGAAGGGCAAGCTGGTCAGCCTGCCGCGGGGCGCGATGCCGCTGGACTTCGCCTACGCCGTCCACACCAGCGTCGGCGACACCTGCATCGGCGTGAAGATCAACGGCGAGCTGAAGCCGCTGCGCACGCCGCTGGTCAATGGCGACGTGGTCGAGGTGGTGCGGGGCTCCAAGCCGGTTGTACCGCCGGACTGGCGCTCGCTGACGGTCACGGGCCGGGCGAGATCCGCCATCCGCCGTCATATCCGCCAGACCGAGAAGGAAGAGTTCCTGCGCCTGGGCAAGGCGTCGCTGGAGCAGGTCTTCGAGCGCGCTGGCAAGAAGCTGAAGGACGTGTCGCTGCGGCCGATCCTGGAGCGCTTCGCCCTGGAGAGCGACGAGGCGCTGTTCGACGCCGTCGGGCGGGGCCGTGTCTCGCCCAGCCAGGTGCTGGAGACGGCCTATCCGGGCATGAAGGATTCCGAACGCGAGGCCGCCACGGCTCGCCGCAAGATCGAAGGCGGCCAGGGCGCGACGCTCTATGTGCGCGGCGGCGGCCTGACCCCGGGCGTCTCGCTGCACTTCGCCCACTGCTGCAGCCCGGTGCCGGGCGACCGCATCGTCGGCATCCTGCGCGAGGACGGCGCCAACAACGAAGATGGGGGCCTGGACGTCCACACCATCGACTGCCCGCGCCTGGCCGAATACGAGGACCGCGAGGAGCTGTGGCGCGACCTGAACTGGACGCCCGAGGCCGAGCGCTCGACCATCTCGCTGACCCGCCTGCACGCCACCATCCAGAACGCGCCCGGTGTGCTGGGTGTGGTCTGCACGACTATCGGCGAGGCCGGCGGCAACATCGTCAATTTGCGCATGCACCACCGGCAGAGCGACTTCTTCGATACCGACATCGACGTCGAGGTCCGCGACGCCAAGCACCTGACCAACATCCAGGCCGCGCTACGGGCGTGTCCTTCGGTCGAGACCGTGGACCGGACGCGCGGCTAAGCTCCAAGCTGAACGGTTGCTGAGTTCCCGTTAAGGGCGCATCGTCCTGGTCAAGACCGGGGAGGCGACCATGGGTGCTGTACGCGTCTATTTCGCGACCAATCGCAACGAGCAGCCCGAAAACAAGAAGCTGGTCTTCGGACCGCGCTTCAATCCCGACGGGGTAGCGGCGCTGCGGTTCGGCTATGTCGACTTCCCAGAGGGCGTCGAAACGCTGCAGGGCGGGTCGGTGTTCGTCTATCCGGATGTGAAAGGCGAGACCGACGTGACCAAGACTGGCGGCGGCCGGTTCCTGGACGACATCCGCAAGGCCATGTTGGACGGCCAGGACACGCTCGTTTTCATCCACGGCTTCAACGTAACGTTCAACGGCGCGATCGAGGCCGGCGCGCGACTGGCGCGCGATGTGCGGATCCGGGCCGGGGCGACCGACGACGGTCGGCCGGTGAACGTGGTGGTGTTCAGCTGGCCCTCGGACGGCGAAGCGGTGCCGTTCATGTCCTACTACAGCGATCGGGAGGACGCGCGGGCGTCCGGACCGGCCCTGGCGCGGACCTATCTGAAGCTGAAGGACTTTCTGGAGCAGCTCCGTAACCAGGATCGTTGCGATCGCAGCATCCACCTGATGGCCCACAGCATGGGCGCCTATGTCCTGCGCCAGGGCCTGCAGGCGGTGCTCGCCAAGAACGCCGACGGGCTGGTGCGGATCTTCGACCAGATCCTGCTGGCCGCCCCCGACGAGGACGACGACACCTTCGAGCAGGACAGCAAGCTGAAGCCGTTGCCTAAGATCGGCCGGCAGGTGACCGTCTATTTCAATCCGTCCGACCGGGCGCTGGTGATCTCGGACAAGACCAAGGGAAATCCGGATCGGTTGGGCTCGGACGGCCCGCGGCTGATCGACATGCTGCCCAAGAAGGTGGTGCTGGTCGACTGCCGCAACGTGGCCGGCGACGCCGACGCCCTGATCCAGCACAGCTACTATGCGCGCAGCCGCGCCATGACCTTCGATATCGGCGCGGTGCTGGCGGGCATGGACGCCGAGGCGATCGGCAACCGGGACTATGTGCTGCCGCTGCGGGCGTGGCGGATCGCGAAGGAGCTGGCTTAGCGGGCCTTCAGCGCCGCCACTGCGTCGCGCGTGCCCGCCGTCATCGGCGAGGGCAGGGCGTCGAGGGCGAACCAGCCCCATTCGTGAATCGCGTGGGCTTCCTGGATCGCCGGCTCGCCTTCGAAGCTCTCGACCGCGTAGGTGATGGCCACCCAGTGATAGTCGGGCGCGACCATGTCGGTGACGGCCAGGACGCGGCCGGCCTTGATGGTGATCCCCAGTTCCTCGTTGATCTCGCGTTCGGCGCAGGTCTTGGCGGCCTCGCCCCAGTCCAGCTTGCCGCCGGGCACGCCCCAGTGATCGGCCTCGGGGTTCTTCACGCGCTTGACCAGCAGCAGCCGGCCCTGGTTGTCGAGGATGGCGGCGCCACAGCCGACGCGAGGACGTTGAACTTCTTCGGTCATGAAGGGCGGTAAAGCCCGAAACGCCGCCGCGAGGCAAGCCGGCGCTTGAAGACTCGGCGGGCTGGGCTATACGCAGCGCTCATGACCAACGATGACGTCCTCGACGAATTCCGCGCCGCAGGGGCCCTGCGCGAAGGCCACTTCGTGCTGTCCAGCGGCCTGCACAGCCCGGTCTTCCTGCAGAAGAACCTGGTGTTCATGCGCCCCGAGCGTTGCGAGCGGCTCTGCAAGGCCCTGGCGGAGAAGATCCTCGCCACGGTCGGCGCGGTCGACGTCGCCGTCTCGCCGGCCGTCGGCGGCATCATTCCCGGCTACGAGACCGCCCGTCACCTGAACGTGCCGTCGATCTATGTCGAGCGCGAGGGCGGCAGCTTCAAGTTCCGCCGCGGCTTCCACCTGGAGCCCGGCCAGAAGGTCGTGATGGTCGAGGACATCGTCACCACCGGCCTGTCGTCGCGCGAATGCATCCAGGCCATCCAGGACGCCGGCGGCGACGTCGTGGCCGCCGCCTGCATCGTCGACCGCTCGGGCGGCAAGGTCGATGTCGGCGTGCCGCTCATCTCCCTGTGCAGCCTGGAAGTCCCGGCCTATCCGGCCGACGCCCTGCCGCCGGAGCTGGCCGCGATCCCCATCGAGGATCCGGGCAGCCGCCGGCTGCGCTGAGGCGCGGAAACCTCGCCCTTCGACAAGCTCAGGGTGAGGTTTCTACTCAGGCTTCGGCATCCGTCCTCACCCTGAGCCTGTCGAAGGGCGAGGACGCGCCTCGGCGGATCAGTTCGCGGTCGGCGGCGTCAGCTGCTTGACCGGCCAGGCGATGCCCAGCTGTTCCAGATAGGTCCCGTACTTGTCGGGGTCGTAGTAGTACTTCTTCATCTCGGGCCGGAAGGTCGCCATGATGTTGGCGTTGATCTGGGTCTGCGGCTTGTCCGCGGTTGAGAGCATCGGCACGTACTTCTGCGTCTTGGTCTGGACGTCGGTGAAGTAGGTCTTGGCTTCGGCCAGCAGCTTGGGCTGGGTCAAGAGATCCAGCGCCGTCATCGCCACCACCTTCGAGCCGGCCACCACGCCCTTGTGGGCGATCGGCGTGGCCATCGAGATGGCGTTGGCCCAGTGGTGGCCCGGCAGGTCCGGGATGTTCGACGGATAGTTGATGGTGATCGTGGGCATGATCCACGAGATGTCGCCGATGTCGTCCGAGCCGCCGCTTTCCGGCTTTTCCTCCGGGGGCTTGAGGCCCTTCAGCTTGACGTCAAGGCCGTCCTGCTTGGTCGAGCCGACGTTCTTCTGCACGGCCTTGGCGAAGGCCTGCTCGTCGTCGGTCCACTTGGGCAGGCCGACGGCGTCGATGTTCTTCTGGGCGGCCTCGGCGATCGGCTTGTTGAAGTGGCGCGGGGCGGCCGTGCCGACGATGGCGTAGTCCATCTTCGTGTCGGTCATGTCGGCCGCCGCCTTGGCGATCCGGTTGCCGATGTCCCAGTTCTTCTTGATCGCGTCGAAGGTCTGTTCGCGGAAATAGTACCAGACGGTGGCCTCTGACGGCACGACGTTGGGCTGGTCGCCGCCGTCGGTGATCACATAGTGCGAGCGCTGCTCGGGCTTGAGATGCTCACGGCGCATGTTCCAGCCCATGTCCATCAGCTCGACGGCGTCGAGAGCGCTGCGGCCACGCCACGGCGCGCCGGCCGAGTGAGCGGACTCGCCGTGGAAATTGTACTTGATCGAGACTAGGCCCGTGCCCGAGGGCTGGCCCCAGGCGGTCTGCAGGTTCGAGCCGACGTGGGTGAAGATGGTGGCGTCGACGCCGTTGAACACGCCGTCGCGGACCATATAGGCCTTGCCGGCCACCAGTTCCTCGGCCACGCCGGGCCAGAGAACAAGCGTGCCGGCGATGTTCTGCTTGGTCATCACGTCCTTGACCGCCAGGGCGGCGACGACGTTCAGGGCCTGGCCGGAATTGTGGCCTTCGCCATGGCCCGGCGCGCCCGGAACGATCGGATCATGCCAGGGCACGCCCGGCTTCTGCGAGGCCTTGGGGATGCAGTCGATGTCGCTGCCGAAGGCGATGGTCGGGCCGCCGGTCCCGTTCGTCCAGGTCGCGGTCCAGGCCGTCGGGATGCCCGAGACGCCGCGCTTGATGGTGAAGCCGTTCTGCTCCAGCACCTTGGTGATGTAGGCCGAGGTCTCGACCTCCTGGAAGCCCAGCTCGCCGAACGAGAAGATCTCGTCGTTCATCACCTGGGCCAGCTTGGCGCGGCTCTCGACGCCGGCCACGGCTTCGGCCTTCAGGCTCTTGAGCTTGCCGGCCGAGACGTCGGCGGCGCCCGCGCCGCTGGCCATGGCGATAGCCAGAACGCCCGCCGTCGCGGCGAGCCAGGTCTTGTTCGAAATCATCACGCCCCTCCCAAAGGTAGAGCGTATACGATCAGGCGCCCGCGCGGCTTTGTCCATGCGCCAGCCCTGGCGCCCGCCCGCGAAATTCCCACCTGCACAGGCGGGCGGCTGGGCTTATAGACTCGGACCGAGTCCTTGGTTTCAGCAGGAAGAGCGGATGAGCTTGCGACTGGGCGTCAATATCGACCACGTGGCCACGATCCGGAACGCGCGCGGTTCGTCCTATCCCGAGCCCGTGCGCGCGGCGGAGCTGGCCCTGGCCGCCGGCGCCGACGGCATCACCGCCCACCTGCGCGAGGATCGCCGCCACATCAGTGACGCCGACATCGCCGTGCTGACCGACCTCTGCCACAAGCGCGGCAAGCCGCTGAACTTCGAGATGGCCGTGACCGACGAGATGGTCGGCATCGCCATCGGGGCGCGCCCGCACGCCGCCTGCCTGGTGCCCGAGCGCCGCGAGGAGGTCACCACCGAGGGCGGCTTGGACGTGATCAAGGGCCAGAACCGCATTACCGACGCCACCGCCCGCCTGCGCACGGCCGGGGCGCGTGTGTCGCTGTTCATCGAAGCCGACCCCGAGCAGATCCGCGCCTCGGCCGCCGCCGGCGCCCAGGTCATCGAGCTGCACACCGGCGCCTATTGCGACGCCTATCGCGAGGGCCACCTTGAACGCGCCGAAGCCATTCTCGAGCGGCTGAAGGCCGGCGCGGCCCTGGCCGCGAGCCTTGGCCTCGAAGTCCACGCCGGCCATGGCATCGACTACGCCACCGTCAAGCCGATCGCCGCGATCCCGGAGATCGCCGAGCTGAACATCGGCCACTTCCTGATCGGCGAGGCGATCTTCGTCGGCCTGCCGCAGGCGATCCAGCGGATGCGCCTGCTGATGGACGCCGCCCGGGTCGAGCATCCCGTGAAAGTGGAGGCCGGTTTTGCGTAAGGATGCTCGACAACTAGAAGATGCCGAGCGCGAAACCCGCTCGGTGGAAGCGGAGCAGGCCGCGTGATCATCGGCATCGGCTCGGACCTCTGCGACATCCGCCGCATCGAAAAGTCGCTGGAGCGCTTCGGCGAGCGCTTCACCAACAAGGTCTTCACCGAGATCGAGCGCAAGCGGTCCGAGCGTAAGCCTGACCGGGCCTCCAGCTACGCCAAGCGGTTCGCGGCCAAGGAGGCCTGCTCCAAGGCCCTGGGCACGGGCCTGAAGCGCGGCGTGCACCTCGCCGGCATGGGCGTGGTCAACCTGCCGTCGGGCAAGCCGACCATGGCCCTGACCGGCGGCGCGCTGGAAAGGCTGAAGGAACTGACTCCAGAGGGCATGGAGGCGGTGATCCACCTCTCCCTGACCGACGATCATCCCTACGCCCAGGCCTTCGTGATCATCGAGGCCCTCCCCAAGGCCTGACGCACTCGCCTCCTGCCCGAGAGCGTTTGACGAGACGGCCCAACCGTCGCCATGAAGTGCGACTAACGGCCCGGCCACTTGCCCCTCCAACTCTTGCTCATGGGGGCAAGCCCGTCTAGCAAAGCCGAACCGGTTCGCCGGCCAATCATCTTCGAAGAGCTCCGCGCCCGCATGACCGACGCCGCCGACGACCTCACGCCGCCCGAAGAGAAGGGCGTCGTCGCCGAGTTCATCGAAATCATCAAGACCGTCGCCTACGCCCTGGGCATCGCCCTGGTGCTGCGGGTCCTGCTGTTCCAGCCGTTCACCATTCCGTCGGCCTCGATGGAGCCCAACCTCTATCAGGGCGACTACATCATCGTGTCGAAGTTCAGCTACGGCTGGAGCAAGCACTCGATCCCGTTCAGCCCGCCGATCATCAAGGGCCGCATCCTGGGGCGCGCGCCGACGCGCGGCGACATCATCGTCTTCAAGCTGCCGCGCGACAATCGCACCGACTACATCAAGCGCCTGATCGGCCTGCCGGGCGACAAGGTCCAGATCCGCGGCGGCCAGGTGTTCATCAACGGCAAGGCCCTGCCGCGCAAGGAGCAGGCCCCGGCCCTGGTCGACACCGGCTACGGCTTCACCCAGCAGGTCCAGCGCTTCCAGGAGACCAACCCGGAAGGCCGCCAGTACAACACCCAGGACTTCGGTCCCGACAGCCGCGGCGACAACACCGGCGTCTATACCGTGCCGGCCGGCTGCTACTTCTTCATGGGCGACAACCGCGACAACTCGGCCGACAGCCGTTTCGACCCGGGCGTCTCGCCTTACGCGGAGAGCGCCTGCAAGTGGGACTACGAGCTGGACCAGTATATCGGTGACGAGATCGGCGTCGGCTTCGTGCCCGCCGAGAACCTGGTCGGCCGCGCGCAGATCATCCTGCTGTCGTGGAACGCCGAGGCCAGCCTGTTCAAGCCGTGGACGTGGTTCCTGAACGCCCGTCCCAGCCGCTTCTTCCACGTGCTGAAGTGATGCAGAACCATGGATAGACGGGTCGCCGCCGTCGGCGACCTCGAGCGCCGGATCGGCCATCGGTTCAACGACCGCGAACTGCTCGAACGCGCCCTGACGCACGCCAGCGTCGGGGATGGGGCCAAGAAGGTCCGCGACAACGAAGTGCTGGAGTTCATCGGCGACCGGGTGCTGGGCCTGCTGGCCGCCGAGGCCTTGGCCGATCGTTATCCGAGGGCCAAGGAAGGCGAGCTCGCGCCGCGCCTGAACGCCATTGTCAGCCGCGAGACCTGCGCCCGCGTCGCCCGCAAGGCCGAACTGGGGCCGGCCCTGCGCTTGTCGGCCTCGTCCAGCAAGATCGGCGGCCGCGAGACCGACTCGATCCTGGCCGGCGGCGCCGAAGCCCTGATGGCCGCCCTCTACCAGGACGGCGGCCTGGACGCGGCCCGCAAGGTGTTCCTCGACCTGTGGGCCGACGAGTTCGACAGGGCTGGCGAGGGGCGTCCGCGCGATCCCAAGACCGCGCTGCAGGAATGGGCCCAGGGCAAGGGCCGTCCGCTGCCGACCTACCGCGTGCTGGACCGTACGGGTCCGGACCACGCGCCGGTGTTCACGGTCGAGGTGACGGTCAAGGGCGTCGACCCCGCCATCGCCAAGGGCAAGTCGCGCCAGGAAGCCGAGAAGGCCGCGGCCAAGGCCCTGTTGGAGCGCGAAGGGGCGGAGTAGGGGTTAGGCGGAGCGTCCACCAAAACCCCTCTCTCACCGAGAGAGGGGATTGAGCGCGCTCTATCCCCGGCGTTCGCGATTTAAAATCCCAAGAAATCAAGAGCTTGTCGATTTTACGGGCCCCTGCGTCATCGGCGTTGAATCCGCCGCGATACTCAATGCGTCCCCGTCGCGGGGGAGGGCGTTTGGATCCGGCCCAAGACGG
>NZ_JBWKSF010000012.1:0-96262 GCF_059419665.1 Caulobacter sp. GW821-FHT05F04
GCGGCGGTCTGGGCGGTGGCCCAGCCGGTGGCGCACCCAGCGGTGGCTCGCCGCCACCGCCGCCGCCCAGCGGACCCTCGTCCGGTGGGGCCGCGCCCCAGCCCTCACCGACGCCGCGCGCCGCCAATCGCGATCCCGGTGACGGCGGCGGCCAACCCTCGGGTGGGGCAGAGCCGGACTGGGCGCGCGACCTGAAGACCAAGCAGGCTGTGGCGCACGGGGTGAGCCTGGCGGCCCACGCCACGGCTGCGGGCGACAATCACAGCGGCGGCGCCGCGCCTAAAATCTCGGAGGACTGATCATGGACCCCTTCAAGGGATCGGCGCGCTATGGCGCGACGCCGACGCCAGAGACCCCCTATCAGCGGGCCGGCCAGGCCTGGGACGAGCGCATCGGTTCGGCTCGTGTCCAGGCCGCCAACTGGCGCTATGCGGCGCTGGGGCTGCTGCTGGCCAACACCGCCTTGTCGGGAAGCTTGGCTTGGCTGGCCGCGCGGGGATCGATCACGCCCTGGGTGGTGCAGGTCGACAAGCTCGGCGAGCCGAGGATCGTCGCGCCGGCCGCCCTGGGCGCCAAGCCTGCCGACGCGGCGATCGCCTGGGCGCTGTCGCGGTTCATCGCCGACGTGCGCACCCGCTCGATCGATCCGGTGCTGATGCGCCAGGCCTGGCTTCGCGCCTACGATTTCGTCGAGGGCGACGGGGCCGCCACGCTGTCGGACTACGCACGCCGCGCCGACCCGTTCGGCGAGGCGGCCCGCACCCAGGTGATGGTCGAGGTGACCAATGTCGTGCGCGCCTCGCCGACCAGCTTTCGGGTGACCTGGACCGAGCAGCGCTTCACCGCCGGCGAGCGCGTGGGTGTCGAGCGCTGGGTCGCGGTGCTGGGCGTGTCGATCTCGACCCCGCGCACGCCCGAAGGTCTGAGGGCCAACCCTTTGGGCGTGCGCATCAAGGCCATCGCCTGGAGCAAGGAGTTCGGGGCATGAAGAGCATGGCCATCATCTCCGTCGCCTGGCTGTCGGCCTCGGCCGTGGCGGCCCAGGATGCGCGCCTGGCCACGCCCGGCGGCGCACGTGACTACGATTTCCTCGACCAGACCGTCTATCCGCTGGTCGCCACGCCCGGGCGCATCACCGACATCGTCCTGGAGCCCGGCGAGACGCTGACGGGGCCAATCGCCGCGGGCGACACCGCCCGCTGGATCATCGCCGACAGCGCCAGCGGATCTGGATCGACCCGGCGTGTCCACGTCCTGGTCAAGCCGACGGCCGCGCCGCTGGCCACCAACCTGCTCATCATGTCCGACCGGCGCACCTATCACCTGGAGCTGCGCGCCAGCGCCCGGACCTGGTACTCCGAGATCGCCTGGCGCTATGCGCCTGTCGTGCCGGCCCCGACGCCTGTCCTGGTCGAGCCGATCGAGTCGACGGACATCACGCTTCCCGATCCGGCCGGATCGACCTTCGCCTATCGACTGGAGGGCGATCAGGTCGCCTGGCGGCCCGCACGGGTCTTCGACGATGGACGGCGCACCTACCTCGCCTTCGCCCAGAGCGCCGATCTGACGGCTCTGCCGCCGCTCTACCAGGTCGGTGAGGATGGCAAAGCCAGCGAGCTGATCGACTACCACGTCATCGCGCGCACCCTGATCGTAGATCGTCTCGTGGATAGGGTGGAGCTGCGCCTGGGCTTGGGGCGCAAGGCCATGATCGTTCGTATCGTCCGCACGAACAAGGAGGCGGCGCGATGAACCAGGATCATCATACCGGAGCGGCCGACGCTCCCAAGACCCTTCAACTTCGCGGGGACGCGCCGCCGGTCGCAAGGCTGTCGCGCAAGGCCCTGGCGATCGGTGGAGGCGTCCTGTCGGCGACCCTGGCTGGAGCCCTCTTCTGGTCGCTTGCCGATCATCACAAGACGCCGCCGGCTGCGGTGCGTGAGCCGGGGCCGATGGTCCCGCCGGAAGGCGTGACCTCCCAGCCGCGCGACTATCGCACCACGGCGACCCCACAGCTGGGGCCGCCCTTGCCCGGCGACCTGGGGCGGCCAATCCTCAAGGCCGAGCAGCGACGTTTCGAGACCACGACTTCTGGAGCCGCGGCCTCGACCGCAGACGCGCCGACCAGCATCCCGGTGAGGGCGCCGGTCCCTTCGGCTCCGAAGTCAGCCAGGACGACCAGCGCCATGTCTGGCCTGTTCTTTGCCGCCGTGTCGGACCGCAGGCCTCAGGTCGAACAAGCTGCCGCTACGCCCTCTGTCGCGGTCGCGGACGCGAGGACCACCAGTCCCGAACGACTGGCCCCGCCGGCGTCTCGCTACATCGTGCTGGCGGGAACGGGCATTTCCGGCGCTCTGGTGACGGGGCTTCGATCCGACGCGCCCGGCCTGGCGGTCGGGCAAGTGACCCGGGACGTCTTCGACGGGCTGGGACGCGGCGTCCGGTTGATCCCAGCCGGCGCGCGGCTGATCGGCGGATACGACACGGAGGTTGCCGCCGGGGCGGCGCGGCTACGGATTAAGTGGACGCGTCTGATCCTGCCCAACGGGCGCTCGATCGTGCTCGATGATCTACCCGGCGCCGACGCCCAGGGCTTTGCCGGGCTGCAGGATAGCGTCGAACGCCATGCGCGGGCCGTCTTCGGCGCGGCCGCGCTCAGCACCGTCCTGGCCCTGGGGGCAGAGGCCGGCTCCAGCAGCGACGACGCCCTCGTCGAGGCCGTGCGGCGCGGCGGGGCGCGGGCGATTTCGGATGTCGGCCAGCAGGCGGTGTCCAAGAGCCTGGCCTTGCCGCCGGTCCTCACCGTGCGACCCGGCGCCCCGCTGACGGTCCTACTGTCGCGCGACCTGGTCCTTGAACCCTACGAAGAGAAAGCGACCCGATGAGCAAGCTGAAACTGGGGGCGATCGAGGACGACACGCCGGTCAAGCTGGCCTTGGAGCTGCCCGCCGCGCTGCATCGCGACCTGGTGGATTACGCCAAGGTCTTGGCGGCCGAAACCGGCGGCAAGGCGGTGGAGCCGGCCAAGCTCGTCGCGCCAATGCTCGCCCGCTTCATGGCCACCGACCGCGCCTTTGTCCGCGGGCGACGAACCAGAGGTGGCTAGACGTCCTTCCCTGGCCTTAGACCTCGGTAGTATCGAAGACGGTTAGCCTCCGTTCGTTCATCGGATTGGCCGCTCCAATAGAGCGATCTGGCCATGTGCAGCTGACATTACGGGTTCATTTCAGTCGCTATACAAATTCCCAAGCTTTGTAATTTTCGGCTGAGCCGACCGGACCGCAGCGCTATAGGGCGCGAATGAAAATCGTTCGCACTTAAGCGAGCTTCAGGTCCGGGATTTCAACCACATGTCGATCAACCGCACGTTCCGCGGCGCGCCTTCGCGCGCCCTGCTTCTAGCCTCGGCCGCGGCCCTTCTGGCCACGCCGGTCTTGGCGCAGACCATCAACGAGGTGAGCGGCGTCACGATCACTGGCCAGACCTCCTACAGGACCAATGCGATCACCTCGGCCACCAAGACGCCGACGGCGCTGATCGACGTGCCGCAGGCGGTCAATGTCGTCTCGGTCAAGCAGATCGAAGACCAGGCCGCCAACGGCATCGGCGACGCCGTCCGCTACGTGCCGGGCGTCTTCTCCTCGCAAGGCGAGAACAACCGCGACACCCTGAGCTTCCGGGGCAACCTGACGACCGCCAGCTTCTTCGTCGATGGCGTGCGCGACGACACCCAAAGCTATCGCGACCTCTACAACATCGAGCGCCTGGAGGTCTTCAAGGGCCCCAACGCCATGATCTTCGGTCGCGGCGTCACCGGCGGCCTGATCAACCGGGTGACCAAGGTCGCCGATGGCCAGCAGCACCTGGGCGCGCGCCTGGAGGTCGGCAGCTATGATCACTATCGCGGCCAGGTCGATCTTGGCGCGCCCGTCAGCGAGACGACCTCGCTGCGCGCGACCGGCGTCTGGCAGGACAGTGGCAGCTTCCGGGACGGCGTCTGGAACAAGCGCTGGGGCTTCAATCCGACGGCGACGTTCAAGCTGGATCCCGACACCACCCTGTCGATCGGCTACGAGCGCTTCCACGATAAGCGCATCGGCGATCGCGGCGTGTCGTCCTATCAGGGCAAGCCGCTGGAGACGCCGCGCGGCCAGTTCTTCGGCGATCCGGCTCAGAGCCCCAACTGGATCAACTCCAGCGCCGGCACGGTCTTCGTCGAGCACCGGTTTAGCGACACCATGTCGATCCGCAATCGCACGCGCTACGCCTACTATGACCGCTTCTACCAGAACGTCTTCCCCGGCGCGGTGAACACCACGGCCCAGACCAATCCGGCGGGCCTGGCGGCCGGCGTCTATGCGCCGGGTTCGATCGTGGCGATCAGCGCCTACAACAACGGCGCCAAGCGCCGCAACCTGATCAACCAGACGGACTTCAACGCCAAGGTCCAGACGGGCGGGGTGGAGCACACCCTGCTGATCGGCGCCGAGTTTGGCCGCCAGACCACCAGCAATCTGCGCACCGAGGGCTTCTTCCCGACCGCGACCAGCGCCAGCGGCGTGCAGACCATCTTCGTGCCGGTCAACGCCTCGCGGATCAGCCGGCCCGACGTCCAGTGGCGTGAAGCCGCCACCAGCGGCCATAACTTCAGCATCGCCAAGCTGGCGGCCGGCTATGTGCAGGACCAGATCGAGCTGTCGCCGAACGTCCAGGTGGTCGCCGGCCTGCGCTACGAGCACTACCAGACCGACGTCACCAACCGGAACCCGTTCCTGGCCGCCGGCACGCAGCGCAACTTCAGCGCCACCGACAATCTGTGGTCGCCGCGGGTGGGGGCGATCTTCAAGCCGGCGGTCAACACTTCGATTTACGCCTCCTACTCGAAGAGCTACCTGCCGCGCGGCGGCGACCAGCTCTCGGCCCTCAACCTCTCCAACCAGAGCCTTGCTCCGGAAAGGTACGAGAACTACGAGCTGGGCGCGAAGTGGGACGTCCTGCCGACCTTCAACCTCGCCGCGGCGATCTTCCAGCTGAACCGCGACAACGTGCTGGCGCTGAGCGACCCCAACAACGCCGCCTCGCCGACGATCCCGATCGGCCGCCAGCGGTCCAAGGGTGTGGAGCTGAGCGCCCAGGGCGAGATCACCCGCCAGCTCAGCATCGTGGCCTCCTACACCTATACCGACGCCAAGTTCCTGGACTCCCAGTCGGCGACGGTACGGGCCGGCAACCGCGTCAACCACGTGCCCAAGTCGTCGGGCGCAGTGTGGCTGCGCTATGACCCGAACAAGACCTTCGGCGGCGCCATCGGCGTGACCAGCATGGGCAAGCGGTTCGCGGCGACCGACAACACGGTCTCGCTGGCCGGCTTCACCCGCGTCGACGGCGCGCTCTACTACCGGATCAACAAGACCTACGACCTGCAGCTCAATGTCGAGAACCTCTTCGACAAGCGCTACTTCCAGTACGCCGATAGCAATAACAACATCTCGCCGGCTTCGGGTCGGGCGGCGAAGGTGAGCCTGAACGCCCGCTTCTGACGGCGACGCGGCGCGAGGTCGGTTCGCGCTGCGCCATCGTTGCGAAGGCCCTGCGGCCCGGTGTCGGGGAAACCCGGCGGCGGGCCGCTTGCGTCCTCGGTAACATTGCGGAACCGGGCGCCCAGGGGTGAGATCAGAAATCGGGCAGGGCTTCGGCTTCCCCCGTCGCTTCACGGACGATCGCGTCCCGGCGCTGGAGGTAGGCCGACCGCAGGCTGGCATAGGGATCGGTCGCATCATCCAGCGCGCGCAGGCCTGCGTCGAGTTTGACCCGGGTGTTCAGCCGGCTGGTGTTGCTGCGAACCGCGCCGAACGTCGTCCCGCCGCCGCCGCCGATCTGGGTGATTGGGTCCGCTGCGGCGTCGACCAGCCGGCCGACGGCGTCGCGAACGGTCAGGGGCCCCAGCAAGGGGACATAGAGGTAGGGGCCAGGGCGGGCGCCATATCGGCCCAGCGTCTGGCCAAAGTCGCTACGGTGATGGGCGATGCCCATCTTGCCCGCGACATCGAACAGCCCAAGAAGGCCGGCCGAGGAATTGATCAGGAAGCGCGACGTGGCCGCCTCGGCCCGCCGGGCATGGCCCTGGGCCAGATCGTTGAGGACCGTGCGCGGTTCGCCGAGATTGGTGATGACGGCGTCGACCCTGGCGCGTGCGTACGCCGGAGTGACGGCGACATAGGCGTGGGCGATAGGGCCGACAACGGTGTGGTCCAGCGCCATGCCAAGACCGAAGCTTGCGCGGTTCAGGCGCTGCAACGGGTCTTTGGGCGGCGTCTCGACCGTGGCCGTCTCGACGACGGGCGGGTCGGGTTCGATGGTCTGAGCCGCGGCGCTTGTCGCGATCGCACAGCTTAGAAGCAGGCCAGCCCAGCGGCAGCCGCGAATGACCTGTCGTGGGAGGGGGCGTTCGGTGCGGATAGGCGAGCAAGACGATCTCATGGGCGATCCCGTTGCTAAGAGGACGCCGAGGCGTCGATGTCGCCAATGACGCCACGGCCCGGCGCCCCCCCCACCAGATCGCCGAAGCCTGAGCGCGCCGCCAAAATCGATGAGAGGCGGCGGCGATGGCGGCGTCCTTGAACGCACGGGCCGTCGGGGCCCGGTCGTCCCGGAGGCCTCTAGTGTCCCAATCGTCCCTGGACCGTCGCGCGCTTCTGGCTGGCCTTGCCGCCAGCGCGGCGTGGACCGCGCCGGCCGCCGCCGAGGATCAGGCGATCAGCTTCGTGGCGCTGGGAGACTGGGGTCGTCGTGGCAAGCGCTCCCAGCGTCAGGTCGCTCGGGCCATGGGCGCGGCGGCGCAGGATCTGGCCAGTCGCTTCGTGCTGGCGGCCGGCGACAACTTCTATCCTGCAGGCGTCGCTTCGGTGGACGACCCCCATTGGCGAGAATCCTTTGAGGCGGTCTATGACGCCCCGGCCTTGCAGACCCCATGGTACGCCGCGCTTGGCAATCACGACTACCGGGGCGCGGCCCAGGCCCAGATTGACTATTCGGCCCAGAGTGCGCGCTGGCGCATGCCCAGCCGCTATTTCAAGATCGGCGGCGAGACGCTCGGCTCGGACCTGGTCGATCTCTTCGTGATCGACACCGCCCCGCTGGTCGATGGCGGCAACTACGACGAGATGCTGCAGCAGATGGCCCGCGGTCATCGCGAGCGTCACGACGGCGCTGAACAGATCGCCTGGCTCGAGCGCACGCTGGCCACCTCCACCGCACCTTGGAAGATCGTCATGGGCCATCACCCCGTCTATTCGGGCGGCCATGGCGACAGTCCCGAGCTGGTGGAGACTGTCGCGCCGCTGCTCGAGGCCCACGGCGTGCAGGCCTACATCAACGGCCACGACCACAGCCTGCAACACATCCGCCGTGGCCGTGTCGACTACATCTGTACGGGCTCAGGCGCGGACGCCGGCGATAAGGTCGAGGCGGTGGCTGGAACCCGCTTTTGCCTGTCTCGACCTGGCTTCGCGGCCTTCCGGCTGGAGGGCGAGGCGCTGGACTTGGCGTTTCGAGATCTCGACGGCCAGGTGGTCTACAAGGTCCGGCTCCTGCGTGATCGGCGGGGTAAGGCGTGAGCCAGCGCTTAGAAGCGGGCCGTCAGGCGCACGTTCAGGGTCCGGGGCCTCGGCGGGGTGACGATCTGGTCGCGAGTGATCAGGAACGGGTTGCCGAACGAGAAGCTGTTGGCATGACTGTTCAAGGGATTGTCCAGCGTCGCCGCCAGCGTCCAGCCCGGTGTGGTCAGGCTGGCCACGCCCCGCAGGCCCAGATACTCGCCCATCTCGTGGGCGGGATCGGCTTCGAAGGTCAGGTAGGACCCGCCGACATAGGACGCCTGGCCCTGGAGCCGCAGCGTCGGGCCGATCGCCAGCTCGCGATGATAGTCGAAGCCGAGACTGGCCGAGGCCCGCGACACGCCAGGAAGGCTGGCGTCCTTGCGCGTGCTGAAGGCGGGGTTGAGCTTGGTGACCTCCGGATCGTTGAGCAGAGCCGCTGCGCGCAGGTCCAGTCGCTCGTTGACCCGAAACGCCGCCTCGGCCTCGATCCCGCGGTTGGCGCCGTTGCCGATGTTGGCGGTATAGGCCGCGCCGTCGGCCAGGTACTGGTCGCTCTGCACCGACTCCCAATCGGCGAAGAACACCGCCGCGCGGCCCTGCAGACGATCGTCGAACGCCCGCAGCTTGACGCCCAGCTCGTAGTTCCAGAGTTCATCGGCCTGGTAGCGGCGCGGCGGGGTTTCGGGCGCGTCGAAGACTTGGCCGATGCGGCCGGCGGTGTTGAAGCCGCCGGGCCGATAACCCTCGGCGGCCTGGGCATAGAGCAGCAGGCCGGGCTTGGCGTCGTAGCTGACCAGGACCTTGGGCGAGAAGCCTGCGGCTTCCGCCGACGGGCGCGTCTGGCGTAGGCCGGCAGGCTGGGTGATCGTCGCGTCGGTACCGAATCGGAAATCGAACCAGCGCAGGCCGGCTGTCGCAGAGAGGCGCGGCGTGGCGTCGAACGTCATCTCGCCGTAGAGCGCGATCTCGCGGATAGTGTCGCGCCGCCGCTCGGCATAGGCGGCGGGCGAGCCGGCGGGCAGGGCGTGCAGGCTGGTGTTCAGCCGGATCGAGCCCGTCGAGGCGAAAGCCCCGACCAGGCCGTGCAGACGGTGCTCGCCCGGCGTGGCGTAGGTGACTTCGGCCACGGTCAGATCGATGCCCTTATTCTCATCGAACGCCGAGGCCGCATCGCCCAGGCCGTAGATCGACGAGACCGAGGTGGCGTCGTAGCGGCTGGCGAAGTCATGCGCCAATTGCGACACCGAGCCGGTCAGACGTCCCCAGCCGCCTTCGCCCGTCAGGGTCAGGGAGACGTGGTCGAAATCGTTGTCGTGCGGCTCGCGTACGAACGTGTCGCGCTGCTTGGGGCCCAACCGCTGCAAGCCGTACTGAGTGTCATCGTTGTCGATCCATTGCTGGGTGAGGCCCAGCGTCAATGTCCAGCCTGGCGTCAGGGCCGCGCGCAGACTGGCGCGGACGCCCGCGCGCTCGAAACCGTTAATGCGGCGCAGACCCAAGGCGCGATTGTCGATGTAGCCGTCCTGCGTCTCGCGATAGGCCACGGTTCTTAACGCCACGCGGCCGTGAAGGAGCGGGAGGTTGACCATCGCCTCCAACTCGTCACCGCGGCCACCGCCCTGAGTCCAGCCAAGGCCAGCCAGAACGCTGGCCTGGTAGCGGTCGAGATCGGGCTTTCGGGTGGCGATCCGCATCACGCCCCCCAGCGAGCCGCCGCCATAGAGCGTCCCCTGTGGCCCACGCATGATCTCCACCCGCTCGACATCGGCCAGCCGCAGGTCCGGGTCCGGCGCGCTGTAGGTGATCGGCACATCGTCCAGATAGAGCGCCACCATCGACTGGGTCTGGCCGGTGAAGGCGCCGTCCGATAGGCCGCGCAGCAGCACCTTGTCGCGTCCGGGTCCCAGGTTGGTCACGGTCATCCCCGCGACCTGGCTGGTCAGGTCGTAGAGGCTGGTGACTGCCTCGCGTTCCAGCGCGCCGCCTGACACCACCGAGATGGCGTACGGCGTGCGGCCGGGCAGGTTGGGATAGCGCTGGGCCGTGATCACCACCTCGCCCAGGCCTAGCGGCGTGGCTGCCGGCGCAGGTTTGGCCGGCCGCGGCGTAGCGGCGAGGCGGTGGATGATGATCGTGCGCGGATCAGGCTGGCTATAGCTGCAGCCGCTGCCGGCCAGCAGGCGGTCGAGCGCCGCCCCGACTGACAGGCGTCCGGAAAGCGCCGGGGCCTGGCCGCGACAGGCGTCGAGGTCGCCGCCCAAAGAAAGCTCGGCCTGCAGGGCGAAATCGATCAGGGCAGCGTGCAGCGGCTTGGCGGCGATCTGCAGCCGCACGACCGGAGACAGGCGGCCGGCCAGCAGGCGCGGCGCGGCCTCGGACGAGCCGGCAAGGCCCGCCAGGCCCGCGCTTAGGGCCGCGGCCCACAGGCGGCCGCCGCGATAGGTCCTGCGCCCCACGGTCAGCGGCGCGCCGGCTTGGCCTTGAGGATGACCCCCGTGGACGTCGTCTCAGCGACGATCGGGGCAAACAGTTCCAGGCGCCGGATCATGGCGGCCTCCTCGTCGACCAGCAGCACGCCTGACACTGTCACCGAGGCGGCGTTGGGATCAACGCGGATCGGTGTCGCGACATAGCGGTTGAGGTCGGCGACAACCTTCGTCAGCGGCGCGTGGTTATAGACGAGCTTGCCGGACTTCCAGGCGAAGGCGGCGTCGGGCTGGACCGTGGCGACCTTGGCGGTCGCGCCTGGTCCCTTGGCGAGTTGCTGGCCGCGAGCCAGGCGCACCGCGCCTTCGGGGCCGCCCGAGACCAAGACCAGGCCACGACGCACCGAGACGGCGAGGCTTCCAGCGTGGTTGAGAATGTTGAACTCCGTACCCAGCACCCGCACCTGCCGCTCCCCCACCGCCACCACGAAGGGCCGCTTCTCCAGGTGGGCGACATCGAAGCTGGCCTCGCCATCGACCAGGGTCACGTCGCGCTGTCGCGCCCCGAGGCTGACGCGCAGGGTCGTGGCCGCCCCCAGGGTCAGCCGTGAACCGTCGGCGAGGGCGACCTCGCGCGTCTCGCCGCGACTGGTCGAATAGTTGGTGAAGGCTGGCTGGGTGAAACGTGGAACAGCGACCAGACCCACGATGGCCGCCGCGGCCGCGACGCCAAGTCCGATCAGGAGCCCCCGCCGAGGCGCCCCGGCGGGCCGGCGCAGGGGCGTGACATTGGCCGCCATCGGTGCGGCGACGGCCGGATCGGGCGCGGTGTCATTGGCCGGCAGGTCGTCGAGATCGAGCCACACCGCCTCGACCGCTTCATAGGCGGCTGCGTGCTCGGGGTCAGCTTCCAGCCAGGCCTGGAACGCCGTCCAGTCCTCCAGGGCAGGATCGCCCTGCAGCCTGGCGAACCAGTCGGCGGCCGCCTGCTGGATCGGGTCTTGGTCGACGGACTTCGTCATAGGCGGTTCGCGCTTCCTTCGCGCCAAGTCTGAAACGGGCGCCGTCTCATTGACGTCACGCCACCCCAACCGCCTCTCCACATCCCGGTAAGGTGATGCCAATAGGTAACAGTCGTCATCGGCCCACCCGCTTGACCAGATGGCTCAGGGCCAGGCTGACATGCTTTTCGACGGCGCTGCGCGAGATGCTCATCCGCGCGGCGGTCTCGGCATGGGTCAGGCCCTCGAACTTGTGCAGCCGGAAGACGCGCTGGGTCAGCGGCGCGAGGGTCTCCAAGGCCTTGGAAAGCTTCTCCAACCGCTGGCGGGCGATCACCGCGCTTTCGGCGTCAGGGGTGTCGGCGATGTCGAGCGCCCCGATCGTGGCATGGTTGGTCCGGCGCCATTCGGTGTCACGCGCGCCGGCGCGCTTGGCCTGCCGCAGCCGGTCCAGCATCAGGTTCGAGGCCAGACGGTAGAGATAGGCCTGGGGGTTCTCGATCGGTTCTTCGGTGACCGCCTGGACCTTGAGATAGAGTTCCTGGACTAGGTCTTCGACCTCGCCACGCCCGCCCAGCCGCGCCAGGAAGAACCGGCGCATGTCCTCGCGCCGTTCCAGATAGACGGCCGCCAGCGGCGAAAGATCGGCAGGGGCGTCTTTCATCGCGCGCGAGCGCCGCAACGGTAGGGGAGCGAGATCGGAATCTGGCTGTCGGCGTTGGTCTGCATCGCCAGGCGTTCGGGCCGCTGAAAGAGTCGCTGGTACGCCAAGAGACATGGCTTGGCGGCGCGACGAAGGCAAGCTGCCCGGATGGTGACGAAGGCCGGCGATGGTCACGGCAGAGCCGCCGCTCGGCGGGCGCCGAGTGCTTCGGCAATGGCGGCGAAGAGCGCGGCGATGCGCTCGGTCACCCAGCTGACGGGGTTCTGGCCGGGGCGCTTGCGGCTGGCGACCCAGGTGGCGATACAGATCGTGGCGAAAAGGACCGCCGGCAAACCGACGGTGAGAGCCGCCGGCAGCCCGGCGCTCGTGGCCATGGCCTCGCCGAGGATCATGGAGGTCTCGAACAGGAAAAGCAGGATGCCGCCCGTCGCCATCGCCGAGCCCGAACCGGCCCGTTTGGCGCTGAGGCCGAATGGCACCGCCAGGAGCGGCAGCAGGGGCAGTATCAGGGCGCGGGAGGTGCGGGCGTAGAAGTCGGCCAGCAAGGTCTGCCGGGGCAGGGTCGGCTGGGCCTTGCCGAAACCTCGCTGCGCCAGCTCGATGAGGGTGAGCTCGCTGACGTCGTCGCCCCGGACGCGGAACAGCTTGCCCGACAGCGACAATGGCACGTCGAACGAGAAGCTTGCGAAATCGGTGACATACACCTGGGCGTCGGGCGTCGTGCTCACCTGGCGACCGTCGCGCAGGTCCAACGTGACGCTTTGGTCGCCGGCGTCCTTGCGCACCACCGCCGACACCGCCGTGAGGACGTCCTCGCGGCCGTCGGGCTCGATCTTGCGGATGAAGACGCGCTGGAGATTGCGGCCGCTGGCGTCCGTGCGATCGGCGGTCAGGAAGAGCGGCCCTGTGGAAAGCAGGGCCTTGGGCCGGACATCGCCGTTCCAACCCGCCTTCTCGGCCGCGTACAGTACGGCGTGATAGGCATAGCGGCTGTAGGGCTGGATGAAGCCGAACAGCAGCACGCTGAACATCATCAGCGCGGCGCCCAGGCCCACGAACGGGGCGGCAAAGCGCCCCAGCGACATGCCGCTGGCCAGGATCGCGTCGATCTCCGAGCTCTTGTTGAGGCCGTTGACCACCACGAAGAGGCCGATGAAAAAACCGCCGGGCAGGGTCAGGCCCACATAGTGCGGGACCAGATTAACCAGCAGCTCGCTCAGGTATTTGAAGCCGTCAGTCGTCTGAGAGAGCAGCTGGAAGGAGCGCATGATGCGCTCCATCAGGAACGCCACCATCGTGCTGATCAGCACGGCGGCCATCGGCGTCAGGGCCCGCCTCAGGAGATAGCGGTCGAGCGTCTTGAGGATCATGAGCACGCGCGGGCCTTCAGAGCGACGCGAGGCCAGCGGCGTGCGGGTCAACAATCGCGCCGTGACGACGGGTGGCGATCCTCGGCGTCGACGTGGTCGTCCGCACGCCCAGGGCTTCGGCATAGACCTCGACGACCTCGTCGAGGATCTCAGACCAGCGATAGGCGGCGCTGCGTTCCAGCGCCGCCACTCCCAGGCGACGGCGGGTTTCGGGAATGCGGATCAGTTCGCTCAGCGCCTCGCCATAGGCGGCGGGCTGGTCTGAGCAGAGCCGAGCGTTGCGGCCGTGCCGCAACAGGGCGCGGGTGTTGGGTGCGTCGGCGCAGACCATGGCCAGGCCGCAGGCCATGGCTTCCAGATTGACGTTGCCGAAGGTCTCGGTGGTGCTGGGATTGAAGAAGATGTCGCCGCTGGCCAGCGCCGTGGCAAGGGGCTCGCCCGACAGGAAGCCAGTGAAAGCCGCGCCCGGCAGCCGGTCTTCGAACCAGGCGCGAGCAGGTCCATCGCCGATGATAAGCACCTGCGGCCTGTGGCCGGCTACCTCGATCAAACGGATGGCTTCGGCGAAGGCCGCCAGGCCCTTTTCCATGACGATCCGGCCCAGGAACACGATCACCGGGCGGTCGGGATCAAAGCCCTGGTCCAGCCGCCAGGCCTCGCTTCGGCGACCGGGATGGAAGAGGTCCGGATCGACGCCCCGCGCCCAGGTCCGGACCCGCGTGGAGGGGACTTGGGCGCGAAGCTCGTCGCCGATCGCCTCGGTGGGGGCCATGACGTAGTCGCAGGCGCCGTAGAACTTCCACAGTCGCCCGCGCACCAGCGGGCGCAGGCGACCCAGGCCATAGTAGTCGAGATAGGTGTCAAACAGGGTGTGCAGACTGGCGACCACCGGGACCTCCAGTCTGCGGGCGAATTTTAGGGCCGCCGAGCCCAAGAGGTCGGGGGCTGAAAGGTGGATGAGGTCTGGCTTGAAGGCCTCGATGTCTCGTCGCAGGAAGCCAGGCAGGCCCAAGGCCAGGCGGTAATCGCTCCGGAGCGGGATCTTCACCGACGGCACGGAGATGAGTTCGCCGACCGGCTCGAAGGCGGGCTTGGGGGCGGTGGGGGAATAGACCCGTACCTGCGCGCCGATCGTGTCCTGCAGGTGGCCGACCAGGCGGTTCAGCGACTTGTTGGCCCCGTCCAGGGTGTAGTTGTAGTTCCCCGAGAACAACGCGATCCGCAACGGGCGCGCACCATGGGTGTGTATCTGCGCCTTGATGTCCATGCTGGTCCTTCCACGTGTACGCCCCGGTCCCAGCCGACCAAGACGGCGCGCTGGTCCCACCCCCACACGGAATTTCGAAAAATCGGTGAGACCCGCGTCCGACGACGCCGTCCTTGCGTGCAGGCGGCCACCGGCGTCACGGCCGACGATGTCGGACGCGCGGTGGTGCGGGGCTTTTTGAAAGACTACGATGCGGATTGTGGATGTCGCCGAGTTCTATTCGCCCACCGGCGGGGGCGTGCGGACCTATATCGACCGCAAGTTCGAGGCCGCCGCGCAGCTGGGCCATGAGCTGTTCGTGATCGCCCCGGGGCCGTGCGACGGTTTCGAGCCGCGTGCGGCGGGCGGCGTGATCCAGGTCCGCGCGCCCCGCCTCCCGTTCGACGCCAACTACCACATGTTCTGGGACGCCGACCCCGTGCACCGCCAGCTCGACTTCCTGACGCCGGACCTGGTCGAGGCCTCGTCGCCCTGGCGGGGCGCGGGTATCGTCGCCAGCTGGGAGGGGCCGGTCCCACGGGCTATGTTCATGCACGCCGACCCGGTGGCGTCCTACCCCCAGCGATGGCTGGCGCCGATCGCCACGCCTCAGCGGATCGACCAGCTCTTCGGCTGGTTCTGGAGCTATCTGCGCAGGCTCGCGGGCGGCTTTGGCTCCGTTGTCGCGGGCGGACCTTGGCTCGCCGACCGGCTGACGGGGCAGGGCGTGGGCGCGGTGGCCAGCGTGCCGCTCGGCATCGACCGCGGCGCCTTTTCTCCCGGCAAACGGGACGCGGCGCTGCGATCGCGCCTGTTGGCGGCCTGCGCCTGTCCCGATGACGCCAGGCTCGTCCTGGGCGTCGGACGGTTCCATCCGGAAAAGCGTTGGCCGATGGTCATCGAGGCGACCATGCGCGCCCGCGCCGATGCGCCGATCGCTCTCGTCCTGATCGGCGACGGAGTCGATCGCGCCCGGGTGGCCCGCGCCGCGGCCGGCAATCCTCATGTCCGCATTCTGCCGCCGATCCGCGACCGCGATCTGCTGGCCGCCCACCTGGCCAGCGCCGACCTTCTGGTCCACGGCTGCGAGTCCGAGACTTTCGGCCTGATCCCCGCCGAGGCCATGGCCAGCGGTCTTCCGGTCGTCGGCCCCGATCGTGGCGGTTTCGCGCATCTGGCGCAGCCGGCGACCTCGGAGATCTATCGGGCTGGCGACACCGGCTCGGCCGCCGCCGCCATCCGGCGCCTGCTGGCGCGTGATCCTGGCCTCTTGAGGGCCTCGGCCATTACGGCCGCCGCCAGGGTCCGTCGCGACATCGACCACTTCGCCGACCTCTTCGACCACTACGGGGCCGTTGCGGCCGGGGCGCGGGCGTGAGGCGCAAGACCTTGATCGACGAGACGGCGCCGAACGTTGCGGGCAAGACCTCGCGCCTGTGGGGGTGGCTGGGCGGTCTCCTTTCCGCCGGGCTGATCGGCGCCATCGCGGTGCAGCTGGGCGGGGCCAGTGGCGAGGTGCTGAAGGCGATCCGCCAGCTGCCGCTCGGCGTCTGGCCGGCCTTCCTGTTGCTCTATTTGACGCAAACGCTCTTCGACTACGCGATCTTCCGGCGACTCTGGCGCATGCCACTGGCCGGTTTCGAAGCGCTGCTGCGCAAGAACGTCATCAACGAGGTGGTGCTCGGCTACAGCGGCGAGGCCTTCCTCTATGTCTGGGCGCGTCGGGCATCCCGCACCGTGGCCTCGCCCTTCGCCGCGATCAAGGACGCCAACATCGTTTCGGCGCTGATGGGCAACGTCCTCACCCTGGTCCTAGCGCTGGTCAGCGCCACGCAGCTGCAGGACCTCGATTTCGCCCGTCGGCTAGGGCCGGCCCTGTGGTCGGGGCTCATTCCAGTGGCGATCTCGCTGGGGGTCCTTGCCTTTGGGCGCCGCGTGTTCTCGCTGCGCCTCGGCCAGCTCTTCTATGTCGCCGGGGCCTGCGGGGCGCGCCTGACGGTCTGGGCCGGGCTGACGGTGCTGGTGTGGAGCCTGGCGCTGCCCCAGGTCACGCCGGGCTTGTGGGTGGTCCTGCTGGCGATCCGGCTGCTGGTGTCGCGGATTCCGCTGATCTCCAACAAGGATCTCGTGTTTGGCAGTCTGATGCTGCTGCTGCTTGGCGCGCATTCGGCCCTCGCGGTGCTGCTGGCGGCGCTGGCCGTGATGACCCTGGGTCTGCACCTGGCGGTCATCGTCGGGCTCGGCCTGGCCGATCTGGCGCGTGGCCTGCGGCGCGCGGCGATAACGCCGAGCGAGATGGGCCGCGTCGTTGTCGAAAGCAGCGTCCATGACTAGGTGGGGCCTGAAGATTCCGGGGCGGGACATTTGGCGTGTCGGCTTGGTGGAGGCGCCGATCGCGGACGTCGCCCGGCGCGGTTTTCCGGCGAACGCGCCGGTTCACTGGCTTCCGGAGGAGGGCGGGCGGAAGTTCCTGGCCGATCCCTTCGGCGTCTGGCGCGAGGGGCGCCTGCACCTCTTCGTCGAAGCCTATGACTACCAGACCCGGCACGGCGTCATCGAAATGATCGAACTGGACGCGGGCTTTGCGCCTGTCCAGCGCTCGGTGGTTCTCCGCGAGCCCTGGCACCTGTCCTATCCGCAGGTCTTTGAGGCCGAGGGCGAGACCTGGATGCTGCCGGAAGCCTACAAGTCCGGCGTGCTGACGCTCTATCGCGCCGCGGCGTTCCCGCACGTCTGGGAGCCGGTGGTCCGGCTGGAGCTCGACACCCCAGCCATCGACGCCACACCGTTCCGCCACGATGGCCTGTGGTGGCTGGCCTATTCGCCAACCGGGCCGCAGCGCTGGAAGCAGGGACGCCTGCACCTCGCCTTCGCCGAGCGCTTGACCGGCCCCTGGCGCACGCACCCTGGCAATCCGGTCCGCAAGGATCTGTCCTCCGGTCGGCCTGGCGGCACGGCGTGGGTCGAGCACGGTCTACCGCGGTTGCCGATGCAGGACTGCACGCGAACCTACGGCGGCGGCATCCGGTTGCTGACCGTCCTCAGGCTCGACACCACGCGCTTCGAGGCCGAGGCGGCCGCGCCCCTGAGCCTGCCGCCCGGGGCGGGCGCCTATTCGCAAGGGCTGCACACCCTGTCGGCCTGTGGTCCGGTCACCCTGTTCGACGTCAAGCGTATCGATCGCTCGCTGTGGACGCCACGCGCCCGCGAGGCGGCGGCGTAAAATCGGTGAGAGGGTCTTGGGGGCATGGCGTCGTTTGGCCATGCGCATCGGCTTTCTCTTCAATCACGACCAGATCCATCAAGTGGCCCACAGCCTGCCCATCGCCCTGGCGCTGGCGCGGGCGGATCTTGGATTGGAGATCGTGGTGGCGACCACCAACCGGCGTATGACCGCCGAAGTGGTCCGCCTGGGCGGCGGGCTTATCGGCCACGGCATCAACCTGGTGGAGCTGGGTCTAAAGCGGAGGTCGTCGCAGGTCCTGGCCGCCGCCGCCGAAGCGGTGCTGCCGGCGACCAAGCTCCTGGTCTACGGCGACAATCTCGACTTCTTCCGCGCGCTGGACATGCTGGTGGTCGCCGAGAAGACCTCGCTGATCCTCAAGACCCGCTACGGCCTCGATCACCTGAAGATCATCCATACCCGGCACGGGGCCGGCGACCGCGCCATCGGTTTCGACAAGGCCAGCGCCGGCTTCGACCACGTGCTGGTGTCCGGCCGAAAAATCCGCGACCGCCTGGTCGCCGAGGCCGGGGTCGAGCCCGACAGGATTTCCGTCGTTGGATATCCGAAGTTCGATCTGTTGGCGCGAGGTCGGCCGACCCATCCGCTGCTCGACGACGGGCGGCCGGTGGTGCTCTATAATCCGCATGTCTCGCCGCACCTGTCGTCCTGGTACGAGGCGGGCCGGCAGGTGCTGGACTGGTTCGCCGCGCGCGATGACTACCATCTGATCTTCGCGCCGCACGTGATGCTGTTCGAGCGGCCGTTCGTGGTGACCATCGATAAGCTGCGGCTCGACCGCGCCGGCCGGATCGAGGAGCGCTATCTGCGCGCGCCCAACATCCATATCGACCTGGGCAGCCGAGCCTCAACGACCATGGTCTATACCCAGCGCGCCGACATCTATCTCGGGGACGTTTCCAGTCAGGTCTACGAGTTTCTGCTGCGCCCACGCCCTTGCGTCTTCCTCAACACCCATCGCCAGGCCTGGCGGGACGATCCCAACTACGGCCACTGGCGGGCCGGTCCGGTCATCGAGACGCCCGATCAACTGGGCGAGGCTCTGGCCTCGGCCCGCGCCGAGCACGAGGCGCGGTGGCGGCCTGTTCAGCAGGCGATGTTCGCCGAGAGCTTCGATCTCACCGAGGAGCCTTCGGCCGTCCGCGCCGCGCGCGCCGTGGCGCGCCTGGCGGCCCTGGACTGGTCGGCGGCGGCGCTTGTCGAGGCGGAGCGGGCCCATGGCTGAGCTGCGCATCGCCTATGTGATCAACTCGGTCGAGGGCGGCGGCGCCGCCCTGCCGGTCCCCGCCGTGGCGCGCGCCCTGATCGCCCAGGGCGCTCGCCTGGAGGTCTTTGCCCTGACCCGTCGCGATGGGCGGGCGGTGGCGGCCATGGAAGCGGCAGGCCTTACTGTCCACGTGCGGCAGGGCGGGGAGAAGGACCACCGCAAGACCCTGGCCTGGCTTGACGCGCGCCTTCGCGACTGGCGGCCCGACGTGATCTGGACCTCCCTGACCCGGGCCACGCTGCTGGGACAGATCGTCGGCGAACGTCTTGGCGTGCCGGTGGTCAGCTGGCAGCATGCCGCGAAGCTGAAGCTGGCCAACCTTCTGCTGCTGCGCCTGAGACAGGCGCGTTCGCGGCTCTGGGTCGGCGACTCCCACAGCGTCACGGACCTGACCGCCGAGCGCCTAGAGGTCCCGCCGTCGCGCCTGGTCGCCTGGCCGCTCTTTGCCGCCAATCCCGACATGTACCGGGCCTATCCCTGGCGCCCTGGACAGACCCTGGAGCTGGGATCCCTGGGGCGGCTGCATCCGGTGAAGGGCTACGACATCCTGATCGAGGCGTTGCTACGGCTCCAGACCCAGGGCTGCTGTTTCCCGGCCGCGATCCGGGTCCGTATCGCGGGCGAGGGCAGGGCGCGCGCGGCTCTGGAAGAGCGCGCCGAGCGCCATGGCCTGACTTTCATCGAGTTCACCGGCTTTAACGAACGACCCCTCGAGTTCCTGGCCGACCTGCACCTCTACTTGCAGCCATCACGGTCCGAAGGGCTTTGCATCGCCGCCCACGAAGCCATGCAGGCGGGGCTTCCAGTCATCGCCTCCAGCGTTGGCGAGCTGCCCTACAGTATCGAGAACGGCGTGACCGGCCTAACCGTGCCGCCGGGAGATCCTTGGGCGCTGGCCGAAGCGTTGGGCCGCCTCTTGTCGCGCCCCGAGCGCCTGGCCCAGATGGGCGCGGCGGCCCGCACGCGCGTGCTGGAACGCTTCGGGCAAGACGCCTTCGACCGCACCGGCGCGGCGATCTACCAGCGGCTGCCGGGCTTCATCGCCGAGACGGGGCGGGCGCCAGACCGCGCCTCGCGACCGCTGCCGAATCCCGGAGGCCGTCCCTGCGCGTCCTGACCTTCCTGCACAGCTTCGAGCCTGGCGGCGTCGAGCGGATTGCCCTGCGCCTGGTGCGGCAGTGGCGCGCCATGGGTGTCGATGCGCCGCTCTTCATGGGGAGAACCGATGGGGACATGCGCGGCGACGTCGGGGCAGGCCTAGACTTCGTCTCGCCCCATCGGACCCGTCCTTGGACGGCGAGGATGGAAACGCTCTGGATGATCTGGACGCTTCCTGGGGTCGTTCGACGGCTACGCCCTGACATCCTGTTCTGCGCGGGCAACACCTACGCCATCGTGGCGGTGGCCCTGAAGGTCTTGCTGGGGCGGCGCTGCCCACCCATCCTGCTGAAGGTGAGCAACGACCTCGACCGCCAGGACATGCCGGCCTGGTTTTGCGTCTTCTATCGCCTGTGGCTCAAGATCCAGGGGCATTGCCTGGATCACTTCATCGGTATGGAAGCGCCGATGGCTGAAGAGATCCGCGTCGGCCTCGGCGTCTCGGAAGGTCGGATCACCATCATCCCCGATCCCGCCTTGTCCAGGCCGCTGATCGAAGCCTTGCGGACGGGGGGTATGACAGGCGCGCGGCCGGGCCTGGGCGCTGGTCGGCGTTTCGTCAGTATAGGCCGGCTGACGCCGCAGAAGAACATTGGCCTGATGCTCCGGGCCTTCGCGCGCGGCGCGCGGGGAGGCGACACGCTGACGGTGATCGGCGATGGGCCGCAGCGGGCGATGCTCGAAGGTCTCGTGGAAGACCGTGGCCTTGGCGCGCAGGTGAAGTTCCGGGGATATCTGCCTGAGCCGGCATACCTTTTGCCGTCGTTCGATGTCCTGCTCCTATCCTCGGACTACGAGGGCGTGCCCGCCGTCATCCTCGAAGGGCTCGCCGCCGGCCTGGCCATCGTCGCCACCGACTGCAGCCGCAGCATGGCGACCTTGCTGGGTCACGGCGGGATGGGCGCACTCGTCCCGGTGGGCGACGAGCGGGCGCTGGCAGGAGCAATCGCCAGAGCGCGGCCGTTCTGCCAAGATCTGGCGCAGACCCTCGCGCAAGCCCACCGCTTCACGATCGAGGGCGCTTCCCGAGACTATCTACAGGTCATGTCAAAGCTCCGGCGCGTTTCACGGCGGCACGTGCCGAACGCGTTGGAGGTGGCGTCGTAAGCTCGATGTCGCGGCGCGCAGCCGCTCGGTTCTGTATCGGGAGGGCCGATGAATGCGGCGCTCCCTCCAGAGAAGACCAGGGAAGTGTTCGGGTCGGAACTAAGGCGCGCCGTAGTCGAAGCCAGGATCCTTGGCCTTGCCGCCGGCCCCGAACTTCCACGACAGGCTGACGAAGGCCGTGCGACCTAGCTGGCGGCGCTCGAACTGGTCGGAAAGGGTAGGGGTGTCGATCACCGTGCGGTCGCGCTGCCGGTTAAGGAGGTCTGAGACCGTGACCACGGCCGACAGATCGCTCGTCAGCTTGCGCCGATAGCCGAGATTGACGCTGCTGCTGGGCAGGCGGCGGCCCTGAGCGGTCAGGCGCTTGCCGCTGTAGCTGGCGCTGACCTGGAAGAAGTCCTTGGCCGTGGCGGCGTAGTCGAGGCTGGCCTTGCCGGTATAGCCGATGGCCGAGCGCTTTGCGGCAAACCCCAGGTTGGCCGCGTCGATCTGATTGTAGAAGACGTTGGTGCTGAGGTTGTAGCTCACGGCGCTGGCGATCTTGCCGCTGGCCGACAGCTCCACGCCGCCCGATGTGGCCTTGCCCAGGTTCTCCTTGGTGGTCAGCAAAACGGTCGGGCTGATGTAGCGGCTGACGTCGGTCATGCCGTTCAGGCTACGGCGAGCATAGGCCGTCGCCGCCAAGGTCGCGCCGTGCGTCCGGGTCTCGTAGCCGATTTCGAACGCATGGGTCTCCTGGGGCATCAGGTTGGGATTGCCGGCCCGGGCGCTGAAGGCGTCGATGACCACGAAGTAGGGATTGAGATCCTCGGGCTCGGGACGGGCCACGCGCTTGCTATAGCTGAGGCGAAGCTTGCGATCCTCGCCCAGGTCCTTCTCCAGGTGCAGGGTAGGATAGGCGCGGAAGTAGTCGGTGCTGTTCTGCAAGGCGCTCGCAGCTGGTTGGTGTCGATCAGCGTCTCTTCTAGCCGAAGGCCTGCCAGCAGCGTCCAGTCGCCCAGAGGTCGCTCATAGGTCCCGTAGAGAGCGTGGACGGTGCGCTTGTAGAGGAAGCGGTTGGTTTGGGACGGATCGACGACATGCAGGGCGCCGACGATCGTTCCGCCGTAGTTGTCGTAGTCGTCGTTGTCGCGCTGCAAATCATAGCCGAGCTTCAGCTTGGCCCTACCGGGGAGGGCGCCCGAATACTCGGCCGACAGTTCGGTGGTGATCTCGTCGGCGCGCGGGATCAACTCTTCGCGAAGATCTGCCGCGGGGGGCGCGCGGAAGCGGCTGAGATAGGTGCGGCGGCGGTCTTCCTTGGTCTCGCCGCGCTGCAGGTCGAGCGTGAACTCGCCGTCGTTCGCCAGGGTGCGGCGATAGCCGGCGGAGAGCTGGGTGCTGGTCTCGTGGCCGCGTCCCTGGCCCTGCCGGTCGTAGTCCTTCAGCACCGTCCCGCCGGGATCCGCCGCCCGATTGCGTTCGCCGATCGTCAGGGTTTCAGCGCGCCGGTTGTAGCTTGCCGAGCCGCTGATCCGGCTCTTGGCGTCGAGATCGTAGTCGAAGCCGGCCGAGACGATCTTGGAATCGCGCTGCTGGTCGCTGACCACCGTCTGGTCGCTGGCGGCCGCGCCGCCGGCGACGGCGTCGCGGCGCACGCGGTGGTCAGTGGTGGTGCGCTTGCGGGTCTCGTGGCGCAGTGAGGCCGAGCCGAAGAGGTTGAGGGCCCCAGACTTGTAGGCGGCGGTGGCGCCGAGATTGTAGCGACCTTCCGTGCCCAGGCTCGCCTGCGCCGTACCAGAGCGCCCAGGACGGCGATTTTTCTTGGTGACGATGTTGATGATGCCCGACGCGCCGTCCGGCTTGAACTGGGCCGAGGGGTTGGTGATCACCTCGATCGACTCGATGCTGTCGGCTGGCATCTGCTGCAGGATGGCCCCGCGATTGGCCGCCGACATCATGGTCGAGGGCTTGCCGTCGATCAGCACCTGAACGTTGCTGTCGCCGCGCAGGGAGAGGTTGCCCAGCACGTCGACCTCGACGGAGGGCAGGTTGCGCAACACGTCGCCGACCGAGCCGGCGCTGGCCTGCAGGTCATGGGCGACCGAATAGGTCCGCCGGTCGATGGAGGTTGCTTGCGCCGGCTTCTGGGCGGTGATCACCACGCCCTCGACCGCCGTGGGCGCAGGAACTGTCTGCTGGGCCAGGGCGATCGCGCCGGGGGCGCCGCTGGCCGCCAGGGCCGCCATCAGAGTCTTGCGCATTGAAATGTCCCGCCCAGCCAAACTGCAGCGGGTATCGTCGGCGGCGTCTTCCCGGCCCATGACGACGAGATTGATAATTCCCAACCTCGACACCGCGCGATTGGGAATCGGTAATGTCGTGGCCATCGTGGACGAATGCGGGCCGGCGCATCGTGGGGGTCAGTCGGATCCTTGAAGGGTCCTCTTGAAAAGGAAGTCGCCCATGAAGAAGCTGATCATCGTCGCGGCCCTGATCGCCGCCGCCACGCCGGTCCTGGCTGAAACGGCCAAGACCTTCACCGGTCACGAGCTGGCCAAGTCGGCCAAGGTTTCGATGCAGCAGGCCGAGGCCATCGCCCTGAAGGCGCGTCCGGGCACGATCAAGGATCGCGAGCTGGAAAAGGAAAAGGGCGGCAGCGGCCTGCGCTACACGTTCGACCTCGTCGGAACCGACGGCAAGAAGTACGAAGTCGGTATCGACGCCGCCGACGGCAAGATCCTCGAGAACGGCCTCGACAACGACAAGGACTAAGCGGTCCTCCGGGAGCACGATGACGGCATGAAGATATTGCTGGTCGAGGACGACAAGGAAGCGGCGGCCTATCTGCGGCGCGCCTTGTCGGAAGCCGGGCACACCATGGACCACGCGGCCACGGGTCGCGAGGGCCTGATGCTGGCCGCCGGCGAACCCTATGACGTCATCGTGCTCGATCGCATGCTGCCCCAGCTCGACGGCCTGGCCATCCTGCGCACCATCCGCTCGGCGGGCGTCAAGACGCCCGTCCTGCTGCTGACCGCGCTGGGCGGCATCGACGACCGCGTCGAGGGGCTGGAAGCGGGCGGCGACGACTATCTGGTCAAGCCGTTCGCTTTCGCCGAGTTCCTGGCCCGGGTGAACGCCTTGGCGCGTCGGCCGCCGCCTCAGGAGATGGTCTCGGCCCTGCAGGTGGCCGACCTGCGTCTGGACCTGCTGAAGCGATCGGTCACCCGGGGCGGGCAGCGCATCGACCTGCAGCCGCGCGAGTTCCAGCTCCTGGAATATCTGATGCGCAATGCAGGCCGGGTCGTCACCCGCACCATGCTGCTGGAGAGCATCTGGGAGTTCCACTTCGACCCCAAGACCAACATCGTCGAGACCCACATGAGCCGGCTGCGCGGCAAGGTCGATCGGGGCCAGCCGCAGGAACTGATCCACACGGTGCGCGGCGCCGGCTATTGTCTGCGCGAGCCCGACTAGGTGCTGCGCTCAACCAGCCTGCGCCTGGCCGTTCTCTACACCCTGGGGTTCGCGCTCTCGGTGGTGCTGCTGGGCGCGCTGACCCTCTACAGCACCCGTGCGGCCCTGTCGGAGCAGTTCGACGCCCGCATCCGCGCGGAAGCCGCCGCCCTGACCCAGGAGTTCGCCACCGAGGGCCTGGACGGCGTCGTCCAGGCGGTGCGCGAGCGCGACCGTACGCCTGGCGCGCTGGACTATGGCCTGATCGGACCTGACGGCCGACCGCTGGCCGGGCGCTTTCCAAGCTCGGCGGCCAAGCCGGGCTGGGCGACCCTGGCTGCCCCTCAGCGCGATGGCGAGGTCGAGCCGGTCCGTGTGCTCACCACGCCGCTGCCCGGCGGCTATCACCTGATCGTCGGCGACGACGAAGAGCGCATCGAGGCGCTGGACACCGTCGTGCTGCAGGGGTTTGCCGGCGCCCTGATCGGGGTGGTGATCCTGGGCGTCGTGGGCGGGCTGGCCTTCAGCCGCGACGTCCATCGGCGGCTCTCGGCGATCTCGGGCACGGCCGAGGCGATCATTGACGGGGATCTCACCCGGCGGGTGCCGGCGCGAGGATCCAGCGACGACATCGATCGCCTGGCCCATACCTTTAACCGCATGCTCGACCGCATTGGCGCCCTGATGGAGAGCTTGCGCCAGGTTTCCAACGACGTGGCCCACGACCTGCGGACCCCCCTGACACGCCTGCGCCAGCGGCTGGAGGCGGCCCAGAGCGCGCCGGCCGAGCAAGCCGAGGCCATAGACGGGGCCCTGAGCGATCTCGACTCCATCCTGGAGACCTTCGCGGCCCTGCTGCGCATCGCGCAGATCGAGGGCGGCGCGCGGCGCGCGGCGTTTCGGCAGGTGCGGCTGCGCGATCTGGCCGCCACCGTCGTCGACGCCTTCGCGCCCTCGGCCGAGGAGGGGGGGCGATCCCTGCGGCTGGAGGCCGGCGAAGACCTCGTCATTGAGGGCGACACTGAGCTGCTGACCCAGATGTTGGTCAATCTGGTCGAGAACGCACTGCGCCATACAGGCGAGGGCGCTCAGGTGCGAGTCGGCATCGACCTGGTCGACCGGGCGCCGGTCCTGTGGGTCGCCGACAACGGCCCCGGCGTCCCGACCGGCGAGCACGCGCGGCTGTTCGACCGCTTCTACCGGCTGGAGCGCAGCCGCTCCGCGCCGGGCAGCGGCCTGGGCCTGGCCTTGGTCGCCGCCGTCGCCAAGCTGCACGAGGCAAGCGTCCGGCTGAGCGACGCCGAGCCGGGGCTGCGGGCCGAGGTCGTGTTCCTGCGGTGACCTGTCGCGGCAAGATTGGGAATTCGCAATCTACCGGCCATGCGACCGACAAGGGCCGCAGTCTAAGCCGGAGGGATCGAGGAGATCCGGATGAGCACCCCTCCGCATTGCAGATCCGCCGGGCAGTGGACGCCGGTCTTGGCCCTGGCCGGCGCGGCCCTAACCTTGTCGGCCTGTGTGGCCTATGCGCCCGCGCCGGTGAGGCTGGACGCCTATCCAGACCGTCGCGCGGCGACGCAATTGTCCGCACCAGCCGACGGCCACGACTGGACCGGCGCGGAGCTGCTGGCCGAGGCGCTTCGCAACAACCCCGCTGTCGCCGAGGCGGCGGCGAAATACCGGACGGCGCGGGCGGCGGCCAAGGTCTCGCACGTGCCGCCTCCGGCGAGCCTGACCCTGACGGCCGAATACGCAAAGTCCGAGCCCAAGCAGTGGCTTTACGGCGCGACGTCTGACATCCCACTGGACATCGGCGGCCGCCGCCAGACGCGGATCGACGCCGCCGATCTGGCCGCGTTGCAGGCGCTCTACGACTACGGCGAGGCGGTCTGGACCATTCGCACGGCCCTGGCAAAGGCGCGGACCGAACGGGCCTTCGCCGACGCGGAGGTCGCCCAGGCTCGCGAGGTCGAGGTCGTGCGCCAGACCCGCGCCGATCGCCTGGACCGCCGTGTCGCCGCCGGCGAGGACGACCGCAGCCTGGCTCTGACCGCTCGTGGCGAGCTGGAGACGGCCCGCCGCCGGGTGAGCGACGCCCAGAGCCGACGCGCCGCCGCCGATGCGGCCATGGCCGGAGCGCTGGGCGTTCCGGTCTTGGCGGTGCGCGACCTGCGTCTGGCGCCGGCCACCACCATGCCGAACACGCTCGACGTTCCGGCCGCCGCGCGGGCCGCCGCCTTGACCCGGCGCGACGTCTTGCGCGCGGTGGTCGACTACGATCTGGCTGAAGGCGCGCTGCGGCTGGAGATCGCCAAGCAGTATCCCGAGGTCCGGATCGGACCCGGCTACACCTATGACCACGGCGTGGCCAAGCTGCCGTTCAACCTGGCCCTGACCTTACCGCCACAGGACTTGAACCGTGCGGCCATCGCTCAGGCCGAGGCCAAGCGGGCCGAAGCTGGCCGATCGCTGGAAGCCGTCCAAGCCGCGGCGCTCACGGCCGTCGACGCCGCCGAGGCGGCCACGACGGCGGCCCGCGTCGCCGCGAACCAAGTCCAGTCGCGTGACATCCCCAATGCCGACGCCTTGGCGGCGACGACCGCGCGCAGCCTTGCGGCCGGCGCCGCCGACCGCGTCGACGACCTGGGTGCGCGCGCCCTGGCGCTGGAGACGCGGCTTACCCTGCTCGACGCCCGCAAGGCCCAGGCCTTGGCCGAGATCGATCTGGAGGACGCCCTGCGCGCGCCCTTCGACCCGGCCGAACTCATCCTGCTCGAAACCACGTCCCGCACCCTAGGAGACGGACAATGAAGCTTGGCGCGAAAACCAGTGTCTTGGTGGCCCTGATGGCGACCGCCCTTGCCGGCCAGGCCTTCGCGGGTGTCGAGCTGGACGCGGCGACTCAGAAGCGACTGGGCGTGGCGGTCGCTCCGCTGGCGGCGGCGCGCTACGCCGGGACGATCAACGGCTTTGCCCGCGTGCTCGACCCGGTGCCGCTCGCGACCCTCGATAGCGACCTGCTCGCCGCTCAGGCGGCCGTGCGAGCCTCGGCGGCTGAAGCGATGCGGACCAAGGCCCTGGCGGCTGCCGACGCCACCATCTCCGTCAAGACCGCCCAGGCCGCCCAGGCCCAGGCGAACGCCGACGCCGCCAAGCTGACCTTGCTGCGCCGTCGGGTTGGGCTGGAATGGGGCTCAGCCTTCATGGCCGACGGCGCCAGGGCGCGGTTGCTGGCCGATCTGGCGGCTGGTCGCGCGGCCCTGGTGCGGATCGACGCGCCGGCCGGTGCGGCAGGGGCCCGGAGCGTCCAACTGGAGCTCAGCGGTGGTGAGCATCTCGCCGTGATCCTACTCGGTTCGGCGCGGACGGCCGACACCCGCCTGCAATCGGGCGGCCTGATCGGAGTCGTGCGCGGCCCGGCCGCCAGCCGGCTGGCGGCAGGCCTCACAGCGCCGGCGGTGCTGAGCGGACCGGTGGGAACCACGGGCGTCCTCGCCCCGCGCTCGGCGGTGATGCGCGCCCAGGGCAAGGTCTTCGTCTATGTCCGCCAGGACTCCACCCACTTCGAACGCCGGGTCCTGAGCGGCGTCGTCCCACAGGCCGAAGGCCTGTTCGCCGCCGGTGGCGCGAAGGCGGGCGAGCCGGTGGCAGTGTCCGGCGCGGCCGCGATCTTCGCAGCCGAGAACGCCCCCAAGGCAAAGGACTGATCCGATGCTCAGCGCCATCGTCCGTTGGTGCCTGGAAAGGCCGCGTCTGGTCGCGCTCGGCGCGGCCCTGCTGCTGATCTATGGCGGCGTGGTTCTCACCCACGCCAAGTTTGACGTCTTCCCCGAGTTCGTCCCCGCCCAGGCCGAGATCTCGACCGAGGCGCCCGGTTTGACCGCACAGCAGGTCGAGCAGTTGGTCACTCGGCCCGTCGAGCAGGCCGTCAACGGCGCCTCGGGCGTCGAGACCGTGCGCTCGGAGTCCCAGCAGGGCCTGTCTTCGGTCAGTGTCGTCTTCAAGGAAGGCTCCGATCCTTACCGGGCCCGCCAGGTGGTGGCCGAGGCGCTGGGCGAAGTCGCCGGCAGCCTGCCGGCGGGCGTGGCCGCGCCCAAGGTCGCGCCACTGACCTCCTCGACCATGGACCTCTTGAAGATCGGCTTCACCTCCGAGCGCTTGTCGCCGATGGAACTTCGCGATCTGGTCCAGTGGACGATCCGGCCGCGCCTGCTGGCGGCCGCCGGCGTGGCTCGCGCCACGGTCTATGGCGGCGAGGCCCGCCGCTTCGAAGTCCGCGCCCGACCCGACGACCTGGCGGCCCGCGACCTGTCGCTGTCGGACCTTGTCACGGCCGTCAAGGCGGCGACCGGCGTCAGCGGCGGCGGCTTCATCGACACGCCTGAGCAGCGAATCCTTATCGACGCGCGCGGCCAGGCCCTGACTCCCGCCGACATCGGCGCCGCTCCGATCCCGAGTTCCGCCGCTGGCGCGCCGGTCCGTGTCAGCGACGTCGCCGACGTGGTCGACGCCCCAGCGCCGGACGTCGGCGAGGCGGTGATCATGGGCAAGCCTGGCGTGCTGATCAGCCTGTCCAGCCAGTACGGGGCCAATACCCTCGACGCCACCCACGCCGTCGAGGCGGCGATGGAAGAGCTGAAGCCGGCCCTCGACAGCCAAGGCGTCAAGGTGTTCGCCGACCTGCACCGGCCGGCCAACTTCATCTCCGCCGCGCTCGGCGGCATCACCGAGGATCTGGTGATCGGCGCGGTGCTGATCGCGCTGGTCCTCCTACTGTTCATGCGCAATCTGCGCGCGGTGCTGGTCTCGTTCATCTCGATACCGCTGTCGCTGCTGACGGCGGTGATCGTGCTGGACGCCCTGGGCTGGACCATCAACACCATGACCCTGGGCGGCCTGGCCGTGGCGCTGGGCGTGGTGGTCGACGACGCCGTCATCGATGTCGAGAACATCGTCCGCCGCCTGCGCGGGCGCGGCGAAGCGCCAGCCGTGGAGGTCGTGCTCGGCGCCTCGCTCGAGGTGCGCGCGCCAGTCATCTACGCCACGGTCGTGGTGGCCTTGGTGCTGGCGCCGGTGCTGATGTTGGGCGGTCTGCAGGGTGCGTTCTTCTCGCCCCTCGCGGCGGCCTTCATCCTGGCGACGGCCGCGTCCCTGGCCGTGGCCGTGGTCGTCACCCCGCCGCTGGCCCTGCTGTTGCTGGGTAACGCCCATGTTCCTGAGGAGCCGAAGGCGCTCGAGCGGGCCAAGGTCTGGCACGAGGGCGTCCTGGTCCGCGCCAGCGGCCGGCCGGGCCTGGCCGTCATCGGGGTCATCGCCGCCGCGGCGGTCACCGGCGCCGGCTTCATGCTGTTCAATTCCGAGCTGCTGCCCAATTTCCGCGAAGGCCACTTCGTGCTCGGCGTCGCCGGTCCGCCGGGAACCTCCCTGGGCGTCATGCGCAAGTACGGGGAGGGGATCACCCGTGACCTCCTGGCCGTCGACGGCGTCCAGAGTGTCGAGCAGCAGATCGGCCGCGCCTCGGGCGGCGAGGACGCCTTCGGGACCGAGCGCAGCGAATTCCACGTCGAACTGAAACCCAAGCTTTCCGGCAAGGATCAGGACCGTGTTCAGGAGGATATCCACAAGGTCCTCGACAGCTATCCGGGCCTGGAGACCGAGGTGCTGACCTTCTTAGGCGATCGCATCGGCGAGTCCCTGTCGGGCGAGACCGCGTCCCTGGCCGTCGGCGTCTACGGCGCCGATCTCGACACGCTGGACAAGACCGCCGCCGACATCGCCGCGGTGATGGAGAAGGTCCCTGGCGCGACCGATGTGAAGATCCAGATTCCGCCCAGCACGCCCGTGGTCCGCGTCGATCTCAACCTGCCGAGCCTGGCTCGCTATGGCCTCGCCCCGGCCGAGGTTCTGGACGCCATTCAGACGGCCTATCAGGGCGCGGTGGCGGCCCAGGTGTACCAAGAGAGCCGCGCGCTCGACATCGCCGTGACGACGCCGCCGGAGGTTCGCCAGGACCCCGAGGCCGTGGGCGAGCTGCTGATCCGCGCCCAAGGCGGCCAGGTCGTGGCGCTGAAGGACATCGCCAAGGTCTGGCTGACCGACGGCCGCACCAGCATCGCCCACGAGGGCGGGCGACCGCGCCAGGTGGTGACGGCCAATCCCGCGCCCAAGGACGCCGCCAAGGTGACCAAGGCCGTGCAGGACGCCATCGCCAAATCGGTGAAGCTGCCGCCCGGCGTCTACCTCGACTATGCCGGGACGGCCGAGGGCGCGGCCAACGCCCAGCGCCAGCTATTGTTTAATGTCGCCATCGCCGTGATCGGCGTGGTGGCGGTGCTGCTGATCACTTTCCGCAGCGGCCGGTCTGTTGGCCTGATCCTGGCCTCGGCGCCGTTCGCCCTGGTCGGCGGGGTCGTCGCCGTAGCTCTGACAGGCGCTAGCCTGTCCCTAGGCTCGCTGGTCGGCTTCGTGACCTTGTTCGGGGTGGCGGCGCGTAACGCCATCCTGCTGGTGTCGCACCTGGACCATCTGGTGCTCGTCGAGGGCGAGGCCTGGTCGCTGGGCGCCATCGCCCGGGCGACGCGCGAGCGGGTGACGCCGATCCTGATGACCGCTCTGGTCACCGCCCTCGGCGTCCTGCCGTTGGCGATCCAGACCGGGCAGGCAGGCCGCGAGATTCAGGGACCGATGGCTATTGTCATCCTGGGCGGTCTGATCACCTCGACCATCGCCAGCCTCGTCGTCCTGCCCAGCCTGATCTGGCGCTTTGGCCGGCCTCCGGTGTCGGGCGCTCCCGCCTGACCGCGCAGCCAGTTCCTCCCTCCTGGCTGCGACCCGGCGCGCGCTGAGCCCAAGCGCGCGCCGGGCTAGCGGATCTCATTCGCCGTTCAAAAGGGCGATCCACGCTGCTGATCAACAAAGGTCGCACGCACCTTCTGACCTGGTTTGAGGTCTTCAAGCGTGATGACCATCCGGCTTGGGCGACTTCAGACAGGTTCCAAGCAATCGCGACGAACGATCCCTCCGCGCGCCGTGAGGCCCGCGCCGGCCCCTCGGCGAAAACGCGACGTTCTCCTAAGAGCATCTATCGGGGTTTGGCGACCTCGAATGGGGCGATGCTCGAGAGCAGCGGATCGTCGAGGGCGGTGGCGTCATCTTCGCGTAGCAGGGTGACGATGCGTAGCGGACGGACGGCGGTTTCGCGTGTGAGCGAGCCGACATAGACGTCCGAACGACGGCCTGACGGCCAGAGCCGCAGGATGCGTCGGTCATCCGCCGACGCGCCTGGGGCGACGAGCGTCAGCATGGCCGGACGGCCTTCGTGCAAGACGTTGGGCGGTGGCAGGCGATGCAGATCGGCGCGGCCGTCGAGGGCGGCCAGGCCGCCCCGCCAGGACCAGCGGGGAGCGGTGCGCCACCCCCTCGCTCGAAGTCGCGCCTCCAGCGCGCCGGGCTGGGCCCGCCAAAGCGCCACGAAAGGCTCTTCGGGCTGGCCTAGAAGGTCGATGCGGCGGGCGGGGATCGCCGCGCCGGTCAGATTGGCTGCGCCTCGCGGCGCCGGCCCCAATTGTAGATAGGGGGCGTAGAGAGCCTCGGCCTTGTTGTAAGCTCGAGGTCCAAGAGAGCCGGCGACCAGGGACAGCGCGGTTACGAACGCCACGCCATCCTGCCAAGGCGGCATGTCCGCCGAGGGCTTGGCGTCGCTGGCCGCGAAGGCAATGGCCAGGCTCGCCAGCGCGCCACCGAGCGCCATGCCGGCGATCACGTCCGAGGGCCAATGAGCGCCGAGATAGACCCTTGAGACGGCCGTCAGTAGGATCGCGGCGAGCGCCGGCAGCCAGATGAGTGGGCGCCAGCGTCGTTCGAAGGCGCGGGACGCCATCCACGCCAGGCTCAGATAGAAGGCGGCGGCCGAAGTGGCATGGCCGCTCGGAAAGCTATAGGCTTCCGCGCCTGAATAGAGCGTCGAGGGGCGCGCCACATGGAAAACGGTCTTGAAGGCGGGCGTGGCGAGGGCCGCGCCGGTCATGACCAGCGCCAGCGCGAGCGCCCAGCGCCAGCGGCGTTGGTAGAGGAGGTAGAGCGTCGCCAAGACCGTCGCGGCGGTGCGCTGGCCGCCGTCGCCTAGCGCCGAGGCCATCATCATCAGGGCGTCCAGCCATGGGGTGCGCAGGCCGTAGAGCAGATTGGCGATGGCGACGTCAGCCCGGACGATCGGGCGCTGGCTGACAACGTCAGCGCCCAAGTTCAAAACGTAAACGATCAGCAGGATGCAGGCGCAAACCCCAGCCGAGCGCCAGCGGGCCAAAGCATGCTCCGGCCCGAGGACCAGGCGCGCCAGCCTCGCTCGCCAAACCGGCGCGCCAGGGGCGCGGGCGAGCGCGCGGGAGGCCAGCGCGCCAGCATGAGCGGCCAGGCGATCGACGAGCCGCGTCAGGCGACGCAAAAGGAAGATCGCGGCGACCAGGGCCACCATCGCCAGGATAAGGATGATCGCCGCGCCGCCGCCGACCGAACGGGCGGTCAGGCCGGCCGCCGCGCCAGGCAAGATGAAGGCCGGCGACCACAGCAGGACCGAGGCGATGTTGACGAGGTGGAAACGCCTAGCTTGCAGCCCGAACGCGCCCGCGATCATCGGAACCATGGGGCGCAGGACGGGTAAGAAACGTCCTATGGCGACGCTAGCGGCCCCGTGGCGTTGAAAGAGCGCTTGACCCGCCGCCAGGATTTTGGGTCGAGCCAGCAGGAAGGCGTTTTGGTTGAGGCGGCCGCATTGGGCACGCCCGGTCTCGTAGGAGATCCACGCTCCCAGCGTCGCGCCGAGGGCGGCGGCGGCCAGGATCTCCCACAGTGGGGCGCCGTGCATCGCCGCAGCCGCGCCCAGGCCTAGCAGCAGAGAGGTGCCGGGGACGAACAGCCCTACGAACGGCAAACTTTCCAGGAACGCGATGACGAAGGCGAAGACCGGCGCCCAAGCGATGTGGCGCCGGATGACGCCCGCGATGAGGTCGAGCCCGTCGCTCACGACGTCGCTGAGGTCGACATCTGGCGACGAGCATAGGGTATGGGCATCAGGGTCTCCACGCACGGGCGAATCCGCGCGCGCAAAGCATGCGGTCCGCCAGCTTGGCGGCCGGTGACCGAATCTATACAAATCCCCAAGATTTCGTGGGGGCGTAGCAAGCCGCGTTTCCGAGCAATCGGAAGTCGATCAGGCTTAATTCTCTAGACCGGACCGATAATTTTGCGGTCTCCCTGGCATCGAGTCAATCGCCACGAACATTGAGATATCTCAATCTTGCGAGTGATGCTCTTGGTCATCTGAAATCTGGTTTCAGAACAACGGCATCCGTCACTGATGTGAAAATGTAGTCGTTCGGACATCAAGTCTTCACACGCCAAGCCGCGCCTAGCCGACTAATCGGCCGCCGAACCCGACCGGAGCGCTTCCTTTGGCTCCGATCGTGAGCGAGCGGGGATAAGCCGATGACGAAGCTCTCGAAGGCGCGCCTGGAGGCCCTGGCCTCGCCATCGAGCGCGAGATCTTGGGGCTTTCGCCTGCGGAGCGAAAGGAGGTCCGGCAAGCGCGCAGCAAGCCCTTGGTCGCCGAATTGGAGGCTTGGCTGCACGAAACGCGCGGCAAGCTCACCCGCGCCCACGACCTGGCCAAGGCCATCCATTACATGCTGCGCCGCTGGCCCTTGTTCATCCGCTTCCTCGACGACGGCCGCATTTGCCTCAGCAACAACGCCGCTGAGCGCGCTCTGCGCGGCATCGCCCTGGGCCGCAAGTCTTGGCTGTTCTGCGGCTCGGATCGTGGCGGCCAGCGCGCGGCGATCCTCTACAGCCTGATCGTCACGGCCAAGATGAATGACGTCGATCCGCAGGCTTGGCTCGCCGACGTCCTGGCTCGCATCGCCGGGCATCCCGCTCAGCAGATCAACGAGCTCCTGCCGTGGAACTGGCGCGCCGCAGCCGCGCCCGCCCAGGCGGCCTGACACTCCGCAGGGAACGTCCGGATATCGGCGGGGACCTTACTTCGTGTGCCGACCCTTGTCGGACATCCGAACCAAGCTGGTTTCGTGCAGAGCGGGTGTGTTTTGGGACCGTGCGACGGCGCGTCCGAAACCTTCGCGGAAAATGTCGCAACCCACCGCCACTCAAGCTTGACAGCGTCTCGGGCGCCACCTCTAGGTTGCTTGAATTTTGCAGCCTTCCGGGTGAGACGCGGCGATGAGAGTTTTGCTTGGCCAGTCGGGCCTCGCCGTTGTTTTTGCCGCCCAGCCCGTTCTAGCCCAAGTCCCCACGCCGCCTGCGCCGGCCAACAAGATCGACGGAGTCGTCATCTCCGCGCCCTCGCAAGCGGGTGTGCAGACCCGGATCGATCGTCGGAGCTACAGCCTTTCCGACGACCTGCAGGCCAAGGCGGGTTCGATTGGCGATGCGCTGGGCAATCTGCCGTCGGTCGAGGTCGATCCTGAGGGGAAGCTCTCGCTGCGCGGCGACCCCAACGTCACCATCCTGGTCGATGGCAAGCCCTCGGGCCTGTTCAAGGGCGCGGGTCGCGCCGCCGCCCTGCAACAGCTGCCCGCCGACCGGTACGCGCGGGTGGAGATCATCACCAACCCATCGGCCGCCTTCGACGCCAACGGCTCGGGCGGGGTCATCAACCTGATCAGCAAGAAGGCCAAGGGCGCGGGGATCACCGGCGCGCTGCAGGCCAATGTCGGCGACCAGGGTCTGGCGAACGGCGCTGGGAACCTGGGCTACAATTCCGGCAAGCTGTCGCTGAACGGTGACCTTTCCGTCCGGCGAAACATTCTCAAGAAAAGGACTCGCGAGCACCGCGAACTGTCTGGCGATGTCGAGAGCGACGGCGTCTACCAGGGGCGTACATCCGCCTATTTCGGCAACCTCCATCTGTCGGCCGAATACGAGGCCGGCGAGCGCACCCAGCTTTCCGCCGACGCCCACCACCTTCGGCTCGACTGGGTCACCCATGAGGCAGACGCCTTCGATATCCGCTCCCCGGGGCGCGAGACCTCGTCCACCCGCGTCGGCCGCAAGACCTATCGGGTCTATGACGACGAGGTCGAGACTCAGCTGGTGCGCAAGTTCGCCGGCGAGGATCACGACCTGACGCTGGACCTTGATCACAGCGCGACAATCAACAAGGACCGTCAGCCCTACGCCTACCTAGGCGGCGCACCGGCATCGGGCGCATATCAGGCCAGAGACTTCGACCAGCACCAGACCCTGACACGGCTTTCCGCCGACTACCGCAAACCCTTGCCGAAGGACACCAAGTTGACGGCTGGCGTCCAGGTCGAGGACGACGGCTATCTCTATGAGAACAGCGGCGCGCGCGGAGGCGACGCGGCGACGGCCCGACCGGACCCCAGCCTGACGAACCGTTTCCACTACGGCCAGGTGGTCTCGGCGGCCTATGCGACGCTGGAGCGGCCGTTCGGCAAGCTGACCGCGCTGATGGGACTGCGCGTCGAGAGCGCGCGCATCAAGACCGAGCAGCTGACTTTGGGCGGAACGCATCGCGACACCGACACTCGCGCCTTTCCGTCACTGCACCTCAGCTACGCCCTCGACGATCACCGCCAGCTGAAGGGGTCTTACACGCAACGCATCGAGCGGCCCGATCCCGATGATCTGAACCCTTTCCCCAACACCGCCGGCGCGCTGACGGTCACGGCCGGCAACCCGGCCCTGAAACCGGAGGAAACCCGTGGCATCGAGACTTCATACGAGTATCGCGACGGCCCGGCCTATCGCCTGGCGACAGTGTTCTACCGGGACATCCGCGACACGGTCACCGACATTGTCACGCCGTTGGAAGGCGGGACCTTGCTGTCGACCAGGCAGAACCTGGGCCTTAAGCGGAACGTCGGTCTGGAGCTGTCGGCGGGGGGACGACTGACCTCGAAGCTGACTTATACAGCCAGCACGACGGCGACCTATTCCGAGATCGAAGCCGAGGGCTTGACCGGCGCGAAGACCCGTTCGGCGCTGTTGGTAGGCGGCAAGGGTTCGCTGAACTGCCAGATCACCCCCGCCGATCTCTTCCAGCTGAATGCCCAGCTCCACGCAAAGCGCCTGACGCCGCAAGGCTATGCCCCGGCCTACAGCACGCTGAACCTGGGCTTTCGCCACAAGATCGACGAGCGCCTGTCGCTGGTCGCCACCGCGCGCGATGTGCTCAACAGCAGCCAGGCACGCGAATACGTTACGCAGCCTGGCTTGAGGCAGAGCGTGGAGTACGACAGCAATTCGCGCCGATTCACGCTGGGGCTAAGCTACGCCTTCGGTGGCAAGCTTAAGAAGCCGTCCAACTTCGACTATGGCGGCTGACCTAGCCAACATGGCTCTTTAAGCCCGGATGACCGCTTCCCACCCCGCCCGGAACTTGATGACGTCCGCTAATCGGACCTAGGCCACCGCGGTTCTCACCGGATGCGTACCAGGCAGCAAGCCAAGTCCTGTTTTGACTCATCGGAGAAGTTGGGAAGGTCGGCTTCCTGGCAGCGGGCGACGCGCTGGCGAGGTCGGTCCTGGAAACGGGTAGACCTGACTCATAGCGCGCTTCGAAAGGGCCACTTATCGGAAGCCGCTAAGTTCGGGCCGGTAACCGGACCGGACCCCGGCTGATCAGAGGCGGGTAACGGAACGGGCTACTCGCCTTGGGTCTCAAGCGGTTGCGGCGACTACCTTGCCGCGCCAGCGCTCAATCACGTCATCGAAATTGACCTCGCGCCAGTCGGCTTTCCATTCTTGGAGATAATTGACGCTGCGCGAATGCGGCTCCGGCACTGGGAGCGCGAAACGGCCAACGGTCGGCATCAGCGGCGCGTCGCCCACGGTGAGGAATTCGCCCTGACCGAGGTTGGGAAGCAGGTCGCCAATCCCGGCGGACAGATCGGGAAGCAGCGACTTGATGTAACTCTGGTCGACCGCGTTGGTGAGCCTGAGGGAGATGAAATTCGAGCATTGCGAGAAGATGGTCTCAGAGACCTCGGACGGGCGCTGGCTCACGACCATCAACGTCACGCCATATTTGCGCCCTTCCTTGGCGATCCGTTCGATCGACTTGCGCGAGGCATCATATTGCGCGCCACCAGACCGGGGCACGTAATTGTGTGCTTCCTCGCACACCACCATGATAGGCACGTCGCTGACATTGCCGCCAACGTGGCGAGTTTTCGAATAATGGAAGCCGAAGTCGAAGATCATCCGCGAGATCAGGCTGATGACGATGCTCAGCACCTCGAACGGAATGCCACTCAGGTCGACGATCGAGACATTGGATCTGGTGAGATACCCGATGAACTGCCGGACGACATCGGCGAAGTCACCGGTCTCGAGCGGTATCCCGCCGTCTTTCACCGGATAAAAGAGGAATCGCAGGCGCGGATCAGCGAGCCGGGTGCGCAGGCGAAGAATCAGCCGATCGAACTCGCCGTGAAAGGGCCCATTACTCGCCTTGGTCGCGGCGGCGGTCGACGCAACCACGAACGATTGCAGCTTGTCGAAATAGCAGCTGTCCCGATCCGCGACCAAGGTCTCGTCGGCGAGCTTGGGCTTCCCCTCGCCGCTGAGCTTTCCGATCACTTCGACATTCATATTCTCAAGATAGGTCACCACTTCGTCGATCGAGAAATAGACCGGCGTGTCGAATGAGATGTTGTCGAGGCCCGTATTGTGTCGGCACTTGTTGCGCACGACAGCATGGCGGAACTGCGAGACCTGGTTGTGCGAATTGATCTCGTGGCTCTCGATGAACATTTCCTCGAGTTCTTGGGCGTTCATCAGCCAATAGGGTAGTTTCAACGTATCGACGTCGAGCAGGTTGAGCGTGAAATTTTCGGTCTCGGCCAGCCGAAAGGCCGCCGCATATTCGGCGTGAATATCGAAAATCACGATGTGCGCGTTCTTCTGCGTGGCCTTGTTGGCATTAGTCTTAACCTCGATGCCAACCACGGTCTGCAGGATCTTGGCGACCGCGCAGGACTTGCCCGAACCGGTTGAGCCCACTACCGCGACATGCTTGCTGAAAAAGCGGTCGCCATCGACCTCGAACTTGACGTCGGGCGCGACGCTCAACGTCCCGAGCAAGAAGGGCGACTTGATCTGCTTCGAGAAGATAGCGCTTAGCACCTCGGGTGGGGTGACATAGGCGTATTCAGTGGGCACTGGGAGCGCGGGCGTGCCGCGCGTGAAGTCGGTGTCCTCTGAGAGCGTGCCGATCGGCTGGGTGTCGATTTGGAAGCGGAATGAGACCGAGTCCGCCTCGCCGGTGCCAGCGTCACCGCTGTCGGGTCTCGCGCGATCGATGTGTGAGGCACGGACCGCCGTGATGGTCGCAAGCAGATAGAGATCGTTGCCCGACGCGATAAGCAGATATTGCCCAACGCCGAGCTTCGCCTTGTGCCTGTCGAAAGCCTCGGCGTTGCTGACTTCGATCCGCACCAGCGAAGGCGAGCTATCAGTGACGCAGCCGATCGGATCACCAAGATCAATCATATACATTCCTCAGCTTGAGCACGTATTCGAGATCGGACAGGCGTTCGATCTCGAAGCGGTGGACGGTGACGTCTTTTTTCGCCCACGCATCGTCGGCGACGTTCACAAGGAACAGCTCGTCGGGTCGTTCGGGCGGCTCTTCGGTGACGACTGACCGGCGCGCAAGGCCAAGACGAAACTCGATCGCGAGCGGCGTTTTGCGGCGCATCGGCTTCTTGAACAGAGCGTTGGCACGAAACGCGTTTCCAACCATCCCAGTCGCGGCGGTGAGGCCAGCGTCGTGGAGCCGGGTCGCCAGGGCATCCACATCGTAATCACCCGTGATCAGGAATAGCGGCGGATATTCATGGAGATATTTGCAGCAGTAGCGGTCGGCAAATGCCTTCATGAAACCGACGATCGTATCGTCGAACTTCTCGATCATGGCCGGGTCGATGACGAAGGTTCGGCGGCGGATATTGTGAGCGAGCGACGGGGCAAGGTCTCCGCGGAGCCGCTTGGCGATCTGCGCGCGCGACGCAAGCGCCCGGGTCCAGCGGGTGAAGGTCACGCGGCGGACATCGCGCAGCGCTTCAAGGAACGTGGCGGGATCGACCGTCCGGTCGGGAAGCGCGGATTGGGTGGCGGTATCGACGATCCGCTGGATCGCATTTGGGAAGATGATCGCGTCGACATCCTCCGCTGAGAAACCTTTGGTTCCGAGGGTTGCGAGCACCGACTTCTGCAAGTCGTCGCTGGTCTGGCCAAATTCGATCGTGAAACGCGTCAGGAAGAGGTCATGATCGACGCCGGGCGCGATGCGTTTGATGATCTTCTGCAACGCGTCGGATTTGGTGGCGAGCACCGAGTTGAGCTCGTTCTTGCTGAGCCGACGCGCGCCGCCCTGGTCGGGGAAATGACAGAAGAGCCTATAATAGATCTCTGGCGTTGTGCTGCTGTTGTGCGAAAAATGCTCGAGCATCAGCAGCACCGGCTTGTAGATCTTGCTCAGCGAGAATGTATCGACCGCCTCGTGATATTTGCATTGTACCGCGGTCGTGAACCCTGGCGCTGCGACATCGATATCTTCGATCGCGCCCTCGATCGTGACCTTGGTGCCCGGCCCCGCCGCCAGGATCTCCGACAGATAGCGGAGGAACTGGTATAGATAGCCCTTGATTGAATATTCGGCAGTCCTCGCCACGGTCCATCCTCTTTTCGCAAACCTGATATTCGCGATTGAGCGATCCAAACCACTTTCCAATCACCGATCGCCGAAGAAAGGCCGTCAAGAGGCCTCCATCAGCAGTCGGTTGCTCGGAACATAGGCTTCGCTGGGAGGGAGGTGGTGTGTCTCCTCCATCCTCGCTCGCCTAAACTTTTCGATCTCAGCGCCGCGCTGACAAATCGACCTCGATCAATGATACGCGGTTCGCTTCCAAATGCATGAAGGCGCGCTTGCGGCAGGTGAGGATGATCACCTGCATGCGTTCAGCCACTTCGCTCAGGATATCGGTCATGGTTTCCAGTCGCCCATCGTCGGAATAGACCAGCGCGTCGTCGAGTACGAGAGAGACCGGACGGCCCTTTTCGAGAAGTAGGTCGGCGAAGGCGATCCGCGTTAATACCGCCAACTGCTCCTGGGTCCCGCGGCTGAGATCCTCAGCGGGCTCCAGGCGGCCTAGACGGCTGACCGATCCAGCGGCCATAGCGTCCGACATCTCCAAAGTCGCGCCAGGGAGCAGGCGGTCAATATAGGGTGTTACCCGCTGCGTGACCGGGCCGAGATACTGGTGCGTGGCCTCCCGACTGGCCTCAGCGAGGACGGTTTTCAAAAGGCTGAGGACGTCGGCCTGCTGGGTGATCAATGCAAGGTGGTTCGCGGCGCCGTCTTCCGCTTCTCGGGCGGCATCAAGTTCAGCGGCCGGCCCCCGCTCGCCCTCCGACCGTGCCGCCTCACTGAGACCGCCGATCTCACCGGCCAAGCGAACACGCTCGGCCTCGAGGTTTCGGCGGCGGGTTTCGGCGTTGGCAAGTTTGCGCTCCAAATCTTCGATGTTGAAGGCCAGCGCCGCGGCTTGCGCGTCTCCGAACTCGGCCGAACAGCGCGCTTCGGCCTGGCGTGCGTCGCGAAGCTCGATGTCGAGCGCGTCGTCGGACTGGGCAGCGTTCAGGGCGTCGAGGGTCGAGTAGAGCTGCTCAAGGCGTGATTTCAGGCCCCGGCTCGTCGCGCTCAGGGCTTGGCCTTGAAGCTCGCAACGCTTCAGCGCTTCACCGGCCGTGTCCCGCGCCTCGGCCGCCGCGCGCTCGGCCATTCTAGCTCGCAAGACAGCCTGTTCAGCCTTTTCGGTCTCGGCTTGGAGGTCGACGCTGGGACCCACAGGGGTGGGCGGGCGCTCAGCGCCGCTGAGGGCACCCCGCAATACCTCCAGTCCCGCCGCCAAGTTCAGGGCCTCGTCCGCCATGCAGTAGGTTTCCAGCCGAATTTCAAGCGTGTTGAGGCGCTCGACCAGGCCGCGACGTGTCTCGGCCGCGGCGCGCGCAGCGTCCAGACTGGGTAACTCGATCCTGGCCAAGGCCTCGGTGAGATCCTCGACCGCACGGCGATGATCCGCCTGCGCGGCCAACGCGGAAGCCGGCACGAGCGTGAAGGTGCCGGTTTGGGCGATCTCCAAAACTGCGGGTTCGACGATGAGATGACGTCCATCGACTGCCGTCTTCCCGTTGAGGCGCGCCTTGCCGACGCCGCCGGGCTCGAGCTTCACCTCAAGGGTTGGCGCCCCCGCCTCAAGCGCAGTTTGCGTCTGGGAGACTTTGGCCTGCAGCGCGAGCAGAGACTCCAGGATGGGATCGGTTACTGGTGCGCGGGCGATGTTTTGGTTCAGCGCTCCGATCTCCAGCGACAAATGCTCCGCGGCGTCCAGGCGCGCGAAGGCGGCCGCCAGATGCCTGGTTCGCGAAATCGCGCGCTCAGCTGTCACCGCTTCGGCGGCGACGCGCTCGGCTCCCTCCAGCTCGGCTCTGGCCACTTTCAGATCGCCCGCCCTGTCGTCTTCGGCCTTGAGGGCAGCGGCGAGGAGGGGCTCAAATTGCGCCAATGACGCTTCGGCCTCAGCGCTATTGCGCGTCGCCGCCGCCAACTCGGCTTTGAGATTCTCCCGACTCTGGGCGCGGTCTTCCACCTGTTGGCGACGGCTCTGAGCCTCGCCCAAGCGCGCTTGGGCTTCCCGGCGCCGGCCTTCAGCCGCCCGGGCGATCTCAAGGTCACGCGTCCAGGCCTTGACCTCTTCGGTTTGCTGCGGGTCTTCGGCGAACCTTTCGGTGCGATCGAGCTCAGCGCGCGCCGCAGCGAGACGATCGAGTACGCCGCCGAAATGGTCCATGGCCGCGTTGGCCTCGGCTCGTCGGGCCTGCGCCAGGCTCAACTGCTGCTGAGCCGCAAGCAACTTCCCTGTCGCTTGGCCCGCCTTGGCGGTGCGAAAGTCTGCTAGCGCCGTCTCGACCGCAGCGGTGACGGTGACCGCGCGCTTGCCACCAGTGACGGCGCCGACTTCGCCTGCGAGAACCGACTGGATTGTTTCCCGAGCGATGCGGCCAGGGGCGTCCAGAGACAGGGCCTTGCCCTGCTCGACCCACAGCAGGCCCAGGACCCCTCGGCTCTCGTCGTCAGCGCCGCGATTGCTCGATCGTTCGAACCCCAGCAAGGCCTGGAGCTTCTCCTCGGCCGCGTCGCTGGTGAAGATCTGGCCGCCCGGGCCGGTCAGCGTGACCTGGGGTTTTTGCAGGAAGCGCTTGGACACGGTCCAAGCCGACTCTTCCAGTTCGAAGCAGAGCTCGACGGTCGGTGCGGTCTCATCGCCCCAGGGGCGGAGCGACTTTATGAACGCCCCGGCAGATCCATGCCGCTCGAACAGCGCCGCGCGCATTGCCTCAAGGATGGTCGACTTGCCGGTCTCGTTGGGCTCGCTGATGAGATTGAGGCCATCGCTCAAACCCTCGATGCGCACTGGAGCACGAAAGCGGCGGAAGTTTTCCAGGGCCAGGCTGCGGATCCTCATGCGTCGGCCTCAACGGTGCGCGCGGCTCGCAGGTTCTCGACGAACAGGCGCTCTAGCGCCGCGCCCGCCAGCTGCGCCTCGGGGCCGGAACCCTTGGCCATAGCCAGCAAGCGTTCGGCGGCGACTCGCAGGACGCCGTGGGCATCGATATCGCCAAGGTCGTCTGCCGTTGGCTTTGCAAAAAGATCCTGCAAGTCGAGATCAAGCCAACGGGTCTCCAGGCCGAGCTCCGACTCCAGCCGTTCGCGCATCGTGACCCGATCGGCCAAGCTGACGATGCCCGAGACCTTCAGCCGCAGCACGAGGCGCGATAGGTCAGCTTCCGCGCGCAGGCGGCGCAGCTTGGCTTCCAGCCCTGAAACCCCATCGATTGGCCAGGCCTCGTTTCGCCAGGTGAAGCGGCCCAACGGATGATGAGAGAGCGCTGGGACGGCACCGGGTGCGGCGATCTCCACCAGCACCGCTCCGCCGGTTACCGGGCGATCGAAGTCGTCGGCCTCCGGCGTGCCGCTATAGGCCGTGCGCTCGCCGATTTGGGTAAAGCCGTGCCAGTCGCCCAAGGCCAGATAGTCCAGACCCGAACGCTGGGCGCGATCTGCAAGGATCAGGTTCATCGCCGCGGTGCTGGAGAACGACTGGATGGGCCCATGCGCCAGGCCGATCCGGTGCACGCCGGCGGGCGTGGTCATACTTTCAAAAACAGCCGTGGGATCGTCGGGTGTGCGCCGATAGAGCAGTGGCGCCGGCAAGATGACCGCGCGCTCACTCAGGGTGACGGGTAGGGCTTCGGCCAGGACTCTGACATTGGCGGGAGCGTCACGAGACAACCTCGCCCATAGCCCCTCGGCACGGGCGTAGTCGTGATTGCCTGGTAAGAGCCACCAACGACACTGCGCGCGTTGCATCCGGGCGAGGGCTTGTCGGACAACCCTCTCGCCAGGTTCGGGTGCGTCGAAGACGTCGCCGGCGACCAAGACATCATCGGCGCCCTTGTCGGCGGCGAGTTTGGAGATGGCGTCAATGACGTCGAGACGGGCCTCTTGCAGGACGGTTCGCACGTCATCCGGCATGCGCCCGAAGGGCTTGCCCAGCTGCCAGTCGGCGGTGTGGATGAACCGGATCATGGGTCCACGCTCGAAGCAACTGCCGCCTCGATGCGGGCTCGCGCTGCGGCCGACACTCGCCGAATTCCGAACTGACGGGCAATTTCAACCACGGGATCGGCGGCAGAGACCCGTCGCGCCAAGGCCGACAGCTCGGCGTGAGGGATGTCGTCGATGAAGCGGATATCGGCTTCGCTCGCCGGCACGCGGGCGCGAGACCAGGTTTCCACCGTGGCCCAGTCGGGCCAGACGAACACCAGGCCATCTGGGTCCGGGACAGCTGGAAACAGGGCTTTGGCGACCAATTCCACCCGTTCTCGGATCAGGCGGCCTGATTGCTTGAACCCGTGGGCTCGCGCGATGCGGCTGACCACGGCGTCCATCCGCAACGGTCCTTCGTCTTGGACCACCCGGCGGGCCAGTCGCTCGATCGTCGAGGTATAAATCGGCTCATGGAACGCGGCCGGATCGAGGTCGGGTTCGTCGGACAGATCGACCACGCGATAGAAGCCGTCTTGGCTGGGCGAAGTCGCCTTCAAATCCGGGAAGGCCACGGCGCGCGCGAATTGAGCGACGCGTTCGGTTGAGCTGGATAGAGCCAAGGGCGTTTCGGCCGTCGTCTCCGGTTCTGGCAGACCGACCGGAGCGTCTTCGGTGACGCGGGTCCGGTCGGCCTCCAGTAAGCCGGTCAAAGCGGTGTGGAGAAGGTCGAGCGCCTGTTGGCGATTGTGCCACCAGGCCGTCGACCAGACGCGTTCCAGCTCCCATCCCAGGCCCTTCAGAATTCCCGCGCGAACCTTGTCGCGATCGCGCGCGGTGGCCGCGCTATGATAGGCCGCGCCGTCGCACTCCACCCCGGCCAGATACGCGCCGGGCTTGTCGGGATGCACCACGCCCAGGTCAATCCGGAAACGCGAGACGCCGATCTGGGGGATGACCGTCCAGCCCCGTTCGCGCAGGCCTCGGGCTACGGCTTCCTCGAACGGCGATTCATAGCCTCCGACCGAGCCCTGGATCGCCTCGGCCAAGGCCCGTGGACCTTTTTGCGCGTATTCCAAGAGATGCTTGAGGTCGCGCACCGCGTCGGCCGAGGTCCGGTTGAGGTCGACCATCTCCGGACCGAACGAGGCGAAGAGGATCATCTCCTCGCGCGCCCGGGTTACCGCCACATTCAACCGCCGCCAGCCGCCGGAGCGGTTCAGCGGGCCAAAGTTCATGCTCATGGTGGGGGCGTCCGGCGTCTCGGGCCCATAGCCAACGCCTAGGAGGATCAGGTCGCGCTCATCGCCCTGGACGGTTTCCAGGTTCTTGACCACGACGGGCTCGAGGCAGTGATCGCCGAAGAACCGCTCCAAAGCGGGATATTTGGCGCGCTCCTTGTCGAGCAGATCTTCGATCAGCCGTTGCTGCTCGGAATTGAGGGTTACGATGGCCAGTGATTTGCCGCGACCGCCGAAGGTCGGATCGCGCAGGCGCCGGACGGCCTCCTCCACCATCGCCTGGGCTTCGGAGGCGTTGGTGCGGGACTTGCCCTTGGCGTAGGCCCCGCTGACCCGCCGCAGGCTGACCATGGTGTCCTGGGTCACTGCCGACGGGAAGGTGACCAGGCGGCTTTCGTAGTAGCGATGGTTGGAGAAGGCGATGAGGCTTTCGTGGCGCGAGCGATAGTGCCACTCCAGGGTGTGACGGGGCAGACCCGCCGAGAGACATTCGTCCAGGATGCTTTCCAGATCCTCCTCGACGCTGTCGTCGATCTCGTCTTCGGCCGGCGCGCCCGCGCCGCGCTGGAAAAAGTTGGTCGGCGGCATTTGACGCGGATCGCCAGCGATCACCACCTGGCGGCCTCGCGCCAGGCTGCCGATGGCGTCCCAGGTGGTGATCTGGCTGGCCTCGTCGAAGATCACCAGGTCAAACAGCGCGCCATCCGCCGGCAGATACTGGGCCACCGAAAGCGGGCTCATCAACATGCAGGGCGCCAGCGTAGTGATGTCTGATCCCATCTCGCTCATCAGGGCGCGCACGGGCTTGCGGGGCTTTTGCAGGCCCAGTTGATGGCGCAGCGCGCCAAAGCCGGATGTCTTGGCGACGGTGTTGCGGTCCGGGATCTGGCCCGAGATCTTCGCGCGGATATAGGCAACCGTCAGGTCGGCCACGCGATCGTCCACGGCGCGGAAGTCGGCGATGCGATCTTCCTCTTCGCGCGCGGTGAAGAAACGCAGGCGGTCGTCGCCGTCGATGCGCCCTGCGGCCCACCATCGCGCATAGGCCGTCTCGAACTGCGCGGCGATCTCGCCTGCCCGGATCGTTCGGTTCTCCAGCGCCTGGACCATGCTATCGAGCTCGAGCGTCAGGGCCGCGCGCCGAGCCTTTCGCCACAGGCTCCAATCGCGAAGCCGGGGTTGATGGGCTAGCAGGGTCGCGCTCATCGTGGCGACGCGTTCCAGAAGATCGGGATGGTCGAGCGGCTGCTCGCAGCGGGCGACGGCGCAGAACCGTTCCAAGGCCGCTTCGAGATCGGCGTGCGCGCCGCGCCATCTCGCCGTGGCCAGACGGATCGGCATGGCTTCGGCCAGCAGTTCGTTGCCGTCCACCACCACCTGGCGCACCGCGCCGCGCACGGCGGCGAAGGTCTCGGGCGTGGCGGCCAGCCTCGCGGTGGCGGCGCGCAGGCGTTGCGCGACGTCGAGCGTGGCGGCCAGCCGGGTCTCGTCGGTCGCCAGACCAGTCCAGGCCGAGGCGCGAGCGGCCTGTCCCTTCAACTCGTCAAGCCGCTCCAACTGGCCTTGCATCGTCTTCAGCAGCGGCAGGTCGGTCCGCGCGTCGGGTTTTGTGGCCAGGTTCGCGGCGGTCTTCAACGCACCGTTCACAGAGGCGCGCCGGATCAGGTTCATTGGCCAGAAAGCCTTGTCGGCCTTTTCCAGCTTCGCCTGCAGCGCCGTCGTCTGAACCCGGCGACAGGCCTCGGCCGGATAAGCCTGGGACAGATTGCGTTCGGCCGTCTGATAGGTCTCAAGGTGATGGCGTCCGCGCTCCAGCGCGTCGATGATCGCCGGCGCGTCGGGCAGGAAGGCGAAGCTCAGATCCAGGCCATGGGCAGCGTCGATCGTATCGGCCAGGTCCGTCAGCGCCGCCAGGCCCGGCCGATCAGCCGGGCCGCGCGGCAGAGCCAAGGAGGTTTCGAGCTCCGCGCGTCGCGCGTGGGCCGTTTCCCCCGCGCGCGCCAGGGCCGCGGTCGCGGCGACCATCTCGGCTTGCCAGGCGCCGGTGAAATCATCGGCCGCGATCGCGCCGAAGGCTTCGGGGTCCAGGTCATCGACGGCGTCGAACAGGCGGTCCATCTGACGGCAGGCTTCGCGCATGGCCTCCAGCGTCGCGCGGTCGTGGCGACGCTCGGCGGTCCAACCGAGCTCCGGCGTGCGGGCGTCGGCGTCGCGTACGGTCCGACCGATCGCCTCGAAAAGGCTCAAGCCGTTGTCTGACCGGACATGCAGGAGGTCGACCAAGCCGTTCAGCTCGTCGCGCAGGGCCGCGAGCTTGCCGGTTTCCGCGCTCCAGTCTTCCGCCGCCACGGTGTCGCGCGTATCCCATGCCCGACCCAATTGCTGGATCACCTGGGATTTGTTGGCCTTGCTGGAGTGCAGCTCGAGGCAGAAGGGGGCCAGGCCTCTGGCGTCGAGACGACGATAGACGACCTCTAGGGCCGCCATCTTTTCAGCCACGAACAAGACCTTACGGCCCAGCGCAAGATTGTGCGCGATCATGTTGGCGATCGTCTGGGATTTGCCCGTGCCTGGCGGCCCGTCGAGCACGAAGTCGCAACCCTGGCCGGAGGCGATCACAGCTGCCAGCTGGGAGGAGTCGGCAGGGAGCGGTGCGAACAACTCCGATGGCCGCACCTCCCGGTCCAGTTTGTCGGCGTCGGGAAAGCCCTCTTTGCAGAGGAAAGGGTCGCGTGGCGTGTCGATCAGATGGCGCACGACCGCGCTGGCCTTCAGGTGGTCGACCCGATCGGTCAGATCCTTCCACATCAGATATTTGGCGAAGGAGAAGACGCCCAGGGTCAGTTCCTCGACGACCTCGAACCCTGGAACGTCACGCACCGCACGCCGGACCGAGGTCCAGACGGCGCGGACATCCACGCCGTGGTCGTCGGCCGGCAGTTCGCCCTCCAACTCGGGGATGGTCAGCTCGAAATCCTGTTTGAGCAGCTCCAGCAGGGTCAGGTTGAAGCGCGCCTCGTCCTCGTGCGCGGTCATCACCACTCCGGAGCGGGCGCTCTTTCTCTCGAGCGTCACGGGCAGCAGGATCAGCGGCGCGTGATAGGTGCGAGGGTCGGCTTCGGAGCGCTTCCAATTCAGAAAGCCCATGGCCAGAAACAGGGTGTTTGCGCCGCCTTCCTGCAAGTCCAGGCGCGATTTGCGATAGAGTTCGACCAGTTGGGCGTCCAGCGCCTTGGCGTCGAGCGACGAGAGAACCTCACCGGCCTCCAGCGCCTGGCGGGCATGCGCCTCAAGCAGGTTTTCGCCCGTGCGGGCTTCATGCAGGGCAGCGTCCCGTCCACCTGCGGCAAAGCCCTCCAGTTCGGGGAGGGGCTTGATCCGGATTTTGGCGCCGTCCGTCAGCAGATCTTCTAGCCTGGCGATGTCGGGGCAGATCAGCCTCAGGGCCGTGGTGCTGGGCTTGGTGTGCAAGAGACGGTTGCGCACCGTCAGATCAAGCAACTTGCGTCGCCACTGGTCTATCCGCCCCCTCGGCGTCGCTGGAGGCTCGTCCGCCGGGCTGGGATCGAAGTCGGGCAGGGCGGGCGCTTCTTCCAGGCTCTCGGCCACGGGCGTGCGCGTGTCCGCCTCGACGGGCGCGACGGCGGTGATCTGCAGCGCCACCGGCCGCAAGCGCTGCATGCGCGCGCGGCGAATATCGAGCGCCAGGATAAAATCGCCTTCGTGCTCGGGACCGATCTGGCGGCTAGCGGCCTCCACCGCCTGGCTGAAGGAGGGCGCGGGCTTGCTGGTCGCCAGCGTGGTCTCGAACAGCACCATCTCGCCGAGCGCGACACGCTTCCTGACCGCCACCACGTCGTCGGTGATCAGGCTCGCGAATTCCTGCGGGATCAGCCAGGATCCGACAAAGGCGTGACCTTTGGTGAGGATCAGGACGGGATTGAGACCCATCTGCTCCAGTCCCGCGGCGAACAGCAAAGCGGTGTCCAGGCAGGTCGCGAGTCCGCTTTCGAGAATCGCGCCCGGCGTCCGGATCTTCTGGCCGTTGGTCTCGAAGCTCGCCGGCGGCAAGGCGTAGATCAGGCGCAGGGACGACACCGCCGACCAGAGTGCGGAGGTCAGTTCCCAGACCCGCCGGCTCGACTGGCTTCGATAGCCGTCCAGGGTGTCGGGCTTGCCGGCGCTTTGCAGTACCTGCGCGGCTTGCTTGAGCACTTGGTCGACGGCCGGATCGTTGGGTGTCACGAAGGCGGCCAGCAGCTCCGGCATATAGCCCGCGCCGCCCCATTCATTGCGCGCCAGTACTTCAACGGCGAAGCGCGCCCGCGCCAGTTCCTCGTCTCCGCAGCGCACGCAAATGACGACTTCGCCCGCCAGGCTTTCGGCGGTTTCGAACAGAAGGCCTGCGTTCAATTCGATCTTGCGATCCAGGATGCGGGCGCGGGCCCGGGGCTCCAGCCGATCGATGCGCCAGGTCTTCGGCGTCAGAAATCCCGGCTCGGCGGTCAATTCGACCGTCAAGTTTTCCAGCGTCGTTTCGCCAGTCTGCTCCAACTCCATATCCAGCAGAACGGGAGCGCTGTTTTGGTGCGAAGCAAAGGTGACTTTGCTGGCGATGCTCGCCAGCACCCGCACGGATGTCTGCATAGTTTCCCCCACTCAGAGATTTACACCCGACGGCCCAGCTTAGGTCAACTATGGGTGGCTTGATGCAACGACAGCGCGGCAATCGGGTGCTTTTGGCCGGAACGCCTCTACCTGATTATCGGCCTCGAGCCGCGGAAGGCCAATATGATAGGCGCCAACCAACGCTGGACCGTTCATCGATCTGGGTTCAAACCTTAGGCGGGATACCGGGGGGACCTGTGGACGGAACAACGCCCTTTGAGCGGCCGGAGGAACGCGTCCGCCGACGCTTCTACCGGCAAATTGAGCCTCAAGCCCGAGCTCAAGGGCTTTCACTCACAAACAAGGTGCTTGTGGCGTTGATCATCGCCGCTACCGCCTTGGCGATCGCTGAAACCGAACCAACGTTGATCCGCGACTACGGGCGGGCGTTCACTTCGGGGGAATTCGCACTTGGCTGGATTTTTGCCGCGGAATACGCCGTGCGATTATGGACCGCGCCAGAACGGAATCCGACACGCTCGGCTTGGCGCTCACGGCTCGGCTTCATTTTTTCGCCTGCGGCGGTCGCCGATCTAATCGCCGTGGTTTCATCGTTCATGGTCGTCGGCACCTCCGGAGCGCTGCTGCTGCGGTGGGTACGTCTGGCCAGGATCGTTCGCCTCGCCAAGCTTGGTCGGATGTCCCGAGCCCTCGACCATATTGTCGAGGCCGTGATGTCGCGCCGCGACGAGCTTATCCTAAGTTTGGTGGCGGGCCTGTCCTTGATCGTCGTGGCCGCCACAGCGCTCTACCTCGCTGAAGGCGGCGTTCAGCCCGAAAAGTTCGGCAGCATCCCCAGAGCCCTATGGTGGTCTGTAGCGACAATGACGACCATCGGATACGGCGACGTCTATCCGATTACCCCCTTGGGCAAGGTCCTGGCTAGCGTCACTGCGATCCTTAGCATCGGACTGATCGCGATGCCCACGGGCATACTGGCCGCCGCGTTCAGCGACGGCATGGATCGCCATCGTCGTGCGCGAGAGGATAATCCGCCTCCCAACGGTCGGGTGTGAAATTGCCCAGCTAGGTTTCTGCCGCTGCTACATGCAGTCGCTCGATCGCGATTATCCTACTTCGTCCGGCTAGAAGATCATACCGCTCAACGTCGTGTTCTTGGAGCGGACCGAGAGTCTGCTTATGGCGCTGCCTTACCGATCGTAGCGGGACTGTTAGGATTGCGAAAAACCGCAGGGATCGGTGGGTGATCTGAACCGAGCGGCCTATGTCGGTCATGCGACGGTGCGAACCTCCAGCATTGTTATGGTGCGGACGTCGATAACGCGATCTTGTCCCTACCTCCCTAAGCCGTAGCTATGCACAGCCGGTTCCGTCCCTCCGGCTATTGAGGCGGCGCGATGCAGGCCTTTGATTATAACTTCACCTTCGAGCTGCCGATGCATTGTGCGGCATGGAGTTGGGCACAGCATGACTAAAGAGTCGCTGGATAATCCGAAAGCTGGGCCAGCGGCGGCAAAGGTTGAAAACACCGGGCCACGCGAAGCCAACAATGGGCTGTCGAGCCCTTCCTACGACACGGCGGACCGAGATCACGTCGACGGCGCCCTGCGTGGAAGCGAGGAACGTCTTCGTTTGGCCCTTGAGATTGGCGGCCTTGCCAGCTGGGACTGGCACATCGCCTCGGGCAAGGTCGTTTGGAACGACCGCCACTTCTTGCAGCAGGGTTACGCGGTCGGAGAAGTTTTACCCAGCTACCAAGCCTGGCTCGACCGGTTGCATCCGGACGATCGCGACGAGACGGTGGCGTTGATCGAAGCGGCTCGCGATGGCCGGTCGACCTTCCATCATGAGTTCCGCGCCCTATGGCCAGACGGTTCAATCCACTGGCGCGCGGCGCGCGGTCGCTTCTTCTACGATGAAAGTGGCGCCCCGGTGCGCATGATCGGCGTCGCTGAGGATATCACCGAGCAAAAGCTCGCGGTCCAGCGAATGGCGGCTTCCGAGGCCCGGCTGCGCTTGGCGCTGGAAGCGGGCCGCATGGCGCCGTTCGAATGGTCACTCGACGACGCCCTCCCTCCTCTTAGTGACGACCTGCGCCGGCGAGTAGACTTTGGCGACGCTGGCGCTCGCCTCGAAGAGGGACGCACTCGCCACCACCCAGACGATGCCGCTCTTCTGAATAAGACGCGACAGCGCGCCCTCGACGGCGACGACACATTCGCGGATTTCGAATTCAGGCGCCTAACGGCTGACGCCCAGGTGCGCTGGCTGCAGGTCCGATCGGAGATCGTTCGCGATAACCTTGGCCGGCCCCGGAAGTTGGTCGGCGTACAGTTGGACGTCACCGAGCAGCGGGAGAATGAAGAGCGTCTGCGGCTTCTGATGCTCGAGGTCGATCACCGCGCCAAGAACCTGTTGTTTGTCGTGCAGAGCATGGTGTCGCTAGCCAAGGCCGGTGATCTCGAGACCTACCGACAAGCCCTGCTGGGGCGGATCGAGTCTCTCTCGCGCGCCCATCAGCTGCTTGCTGAAAGTCGATGGTCGGGCGGCGACCTGCGCCAGCTCCTGACGGAAGAACTTGGCCCTTATGGCTTGGGTGACAACGGTCACATCAAGCTTGACGGGCCGCCGATCTCCTTGCCGGCCAGACATGCTCAAGCGCTTGCACTCTGCCTCCATGAGCTGGCAACCAATGCCGCCAAGTATGGCGCATTGTCCGTCGATGAAGGCGTCTTGACCGTGCGCTGGCGTAGCAGCCATGGGCAGCTTGAGCTGTCATGGATCGAGCGTGGGGGGGCGCCCGTCGTTGCGCCCAAACGCTCAGGGTTTGGTGGGACCTTGCTCAAGCGCAGCCTTCAGCCGTTTGGCGGTCGCGTGGAATTACATTGGGCAGAGCTAGGGCTCAGCGCGCAAATTACGCTCCCGCTGCAGGCTAACCCAGACCCAGAGCCAGACCCTGCATAGGTCGTCTTTCCGGAGGTGCGGCAACGACAGCAAATGGCGCAGCCTGGCCGGCGACACAGATCCTCGGATGGCCGGGGAAGGGTGGTGAGCTGGCTTTTCCTCGGGCACTATCGGAGCGCGCTATTGGGAGAGCTCGGACCATGGTTAGGACTTTATCCGGACTGCTAGCAGGCGCTCTTGGGACCCTAGCGCTACTAACCCTCGCTCCGCCTTCTGCTCAGGCCCAAGCAACCTCGCGGACCTGCGCCGGGCAAACTGGCGAGACGCCGGGCCCAGCCTGCCTTGTCGCTCACCAAGAGCTCGGAGCGTTGCCTCAAGGGGCGCTTTATTGGAAAATCTACACCTTTGCGGACGCGCAAGCCGCTGAACGTGTTAAATCCCCACATGGCGCTGTTGTTCAAGCCTTCGGCCGCGTTTGGCTTTTTGAGATCGGCGACAAGGGGCATGACCCCGTGGGCGGGCAGCATATGGCCGATATCGGCCCCCTCCCAATCGAGGCGGCTAGCGGCGACTTTAGCGCCGAATATTTGAAGTCGACGTTCCCGCCGGGCGCTACAGCCCCCGTGCACGTGCATTCAGGACCCGAAGCTTTCTATGCGATCAGCGGGGCAAGTTGCTTGGAAACGCCGGATGGCATCCAAGTCGCACGGGGAGCGGGACATTCGCTGATGGTCCGGCGCGGGCCGCCCATGTTGCTCATGGCGATTGGCCAACAAACCCGGCAAGGCTTCGCATTGATCCTGCATGGTGAAGGCAGTCCGCCGACGACCCTCACCTCCGACTGGACCCCGAAAGGGTTGTGCCCGAGGGGGTGAAGGTCGACTGACATTCCAGCCAAGTTGCGTAAAACCTCCACCGCAGGTCGGTGCCGGTCTTTTCGAGCCAGATGCCGAACGTCCAGTTTCTGGAGGTGCGCCAATGTCGCCTCCTGGCGCCTTTGTATCTGCAAGCTAGACGGCCCCGTGGCTCTCGTCGCCAGAGGTGTTAGTCCATACGATTAATCGCCAAAGTACAGCGCCACTTTGAGGATGTTGGTGGTGGTTCTCGGGTGGAAAGGGATCGCCTTTGTTGCAAGTGGCTTCCTTCCCACAGTTTCTACAGCGGTAAATGCCAGAAGTCGCTACGATCGCGCCAGGTTTATATTCAGTTGACCAAACCGCTTCGGTTCCATTCGCCTTTCTCAAATTGTCAACGTTCTTGTACCAAGCCACTTCAACCTCCTCACACTTGGGGTGATTCTGCTTGGAGCTCTTTGGTGATGCTACTCCACCGCAGCATTCCCCATGATCCAGCCCACCACGGCTGAGCTTACGTGAGATCTTAAGGTTGCGTAAACTACGCACTACTCGATATGGGGGTGACGATTGTAGCGGTCTGAGATTTAGCGGGCCCGACGATTGCTAGGGTGCTATTCCGCTGCGGGAACAATCAGCTGGTCCGCAGCGTGAGGGCCCGGCACGTGTCCCGCGGGGACCAAAGCTCTTGCGCCTAGAACGTGCTTCTCCTGGTCATCAAAGAATATGTGAGCGTCAAATGCTTCGACAAACGGAGCCTTGGCGTGATGCCCAACGAAATGCGCTTCATCAAACGGTGTGCCCCATTCGCGAAACGTCAGCACGACACGCTCACCCACGAGAATTGTTGCCCCGATACGGCTCGCAAGCCAATCCGTCACCGTCGCCATCCATGCTACTGCGGTAAGATGGATCCCAAGAGGGTATGTTTTCGCGTCCCGCGGCCCGGGCCGCTCTGCAGCCGCTGAAATGCTGATCCCCTGGCGCTTTCGTCTGGATCTGCGCTGCGTGGATGTCGCCCAAGCCCACTGCTGGCTTAGAAAGAGCAAGCATCGTCAGAGCAAATGCTATCGCAGCGACCAGCGCCACCAGGGCGGGAAATGGGAGTCTTAAACTTTGGCGACGCTCCATCCTCCGACCGTCGCACGACGAGCTTATCTTCTTGTAAAGGTCCGGCGAGCTTGTCGCTTCGGCTGGCAAACGTGCGGCTGTGCAAAGGTCAGCTTAGCGGCGGCCTGCCAATGCCTGTTCATGGCGCGTTGCGGCTCAGGAACGCTAATCACTGGCAGGCCGACGCGTCGGCGCAACTCGTCTGATACGGTGGCATACGGAGCCAAGCCCCGGCCGTCTAAGTCCCCAACGCTTGGTTGAGGTCAGCAGTAAGCGTGCACACTAGGCCATCGGGGTTGAAGGCGAGGTCGGCGCGGCCATGGCCTTCAGCGGCCATGGCGCTTTCCAGCAGTCGGGAGCCAAAGCCGCGCCGCGTCGGCGTCTTGACGGGCGGACCGCCGCGCTCGCGCCAGACCCAACGCAGGCGGCGCGATCCACCGTTCTTCTGGAGCTTCCACGTGACCTCGACCTCGCCGGTGTCTCGCGAAAGCGCGCCGTACTTGAGGGCGTTCGTGAGAAGCTCATGCACCGCCATGGCCATGGTCACCGCCGTCTGCGGCGCCAGGCCGACCGTTGGCCCCGAGACGCGCAATCTCCCCTCGACGCCGCACGCCCTCGCCCCGTTCACGACGATAGTGGCAACGTCGGCCTCAGCCCAGTGATTGCGGGTGAGGACATCGTGGGCACCGGCCAGAGCCTCCAGGCGGCCCTCGAAAGCCTCTCGCGCATGCGAAGGGATGTCCGACCCGCGAAAGCTCTGCGCCGCGAGGGACTGAACGATCGCCAGGGTGTTCTTCACACGATGGTTCAGCTCGTCGACGAGTAGCTCGAGACGGCGCTGGTCCGAGGAAATCTGCTGCTGCGCGCGCCGCAGCTCGGTTGAGTCGTAGTAATAGCAGATCACCCCGTGGCGCCCGTCGGGCGTTCGGGTGCGCTGCAATTCCCACTCGTAGCCCTCGACCTCGTCGACGTCATTCCGTGGGCGATAGAAGTCACGCGAATAGAACGGCTCCCCCGTCTCCAATGTCCGGCGAAAGTGGCCGAGAATCTCCTGGGCGACCTCCTCGGGCCAGAGGATGCGCATGGCCTCTTCGAACGCGCGACCAATTACGGGACGAACATTGGTGAAGGCGCCGTTCTGAGAGCGTTGGTTCATCGAGGCGATCTTGAAGTCGGCGTCGACGATGTAGATGCCGAAGGGACACCGCTCGATCAGCTCGTGGAAGAGCTCTTCCTGGCGATCGGCGCGCGCCGTCGCGTCGGCTAGCCGTTGCGAGAGGTCCCCGTCCGCTTGGTCCGCGCGCCCTCCAGGCAGACCTTCGGCCCCCGCGCGGGTCGTCAGTGTTCATGAGCGGGTCTTCTTGTCATTTAGCCCTCTGGTTCAGCATTCTGGAGGTCGTGTCACGGTCGAGGCCGGGCGTCTGCCGACTCCTCGACATAGCCGCGCAGCAACGCTTTGCGACGATGGCCGTCGCCCAGCCGCGCAAGAACACGGAGCGAGCAGGGGCGCGAATGGCCTGGCTCTCAGGACCTCGCTATCTTGGCCAGGGCGACATCCACCTCTCCGTAAGCAAGCACTTCTCAGAATGGCGCGAACGTCCAGTTTCTGGAAGTGCGCCCATGTCAGCTGTTGGCGCTGAGGCGGCGTTCGGCGCGAAAGGACGATAGTGTCACAAAGTCGTGCTAGCGCCTGGCCATGCTTGGTCGGTCCGTCCGCTATTCCGCTCCCTGGGGGAGCCAAGCGCTACGATGAGCGACCTCGTTAGCCTGCGCGCGCAGCGGCGCGACCTTTATCAGTTTATCGTTCGGCGGACGCGTGATCCCGCGACGGCCGAGGATTTGGTGCAGGAAACATTCGAGCGCCTGCTTGCCTACGAGCAGGCGCGGACCATCGTTGACAGGGCCGCGCTGGGCTATCGCATCGCCTTGAATCTTGTGCGCGATCACTTCCGCCGCGCCAGCCGACGGCCCGCCCAGGCGCTGGACGACGACATTCCCTGCCAAGCCCCCGCGCCGGAGCAGATCCTGATGCATCGCCAGAAGGTCGAGGTGTTCGGCAAGGCGCTGGACGCCATGCCGCCCCTGCGTCGCGACGTGTTCATCCGCCGCCGGTTGCACGGCCACTCGCCGCGTCAGATCGCCCAGGATCTCAGCCTCAGCGAGGCGGCGGTCGAAAAGCACGTGGTGCGGGCGCTGGAGCAGCTGCATCGCGAGATCGCGCGGGCCGAGCGCCGCGCCAGCGGAGGCCGCCGATGAGCCGCATCCGCCAAGAGGCCGCCGTCTGGGCGGCGCGACGTCTGGACGACGGCGACCGTCAGGACGCCGCCTTCGAGACCTGGAAGTCGGCCGATCCGACCCACGGCCAAGCCTTCGACGCGGTTTGGCGCGCCAGTCAGGACCCCGCCCTGGCTGAGGCGATGCGGCTGAGCGAACAACGGCGGAGAGTCCCGCGCCGCGCTGGGCGTTGGGCCGCGCTGGCGGGCGGTCTGGCGGCCTGCGGCCTGGCCGCCGTCGTCGCCTGGCCGCAGATTCAGCTGATGACCGTCGCGCCAGTGGTGCTGCAGACCGCGCCGGGCCAGCACCGGGTCGCCACCCTGGCCGACGGCACGCAGGTCACCCTGGACGGCGCGACCCGCCTGGAGGCGCGCCTGGGCGCCCGGCGGCGCCAGGTCGAGCTGGTCAGCGGCGAGGCCTTCTTCGACGTCGCCCACGACGCGGGACGGCCGTTCACGGTCAAGGCGCCCGAAGGCTCGGCCCGTGTGCTGGGCACCGCCTTCGACCTCGAGCGCAGCGATGGGCGCCTGGAGCTTTCGGTGCGTCGCGGTCGCGTTCGGCTGGCGCCGGCGGGGCTGATCCACCGCACGGCCGAGCTGACCATGGGCCAGCGGGCTTTCGCCAAGGAGGGCCGGCTGTCGGCGATCCGCGCGTTCGACCTCCATGCCGACGACTGGCGCTCGGGCTGGCTGGAAACGGACGGCATCCCCCTGGCGCGGCTGGTCGAGCGCCTGAACCGCGCCTCGCCCACACCGATCGTGATCGCCGATCCGGCCTTGGGTCGCCAACGGGTGGCTGGCCGCTTCCGGCTTGACGAGCCCCGAGCCCTGGTGCGCGATCTGGCGCTGATGCACGGCTTCACCGTCCGTCAGACGTCGGACGGCTTTCTGCTCTCGCGCTGACCGCCGTCGCCGAAACTTCACAAAAATCCCTGTCCGGGTTCGAGGGTGGCCAGCGTCTTCCCGGCCGAACCGGCGTCGAACGCCGCGCGAAACGGGGATGACGACATGACTTCGAAGACCTGGACCTGGCTTGGCTCGGCCTCCGCGGCCGCGTTGCTGGCGGCGAGCCCCGTCGTGGCCGCGCCGCCCGAAAAGCCGACCCTGGCCATCCCGGCTGGCGACCTGGCCTCGGCCCTGCCGAGCTTTTCCCGGGCCACGGGCCTGCAGGTTCTGGCCGATCCGGCCCTGCTGAGCGGCAAGCACACCCAAGGCGTGCGCGGCCAGTTCGACGCCGAGCGCGGCCTGGCCGAGCTGCTGCGGGGCACGGGCCTGACGTTCGTGCGCAACGGCGGCGCGGCGATCCTGCGCCCGGCGGCCCAGAAGGTCTCGACCGAGGCCAACCCCGCCGCGGCCGCGCCGCGCGCCGAGGCGGTCCCAGCCCGGGCTGACGAGCCCACCGAGCTCGAGGAGCTCGTCGTCACGGGCGGATTCGCCAATTCGCTCGCCCGCGCCCTGAACGAAAAGCGCAAGGCTGCCAATGTCGTCGACGCGATCTCGGCCGAGGACATCGGCAAGTTCCCGTCCAACAACATCGCCGAGGCCCTGCAGCGCGTGCCGGGCGTGGCCATCACCCGCGACCGGGGCGAGGGCCTTTTCATCCGCGTCCGGGGCCTGGGCCCGAACTTCCAGATCGTCACCCTGAACGGCCGCAGCGCCGCGGTGAACGAGAACATGCGCGACAGCGGCCAGAGCGGCCGCCAGTTCCGCTTCGACACCCTGCCGTCGGAATTGGTGGCCGGCGTCGAGGTCGGCAAGACGCCGCTGGCCTCTCTGGACGAGGGGGCCATCGGCGGCGTGGTCGATATCAAGACCTTTCGTCCGCTGGACCTAGGCCGCACGACCCTGGCGCTGTCGGCCACCGCCAGCCATCCCGAGCTCGCCGGCAAGACCGACCCGCGCGTGTCGGGCCTGGCCAGCTGGACCAACGCGGCCGGCACCTTCGGCGTGCTGGCGGCGGCGGTGTACGATGAGCGCACCCTGCGCCAGGACCGCATCACCGGCGTGGGCTGGAGCTATCCCAGCGCGACCACCACCCTGGGAAAGAGCCTGATCGCCCAGGGCGTGCAGCTGTATGCGACCAATATCCGCCCGACGCTGGAGCGCGAGGACCGCAAGCGCAAGGGCGTCGTCCTCTCGGCCCAGTATCGGCCCAGCGACGCCACGGAAATCACGCTGGACGGCAGCTACACCAAGCTCGACGACCACTATGACGAACTGACCTACTCGGTCGATCCGGATCTCTCGACCCTGGTCGCCGGCTCGGCCGTGATCAAGGACGGCGTCATGATGGGCGGCACGGCGAACACCAACAGTCAGATCGGTCGCGAAGTCAGCGACCTGGCTCACGACAACATGATGGTCGCCGGCAAGATCCGTCAGAAGCTCGAGGACTGGACGATCACCGGCGACCTCGCCTACGCCCGGGCCTATTCGGAAACCTCCAAGCCAATCACCCGCACCCGTCTGCAGGGGTCGATGGGCCGGGCCACGTTCAACCTGCCCCAGGCTGGCGACGGGCTGCCGGACGTCAGTCTGCTGACCGCGGACCTGAACAACCCGTCCCTGCTGCCGTTCCGCCGCATCGAATGGCGGGTGAACAACGCTACGGACGACGAGACCGCCCTGCAGTTCGACGCCGAGCGGCCGGTGAGCCTGGGTCCGGTCAGCCGCCTTCAGTTCGGCGTCAAATTTCGCGAGCGCTCGCGATCCTATAATCGCGCCGACATCAACTACACGACCAACCTGACCGGCAAGTTCTTCGGCGCGGACTATTTCGACCCGTTCCCGGTCACCGACTTCCTGGGCGGCGCCTCCGCCGGCCTGCCGACGCGCTGGGCCATGCCGGACCCGGCCGCGTTCTGGGCCCTGCGCGACCCGAACCAGAAGGGCACGGCCCGCGCGGACCAGCGCAATTCGTATCGCGTGTCCGAGAAGATCGGGGCCGGCTACGCCCTGGGCGACATCGACACCAACCTGTTCGGCGCGCCCCTGCGCGGTGAGGTCGGCGTGCGTGTGGCGCAGACCAAGCAGGTCTCGTCGGGTCACGCCGACAACGGCACGGCGGCGCTGCCCGTCCGCTTCGAGAAGACCTATACCGACGTCCTGCCGACGGCCAACTTCGCGCTGGAGCTGACCGAGACCCTGCAGGCCCGCGTCGCCGCCGCCAAGGTGATCACCCGGCCGTCCCTGGCCGACCTGGCGCCGCGCCTGACCCTGAACTCAGGGACCCTGCTGACGGCCGTGGGCGGCAATCCGCTGCTGAAGCCCTTCGAGGCCTGGCAGTATGACGCGACCCTGGAATGGTACTTCGCGCCGGGCAGCGCGCTGATCGGCGGGGCCTTCTACAAGGACATCACCACCTTCGTTTACAGTCAGAACACCAACATCGTCGTCGACGGCCAGACCTACGTGCTGACCTCGCCGACCAACGGCGGCAAGGCGACGATCAAGGGCGTCGAGCTGGCCTACCAGCACCTGTTCAAGCGTTTGCCGGCCCCGTTTGACGGCCTGGGCTTCCTGGCCAACTACACCTACACCGACACCGCAGCGACCTACTCGCCGACCCTCAAGGACGAGATGGTCAATGTCGCCAAGAACAGCTTCAACGTGACGGCCTTCTACGAGAAGGACTGCTTCGCCGCCCGCGCCAGCTACAGCTGGGTCGACGACGTCCTGCAGGACGTCGGCGGGGCGGGGCTCTCGGCGCTGAACGACAAGGCGTTCGGCTCGCTTGATGGCAGCGTCAGCTACAAGATCACGCCGCAGATCACGGCGGCGATCGAAGGGCAGAACCTGACGAAAGCCTCCCAGCGGCAGTTCATCAAGGGCGGCTGGTTCGGCGGTTACACCAACTACGGCCGCACGGTCAGCTTCGGCCTGCGGGCCAAGTTCTAGGCCTGACGGCGGGGTTTGAGGCCGGCTCGCGCGCCCGCGGCGCGGGCCGGCTTGCTTTCCCAAGATCGCTTGTGGGAAGCGTCACAGGGTTTGGCTAGGACATTCGGATGCGCACCTTCCCGCCTCGAGCCCGTCTCGCTTGTTCGGCTGCCGCCCTGACGCTCTGCCTCGCGCAGGCCGCCGGAAGCCCGGCGTCGGCGCATCCCGGCCACGCGGTCGAGCCGGTCGCGCCGAACCGCCCCGGCGCGCGGCCGGCCAAGGCTTCCGAGCGCCGCTGGCTGGCCGGCGACCATCACGTCCACAGCTGGTTCAGCGTCTCGGTGAAGCCCAGCGCCGATCCGTCCCAGCCACCGATCCTGGTCAAGGCGGGCGACGCCAGCAACCCGATCACCACCAACGCCCGGATGGGCGCCCGGTATGGCCTCTCGTGGATGGTGGCCACCGATCACGGCGGTCCCAACCACGCCAAACTGAATCGCGACGAGGCCTATCCCGAGTTGGCGCGCTCTCGCCGCGAGACGCCGGGCGTGCTGCAGTTCTGGGGCATGGAGCTGGATACGCCGGCGGCCGAGCACTCCAGCCTGATCCTGCCGCGCACGGCGAGCGAACGGGACGCCCTGTTCGGGATCGAGCGCCGCTACAACCGGCGCGAACCGTGGCCGGCCGACCCGGCCCGCGACGAAGAAGGCTTCATGCTGGACGCGCTACGCCACATGAAGGCGCTGGCGAAGCCGCCGGTGGTCATCGCCAACCACCCGTCGCGGTCGGCGACCGGCATGGGCCGCTACGGCCTGGTCTCGCCGTCCGAGCTGCGCGACTGGAACGACACCGCCCCCGACGTCGTGGTCGGCATGGAGGGCGCGCCCGGACACCAGGCCTCGGGCCTGAACCCCGACGGCTCGCTGAAGGGCAAGGGCGATCGCGGCGGCTATTCGCGAGCGCCGACCCTCGGCGGTTTCGACCAGATGACCGCCAAGCTCGGCGGCTTCTGGGACGCGATGCTGGGCGAGGGGCGCCGCTGGTGGGTCACCTCGACCTCGGACTCCCATCGCCATTACACCGACGGCGGCGCGGACTTCTGGCCGGGCGAGTATTCCAAGACCTATGTGAAGGCCGCCCACACCTATGACGACGTACTGGACGGCCTGCGCAACGGCCGCATCTTCGTGACACTGGGCGACCTCGTGTCCGAGGTCGATGTCACCGCCAGCGCCACCGGCGCCAGGGCCGAGATCGGCGGGCGACTGGAGGTTCCCGCGGGAACGGACGTCATGGTGGTCATCCGGGTGCGCGACCCGGCGGGCAAGAACTTTGGCGGCTTTTCGCCCAGCGTCGCCCGCATCGACCTGATTCAGGGCGACATCATCGGACCGGCCGCCGACCGCACGCTCGACGCCAATCCCTCGACCCGCGTCGTGCGCGCCTTCACCCCAACCTCCTGGGCGCGCGAGGGCGAGGTGCTGTCGATGGTCTACGCGCTCAAGGACGTGCGCCGCTCCACCTATATCCGGGTCCGGGGCACGAACGGCGCGGAGAGCGAACCGCTGCCGGACCTGCCAGGTGAAGATCCGTGGTCGGACCTGTGGTTCTACGCGAACCCGATCTCCATTGTCGTGAAATAGGCGACAAGGGCGGGCGACCCTCAAGAGAAGGTGCGCTCGTGCGATCTTCATCGGAGACCGAAGGCAGAGCAGCTGGGGACGTTGCGCGCCGCGCAACGCCGTTGCGGCCTTTGCGTTCGCGCCGTGGTGGGAGCTCGGACTAAACGCCTCGTCACGAGACGGGGGTTTCAGTCATGACGGTGTTCAAGGGGTTGGCGGCCGGTGCGGCGCTGACGGTGTCGTTTGGTGCGACGTTGGCTTTCGCCCAGTCGTCGTCACCTCCGGAAACGGTGCTGGACGAGGTGCTGGTGGTCGGGTCGCGGGTGCCGGGACGCCTGGCGACCGAGACCGCCGCGCCGGTCGACGTATTCTCCGGCGAAATGCTAGCGCAGCGCGGCTTCACCGACCTGGGCAAGGTCCTCGGCTTCCTGGCGCCGTCGTTCAACTATCCGCGCTCCCAGACCTCGCCGTCATCCAGCAGCACGCGCGGTTTCTCACTGAGGGGGCTGGGCCCCGATCAGGTTCTGATCCTGGTCAACGGCCATCGCCGCCATGCCTCGTCGGTGCTGAACTTCAACAACGGCGTCGGCCGCGGCACGGTGCCGGTCGACATCAACACCATCCCGGTCGCGGCTATCGCCCGCATCGAGGTGCTGCGCGATGGCGCGGCCGCTCAGTATGGCTCGGACGCCATCGCCGGCGTGATCAACATCGTCCTGCGCTCCGACGCTCGCGGCGGCGAGGCGACGCTCACAACCGGCGTGACAGAGGATGGCGATGGCCAGTCCGTCGTCGGGGCGGGTCGCCTCGGCCTGCGGCTCGGCCACGACGGGTTCCTCACCGTGACTGGGGAGGCCCGGAACAGAAAGCCGACCAACTCGGCCGAGATCGATCCGCGCGTCGGTCGCGTCAGCCAGCGCACGGGCGATCCCGAGGCGACAAACCTGCTGCTGACCGCCAATGCGGAGGTGGGTCTGCCTGGCGACGCGCGCGCCTATGGCTTCGGAACCCTGGCCTGGCGCGACTCGACCAGCACGCCGCTTTTTCGCCTGCCCAGCGTCGCGCCAACGCTCTATCCCAACGGCTTCCTGCCCTACGTCAATCTCGACATGCTTGATCTGGGCGGCGCGGTCGGCGTGCGGGGCGAGATGGCGGGCTGGCGCTACGATCTGAGCGACACCGCCGGTTATGACCGGGGCGACTTCAAGCTGTCCAACAGCGTCAACACTTCGCTCGGCGCGGGCAGCCCAACGCGGTTCGATTCAGGCGGCGTGACCTATGGCCAAAACATAGCCAACCTCACGGTCAGCCGCGCCTTTCGCGGCGTGATGGCGGGCGCCAATCTAGCGTTGGGCCTTGAGCATCGCCGCGAGACCTTCAAGATCCGGTCGGGCGAGACGGCCTCGTTCACCGGCGCGGGCGCGCAAGGCTTTCCTGGCTTCAACCCGCCAGAGCCGATCGACGTCGATCGCCACGCGTCGGCCGCTTTCGTTGATGCCGAATTCAGCCCGGTCAACGGTCTGGACATTGGCGTCGCCGGCCGCGCCGAGGATTATAGCGACTTCGGACGCAAGGCGACGGGCAAGGTCTCGGCGTTCTGGCGGGCCACGCCCTGGTTGGCGGCGCGGACGACGGCCAGCACCGGCTTCCGCGCCCCGTCGTTGCAGCAGCAGTATTTTTCGACGGTCACCAGTCAGCTCAGCGCCGGCGCCCTGGTCAACATCGGCACCTTCGCCGTGACCGATCCTGTCGCCCGCGCCCTGGGGGCGAGCGATCTGCGTCCGGAGACTTCCAAACACTACTCCGGCGGCGTCGTCTTGACGCCCCGCGAGGGCCTGACCTTCAGTCTCGACGCCTTCCGGATCGAAATTGAAGATCGCATCGCACTCAGCGAGTCCCTGACCGGTGCGGCCGTCACGGCGATCCTGCAGAAGGCCGGCATCACCAACGCCAGCCAGGTTCGCTTCTTCACCAACGCTCTCGATACGCGCACCCAAGGAATCGAGGCCACGGGGAACTGGCGCACCCAGATTGGCCGTGACGGCAAGCTGAGCCTGACCTTTGGCTACGCCGCGTTCGACACCGACCCCCGCGAACTGCGGAGCAATCCGGTAATCCCAGCCTTGCCGCTTCTGGCGGCGACGTCGCTGAACACGCTGGCCGACGCCGAGCCCCGCAATAAGCTAACCCTGTCGGCGGATCTACGGATGGGCCGCTGGAGCCTGACGGCCGACGCGGCGCGCTTCGGGCGCTACAAAGCCGCCCCTGTCGGGCCGATCCAAGTGTTCGGCTCCGACGCCACGCTGGATCTGACGGTCGCCTATCAAGTGACAGAGCGGATGCGCGTTCAGGCGGGCGTGCTGAACGCCACGGACGCCTATCCCGACCGGGTGCGAGGTCAGGTCGACGGGAGGCCCTATACCGAAGCGGGGGGTATCGGCGTGGACGGCCGCGAATACTTCATCCGCCTCGGGGCCAGCTTTTGATGAGGGCTCGGACATGCCTGGGCGCGGCGGGACTGGCGCTTCTGACCGCCTTGTCGTTTGACGCCGCTCCGGCCGCCGCTTGGACGCGGCCGGGGCACATGGTCATCGCCGCGATCGCCTTCGACGCGCTGGAGGTTCGGGATCCCGCGGTCATCGATCGCGTGGTCGCGGTGCTGGACAGCCATCCCGACCGGGGCGCGTTCGAGGTGGCCGAAGACCGCAGCGAGGGGCGAGAGCGGGCGCTACGGCTGATGATGGAGTGCGCGCGCTGGCCCGACGATGCGCGTCTGACCGGTTATGACCAACCCAGCTGGCATCTGGAGCTAAAACCCATTGTCCGGACCGAAGATCCGCCCGCCAACGCGCCCGCTCCGGATGTCGCCATGGACGGTGTCGAGGCCTTCGCCCTCAACGCCCGCGTCATGGCCAACCGCGCCGCCACGCCCGCCCAGCGCGCCGTGGCGCTGTGTTGGGTGATGCACCTCGCCGGAGACGTGCATCAACCGCTCCATACGGCGCAGCTGTTCTCCAGCCAGTATCCGGAAAGCGACAAGGCCGGCAGCCAACAGTTCGTCATCGACCCCGTGACCGGCCGTCCCGAAACCCTGCACTGGTTCTGGGACGACGCCGTCCATCGCGCAGGCGACATCGGCTCGGTGCGCGCGCGCGCGATCGAGCTGGAGCGCCGTCTTCCGCGAACGGTCCTGGCGCCGGGCGTCGCGCACGCCGTCGCGGCCAACTACAGCGATTGGGCCGAAGAGAGCCGAGCGCTGGCGGCGTCCCGCGTCTATGCTTCAGGACCCGTCGGCGGCCCGTCGGCGAAGCAAGCCAAGGCGTTGCCGCCGGGCTATGCCGAGGAGGCGGCAGCCGTGGCCGAGGCGCGGGCCGCGCTCGCGGGGTACAGGCTGTCCGACCTGCTTCGCGAAGCCTTTGACAGATAGACGGTCGGAGTGCTGGCCGCCTGGCGCTCCAGCCAAGACCACACCGTCGCGACCGAGCGCCGCCGTCTTCCGGCGCTCGTGGCCGCCAGGCGGTACTCGCCGGGATACTTGAGCCAGGGAAGGCCCAGTTCGACGAGCCTGCCATCATCGAGATAGGGCTGCACGGTGGGCAGGGCGCCCAGGACGACGCCCATGCCCTGGGCCGCCGCCTCGTACGCGGCCTGCATCACGTCGAAGCGTGTGGTCGCGGCTAGACGGGTCAGGCCGGCCTGATCCGTCCACCAGTCCCAGACGTTGAGCGGAACGCTGACGGCGAGCCGGGGGAAGGCCGAGAGGTCGGGATTGGCCTGGAAGCGCGCCGCGACCTCCGGCGAGGCGACCGGCGTGGCCGAAACAGTGATCAGCGCGCGAGACGAGAGGCCCGAAAAATCCGTGTCGCTAAAACAGACCGCCAGATCGACCGCGCCGCGCCGCAGCGCCGAGTCGTCACGAATGGTGTCGAATGACAGCCGGATGTCCGGCGCGACGTTGCCGAGATCACCCAAGCGCGGGATCAGCCAGCCGACCGCCAGGGAATGCGACAGGGATAGGCGCACGTCACTTTGCTCGAGATCGTCCCCCACCGCGGCGCGGGTCGCTCGGCGCAGTTCCAGATAGGCCGGTTCCAATTCGCGCAGGCAACGCGCTCCGGCCTCGGTCAGCCGAAGGCCTTCGGGCGTGCGTTCGAACAGGACGCGATCGAATTGCGAGGCCAGCGCTTGCAGGCGGCGCGAAAAGGCGGCGGGACTGATGGCGCAACGCTCTGCGGCCGCACGGAAGTTCGGGCCGCGAGCCGCCTCGATAAACGCCTGTATGTTTTCAAGGGGCGGAAGCCGACGCTGCATCGATCACTCAGTCCATACGCTGTGGCACCGTAGCCGCGAACTGTGACAGCCAACGCATGCGAATGATCTAGCGCCGCCTCAGTATCGCGCGCCCGAAAACGGCGCCGGGACGGCGAGCGCGCTCGAACATCCGTCGTCGAGGCGGTGTCGCTAAACTGACACCCGGGGTCGCTAGTGCAGCAATCGAGAGTCGGCGGTGATCGCTGACGGGACGCGGCGTGATGGCCTGGCTACGCGACATCGACAAATGGTTCGCCGAGGCGGTCTTGCCGTTCGCGCCGAGCTATCGCGCCTATGCGCGCAAGCTGACGCGCGACGCGGTCGAGGCCGAGGACCTCGTGCAAGAAGCCTACGCCAAAGTGCTTGGCGTTCAGGACTGGCGCCGGTTGGAGCGCCCGGAGCGCTTTGTCCTCACCATCATTCGAAACCTCGCGTTCGAGCGCGTTCGGCGGGCCAAGGTCGTCGGCATCCGTCAGATCGGAGTGCTGGAGATGGAAGCTCTGCCGGATCCTGCGCCGGACGCCTATGCCGTCGCGAGCGCTCGGGAAGAGTTGCTGCGCGTGATAGAGGCGGTCGATCGGCTGCCGGAACAATGTCGACGCGTGGTCACGCTGCGGAAAATGGAGGGGCTTGCGCCGGGCCAGATAGCGGTTCGGTTGAACTTGTCCATCTCTACGGTTGAAAAGCACTTGGCCAAGGGATTGGCCCTACTCACCAAGGCGTTGGCGGCGGACGAAGGCCGAAGGATCGGAGTTAAGGCGAGTACATGGCGCAAGCGGGCGATCAAGACAGAGACGCGCTGATCGCCCAGGCTTCGGAGTGGCTGGCGCGCCTGGACGCCGGACGAGCGGATTCCCGGGAATTCGAAGCCTGGCGCGACGCCGACCCTCGCCGCGCGGCGGCCTTCGCCGAGGTCGCCGCGGCGTGGAGCCGGCTGGACGCCCTGCGCGACGCGCCGCCTCGGGCCCAGCCGGCAATGAGCCGGCGCGCGTGGCTGGGCGGCGGTCTCGCCCTCGCGGCGGGCCTTTCGGGCGCCGCCTATCTGGGGCGCGACCAGTGGCTGCGCGCCCGCACGGTCACCGGGGTGGGGGAGCGTCGCACGATGTCGCTTCCGGACGGCAGCTCGGTCGAGCTGAACACCGACACCGAAGTGCTCTGGCGCTTTGGTCGCGACCGGCGAAGGCTATGGCTAAGGCGAGGGGAGATCGCCCTGACGATCGCCCACGATGCGCTGCGGCCGTTCGAGCTCTTCACGCCGACCGGGCTGGCCAACCTCGCGCCAGGCCAATTCAACGCGCGCCTGAGATCGACGGGGCTGGACCTGATCGTGCTGGCTGGCCGGGCGGCGGTCCGGACGGCGGCGGGCGAAACCCAGGCCGCCGTGATCAGCGCCACCGACCCCCGCCAGGCCCTGGCCGTCACCGCCACGGGCGTCGCCGTCGCGACCGCGCCGGAAGACGAGGTCCAGAACGTTCAGGCGTGGCGTCGCGGTGAAATCGTTTTCGAGGGGCAGCGCCTGTCCGACGCGGTCGAGGAGTACAATCGCTACCTCGTACGCAAGATGGTCATAGAAGAGCCCAAGGTCGGCGCGATGCGTCTGGGTGGCCGTTTCCTGACCGGTAACCCCGAAAGCTTCCTGGAGGCCCTCCGGACAACGTTCGGCCTACGGATCATCGACGACGGATCGTCACGAATTCTTCTCAAATCTCGATAGAGGTTTCTCGCCCCCGCTCCATCTTGCTGAGCGAGACGCCGGTTTTTCGGCGACCTAGATGGGGCGAAATATGATGATCAAGACTTGGACGCGCCACGGAGCGCCGCGCCTTGGCGCCTGTCTGCTTCTGGCCACCTCGGCGCTCGTCGCCTTCGCGCCGGCCGCGGCCCATGCGCAAGCGGCCGCGCGGGTGGAATTCAAGATCCCGGCCGGCGACACGGCCCAGGCGCTGAACGCCTTCTCGCGTCAAGCTGGCGTCCAGATCCTCTTCCCGTACGACGTGGCGGCCAAGCACCGCACGGCGGGCTTGCAAGGCGCCTACGGCCGCGAGGAAGCCGTGCGCCGTCTGATCGAGGGCAGCGACCTGGAGATCGCCTCCGCCACGGCCGAGGTCATCACCCTGCGCCAGCGAGGCGGCGGCCCTTTGGCCGCCGGCGGGGCCGCCGCTGAGGTCTCGACGGTGGAGGAGCTGATCGTCACCGCTCGCGCGGGTTCGGACGCCCGCACGCGCCTGTCGACCAGCTACGCCGTCACGACGATGAACGAAGAGACTCTGCGCCTGCGGTCACCGATGGGCGTGGCCGACGCGCTGAAGTCGGTGCCGGGCTTCTGGGTCGAGGCGTCGGGCGGCGAGGCCAGCGCCAACATCCGGGCGCGCGGCATTCCCCAGGAGGGCTTCTCGGCCATCGCTCTGCAAGAGGACGGCGCGCCGGTGCAGCATGACGGCGGCCTGGGATATCTGAACGCCGACCAATCGTTCCGCCTGGACGAGACGATCGAACGCATCGAGGTGGTGCGCGGCGGTCCGTCGTCGATCTTCGCCTCCTACGCGCCGGGCGGCACGGTCAACTTCATCACCCGCAAGGGCGAAACCCGCGAGGGCATCGTCAAGGTCCAGGCCAGCGACTACGGCCTCAAGCGCGTCGACGCCTATGTCGGCGGGCCGATCGGCGATTGGCGCGCCAGCCTCGGCGGCTTCTGGCGCGATGACGACGGCATCCGCGATCCGGGCTTCACCGCCAACAAGGGCTATCAGGTCCGCGCCTCGATCGGTCGCGACTTCCAGCGCGGCAGCGTCGACTTCAACATCAAGCACCTGGACGACAACGTCATCCTGTTCGCCGGCGTGCCGCTGAAGTTCAACGCCGCGGGCGAGCCCAGCGCGGCGCCGGGCTTCGATCCGCTGACCGGGACCCTGGCGGGACCCGAGACCGAGAAGCTGACCCTGCGCGGACCCAAGGGGCCGTTCAACTGGGACCTGTCGCGCGGCACCGAGGTCAAGCTGACCCAGGCGACCGCCGTCGTGAAATACGACGTTGCCGATGGCTGGCGCCTGCAGGAGACGCTGCGCTACCGGACCTCGGAGTCCAAGCGCATCGGCCTCTTCCCCAACACGCCGGTGCTGGGGTCGGCCCGCATCGCGCAGTATCGCGCCGCCCTGCTGGCGGCGACGCCCGGCGCGACCGACGTCCAGCTGCGCTACGCGACCAGTCCCAGCGAGGTTTTCAACACCACGGGCGCGGGCCAGAACGGCAACGGCCTCGTGCTGGACGGCTCGCTGCGTTACGTCTCCGTGCCGCTGGACGAACTGATCAGCGACACGCGCCTGCTGCACAAGTTCGAGATCGGCGGCCAGACCCATGACGTGGCGGCCGGGGTCTACCACGCCCATGTCGAAGAGGCCTTCAACCGCTACTCCGCCAACGCCCTGCTGGACGTGCGCGACAACGCCCGGCGCCTCGATCTCGTGACCGTCGACGCGACGGGCAAGGTGCTCTCCAGCCTCACCGAGAATGGCATCAGCCGCTATGGCGCCGAATTCGCCAACGGCGACGGCAAGTCCAACACCACCGCGCTCTATCTGACCGACGAGTGGCAAGTGACGTCGGCCCTGCGCATCGACGCAGGCGTGCGTTGGGAGAAGGTGGAGTTCACCGGCCGCAGCGAGCGGACGGCGACAATCAATCTGGGCCTTTCGCCGACTCCGGCCGACGACACGGTGCTGGCCGGCTCCGGCGTCTACGACCGCTTCACCCGCAAGTTTGACCATACCGGCTGGACGCTCGGCGCCGACTATCGGCTGAGCCAGCACATGGGCCTGTTCGCCCGTTACACCTCGGCGTTCCGCCTGCCGTCGCTGGGCGACTATATCACCAACGCGACCAACACCGCGCCGATCGTCCAGACGATGGATCTGACCGAGGCGGGCTACAAGCTGACGACCGGCAAGCTCGACCTCTACGCCACGGTGTTCCACACCGCCTATGACGCCCTGACCTTCGGCAGCCTGGTCTTCAATCCGACCACCGGCGCCTATGTGAACCAGACCAGCATCACCGACACAAAGACGCTGGGCCTGGAGCTGGAGGGCACGATCCGCCCGCTCGACTGGTTCGACCTCGGGTTCAGCGCCACCGTCCAGAACCCCGAGTTCGGCGATTACAAGTTCGAGGAGAGCTGCGCGGTCTCGGCCTCGGACCCGACCTGCCAGATCAAGCCGCCGGCGGGGACCGCCAGCCGCACGCGCGACTTCACCGGCAACCGCCTCGTGCGCGTACCGAAGACCGCGTTCCGCCTCGCCCCCGGCGTCAATCTGATGGATCGCCGTCTGCGGATCGAGAGCAGCATCGAGCGCTATGGCGACCGCTTCTCGGACGCGGCCAACACCTCGCGCCTGCCGGCCTACACCCTCGTCAACGCCACGGTGCGGTTCAACGTCAGCGACGCGCTGTCGATCTATGCCTACGGCACGAACCTGACCAACGAGCTGGGCCTGACCGAAGGCAATCCGCGCGCGGGCCAGATCATCAGCGGCGAGGCCGGGGCGCTCTACGGCGTCGGTCGGCCGGAGTTCGGCCGGGCCTTCAAGGCGGCGCTGCTCTACCGCTTCTGAGGCGAGCCGATTGACCTTGTTCCCCTAAACTCGGGCGGCCGCAGTCTCGGCCGCCCTTCTCTTTGGACGCCGCCATGCTCCGCTGGATTGCTCTCGTCGCCATGTTGATCGCGTGGCCCGCCTTGGCCCAGACAGGCCGGCCCGACCTAGTCCTGACCGGCGAGATCACCGGCGCGGACCACCAGACCTACAAGCTCGTGACCTTCGACGTGCCGGCCGGCGTCACCGGCCTGTCCGTCGCCTTTGACTATACGGGCCGGGAGAACCGCACCGTGGTCGATCTTGGCCTTCTGGATCCCGTCCGTTTCCGGGGCTGGAGCGGCGGGAACAAGAAGACCTTCTTCATCTCCACCGAGGCGGCGACCGCCAGTTACCTGCCCGGGCCGCTGCCGGCCGGCCAGTGGACCTTGCTGCTGGGCGTGCCCAACGCCCGAGCGGGGTCCCGAGCGACTTATGAGGCGAAGGTCTGGTTCCAGCGCGCGCCCGCGCCGCCGCCCGTCGCCCTGGCCAGGGCGACGACGCCCGGCTGGTATCGCGGCGACCTGCACATGCACACGGCCCACAGCGACGGCGGCTGCGTCACCGGAGACGCGCCGCGCGCCCCTTGTCCGGTCTATCGCACGGTGCTGGCGGCCCAGGGCGCCGGCCTCGATTTCATCGCCGTGACCGACCACAACACTACGAGCCAGGCGCAGGCCCTGGCCGAGCTCCAGCCGTCTTTCCCGAACCTGTTGCTGATGACCGGCCGCGAGGTCACGACCTTCCAGGGGCACGCCAATGTTTTCGGGCCGACGGCCTTCATCGACTTTCGCCTGGGCTCCGGCAGCGCGCCGTCGATCCGCGACCTGCAACGCGCGGTGAAGGCCGCCGGCGGCGTCTTCTCGATAAATCACCCCGCCGTTCCATCCGGCGAACAATGCATGGGCTGCGGCTGGACCGCCAAGGACACCGACTTCGACGCGGTGCAGGCGATCGAGGTCGTCAACGGCGGTAACGAGAAGGCGCTGGGCGGCTTCGAGGGCATCCTGTCGGGCGTCCCGTTCTGGGAGGCTCAGCTGAACCAGGGTCGCCGGATCACCGCGATCGGCGGCAGCGACAACCATGACGCCGGGGTTCCGCGCGGCCAGCCGTCAGCCGTCGGGCGACCCACGACCGTGATCCGCGCGGAGGGGCTCTCATCCGAAGCCTTGTTGGCGGGCCTGCGCGCCGGGCGTGTTTTTATTGATCTGGAAGGCGCGCGCGATCGGATGCTCGACCTGTCCGCCAGCGTGGACGGAGCATCGGCGGTTATGGGCGGCGTGCTGAAGGCCAAGCCCGGCAGGACAATTTCCTTCATCGCGACAATCGCTGGCGCGGATCGCGCTGGGCTGGAGCTCATTCAGGACGGCGTTCGGATCCACCCGCCAGTGTCGGCGAAGGGCCAGTTCGAAATCCGGATGGGGCGGCGCCAGACCTGGGTCCGGGCCAATGTTCGTGATGCCGGAAGGCGGCTGCTTTTGATCGGGAATCCGATCTATTTATCGCCCGCGACCTGAGATGGCGATTAACCCTTGGTGTCGCCGCTTCCGCAGCGAGCGAAAGCGATACCTTCGCCAGACAACAAAAATGTTGAGGTCGATACGCCGCGCAGCGTTACACAACGAAGCAGGCCCCTATCCGTCAGACTCTTGGCATGGGCGAAGCTTCGAGCCTCGGGTTGTAGGACTAGGCTTCCAATCTTTCTAACGTCCTGAAGGACTTCGACTTCGTCGGAGGTGAGCGGCGTAGAGCGCATGCGAACATCTCCTCTCTGCGGAGGTGAAGGAAACCTGTCGCGCTCTTTGCAGTCAATCATCACCTCACCAGCTCAGGAGCAATCTGAGTGATGCGCTTTAACCGGATGTCTTGTTGCCGGAGGCGCGCCAACGTCCGTTAGTGGCGCGAGGCGGACGTCTCGGCGCGGCGCTCAGGTGAGCAGGTGCTTGACTCGAGGGCCACGCTTGCGCCCCTTGTCCCTCCTAGAGAGCCTATGGAGTACAATAGCGTACTCGTAGTTATCGGTTTCATCCGACAAGGCGCGCCACTCCGGTACACGAGAAGGAATTGCGAGCGCCGCAGCCTTCACGCCGTTCGAAGCCGCCAGGGATCGAAACAGTTCGACCCGGCAGCCGGCGACTTCCAACTCAACCTTCGACTTGATCTCGACGCGCTGCGCGATGGCGCGCAGGATTTCACGGCGGAACGTGCCGTCCTCATTCCGCAGCGCCTTTCGTGTCGCCTCCGCGAATTGCGTCAGCAGCTGAGGCGTGATCATCGGGCCGAGGCGGTCGATAGCGCGCTCGGCGCGGTCAGCGTCCGCGCTGGCGGTGTCGCGTTGTTTTTTGAGTTCCTGCATCTGATCCTTGAGGTCGGGATCGGAGGCTTCGATGGCGCCGGTCGAAATCGCGTCCAGCAACCGCTTGAGACGGGCCTGGGCCTCCGTGGCGCGTTTGCGCAGCTCACCGACATGCTTGTGGCGTCTCTCGACCCACTCGTGTCGGCGGTCGATGATGTTCGCCATCAAGCCCTTCAGGTGCTTGGGATCGAGCAGGCGATTTTCGAGGTAGTGGACGACCGCGGCGTCGACCAGATCCATGCGCACCGCCAGGCCGCCGCAGCTGGTGGGTCCGGTGCGCGCCCGGCTGGCGCAGGTGTAGTAGCGGTAGCGCCCGTTCTGACCGGTGCGCAGCGTCATGGTCCCGCCGCAGACGCCGCAGTGGCAAATACCCGCCAGCAAGACCGGGCTGGCGGCGAAATTGCCGCCCTCGGTCCTGGAGTTACGCCGGTTCATCAACTGCTGGACCGTGTCGAAGGTCTCGCGGTCTACAATGGCCGGCACGGCCATGACCACGTGCTCGGACTCGTCCTTCTGCTCCCCGCTCTTGTAGACACGCGTGTTGAAGCGATGCTCCCCGACATAGGTCGTGCGCGTCAGGACGCCGTAGACGGATGAAATCCCCCAGCGGCCGCCGTCGCGGGTCTTGAGGCCGTTGGCGTTCAGGTGGTTGACGATGGCCTTGACGCCCATCGGCCCGCTCTGGCCATCGCCCATCAACGCCAGGCGAAACACCAGGCGGACGCACTCGGCCTGCTGCGGATCGATCTCGAGCTTGCGCTTGGTTTTCGTGCCGCGCTGCTCGGCGTCCACGACACGGTAGCCGAGCGGCGGATGGGATCCGTTCCAAAAGCCCTGGCGGGCGTTTTCCTTCATCGCCCGCAGGGTATGCTTGGCGTTCTCCCGCGACTGGTATTCGTCAAACAGCGCCATGATCTGGCGCATCATCAGACCCATGGGATCGTCGCCCAGCTCCTGGGTGATCGAGACCAGCCGCACGCCGTTGCGCGCCAGCTTTCGCGTGTAGAACTCGAACAGGAACTGATCGCGGAAGAAGCGCGAAAACGAGTGGACGAGAATGGTGTCGAAGGTCGGCGGCTTGGTCAGGCCCGCGTCGATCATCGCCTGGAACGCCGGCCGCTTGTCGTCGGTCGCGGTATTGCCAGGTTCCACGAACTCCACGTCTACCGCCCAGCCCTTGGCCTGGGCATAGGCTTCGAGCTGGCGGCGCTGGTCGGGGATCGAAAGGTCGCTGTCGGCCTGGCGTCCGGTGGACACCCGCAAATAGAGCGCCACGCGCCCCCGGCCACTAGTCGCAGTGCTGCTTTGACGCGCCATCGAACGAACTCCTGATCACGGCAAGGCCCCCAACAGTTCGTCGAGGACCTCGGCCATCATGGTTTCGACGACCCGGAGCTCCTGCTCGGTCACGGGCAGGACGCTCGGCCAATCGCCGATTTCAATGACAGAGACGTTTCGCAGACGGGGTTGGGACATCCGCGGTCCCGGCTTTTTTCGCGTTCGAGTTTTGGGGCGCGGGCGGACCATGGCCCAGCGTTCGAACAAGGCGATTTCGGTGACAATGGGAGGGAGATCAGGGGCAAAGCAAAGGGCGGCAAGAGAAATGCGTGGCGGGCGCCGCTCCAGAGACCAGCCCTGCTGGTCTCTGGCCTCGACCGTGCTTAGCCGTTGACCGCGTCCTTCAGTTGCTTGGCTGGGGTGAAGGCGACCTTCTTGCTGGCGGCGATCTCGATCGTCGCGCCCGTCGAGGGATTGCGGCCGGTGCGCGCGGGCTTGGCCTGGACCTTGAACTTGCCAAAGCCCGGGATCGAGACTTCCTCGCCCTTCACGGCGGCGTCGGTCAGCGCCTTGAAGACGCCGTCGATCATAGCCTTGGCCTGGGTCTTGGTGAGCTTGGGTTCGGCGGCCACGGCGGCGTCGACGAGGTCTGAAACGTTCATGGAAAAGGTCCTGCGGTGTTGGGCCGGCCAAACTGGCCGCGCGGCGCTGATTTGTCATCCTGGATCGAGCGCGCGCCCGCCGTAGATCGATGCGGGATCGGCGCCGTCGCGGAGCGCGATGCGATTGCGAATGCCCTGGGCCATCTTCTCGTCGAGCTTGGGCGTGTTCCAGCGGGCCGCGCCGCCCAGCTGGATCGGCTGGGCGGGGAAGCTGAGGAAGGTGAAGACGCGGTTGGTGACCTCGATCATCCAGGCCTTCATCTCGGCGTCGGAAATGCGCGATGCCTCCAGGTAGGGGATTTCCCCCGCGGGGCTGACGATCTTCACGTCGCTGAAATCGCCGGCCGGGCTGATGATCTCGCGGCCGGCATGCCAGTCCTCGAGCTTGGTGTTGCGCACGCAGGTCTCGACCAGCGCCAGCGTTGCGCGGGCCAGGGCTTGGCGTTCGATTTCAGTCCACGGGGCATCGGTCATCGGGAAATCCTCGCCAGGGCAGCCCTGTTGTCCGGCAGTCCGGCCTCGACGTCAAAGCCGCCGGGCAAGGTTAGGCGCCTCGCGTCACGCCGCGATCGCGCTCTACGGCCAAGGCCGTCGAGCCCCGAGTGGGTCTCGTCCCATACGGGTCACGATCACTGGCGCAGGGGCGGGCCGTTGGCCCGCATAAGGCCATCGCGCGGCGCGCGATGACTCTCTTGAAGATCCTTTCTCCAAAAAGGGGGGTGGGCGACGCGCCCTTCTAGGCCCGCCACGGACGGCGGCAACCGGCCTTCGGCCGGTCCTCCACTGCGTTACGGCCCTTCGGGTGTCGCCGCCCGCTGCGGCGGGCCTCTCCGGTCGCTCATCGCCGCCCACCCCCCTTTCCGGCGAAAGGACGCGGGGTTTGGGGCGGGGATGGAGGCCACCTCATGCGCTCTTCCCGGAAAGGCCGTCAGGGAACGGTCAAGCTTGCGTCAAGGACGTCCGCCTTCGGTTCGGCGGCCCGGCCGGGGGGCGCTGCCCCGGCCTGCGGTGGGGAGGGGGACGGTTCGGCCGACCCGGATGAAACCCGCCGAGAGGGCGAGCCGGAGCGTTCGCGCGCCAGCCTCTATGACGAAGTCACCGGCCGGATCATCGGCGAACTGGAGGCCGGGCGCCTGTCCTGGGTCAAGCCGTGGGGCAAGGTCGGCGGGACCGGGCCGGGCCTGCCGCGCAACGCCACCACGGGGCGCAGCTATTCGGGGGTCAACATCCTGCTGCTGTGGGGCGCGGTCATCGAGCATGGCTATGAAACCCAGGGCTGGCTGACCTTCCGCCAAGCCCAGAAGGCGGGCGGGCAGGTGCGGCGCGGCGAGCGCGGGACCACCGTCGTCTTCGCCGACAAGTTCACCCCCAAGGCCGAGCAGGAGCGGGCGGCGCGCGAGGGCGACGCGCCCGGCGCGGTGCCGTTCCTCAAGCGCTTCACCGTCTTCAACGTCGATCAATGCGAGGGCCTTGAGACCTTGGCGGCGGCGCCCGCACCCTTGCCCGAGCGGCAGATCATCCCCCATGTCGAGGCCTTGATCGCCGCGACGCGGGCGGATTTTCGGATCGGCGGCCATGAGGCCTGCTACGCCCCGGCGCTTGACTATATTCGCGTTCCTCCTCAACCGGCCTTCCGCCAGCAGATCGACTATTACCGCACCGCCCTGCATGAACCAGATTGAGCGCGCCTACGGGTCCAACCATTCGATCTTGGACAATTGTCACGTCCGCGTGGCGTTCGCGACCAACGATGAGCGCACCGCGCGCCGGATCAGCGACACGTTGGGCACCGCGACGGAGATGAGGGCGATGGCCAACTATGCGGGCCACCGGCTATCTCCCTGGCTTGGACACCTGATGGTCTCGCGCCAGGAAACCGCGCGTCCGCTGCTCACGCCCGGCGAGGTCATGCAGCTGCCGCCGCACGAAGCCATCGTCCTGGTGGCTGGCGCGCCGCCGATCCGGGCGACCAAGATCCGCTACTACGCCGATCCACGTCTCGCTGGCCGGGTCTGTGTGCTGGACACTGCGGCGGGCGTCCCGAACGCGCGCATTGCGGCCGATTGGTGTGGCGTGGTCTCGGCGATGGCCACAAGCACGGCTGGGCGCTCGACGGCGGAAGATGACGGCGGGCTTAAGCGAGAACCTGACCTGGATAGTCTCGAAGTCCCACCGCCGCAGTACCGCGATGATGACGTCCATCTGGGCGTGGATCAGGAAGGTGACGAAGCCCAGCAGGGGCGAGAACTGCAGCGCCGGTTTACGGGCGTGGCGCGCCAGGCGGCGCTGGATCGTGACGACGGCATCCCGCTGTGGAGCGACGCATGAAGATCCCCACCAAGGTGTTCCTGACCAGCGATACCATCCGCGTCCTGGACGACCGCGCCCGCCGGACGAAACGGCAGAAGTCTGAGATCGTCCGGGCGGCCGTCGAGACCTATCTGTCGCCCGACAGCGCCGAAGCCGGGGAGGCGGCATTGTTTCGCCGGCTCGATCGGATGTCTCGGCAGCTCGATCGGCTCGAGCGCGACGTCACGATCGCCAATGAGGCCATCGGGCTCTTCGTGAAGACCTGGCTGAAGGTGACGCCGGCGATGTCGGCGGTGGAAGATCGGGCGGCGAGCGCGAAGGGGCAGGAGCGATATGCGGCGTTCATCGACTTGCTATCGCGACGGATTTCAGAAGGACGTCTCTTGCGCGAGGAGGTGTTGAACGACGTCCTCGGAGAGGGGCAAACATGACTCTTAGGCGACCTTGGGAAGGTCCGTTCACTGGAAGGCACCAAGCCGTGAGCGGGGGAGACCCCAAGTCAGAAAACCCTGTCTCCAACGCAGTTTCGAAGATCTGCTGGTTGGTGCCAGGCCAAGTGTCTGTGGCACGAAGCCTGGGCCAAATCGGACTTTCCATCGGGGGCGGCGCGAGCCTTCGCCGCTTTGTCTACCCGATCGCCAGTCGTACCGCGCGGCTGAGATCGGCGATGGCGATCGGTTTGCGCAGGACGGCCGCGGCCTCGATCTGGTCCAAGGCCAGAGAGTCGGCGTAGCCGCTGAGGAAGACGATCGGCAGGTGGGGATGAGTGGTCTGGGCTCGGCGCGCGACCTCGGCGCCGGTCATGCCCGGCATCGCATAGTCGAGCACCAGGGCGTCCGGCGTCTCGATTTCTAATTCGACCAGTCCCGAGGGGCCGTCGGACGCGCACCGCACGCGGAAGCCTTCGTTGGTCAGGGCGTCGCAAAGGCTGTCGCGGACCAGGCGATCATCGTCGACGACGAGCACGCGAAGGCCGTCCCGCTGCGTCGCCACCGGGGCTGGCGGTGGTTCGACGATCAGCGCCGGAGGCTCGGTGCGCGGCAAGACAACGCGCACGCGCGTCCCCGCGCCGGGCGCGCTATCGATTTCGCAATCGCCGCCGCACTGGCGCGCGAAGCCATGGACCTGCGCCAGGCCGAGGCCAGTTCCGGACCCGGTCCGGGTGGTGAAGAAGGGCTCGGTGGCGCGCGCCAGGACCTCGGGGGCCATCCCGACGCCCGCGTCGGCGACCTCAAGGACGATCCGATCAGCTTCGAGGCGCGTGCTCAGGCGCACGACGCCGCCATCGGGCAAGGCCTCGCGCGCGTTGACGATCAGGTTTAGCGCCGCCAGTTCCAATTGCGTGGCGTCGGTGCTGGCCCAGACGCCCTCGGCCTCGAGATCCATTTCGAGATCAACCCCCGGGCCGAGCGCCTGGCGCAGCAGCGGATCGCCGCGCCGCAAGATCGCGTCGACCTCCAACGGCTCCAACCGGAGCCGTTGGGTGCGGGAGAACGCCAGGAGCTGGCCGGTGACCTTGGCGCCGCGATTGGCCGCCTCCAGGGCGTTGTCGACAAACCGCCGATAAGGCGCATCCGATGGAAGTTTGCGCTGCAGGAGCTCCAGGTTGCCGATCACAGCGGCGAGCAGATTGTTGAAGTCGTGGGCGACCCCGCCGGTGAGACGGCCGATGGCCTCGATCTTCTGGGCCTGCATCAGGGCCTGTTCGGCCTTGAGACGTTCGGCGGCCTGGCGATCGACTTCCTCGAGCGCCCGCTCCAATTCGGCCGTGCGGGCCTTGACGTTCTGTTCGAGCTGATCGTTCTCGCGCCTCAAGCGGCTTAGGGTGAGGGCGCTTATCAGGACGGGCAGCAGGTTGCCGAGCTTGAGCGGCTTGAGGACGTAGTCGACGGCGCCGCTGCGCATCGACTCCACCGCCGAGGCGATCGTGCCTTCGCCGGTCATGATGATCCCGGCCAGATGGGGATCACGCTCGTGAGCTTGGCGCAGCAGATCGACGCCGGTGATCGACGGCATCTTCAGATCGGTCAGCAGGACGTCGAACAAGCCCGGCGCGATCGTCTCCAACGCCGCGACCGGATCGGTGAAGCCGACGACGTCGAAGCCTTGGTTCTCGAGCGTGACGCGCAGGGCCTGGAGGTTGGCCACTTCGTCATCGACGATCAGGATGCGCGGCCGCTGCTCGCCATCGCCTGCCGGATTTTGGGTTTCGGCCATGGATCTGCTCATGTGGTGAAGCGGGCGAGCGCGGCGCGAAGCTCGCGCAGCTTGGGCGGCTTGCTCAACACCAGGTCAATATGGGGCGGGATGTCCTCGTCGGCCAGCAATCCCTGACCCCAGCCGGTGAGCAGGATCACCGGCGTCGTGGCCGACAGCCCCTTGATCGCGGCCGCCACGCGCCGGCCATCGACATAGGGCATGCCAAGATCGGTGATGACCGCGTCGAAACGGTCGCCGATCTGGCTGGCCTCGAAGGCCTTGATCCCCGCGCCGCCGTCATTGGCCGCCGTGACCAGGTGCCCGTCGGTCTCCAGGGCGTCGCCGAGCGCCTTGAGGAGCACCGGATCGTCGTCCACCAGCAGCAGGCGCAGCCGTCGGCGCGGGACGGCCAGCGTCGTCTCCGGCGCGGCGGCCTTGTCCGTCGCCTCGGCGAAGGTCAGCGAAACGACCGTGCCCGCGCCCGGCGAGGAGCGGATGTCCAGCTCGCCGCCGTGGCGCTGGACGACCCCGTAGACCATGGCCAAGCCAAGACCCGTACCGCGCTCGCCCTTGGTCGTGAAGAACGGCTCAAGGCAGCGCCGCCTTGCCTCGGCGTCCATGCCGATCCCGCTGTCCGCCACCTCGACCCGCACACCGGCGTCGGCGTCGCCCCCGGTCTTGGCGGCGCTCACCGATAGGACCCCGCCCCCGGGCATGGCGTCGATGGCGTTGAACACCAGGTTGACCAGCGCTTCGCGGATTTCGCTGGCGACGCCCAGCACCGGCGGCAGATCGTGCGCCAAGGCGGTTTCGACCTTGATGACCACGCCGCGCTGGATGGCCATGTCGTTCCAACGCGCCCGGGTGAGCTCGAGGACTTGGTCGACAAGCTCGTTCAGTTGCACTGGCTCGGTCTCGAGCTGAGTTTCGCGAAGCCGGTAGAACTCGCGCATCTTGCCGATCGTCTGGCCCACGTCCTCGACCGCGCGGCGGATGATCTCGAGTTGGCCGCGTCCCGCGGGGCTGAGACCGGTCTCGGTCTCGATCATCGCTTCCGTATAGAGCGAGACCGGCGACAGCGCGTTGTTGATGTCGTGGGCGATGCCGCTGGCCATCTGGCCCAGCGCCTTCAACCGCTCCTGTTGCAGGATCGCCTGCTGGGATTGGCGCAGGTCATCGTAGGCCGCTTGAAGCGCGCCATGCAGTTGGGTCTGGTGAGCGGCCAGCGCGACGTGTTCGCTGAGCTGGCGCAGGAATTCGCATTCGGCGCTGACGAAGGCGTTTGGCGCGAAGCGAGCCACGACCAGCACGCCGAACACCTTGCTCTCGATCTGCAGGGGGGCGCAGACCATCGATCCGAGGCCGCCGCTCGCCAGCCGCCGGGGAAAGGGAAAAGGGACATTGGCGATGTCCGGCTCATAGACCAGGCGACCTCGGACGCACTGAGACAGGCCGTTCTGGTCGATGTCGACGCGCGTCCGTTCCGGCATGGCCAGATCGAGGGCCAGGGCGCAACTGTTAGCGCCGACGGCGGCGACCGTCAGCGTGCGTTCCACATCGTCGTAGAGGCAAAGGCAGGCGAAGTCGGCCGGCAGCTGGTCCTCGATGCTGCGGACCACGACCTGGAAAATGCTCTGGTTGTCCTGGCGCTGGCCGATGGCGCGGGTGATCTCGTCCAGGAGGCGCAGGCGTTCGAGCTGGGTGCGAAGCTTGGTCTCCGCGGTCTTGCGCTCGGTGATGTCCGTCGAGATCCCGAACACCGCATAGGCTTGGCCCGCTTCGTCCCGCAGTGGGGACTTCACCGAGATATAGGCGTGGGGGCCGTCGGCGTGCGGCGCGACCTCCTCTTCGGTGAGCGGCTGGTCGGCCGCGGCGACGCGCACGTCCATGGCGCGGAAGGCGTTGGCGATCTCCACCGGGAAGATGTCGTGGTCGGTGCGCCCGATCATCGCATCGCGGTCGACATGGAAGATGTCGGCATAGCGGCGGTTGACCATCAGGTAGCGGCCCTTGAGATCCTTGACATAGATGACGGCAGGGGAGTTTTCGACGACGGCCGCAAGCAAGCGTTGCCCCTGCCGGCGCGCCTGGGTTTCCGCTTCCAACTGCGCCGTCCGCTCAGCGACGCGCCGGTCCAGTTGGGCGTTGAGTTGCGACAGGGCGGCCTCGGCGCGGACACGGTCGCCCATGTCTCGCGACGCGTTTTGGAAGAGGAAGAACAGAAGCGCGAGGTCGCCGGCGAGCTTGCCCAGGTGAGCCACCATGGCGGGCGCATCGGCCGGGGAGCGCGAATAGAGCATGACGGCGTTGGCCAGGACCAAGACCGCGGCGGTGACGGGCAGCGCCGCGACGATCCGGTTGCGGTCGGACAAGCGCCAAGCCATCACGCCTGCCGCGAGCCAGAGCAAGGGGGCCAGAACCAGCGCCGGACGAGTGACGCCCAAGAGACCTGGCGGCAGGTAGGTCGGCAGCCGTTGATAGGCGAAGAAGAGCGCGATCGCCGTCGTCAGAACCGCCAAGGCGAAGAGCGACAGGGAGCGGCGGCCGGTCGCCGGCCAAGCCAGGGCGCCGATCACCCCCAAGGGCAACAAATGCGACGGCGGAGGCCAGGTCGAGGGACGCAGCGCCTGGCTGGCGGCCTTGATCGGCGCCAGCGGGCCCGACCATTCCACCGTCACTAGGACGTGGACGACCTCCACGGCGCAGGTCGCCAGGAAGACAAGGGCCAGACGCTTGGCGATGTCACCATCGGCTTGTTCGCCGGCGCCCCACAGGTTCAGCGCCAGGATGCCCGAGAGCAGCGCCATGCTTGTGTCGAGGATGGTGTGGAGATTGGGATAGGCGCCGTGTCCGACCGCCAACAGGAGGCCGCCAATCAGGAAAAAAGAAGTCAGCGCGACGACGGACGCGCCGGGAACTTGGCCATGCGCACGGGCGTCCCGCTCCTGGGATCTTGCCGGGGTGGGTTCGGCCAAGGCGGTTATCCTGTGCTGTACTTCAGCGACACGGTTATTGGTATTCCAATACTCGCCTTTTGCAACCCAGGCGCGTCGGCGTTAAGTCTCACGCCAAGCGGGCTGTCCAATCGTGGCAACGCATCCAGCATCAGGCGTCCTCACGAGAATCTCCTACTGGTCGAACCCAGCAGATTGTGTCGCTCACGCCCGACCGGACGAGCAACGGACGCACCAGCCGCCACGCTCGACTCTGCTGGGCGATCTCCGATGCTGGGCTGGCGGCGTCAGCGCCGGATCATGGTCGGGGCGCCGACCGGCGCCTGTTCGCGCTTGGGCAGAATGATCTTCAGGACCCGTCGCACGTCGAACGATTGACCTGCTCGGGCGCCGCCCTTTCAGGTACGGCTAGCTTGAGAAGCCCAACGACCGATGGACGGACACATACGCACCCTAAGCCGCCAAGCTGGCGGCTGGAACCAAGCCGATCAAATCGTCAATGGCGCGGGTTAGGGTGTCGCGATCCACGATCGCCTCCTGACCAACCGATTGGGTTAAGGCTGCGGCGGCGCGTGCCAGGCGGCTGTCGCCCATCACTCCGGCGATCCGGGCCAGGTCCTTGGCTTGTACGTCAAGGGCGCGTCGCGCCTGGGCCGGATCGGTGTCCAGGTGTTGGGCGGCCGAGCGAACGATGCGCAGGGCTTGCGACAATTGGGCGGCGGTCTCGCCGCCCTTTGAATCGGATCGCCGTTTGCCGGGCCCCTTGTATTCAGCGGAGTTGAACCGTCGGCGATCGGGGCCGACATAGCCTACGGCCTCGATCCAAGCGCGAGGCTTGAGTGTGACCGCCGCCAGCCGTCGCTCCAGATCGCCCAGCGTGAAGGGCTTGCGCAGGAACTCGTGAACCCCTGCATCGCGCGCTCCGAAAATCGCCGAGGCCGTGGTCTCGGCCGTGCACATCACGACCGCCGCCTCGCGGCATTCCAGGCGCCCGCGCCGAAGTTGCTGGGTGAAGGCCAGGCCGTCCAGACCGGCGCTGGCGTGTTCGACGAAGACGATGTCCGGGCGCAGGGACCTGGCCAGCGCCAGCCCGTCGTCGAGCGTGGTCGCGCCCTGGATCTGGACCTCACCCAGCGCCCGCATCTGGTCGGCGAGCAACCGCATCGCGTTGGGATTGGGATCGAGGATCAGCACCCGCCGCAGCGCCGCCGCCACGATCTTGCGCGTCCTGGGATCGGCTTCAAACATCGGTGCGCTCCCTTCCTTCCGCCGGGTTGCTCAGGGTTTGGCGAAGCCGCGGATGAACCCGGCCACCTCGGCCGCCGGCATCGGCTTGGCGAAGTGGTAGCCTTGGACCTGGTCGCAGCCATAGCCGGTCAGGGTGGCCAACTGGTCGGGGCGCTCGACGCCCTCGGCCACCACCTTCATGCCCATGCTGGCCCCTAGGGTGCAGACGGCCCGGACGATGGCGTCATCTTCGGCGTTCTGAACGAACGACTTGTCGATTTTCAGCCGGTCGATCGGAAACTGGCGCAGATTGGCCAGGCTGGCGTAGCCGGTGCCGAAATCGTCCAGGGCGATCAGGACGCCAGCGTCGTGCAGGCGGCGCACGGTTTCGCTGACCACCTCCGCGCCCCAGCCCATATAGACGTTCTCGGTGACCTCGATGGTCAGGCGTTCGGGCGAGACGTTCCAGCGCTTGAGCTTCTCTTCGATATCCAGAGCCAGGCGGCCGGTGCGAAACTGGCTGGAGGAGATGTTGATCGCCACTCGGCCAAATTCGACGCCGTCATCCAGCCAGGCGCGCATCTGGGCCAGAGCCCGTTCGAAGGCGACCTCGCCCAACTGCAGAGAAAGGTCGTTGTCGTCGAAGGCGGCCATGAAGGCGGCCGGCGGCAGGACGCCCTGTTCGGGATGGTTCCAGCGCATCAGAGCCTCTAAGCCGGCCACGCTGTTGGAAGCCAGATCCACGAGGGGTTGGTAGAACAGGTCAAATTCGCCCTGGGTGATCGCCAAGCGCACGTCGCGCAGCAATTCGACGCGGCGTTCGACCTCGCTGCGCATGGCCGGCGCGAAGACGACCGCGCGATTACGGCCATTGGCCTTGGCTTGATAGAGGGCGACGTCGGCGTTCTTCAACAGATGAGACGGATCAGCGTCGAGGTCAGCATGGACCGCCGCGCCGATGCTAGCGCAGATCGTGAAGCTCTGACCGGCGTGCTGGATCGGGGTGCGCAGGAAGCCCTGCAGCACCTCGATGGGGCGCGCCAGGTCGTGCTCGCTCTTCAGATCGCGCAGCACGACGGCGAACTCGTCGCCGCCCAGGCGCGCAACGGTGTCGCCACGGCGGAAAGCCCGCTTGAGCTGGGCCGCCATGGCCTTGAGCAGGGCGTCACCGGCGTCATGGCCCAGGGTGTCGTTGACATCCTTGAAGTGATCGACGTCGATCATGATCAGGCCAAACATCTCGCCAGCCCGGTCGGCGGCGGTCACAGCCTCGTCATAGGCCCGCTGGAAGGCGGCGCGATTAGGCAAGCTGGTGAGGGGGTCGCGAAACGCCAGAAATTGGATCTGAGCAGCGGCGCGAAGCGCCTCTGAGACATCCTCGTGGGTGGCGACGTAGCCGCCCGTGATAACCGGATTGTGGGTGATGCGGATGGTGCGGCCATCGGTCAATTCGACGTCGCGGCCGGCGGCCTCGCCGGTCAGCGAGGCTTCGGCCTGAGCGTCGAAATAGGCCGCGGCATGGCGCGGTCCGCTTCCCGTGGCGACGCGGTGCTCCAGGATGGCGTCCAGCGGCGTCCCTGCCCGAGTCAGGGCATCGGGCAGGGCGTAGAGCCGGGCATAGGCCGCGTTGCACAGGATCAGCCGGGTGTCCTGGTCGAACATGCAAAGGCCATGCGGCATGTTGCTCAGCGCCGCGTCGAACCGGGCGACCTGTTCGGCCAGGCGGGCTTGGACGACCTCGGCCCAGCGCGCGGCGAGCACCGCCTCGGTCACCTCTCGCCCCGACGCGACAACGCGGCGGATGGGCGCGCCGTCACGTGGCCAAGGGCTGATGCTGAATTCAAACCAGCGTGTCGCGCCGTCGGGAGATACGGGCGTTTCAACACGGCAGGTCTGCAGGTCGCCTGTCGCCACGGCGCATCCCGCCGCGTTCTTGAAGTCGTCGCCGACGAAAAACGATTGTAGGGCCTTTGGATCGAGATCCTCTGGGGTCACGCGCTCGGACGTCCAGCCAACGCTGAACAAAACAGGCCGAAGATCAAGATCCATCAATACGACCGGGACAGGCGCGTCGGCCAGCGTGCCGCGCAACGCCGCCTCGGCGTCGTTTGGAGCCGCGGAGCGCTCGGCGGCGACATTGAGGGTGACAACATTTGCGGTGTTCATGGGCTTGGCCTCACCTGTGCGGTGTTCCCAGCCTGCGAGATTCATCGCTAACAAGCCGTGGCGATCTAACGGCATTCATCTGTGACGCGAGGTCGCAGACTGGCTGTTTTCTGTATTTGCTTGGGTTGGACGAGTAAAAACGAGAAAAGTGGCGCAGCGTTGCGACAATTCGCCCCCGGAGGGATTAGCGAATTGGCGGCTTGGCCGCCTCTAAGATCGCCGGGCATGAAATCGAGGAGGCCGGTTCTTGAGAAATCTCTTCCTGACCGCCGAAGGCGTCGCCGATCTTATCGCCTCCGGCGCGGTTCTGTTCGTGTCCGGTTCCGAAATGCTGCTCCGCGGCTTGCCCAAAGGACGCTGGATCGGCGGCACGACCGCCTATTTCATCACCGAGGCGGGCGGCGTCGCGCGCGAGGATCGATTGTTCTGCACGGTGTTCGACGAGGCCGTGCGGGCGCGCACCGCCATCTTGCCCGCCGCCAGGCTCACGGGCCTGACAGCCGGACGGTTCGAGCATGGCCTGACTTGCATCATCGCTCCGGCCTTCAGCGAGGCCCACCAGCGCTACGCGCTGGAAGGGCCGGCCTTGCCAGCGCTCTACGATCAACCGGTCTTTGGTTGGGTCGCCGGCGTGCATCTAGAGCAAACAGGCTCGCGCCTTGCCAAGATCTTCGACGGCGCGACGGGGCAGGCCGCCTGCGACGGGTTGGCGACTCTGTGGATTGAACTGCCATCGGCGCTCGAGGCCGATCTGGACATCGTCAACCTGTTCATCGAAGGCGACGGCGACGTCTTTAGCTTCCTGGAAGCCGGCTTCACGGTCGGCGACTGCCTGATCAACGGCCGGCCGGCCAACTTCGCGCGCCATCTGGTCGATGGTCGGTTCGATACGCGCTCTCCCCTGGTGGCCGACTATGCCGGCGCGGTGATCAACGTCTCGTTCCAAGACGTCGACGTCGACGCTGGCCAAGTGCGGCTCTACGCGCCGGTGGTCCCGGGCGTGGCCTACCGACTCGCGCGCCCCGTCGATGAACACACCCTGCCTTACGCCTATGCGGGCTCGCCTGATGAGGCGGCGGCCATGCTCTCCTGCAACTGCATCTTGAACTACCTCTATGCCGGTCTCGAAGGTCGCGCGGCCGGCGGGTTCGTAGGGCCGGTGACGTTTGGAGAGTTCGCCTACATCCTTCTGAACCAGACGCTCGTGCGTCTAGCGGTGTTCGATCCGGCCAAGGACAGCGCCGTGGCCAGTCGGTTTGGAGCAAGCTTGGCAAGTTCTTCCCAGGCGGGGACGCCCCGGGAAGCTAGAGCGAAACCATGACCGCGATCGCCTGCCTGAAGATCTTCGTCGGCGAGGAGCTGCGGTTCGCCGATTCCGAGACCATAGCCGGGCTGGTGGCCAAGGTGGCCGGGGCCTATCTGGAGACCACCTGGCTGTGGCCGCGCCGCTACGGCCTGGTGGCGCCGTTCTCGTTCGTCCTGGCCGACCCGCGGGCCACGAGCCTGGACGCCCGCGAATTGCAAAAGCTCGCCGCAGACCTGCAATTCAAGCTATTTGGCGACAAGGGCGCGGGCGACATCACCTTGCTGATGTTCGAAGGCGATCAGAGCGATGTCATGCGGTTCGCCGGAACCCACGCCGAGGCTCTCAGGGCCTTGATCTCGGGCGAAGACGACGGCGGTTTCGCGGGTCGGGTTTGCAAGATCACGCCTCGGGGCGTGACCAGTCTCCTTCCGCCCGGTGGTCCGGTGGAGGGCGCGCCGCCTGCCGAGGAACTGGCGGCGATTGAACCGGAACCACCCAGGGGCGGCGTCGCTGGGCTGCTCGACATCCCGACGCCGACGACGGGATGGTGGGGCGTCTACTACCTTCTCAAGGAACGGTTCGTCGGCAGCGGCGTCGATTGGCGCGCGGCGTGGCGGGGCGATCACTTCGAGGCGGTCGCGGACGTCGACATCACGACCCGGGATTTGGCCTGTCTGGCGGCGGCGCGCGAGGCCCTGCCGGACGGTCCCGGGGGCTATATGTTCTTGCCCTTCAGCTTCTCGTCGATGGTCAAGCCATCCATACGCGAAGTCTATCGCCCACAGATCGAAATGTTGCCGCGCGCCGCCCGGCCCAGGCTGGCGGCCAACGTCTATGACGTCCCGCGCGAGCCTTCCTTTGGGGCGACCAGCCAGATCCGCGCGTTTTTGCGGCCCTACTTTTCCTTGATCGATCTGCATGTGAAGGACCCGGGATTCCGGATCGAGAGCCTGCCGGCTGGCGCCGTCAACAGCGTCACCTTGGTGCTGGAGGGGCAGGATGAGCGTGCGCGGCTGGCGACTATTGCGCGCTTCTTGAAGGATCCGGAAGCCTATCGCGGCAAGAAAGTCTGGCAAGGCGTGACAGGGGTGGCCAGCTTGCGTGAACTGGACCTGTGTCGTCGCCTCAAGGCGCCGTTCCTCAGTGGCCCCATGATCGCACCCATCGCCGAAGCCCCTAGCGGGGAGATCGTCTGTCCGGCTCTCAACTTGCCGTACCGCGCCTGGTCTTCGATGGCCTGAACGCGATGCAAAGTGTTGAGTACTCCAGGCTTGGAGACGTCTGGAGGCAAATCGACAAAGGTCGGTGAATTTGCGGAATATCAGGAAAGAACGTCATGACCGATAGTCACTTGGAAGAACTCTTCAAATATCAAACAGGGCTGTTCATGACCTTGTATTCGCTACTCTTGGCCAAGGGCGCTGTGACCAGTTCGGAGGCCGCGGACGCCCTGACCCGCGTGGCTCAAGCCCACGGAGGGGCTGTGTCTGGCAAGCTCCTGGAACTCCTAGCCGAAACGCTTACGGCGTCGCGTGGCGCAGAGGACACTGTCGCACCGGACTTGCGGGTCATCCTCGGTGGACGGCCGCCAAGCTGATAGGGAAGCTTCGCCGGGCCATTTTCGGCCCGAGCCGCGTAAAGCCTTGCATCCCGGTAGCCGCTAGCTAGCGGGCCGCGCGTAGGCTGTGGCCAGCAATGCGAGCGAGATCGATTTGTCCACCAAGGTATGGGCGCCCCTGCACGTCCTCCCGCACCTGCTCGATATTGGCCGTGACGAACACCACGGGAAGCTGCCCGAGCCTCGATCGCTGCTATGGCCTCGACACCCGTTCCCGTCACGACGCGGTAGTCAGCGGTGATGAGGTCGATACCGAGGAAACCTGTACCGAGCTGCTCCACGCGCCTGGAACCCGTAGCCCACGACGAGCGGGCTAAACCAACCCTCAAGGAAAGGCTTGAATTTCGCGCTCAGCTTGCACCGGGGCTGAGCGGCGCCACAAAGGCGTGTGGGGAGGGGTCAGCCTCTACGAACGGACGGGGGGCGCGGCGCTGACGCATTCGGCCGAACAGAGCGCGGATCTCCGCCTCCTCGACACCGTCGCGGCGCATGATCAGGCGGACTATCGGGTCGGCCAGCATCTGGTCGAGGCTCAGTTCGCCTAGGGGCATCCATACGCTCCGCCGCCCCGCACTGTTCCCTTGCCTATCTAGGGACGCCTTGTGACACCGCCAACCGTTGATGATCGCTAGGGCTCTTCAGATCAGCCGTCTGGCTCTTCGAGTCAGCCCGTCACCGCCAATGCGGCGGCCGCGTCGCGCCCAGCGGCTGGCCAGGGGCGGACTATGACGCTACGGTGCCGAGCGGGGCGCGCGCTGGCGCACTTCATGGATCAGCCGAGGGGCGACCCCATGCACGAAGAACCCTATCGCGTGCTGAACGCGATCCACCATGGCGCTGTCGGTGATCTGGCAGGGCGCGAGCGATGGATCGCGGCCATGAAGACCATCCAGTGGGTGGCCGAAAGAGACCGCGGAAGCTTGGTGCTGACGTCGCAAGGCCAGCAGGCGTTCGGTCGGATGGCTGCTGATCGCCATCGGTTGTTCGGGTCCCAGGGGCGAAGCCACGCTTATGACGCCCTTACTCCGTCGGCTAGCACACCGGACCGTGGCGCGCGCAAGCCGCGCGAGATTCGGTCGATCGCCGCATCGGCGCGATAGCCAGTCTGGTGGTCGAGGGTTCGGGTAAGGCTGGAATTTCTGACGTTGGACGAGCATCATCGCCGCGACCTCCTCGAGGGCGGAGGCCGCCTGTCGCCAAGGCGACCAAGTCGATCCCAAGGGAGTCCGACGGTGCGAACCACGCAGCAATGCCTCGCCAAGGCCGCCGCCCTAGACCAGCGTGCCGGGCGGCGCCCAAAGCCCAAGGTCAGGGATGACCTCCGCGACATGGCCGACGGCTGGCGCTTGCTGGCGATGCAGGCTTTCTGGCAGGACGAATACGGCCGCACCGACGTCATCTGCTTGGCCCCAATTCCCCGATCGGAAGGATGCGACGGCCGGTCTGAAGCGCGATCGCCGCCGCGGGCAGTTCCCGATGCCTGACGGTACGGCCACGGCCCACCTCTACCGCCCCAAGCTGATCACCGTGCTCAGCGAGGGTTATAGCCTCGATGCCTTGCGCAAGGACGGATTGGCCGCGCTGACCGTCGCCATCGTCGCCTTGCCGCTGTCGATGGCCATCGCCGTGGCCTCGGGCGTATCCCCCGACCGCGGACTCTATACTGCCATCGTCGGCGGCTTCCTGGTCTCGGCGCTTGGGGGCAGCCGATTCCAGATCGGCGGTCCGGCCGGAGCTTTCATCGTCCTGGTGGCGGCCACGGTCGCCCGGTTCGGCGTCGAGGGCCTGCTGCTGACGGTGCTGCTGTCGGGGCTGATGCTGACGTTGCTGGGTGTCTTGCGGCTCGGCTCGCTGATCCGCCACATCCCGCACGCGGTCACCGTCGGCTTCACCTGCGCCATCGCCGTCACCATCCTGACCAGCCAACTCAAGGATCTCGGCGGCCTCCGATTGCCCGGGGGCGAACCTGGGCCGCTGTTTCCGAAAATCGTCGCCCTGACCCGGGCGCTACCCACCTTCAGTCCGGCGGCGCTGGGCGTCGGGGCGGGTTCGGCGGCGCTTATCTTCGCCCTCAAGCGCTGGCGGCCCGCCTGGCCCGGCATGCTGGTCGCCGTGGCGGCGGCGGCAGTCGGCGTGCTCCTTCTGCATTTGCCGGTGGAGACGATCGGCGGCCGGTTCGGTGGCGTGCCCCACAGTCTGCCGGCGCCGCATTTTCCATCCGCCACGCCGTCGCTGCTGCCGCAGATCCTGCCCGCCGCACTGTCCTTCACCCTGCTCGGCGGGGTGGAGAGCCTGCTGTCGGCCAAGGTCGCCGACGGCATGACCGGCCGCAAGCACCGTTCGAACATGGAGTTGGTCGCCCAAGGGATCGCCAATATCGCCTCAAGCCTGTTCGGGGGACTGCCCGTCACGGGCACCGTCGCCCGCACGGCCACCAACGTCCGGGCCGGGGCGCGCAGCCCGATCTCCGGCATGATGCACTCAGGCTTCCTGTTGCTGTTCATGCTGGTCGCCGCGCCCCTGGCCAGTTTCGTGCCGCTCGCGGCTCTAGCCGGAGTGCTGGTGGTGGTGTCCTGGAACATGGCGGAGAAGGCGGAGTTCGTGCGGCTGCTACGCGCCTGGCGCCCGGCCGCGGTCTTGCTCGCCACCTTCGGCCTGACCCTGGTCCAGGACCTGACCTTCGGCATCATCGCCGGCTGCGTCCTGGCGGCGATGTTCGCGGCCTTCCGTCGCGGCGTGCCCGAGGAGGGCGACTGAGCCACCGCAGGCGTGTCCGAGATCGGTCAGATGATGGCTTGCTGATGCGCTGAACATCACGATAGATCGCGAAATGATCACCGGTCCGCAGATGAAGGCCGCTCGCGCGCTGCTTGGCATCGATCAGAAGGAGCTCGCGCGCCGCGCCGGCCTGTCCCTGCCGACCATTCAGCGTATGGAAGCCTGCGACGACGTGGTCCGCGCCGTCGTCGACAGTCTGGAGAAGGTGGTCACCACCCTCAACGCCGCCGGGGTCGAGTTGATCGCGCCAGGCTCGCGCAGCGAAGGAACTGGCCGCGGGGTGCGGCTGCTGGACCGGGGCTAGGATGGGCGCGGGCGGGCGGCCCGAGCCTATGCTCAGCTGTCAACGTCCGACCGGCGACAGGTGATCAGCGTGTTGCCGACTCCGCCCTCTAGCACCGGGGTCATGACCGGAGCGAACCCGGCCTGACGCAGCGCCCTGGCGATCCATTGCGCCGACCACGACAGGGCGTCGTCGGCGACGTTCCAGACGATCAGGCCGCCGGGCTCCAGCACCTTGGAAAGTAGGTCAGCGATGTCGCTGGTCAGAAGGGCGGCTGGAATCTCGGCGCCGCGAAAGACGTCGATGGCGACGGCGTCCCATTGGTGCTCGGCCGATCGCAGATAGGTCACCGCATCCGACGGCACGCACTCGACTTCGTCGGGCAGATGAAACCATCGCCTTGCGATCTCGAAGGCCGGCGCCCAGTCGTCGATCGCCGTCACCCGCACCCCACGCCGGCTGAGCTGGGTGGCGAGCGCGCCGCCCGCCGTGCCGAGCAGCAGGACGTTCGTGGCGCCACCCAGGGCGTCGTCCATCGCCGCGATGTAGTTGAGGCAGTTGCCGCCGTCGCGGTCGACGTGGGTGTAGAGCATGGGGCCATCGAAATAGAGCCGGCCGCCATCCCCACGCAGTTCCACCACCCGGACCTGGCGCGCGCCATCGTCGTACCGATGCAGGATCTTCATGGGGCGCAGCTGTTCCGTTGGGGCCTCGACCCATGGTGCGGGTCGGCGTCGCCCCACACTATCGCCCGCGCCGCTGTGCTCCAACCGTCTGAAATGATGTTCAAAGCATCATTATAGATGGTTTGAACATCACGTCACGCATGGTGCGGCGGTGACGGAGGCATAGGCTGACCCCGAGGCACACCAAGGCCGCGCGCCAGCTGGGTTGCCCGCCGCAGCGCCTCGCGTTCAGGCCGATTGACTCCTTCGCGCCACGGGATGAGAGCATTGCCAGTACATATCGAGCCGCCAATGTCTGCCCCAAGCGGTAGCCGCGCGTGACGCCGCGCGCCTTTTCGGCCATCAATCTTCGTCCCCTTTGGTGTCGAGAACGAGACCCTGGTGGAGTGCGTCGGTCCTGATCGCCACCTTCGGACGCTTTGCGGCCGCGGCGAGCAGGCGACGTTCGATCCCGTGGCCTGGGCTTTTTGCCCATGATGTCATTCGCAGGACGGTTGCGATGTCTCTGCGGGCGCTGGCATGCGCACTTCCAAGTCTGGCCTGGAACGCTGACCGAGACGGGTATGACTGTCCGGTCGTCGTCGGCGCTGGGAGATCGCTTCGAGCGCCAGCCGCGACCAGCAAGACTTGGCGGCGTGACACCTTGCCGGGTCGCGCGCGACGGTACCCGATCAGCATGCCGGCCCTACTCCGCGAACGGTCGATTAAGTGACAACCCAGGAAGCGGGAAAATCAAGGGGAGGGGGCTGTCACTTTCCTGCGTCACGAAAACTATGTGCTTTTTGATGGTTGATTTCTAGAAAAATGACACCGAGGCCGAGGTAGCTCTGATAGCGCGTCTTCGCCCGGACCTGGCGCGCAACCGCCGGCACCGACCCGAGTTTGGCGAATGTCAGGCCGCGGGACGCCGAAGCAAAGCGACGTCCCGGCGGGGCGAGGCGCCGAACATTCGTGAGTATTCGCGGCTGAACTGGGAGGCGCTCTCATAGCCGACGCGGAAGGCGGCGTTTTCCACATTGGTCTCGCCAGACGCCAGGAGCCGGCGCGCTTCGAAGAGGCGCAGCTGTTTCTGGTACTGCACCGGCGTCATCGCGGTCAGCGCCTTGAACTGCCGATGAAAGGCCGAGGGGCTGAGCTGAGCGATCGACGCCAGCTCGTCGACGCGGACGGGGTCAGCGTAGCGGTCGCGCAGGGCGTGGATCGCGCCGACCAGACGGCGGGTGCGGTCGCTTCCCAGGGCCATCTTCACGACCTCGCCGCCGTGCGGTCCGGTCAGCAGCCAATAGCAGATCTCGCGCATCACGGCCGGGTAGAGCAGGGCGATGGCCTGTGGCGTCTCCAGAAGTCGGACGGCGCGGGCGGCGCAGTCGGCCAGCGGTCCTTCGAAGTCGCTGACGAAAACGCCGTGGCGGACGCTCTCCAAGGCGATAGGCGCGCTGTCGAGGCTCTCGATCACCTCGCGCATCACGCCGAGGTCCAGCTCGATGACGAGGCCGAGATAGGGCTCTGCCGGACTGGCCTGCGTTACCTGGCCGACCGCCGGCATCTCGACGCCAACCACAAGGGCCTGGCCGGGCCCATAGTCAAAACGTCGCTCGCCGAAAGCCGTCCATTTCGCGCCCTGAAGCGTGATGCACAGGGCCGGCTTGATGATCATGTGGGAGAGCGGCTTGGGATGGTCGGAGCGCAGGATGGTCAGCCCCGCGATGGCGGTCACGAAAGGGCTCTTGCCCAGCTGTCGGTCCGTATAGCGCAGGACCGAATGCACTAGATCGTCCGCCATTCGAGCCCGCCCGCATCATTCTAGAGCCAGCATCTCAACCTAATCCCAGGAGCAGGAATAGGCAAGAATGGGCAGGGTTGCGGCATTCAGCATTGGCTGGCCACGCGTATCCTGACGCCATCAATTCGAACGCAGGAGCGCGTCATGCCCGACAACATCACGGCCCTTTCCGACACCCCGATCGCCATCGTCACCGGCGGAAGCCGCGGGCTGGGCCGCAACACCGTCCTCAGCCTCGCGCGGCGCGGCGTCAGGTCGATCTTCACCTACAACGCCAATCGCGCGGAAGCCGAAAAGGTGGTGACCCTGACGGCCGAAGCGGGGGTCAAGGCCATCGCCTTGCAACTCGACGTGGGAGAGGTCTCCACGTTCGACGCCTTCGCGGACCAGGTGCGCGAGACGCTCCGCGCCTTAGGGGCCGAGCGCTTCGACTATCTGGTCAACAACGCCGGCGTCTCGCATCACAATTCCATCGAGAAGACGACGGAAGAGGAGATGGACACGCTGTATCGCGTCAACTTCAAGGGCGTGTTCTTCCTGACCCAGAAGCTGCTGCCGTTGATCAAGGACGGCGGCCGGATCGTGAACCTGTCGAGCGGCCTGAGCCGGATCGTCGTTCCCGGCAGCGCGCCCTACGGCTCGCTCAAGGCCGCGATCGACGTCCTGACCCGCTATCAGGCCAAGGAGCTGGGCGCGCGGCGTATCGCAGTCAACGCCGTCGCCCCCGGCGCGATCCAGACCGATTTCAGCGGCGGCATGGTGCGCGACAATCCGGAACTCAACCGGCAGGTCGCCGAGATGACGGCTCTTGGTCGGGCCGGTGAGCCGGACGACATTGGACCGATGATCGCCGCCCTCCTGTCTGACGACAATCGTTGGGTCAACGCCCAGCGCATCGAAGTCTCGGGCGGCATGGCGATCTAGCAGGCTGTTCAAACCTAGGAGACAGGTCATGATCATGGATCGTCGGCATCTTACCACCTCGCTGCTCCTGGGCGCGATGGCCGCTATGGTCGCGCCCAGGGCGAAAGCCCAGGGCGCGCC
>NZ_JBWKSF010000013.1:0-87474 GCF_059419665.1 Caulobacter sp. GW821-FHT05F04
TTTCAACAGCCTGCTAGCTCATGTTCTTGGTTCGTGCTTCTAAGCGCCTTTTAGCGCACAAACCTTGAGGTGAGCCCATGGACGCCTTGTGGCCGCTGGACTTGGCGCCCTGACGGTCGACCAGGTGAAGCGGACGATGCAGTGTTCGCGCCTGCAGGGGTGCAGCATGGAATGGCTTGAAAACCCAAAACGGTCGAGCCTGCCGCTCGTGGTTCTGCGGGGGCGTTTGGCCGTCCGGATCCGCATCAAGTGTCGGGCGTGCGGGACGCTTTCCCATGTCTCCCCTGAAACGATGATCGCCAAGCTCCAGGCAGAGCAGAAGGGCGGCGACGCCACGTTAGTCTCGGAGATCGCCGGCCTCTTGCAGAAGCCTTGCCCGTGCGGAAAGACTTCTTGGGATGTCGATGTCGCGTGGCCTGACCCGAACACCATTGGGGGACGCAGGGCGCTCGAACAAGCGCAAGCGCAGCGCGATCGTCACCGGCTCCGAGAGCCCACCGACTTTTAGGAGGCAACCCGTGTGCAACGACTACGAGCTTGACCTGGTGCTCGAGGAGATGAATGCGGCGATCGACCGCCAGCTCGGCCTCGAAGTGGACATCCCGAACGCGCCGCCGGAGCAATGGGACCTGCCATTCGCCAAGCGCATGTACCCTAGATATTACGGCCTAATCCTACGGCCGGCGGACCCTGATCGCCCGTTCGGCGAGCCGCTGAAAACCAGCGTGGCCTACTGGAATCTGACGCCGCCCTGGCACCGCGCGCCCGTAAAGGAATGGAAGGCCCAGTGCAACAACGCCCGGTCGGAAGAGATGGCCGGAAAGAACAGCTTCAAGGACGCCGTCAAGAAGCGGCGTTGCATCATCCCAGCAACGGCGTTCTACGAATGGACGGGGCCGAAGGGATCGAAGCAGAAGCATCGCATCACCCGCCGAGACGGTGAGCCCATGTTCTTCGCAGGCCTCTATTCGCCCGCCAATGATCCGGAGCGCGGGCGGATAGACACCTTCAGCATGGTCATGCAGGCGGGCGCGCCGCCAGACGACATCGCGCCCTTCCATAATCGCCAGCCGGTTCCGCTGAACCGCGACAGTGTGCGCGTTTGGCTGGACCTTCAGGCGGATATGACGCAGGGGTCCGAGGCCTGGCGCGAGGTTATGAAAGCCCCAAGGCCGGGGACGTTGATGTTCGATCCACCAGAGCCGAAGGCCGCCTAGCGGCCCGGGTAACGGCTGGCGCGGCCTCCGACGCCACATCGGCCCTCGCGGGCGCATATTTCTCGCCGCATTGGCCGCAAAGGATCTCCAGCCCCGCCCTGCCCCAGAGGTTGGCCGTTCCCGCGCCGCAACGGTGGCTGTACTTGGTCCGAAATGGGCGGGTTGGTGGCGGCGTGGCGAGGCCCAGAACGGCAAGGCGTTGGCCCGCGGCCTCACCTCCCAAAATCTGCTGCACGGCGGCGGACGCAGCCGGATAACGGTCGAGCCAAGTGATCGCGAAGCCGGTCGCCATCAGCTCCTGGCAGGCCTGGTCAAAGCGCCCACCCTGGATCACATAGTCCTGCATGTGATCGCCGGTCTTCTTCCCGCCCGGCTTGCCGGTATCCGACGGCATAAGCCCGATGGCCTCCATTTTTGCGGCCCATTCGAGGTTGTGATAGCGCCCGCGCCCCGGCTTTCCGAAATGATGCTGCCATAAATGGACGAGCTCGTGCCCGACGGTTTGGAGCACTTCAATCACCGGTAGGACGCCGAACCAGCTCGGATTCAGTGCGATCTCGTCCGTCGCAACTGACCGGTCGCTGTTCTTCACGAACCGCGCCGCGCTGAAATAGCCGTAGCACCTCTTCTCGCGCTGGAGCGTGATGAGGCACGGCGGAAGCGCGCCGTCGAAGAGGCGCTGATTGAAATGGTCGAAAGCCTGCTGGAGTTCGCCATAGGCCTCTCGTGTCGGCGTGTGCATGTTCCCTGTTCCTGGATGAGGAAATGGAGGTCGGCCGAGGGGCCGACCTCCGCTCGATCGCCGCTCCAGTGGGTGGTGAGCGGCCGCGCCAGCGTCTGGCGTCGAGCATCGCGGGAAGTGGTGGGCTTCCCGGACTTGGCGCTACCGCGCCAACTCGTTACCGCCCCTTCCAGGCCGGCAGGATCACGTCCTTGGTCAGCTGCACCAGGACCTGTTTGCCCGGTCGGATCTCCAACGTGGGCTGCACAGTCAGGGTGCGGCTCGCCATCTGCATCCCGAGCTGAGCGGTTTGCTGGCCAAGCGCGGCGGCGGCGACTTGGGCGTTGCTGACGTTTTGACCGTTGGTCGCTTGAGGCTGGCTCAGTTGTACGCCCGCGCTAAACAGGCTGACGAACAGGGCGCTACCGAACGCTTTGGCGTAGTGGTTGTTCACCTTGTCGTTCAGGCCAGCATAGCCCGAGGCGTCGGCCGCCGGCATACCGCCGAGGTCGATGCTGGAGCCGTCGGGAAAGATGAGCCGCTTCCACACCACCTGGACTCGGGCTTGGCCGATCGAGACCTGGCTGTTGTAGAGGCCGATCACTTTCGTCCCTTGTGGGATAAGGACCGATGCACCGCTTACGCTGTCGAAAACGTTGCGCGTGACCATGCCCGTGACGATCCCAGGAAGATCGCTATTGATCCCGCTGTTGAGCGTCACGTTGATCACCGAGCCCGCCTTGAGCTCAAGAGCGCCCTTCGGCGCCTCGCGGCGAGCATCGAGATATGCCGGGTCCTTCCCAGCCGCCGAAGCGAAGGCTCGCTTCGCAGCTTGGTTGTTCGGGTCCGAACCTTCGCCTGCGCCGCCGACACCGGCTGGCATTTGGGGCATTTGAGGGAACTGGGGGGTAGCGCCGGCCGCAGCCCTTAGAGCGCTCGCCAGGGCCGCAGTTGGCGAAGCGGAGGCGTCCGAAGCGGCGTGCCCGCCGGCAGACTGGGCTTGAACCTGCGTCGGCGCGGCATAGCTCGCTCTGATCGCCGAGAAGCGTTCAGCTCGCATTTGGCGGACCATGTTCGCGCGCTGGATCCAGTCTTCCTCATAGGGGTTGACCAGGGCGGGCGCGGCGCCCGGTTGCCCCTGCCCTCCGGCGAGCTGCACGTTTTGCCCGGGTTGGGGCCCAGCCGGAGCAATGCCAGCGGCCTCCTCCGGAGTTAGACCTTCAGGACGCTCGACATCGTGGCCGCTAGTTGCGGGGATCACGCCGGCGGCTTGCTGATAATCCAGGAAATCGGGTTGCCGCGACACTTCCTGGATCTGGACCTCTTCGCCCTTGGAGTTGCGCTCAGCGCGCGCTTGCTCGCGGTGATCGGCGGCGGACATCGCCATCCAGACCAGCCCGCACAAGACCCCGCCACCGATGATGAGCGGAAGATTGTTCAGCGTCTTCGTCCCCGCGCCGCCCTTCGGCGGGGGCGTCAGGATGTCGGGATCCGGAGCGCCGGCCAGGTCGAGGTTCGCCTTGGCTTCCTTCTTCTTGAAGAGACCCTTCATCGCGCCGACACCTCCATAGTCCAGCCGCCCGCTTCAACGAGACCTTGGGGCGTGCGGAAGAAAGCCCGGGCCTTCGCGGGCGCGTTATCGACCTGGAGCCGCAGCATGAGCAGGTTGTCTCCGGCGCTCAGCTCGTACCGGACGAAATGAGCCCCCTTCACGCCATTGTCGGCCGCGACCGCGTAGCCGGAGCGGGCCAGCTCGCGGTTGAATGTCGGGGTGAAGCTGTCGCGGCCGGGACACGCGGGCTGGGGTACGTAGATCGTAGTCGCCGCCGGCGGAAGCGTGGCCCTGATTTGATCCAGGGTGGATCGCACCGCGGATTGAACTTCCGCAGGGGTGAGTTCGGCTCCGACCGAGGCCTCAGCCTTCACGGGGCCGAGGCAGGACAGGCTCACCGCCATCATCAGGGCGGCGCTCATGCGCCACCCGTCCGGTGGATGATGACCTTCGTTTGTCGGCGGCCGACACCCGACAGCAACGCGCCACGTTCCAGAACCTGGTCGACGATGAAGCGGTTCTTGACCTTCCGGTAGTTCACCACCTGTTCGGTCGATCCATCGAGCATCACGAGGACGGGCGCCTCGCCGTTTTCGACCTGGTCGGGGAACTCGATGTAGGTCTTCTTACCGTCGGAGTAGACGCGCAGCGGCCGCCACGACGGCCGATCGCCCGTCATCTCAAAATTGAAGTCGAGATCGGTGATCGTTTGGCCGGTCGGGAGCACCGTCGCCCTGCGTTCTTGATCTTTGCGAGCGGCGGCAGCGGCGGCTTGGCGCTGCATATTCTCGTTGAACGCCTTCCACTGGGCGGCCTGGTCCTCGGGATACGTGAAGTTGATCCCCATCATCCGATCGGTCTTTCGGCTCGCCAGCTGCACGTCGTAGAGCCGGCGGTTCGTTGCGATGATGAGGTTGCCAGAGAGCCCGACTTCCTTGGGCTTCACGAGAATGGAAATGGTCTGATTGCCCTCCTCGCCCACGGCGGCCGGCATGATGTCCCAGCCCAGCACGTCGGCGGCGTTCAGGTTGTTGATGACCTCGCCCTGCTGCAGCTCGATCCTGCAAATCTGCATCGGCGCGCAGACGAGGGTCGGCTGGGTTTGGCCGAACACGAACGAGATGAGCCCGTTCGTGCTTCGCACGGGCGTCACCGGCGCGGCCGCATACTCCGTCGTCATCTTGACCGCTTGAGCCTCGCGCGCCCGGAGCGGCTTCTGCTGGCCCGACAGCGGCGCGATCGGCGGCGGGGCGTGCATCGGATACTGAGGGCGCGGCGCCGCATCGACCGTGCCCGGCGACGAGGAAGGCGCCAGGGCGACCGGCGAGGATGAAGCCGGTGTTGCCGCCGGGTTGGCCGGTTGGCCTCCACGTTGCGCCTGCGCCGGCGTCGCCGTCAGAACGATGGGCTGCGAACGAGGAGCCGAGGGATGCGTCGCGATCGGGGCGTCGAGCGCCGGGACCGTTTGGGCGTGGGCTTGAGCGCCGAGCGACAGGGCCATCATGGTCCCGGTGAGAAGCGCTTTGCGGGTGTTCATGCTGGCTCCGATCACAGTTGCTTGCCCCAGCTGAGGTCTTGGATGAACAGGCCGATGGGATTGGCGCGGATCGCGGCCTCCTCGTCCTGCTGTTTGATGGTCGTGGTGACGACGGCGAACCACGGCTCCGTGCGAATGAGCGTCCCGCCGCGATCGCGGACGGTTTCGACCCACTCGATCCGCCAGGTGTTGCCGCCCACTGGCAGGACGGACTTGACGTCCACCGTCACGGCTTCGGTTTCAGCTCGCTTGATCGGCGAGTTCTCGCGGAAGTTCCGATCGACGGTCGCATAGGCCGACGAACCGCGCAGAAGCACGGCATAGGTCTCCTTGGCGATTGCCTGAGCGGCGGCGGCATCGAGGTAGACCGTCCGCGCGTTGCGGACGAACCGGGCGAGTTGGTTCCGGATCACACGCTGATCAGGTCGCGCGGCTTGGTCGGCCTCCTTCACCGGAAGCACCGCGCCCAGGTGATCGACCTCGACGATGTACGGCTTGAGCGCGGGCCTAGTGGCGAGCACGGATAGGCCATAGCCGAAGCCGATGTTTCCGACCGCGAGAACGAGCGCGATTGTCCGCCAGGTTTGCTCGCGCTTGATGGTGTTCGACTCCCGCTCGAGCGTGTCACGGCGAGCGTTCAGGTAGACGTTCTCAGGAACGTCGCGGGCCTTGGTCATGGGGATCCCCTATTCTTCTTCGCGGGCTGCATCGCGCTCAGCGCTACGCAGCGATTCATCATCAGAGCTGGAGGCGCTGTTGCCGCCCGATCCGGACGGACGGCTCCGCGAGCCGCCGTCGTCTTCCATATCGGCCGCCTTCGCCGACGCCTCAGCGCGCTCCTCGCGCCAGGACTTGGCGGCGGCCTCCATCGGTTCGGCTTCGCTAGCGCCGGCGGCGCCGGCCGCACTTCCCGCCATCTTGCCGCCACCAGAGATGGTGCCCTCCCCGGCCGACTTTTCGCCCGATCCGGCGTAGGCTTGGGCGCGCTCCCGGCGGTCCTCGTCCCGCTCCGCGCGTCGCGCGACTTGCTTGCGCAGGTCCTCGCGGTCGCCCTTGAGGCTCTCGGACATCCGGGCAGTGGCCGTGCCGTGTCGGCTACCGCCGGCGAGACGTGACTCAACGTCCTGGACGGCGGCCCTACCGAGGTTGCTCATCGTCCCTTTTGCGAGAGCGCCAAAGGAGGCCGGTTGTCCGCTCGCGCTAAGCTGCTCTCCTGCCAGCTTCGCGGCATTGTTGACTGCCAAGCCAGCTCCGGCCAGGCCAGCGCCAACGCCTGCAGCCGCGCCCGCCACCTGGCCTGCCGCAGTCGCGATCGGATTTGCACCGCCGCCGCCGCCGCCACCGCCTGAAAGTTTGCTTGCGACCCATGTCGGGATAGCCGCTGCGACCCCGAGATAGACGACGCCGGCCGCCAGGATCTCAAGCACCGTCTCGATGTCGTTCCCGGACGCCTGGAGCGCGGCGGCGTAGCCTTTGATTTGGCTTTCGCCGATGCCGACGATGATTTGAAGGACCAGCAGCTCAACGCCGATTTCCAGCGGCGCCTTAAATGCGCCGATCGCCATATCCTTCGTCCAGCGCGATCCGGCGAGGCCCATCATGACAACGCCCACGGAGGTGATGAAGTAGCCCTTCACCAGAGCCATGATCATCAGCGTCGTGATCAGAGCGAACACGACCACGATGATGATAGCACAGAGGCCGAGTGAAACCTTCGCGCCAACAGCGTCCAAGCCAACGCCCGTGTCTGTGCTCCAGATCAGCGTGGCGATCTTCTTGCCGGCGGTAAAAACGTCGGTGGGGCGCATACCCCCGGAGCCACCCGCACTTTGGGCGGCCTGATCGCCGAGTTCGCGCATGGTGTTGACCATGCCTTGCCCCCACTCCGAGGAGTGGTTCAGGATCGCCGACATTACGCCGACAAACAGGATCCGCTTCATCAGCTCGACGAGGAAGTCGGCGGCCGAGCCCTTCGCAATGAGCACCATAAGCATCGCGTAGGTGAACTCGATCGTCGCCAAGCCCCAGAATATGCGGTTGGCGAACTTCCGAAGGATCGGTTCAATCCCTCCGGCCAGTCCGTTCCGATAGCTGTTGGTGATGTTGTCGATCAGGTCGCCGGCGGCCAGGGCCGGGCTAGCGATCATCGCTCCAGCAGTGATCGCCAAGATTGCCGCCGCGACGCGGACCTCACGCTGGTCCAGGCGCATCAAAAGGTTTCCCCTTTGTACTCCGCCTCGGAGGGCTTGAAGTAGGTAGCTGCGCGCGCGCGATCAGCGGCTTCCTTGTCGGCCGCCGTTTGCATCGCCTGAGCCTGCATCTGGACCTGCTGCATGATCAGCTCGCGCAGGCGCATGGTCTGGTGGACGCTTTCCATGGAAAGCTCGTTCGCCACGTCCAGGGCCTCTTTCTGGCCGTCGGCGCTATCGAGTTGGCCCTTCAGCTGATCCAGGAGGGCATACTCGTCGTCCATCCCGTCAGCTTGAGCGTTCAGCGCCTTCATCGTGTTCAGGACGCTATCGTTGGTCTCGTCGGACCACTGACGATATTTGTCCTTCATGTTCGAGCTGGACATGCCCGAGGCCAGATAGGAGTCGAGGCTCTTGTATCGGCTCGTGAACTGATCGCTGAGATTGGACGCGGTGTACGCCAGGCCCTTAGCTTGCGAGTAGATGTTGCGGACGCGGTCGATGTTCGACTTCACGTCACCGATGACCTTCGCGGGCAGGGACGCGGTGTTTTGCACCATGTTCGCATACGACTGGATCTGCTGCTGGAGCTGAGCAGCCTGGTTGATCAGCTGTTCGGCTTGCTGGGCTTGCTGCAGAAGCTGGGTCGTGACGTTGGAGCAGTTGGTGCAGACGACGATTCCGCTACCGAACTGGGCTGACGCCTGTTGCGGCGTCACAGCCGTCGTAAAGGCGAGCGCCGACGTGGCGATCGCAATAGCCTTGCGACGCATCTTACTTCTCCGAGCTGATCAGGTGTTCGAAGGCCACGCCGCGCCGGCGTAGCCACTCATAGGGCCACTCGCTCCCTTTCTCCTCGACCAGGTCGCGGATGACGGGGAGGATTTCGCGGTCGCTAACGCCCACGAACGAAAGGGCGATCGGGCCCAGCTCGAGAGAGAACCGACGCTGGCCCAGGGGCGAGTAGTAGTAATATTCGCGCTTGGGAACGCACTGCGCGATCGTGCGGATCGCCTGGGGGCCCAAGCCGAACTTGGTATAGGCCGGGTAGCGTTCCGCGTTCGGGTTGGCGAGGAAGATCTTGGTCGGGCAGCTTTCGTCGATCACGCTTCCGATCGGCGAGTCCGCGATGTCGGTCAGGCTCTGGGTCGCGAGGATCACGGAGCAGTTCGCGCGGCGGAGCGTTCGCAGGAAGTCAGCGATCTTGTCGCGGAACACCGGATGCTGGAGCGTCACCCAGGCTTCGTCGATGACCAGCATCGCCGGCTGACCCTTCAGCGTCCGCTCGAACTGTCGGAAGAGGGTCAGAAGGACCGGGATGACGATTTGGTCGCCCCGGTCCATCAGGTTCTCGATCTCATAGACGCGGAACTTGGCGTCTTTGACTTCGCCCTTTTCTGCGTCGAGCATCCGGCCCGCGGGCCCGGTGATCAGGTACGGCGCGAGGGACTGCTTGACGTGCCGGTCGTTGCAGAGGTTCACGAAGGCGGTCAGAGAACGTTGACCAGGCCGGCTTCTCATGTTCGCCAGAGCCGAGTGGATGTTCTGCTTCTGGTCCGGGGTGGGCTGCTTCCCGTCGTTTTGGAGGGCGTAGCAGATCCCGAGCCAGTCTTCGGCCCAGGCCACGTCACCGTCGGTTTCGAGGTGCTCCAGGGGACAGAGGCCGGGCGTGTGCTCGCTGCCGAGGTCGTAGAACGACCCGCCCATAGCTTGGCACAGCGCGTAGCTCGATCGCCCCTTATCGAAGAAATCGATCGTGGCGTTGGGGTAGCGGAAGAACTGAGCGCTGATCGTCGTCAGCAACGTGGACTTGCCCGAGCCCGTAGGGCCGAAGACAATCGTGTGACCGACATCCGCGACGTGCAGGTTCAAGCGGAAGGGCGTCGCTCCGGTCGTTGCCGTGTACATGAGCGGCGGCGCCGGATAGCCGAACCGAAACTTGTCGTTCGGGTTCTTTCTCAGCCCCGGCCAGGCGCTCGCCACAGGTAGGAGGTCGGCGACGTTGTCCGTCGCCATCATCGGTCGGCGCACATTCGGATCAACGTGCCCGGGCAGCGAGCCCAGCCAGGCCTCGGTCGCGTTCCACTTCTCGACGCGCGTGGTGAAGCCTTCGTTGTTGATCGCGTTGGCAACCATCCGGGCGCGTTCGGCCAGTTCCTCCGGATCTGGTCCGGTGAGGATAATGACCGACGTGTAGTAGCCGTACCGAACTTGTGCGCTGTTCGCGCGCTGGATTGCGTGCTCGACCTGACCGGCCATATTCGCCGCGTCTTGATTGATCTTGCCGCCGTCGTTCCGCATGATCCGGCTCATCAGCGGAATGGCGACGCTAGCCCACCTGTTCTGGGTCTTGGTCAGCGCCTGGACCGACGTGTGGGGGTCCATGTAGATCATGCGCGTGGACCAACGGTAGGGCAGCGCCAGATCGTCCAGCACGTCCAGGATCCCCGCGAACGAAGCGCTCGGGAACCCCTCGATCGAGACCACGGCGATGAAGTTTTCGCCGATGCGCGGGGGGTCGCCTGGGAAAAACTCCTGTCCAGCGATCCAGCCGTCCATGTAGGTCGGGATCGGCGGAAGATTGAGCGACACGTCGTAATCGCCAGTGATCGCCTTCTGGATGAAGTTCACGACCTCATCCTGGACTTGCTGCTTGCCGGCGCGATCGACGTATTCGATCGACTTCATGCGGCGGATAGCGCGGACCCCGGCGGACAGCGTGTCCTGCAGCTCCTGGAGGCCGCGCTCGAAAGTTTCGATCTCGCGCTCAAGTTCGCTTCGGCCCGAAGAGAGATCCTCGCCCGAGACGAAGATGCTCCCGATGTTCTGACGATCGACCTTTGGCGTCAGGAACTGAGCGAACAGGGCATGTTCGGTTTCGTACTGTCCCGAGAGCCTGGTGAAATGGGCGCGGCGTTCGAGGTCGATCAGCTCGGAGATGGGGTCGGGGAAAGCGGAGTGGGCGCGAGGGCTGTAGCCAGGCGCCTCCAGTCGAACACTCTCAACCCACGTCGCCCAGCCGTTGCCGAGCCGGTTCAGCGCGACATTCAGATAGTCGGACATCAGATCGCGTTCGGCGTTCGTCAGGGTCTGAGCGTCGTGCCCTTCGAAGACGAAGCCCGCGAGGAGCGATCCGTCTTTGCAGCGCACGACCCCCGGTGCGACGACTGCGCTGTAGTTCAGCAGCTCGACAAAGCCCGGCTTCGTGTCGCGATATTGCTTTAGCGAGAGCATCGGGGTCCTACTTCTTGGAGTTCTTCTTCGTGATCTTCACGAAAGGCGTGGAGCGCGGAGCGTAGTGGCGCCGGTACTTCCGCAGCCGCACGTAGACGAGGCGGAGCTGAGGGTCCTTTTTCGCCGCGCTCTGGAGCAGAGGCAGGGTGACGAGCCAAATGGCGGCGCAAACACCGGCCACCCACGGGTCCCACGACACGAAGCCGATGAAACCGCAGATGGCGGCGACCCCGATGACCAGATTGGACTCGGCGCCGAAGACCAACAGGGGGCGATAGAGCGCCCTGTAGATCGGTTTGCGCCGCTTGGGCGCGTCACCCTGCCCGATGGACATCAGCCGAGCCCCAGCTGGCTCGCGGCGGCCTGCAGCACGGCGCCCGAGCCGCGCATCTTGTCGATGAGCGTAGCGATGCCGACGATGACGCCGAGGCCGATCGCGACGCGCATCAGCACTTCCATCAGCTTGCCCATCTCCTGGCCGCTCATGAAGGCGATGACGCCCACGGCGGCCGAGACGATGGCGATACCGGTGATGTACTTGCCGGTCAGCAGGGTCACGACGTAGTTGATCGCAGCGTCCATCTCGGAGACGCCGGCGCTACCGGCCAGGGCGAGCGTGGGCGCGGTGACGGCCGCGACTGCGATAGCGGTCGAGGCGATCTTCTTGAGGTTCTTGGGCTTGAGTTTCTGGAGTTTCATGGGTCAGATTTCCACGGCTTGGGTTTCATAAGATCCGTCTCGCCAGGACTTGACCTGGAGGATCTCGACGACCCTCCTGCCCTTTCCCATGAAGACGACGAGACCGATGGCCTGAGCGACCATCAGGTGGGCCGGGGCGGAAGTTCCTTCCGCCACCAGCTGTTCGAGGCGCATGAGCGCGTCGATCCCGGAATCGGCGTGGATCGTGGCGACACCCCCAGGGTGGCCGGTGTTCCATGCCTTCAGCAGCGCGAGCGCGGCCTTGTCGCGGACTTCGCCGACGACGATGCGGTCGGGCCTCAGCCGCAGCGTAGCCTTCAAGCACTTGAGCATGTCGGCGTTCTCGTCGGCCCGCAGATCGACGTAGTTGGCGGCTGAGATTTGAAGTTCGCGGGTGTCCTCGATGCTGACGATCCGGTCGTCGGGGCAGAGGCTGCAGATTTCGAGGAGGACGGCGTTCGTGAACGTGGTCTTGCCGCTGCTCGTGGCGCCGGCGACCAGGATGTTCTTCCGGTCACGAACAGCCGCTTGGATCACCTCGCGGGCGGCGGCCGACATGCGGTCGTTCTCGACGTAGTCATCCAGGGGGAAGACCTTGGACGCCTTCTTCCGGATCGCGAACGAGGGCCGATCGACGACGGGCGGGATCATGCCCTCGAACCGCATTTCGTAGAACGGTAGTTCGCACTCCAGGATCGGTTGGGAGGGGCCCAGCTCGATACTGTGATAGCTCGCGATCATTCTCATGATCGACTCGGCTGACTGGCTATCGACCAGGCCGGCCGGGGTCATGGGCTCCCCAAGACGATCGAGCCAAAGCTCGCCCGTAGGGTTGAGCATCACCTCAACCACGTTGGGGTCGCGCAAGTATTCGAGAAGGACGGGGCCGAGAGCCTCGTCCAGATTGGCGCGAGTGCGCCTATCGCGCTCGGCGCGAGCCGATATCACGTTAGCAGCGGAACTCATTGGCTTTTTCCGTTTCAACCGCCCACCAGCGGCAGAGCCTATAAGGCCACAAATCGCGAACACCTGCAACAAAAATTACCCTATAGGGTGTTTTGTCGGTTCCGCTTCACGTGATCACCTTGTATTTTCAGGCTCTAGGCGATGACTCCCGCATTCTCGGGGGCCCATTGCCTTCTCTTAATCTGCGTTAACGCTGTTATCGCTTGTCGCAATATTTCTGGGTCGAAGTCTAGTGGGTGCTACTCGCGAGACACGCCCGGCGGATTGATGGAGACCGCTTCGTGACGCTGACCCTCGACTGCTATAGCTATGGCGACTTCGCCGTGCCTCTCGTCCCCGGCTCGCGCGATTGCGCCCTGTTTGAGCGGAACCGGCACGCCGAGAAATGCCTCCCGCTTTCCATCGCCAACACCGCGGGCTGGTCTCTTCTCTGCCCTGACGGCATTACCGTCACTTGGAATGGTGGCCCCTCAGATACGGACCTCGTGGTGGAGTTCGACCACCCGGAACGTTGGGCTCCGACCCCTGATCGGCCCCACGCGAAGCCGTTCGCCAAGTCGCACTTCAAAACCGGCGTCGTGACCTTTGATGTGGGCTGGCTTTTCCGCACTTCGCCGGGCTGGCAAATTCTCGCGAAGGGCCCGCCCAATTCCCTCAAGGACGGGATCGTTCCCTTGGAGGGCATCATTGAGACCGAATGGCTGGACTACAGCTTCACGATGAACTGGGCGATGACCAGGCCAGGCGTCATCCGCTTTGAGAAGGATGAGCCCTTCTGCTTCATCACCCCTATTCAGCTCCAGCCCTTCGTCGATTGCCAGCCTGTAGAGCATCGTCTCGAGCATCATCCCGAGTTGATGGCGAATGTCAGGGCGGGAGGCGCCGAACGTGACGAGTTCATGGCGCGTATGCGCGCCGGCGACGCGCAGGCGATCAAGCGAGGGTGGATGGGTCGCTACATGCGTGGGGAACAGCCCGCCGGGTCCACTGCTCCACGTCCCGAGCGCCACTACCACAAGATCCGGGGGAAGCTGCTGGCGCCGGCCCAGGCCAATTTCGATCCAGAGACAGGCAAGCTTTCACGCTCGCCAGCGACGCGAATCATCCGCTCGAGCGCCGAGGCCTCCGGTCTTGGCTTCCTGGTCGTCGACGACATGGTCTCGGCCGAGACTTGTGACCTTCTCCGGCGTCACTATGAGACTTCCCAGCTCGCCTATCAGACCGGCGTACAAGACGAGTTCTGGGACAATCGCCTTCTGCATTACTCGACGAGCTTGGACCTGGACCCGTCCATGGCGTCGCTCATGGCCCAGGCGATGGAGAAGGGAGTTCAGCGCGCCGAGGCGTTCTATCAGACGCCCTCCCCCCTTTACGCAGACGTGCTCCACCTTCTGGGATGGGAAGAGGGGCGCTTCATGCGAGTCCACGCCGATAACGCCTATTCCGATGGGGCGCCGCACGCGCTGGCGCACCGCGCCTACTCCGGCCTTCTCTACTTGAATGACGACTACGAAGGTGGCGGGCTCTATCTGCCGCGCCAAAACGTGGTTCTTCAGCCGAAGAAAGGCATGTTCGTGTCGCTTCCGTGCGGTCTGAGCCATGAACACGGTGTCGTCCGGGTGGAACGCGGCACACGCTACACCATGCCCTTCTTCCTTACGCTGGATCCGTCAAAAGCGCTTCCAGGTTTGCCGAAGAGACATCCCCGCAATGCCCTTCAGCCGCGATCGTGGATTTCCGGATCCTCCATCGCGGCCTTGACCGGAAAATTGACGGTCTCCAGCGGCGCACGAGAACTCCAGTACGAAGAGAGCGAGGCGTGATCTCCCAGATGAGGAAGAAGTATCTGCGGGAGCCGACACCGGCCGATCTCCGCTGCAATGTGCGCCTGGTCCGAGAGCGGGTTGGTTGGGACGTGAGCCAGTTGGCGAAGAAGATCGGCACGACAGCCCAGACCCTTCGCCGCCTTGAAGCCGAGAAACACGCGCCTTCGCTTCCAGTTGCGTTGCGGATCTCCGCAATTCTTGATGTGCCTGTAGATGATCTCTGGTGCGTTCCTAGCTACGGCGCACTTCGACCTTCGATCACCACAACGGCTACAAGCGTGGATCTCCGCATCGCGGGCGTGGGCGACCAGGGCGAGCCGGAGAAGGCCTAGGCGATCTCCTCTTCTGCTCCGGCGCGGTGCCGCTGCTGGCGCGGCGCGCTCGGCGCAAAACCTTCAGGCGGCGCGGGCCCGGAGCCCGTTGCCGCCTTTTTCATATCACGGTGCTCATGCGCGTCAGCCAATTGCGCCGGCTCACGCGCGCGACCCGGTATCGAGCCGCGGCCTTCGATCAAGCTCCCGATTCCCAGAGACGCCAAGGCGCCGTAGCTGAAAACAGATTCAGCGACGAACAGAGCTCGCCCCCAGATCTTGGGGTCAATCGTTGCGGCAAGGTGCAGGCTCATGATCAGGCCGAGCATCGCGGCGGCGAACATGGGCCACCATTTCGTGGAGCGAAGCGCCACCCAAAGAAGGACCGAAAGTAGCGCCGCGTCGACCAGGGCGAGACCTACCTCCACACCCCGGAGTTTTGCTTGGAAGACGAATGGCGAGGCGAACCAGGCGGCGACCATTGCGGCCGCGACCGACCTTCCCTCCCGCCCGCCAAAAACGAGCCCCGTGGTCGCGGAGATGACCAGGGCCCCTAGGCCGACCCACTGATACAAATGGTGAAGCTTAAGCAACGCGGCAACGAAAAAAGGGCCGGAGCTACAGCGCCCCGGCCCTTCCTATCTCCATAATTCGACCTGGGCGACCAACTCGACCGCGCACAGGACGGCAGGCGCTCGCCTGGCTTGAGATCCGAGGGGGCGGTGCTTGAGGCCCGCCCCCTCATCTAGAACCTGGTCGAACCGCTCGCGCGGACCCTGGTGGTCTGCCCGGCCTTGCTCGCCGCCGTCGTTTCAGCCTCGAGGCCGAACGTCCACTCGCCACGGCGGTAGGTGCCGCCGGCGCCCAGGACTAGAGAGTGATCGTCCGTGCCGCTCGGCTGCAGCGACCAGATCGGGCTATCAGCCCAGTCCGCGTATCGCATCCGAGCCGCCCCGCCTCTGTGGAGTTTCTGGCGATACTCCAGACGGAACGCCGGCAAGAGCGTCCCTTCGTCCAGCTCGTATCGGAGTTGACCACGAACGCCGAGCGCTCCGACCACGTCGCTTGCGCGCTGATCCATGAACGCCAGCGCGTAGGTCGCATCGCCCTGTTCAGTGAAACCGCTAAGGTTGGTCCACACGAACTGAACCCGGCCATACGGCGACACCATCAAACGGGGCCCTTGATGTTCCCAGCCAGCGGAAATCGCGCCGAACACCTGGTCGCCGCGACGCGAGCCAGTGACCGTTGCGCCGGTGGCGTCGATGTATCGCTGGCTGTCGAAGTCGAGCTTGCTAACACCCAGAACGGCATCGACGAAGGTTGCGCGCCCCGGCTGGTAGGACCCGTAACCGAAGAAACTGACCGACGAGGCCGAGGACTTGGTCCCCTTGTCGCCGATCTTCGTTTCGTCTTTGCCGAAGCCCGCGCCTGCACCCAGAACGATCTTCTCGCCGATCGGTGCGTCCACGCCGGCCGAAAGGCCGCCCGTCGTGAACTTCGACTTGGACCGGCGTTGCGCGCCGCGCGAGTTCCCGAAGTCGATCGCGCCTCCGGCCCACACCGAGACATCCGACGTGGTGGTCTGTCGCGCAGGCTCGCCGGCCGAGATTGGGTCATGGCCGCGGCCGAGCGCGCGATCGAGCTGGGCGGTGAAGTCGCGCCCTGCTTCTTCTTCTCGGGACACCAAGTCCCGGGTCAGCGGGAATGCAACGGACAGGCCGCTCTCGCGGCGACCGTTGTGGAGCCCCTCAAGGCGTCTCATGACGTTCGAAACCTGAGAGTCGCCGAACCGGCTCGCTGTGGCCGTTTGTGCGGCAATCAAGCCAGCCACATCACGGTTGAGCGTTGGGTTTTCCCGTTCCTGCACGTCCAGGGTCACGAAGGCCACAGCGGACACCGTGCGGCTGTTGGTCAGGGTGAAGCCGACGCGCGTGAGGCCGGTGAATTGACCTTTCGACGAGAAGACCATGAAGAACCGATCGCCCTCCTGTTCAACTCGCACATTGGCGATCTGGGGATCGAACGCAGCCAGTGAAGCCGCCACGAACGGTCCGCCCAACGCCCCCTCGGTAAGGTCGATCCGGACTTCCTTTCCCTGGAGCACGGTCGCTTTGAGGTCCTTCGAAGGCACGGCGGCCGCGAGGACAGACGCGACCAGGCTCGCGGGCTCCGAGGGGCCCCACTTGTTTCGCACCAAGAACGTCATCCTGGCTTCGCCCGAGAACTCCGCTGGGGCCGTGAAGGTCAGGTTGGTCCCCGATGTGGTCGCGTCCCCCGCCGAGGGCACATCCACGATGTCGGCGCCCTCGAATGGTCCCCCTTCGGCGGCCTGAGCAAGATCGACGGTGAACGGCACGCCAGCCACCACTTCGATCCGCACGTCGCGAACCACGGGCAGGGCCCCTTTCTCAACAACGACCGTCACGACAGCCTCAGCCGCCGCGCCGGAAGACGAGACCGCGCGGTATTTGAACCGATCAGTGCCGACAAAGTCAGGTTCAGGAGTGTAGAGCGCCTCGCCCTGCTCGACCTCTACGACGCCCTTTTGCGCCTGCTCCACGACCGCGAGCGACGCAACCGGCGCGCCTTGCACGAGCCGCATAAGGTTGACTGCGATCGGCGTGTTTACGGGCGTCGACTCTTCCGCAGGCTTCGCCTGCAGCTCCTCCGAGGGCTTCGGTGGCTCAACCGGGCAGATCGCGGGCGGGACTACGGACGAGCCATCCGCGCAGACTATTGGCGGAGGCGGCGGAGGCGGCGGAGGCGGCGGCGGCGGCGGGATAGCCACCACGTCCACGTTGAACACAGCCGGCGCCGAGTCTGCACCAACGCCGCGCCCGATAAGCTGGAAGCTGTCACCGCCCACGAAGCCGGGCGCAGGGGTGTACGTGGCATTCGAGCCTGAGACCACAACGCTTCCGTGCGCTGGAGAAGCGTAGCTCTCGATCGCGGCTAGAACGCCCGACGTGCTGATGCTGAAAACAACCGGCTCTCCTTCCTGAGTGGTCAGCGACGCGCCCTGGAGAACTGGCGCGCCGGGCGCCGCAACGTTGACGGAGAAATGGCCTATGGCCGACGCTCCCCCCGGGCCAGACACGGTGTAGTCGATCCCGCCAGCACCAATAAAGCCGTCGGCGGGTACAAACGTCACGGTTCCGCCTGCGAGTGAGGCCGTCCCTCCCACAGCGGCGCCCGACAGACTGAAACTGTTGACGATTCCCGTTGCGGGCAGGGCGAACGACACCGACTGCTTGTAGCCGGTGTTGACAGAGCCGCCGGTTGCGACGGGCGCGGCCGGCGCGGCGACATCGATGGTGATAGTCCCCGAAGCGGTCTCACCGATATCGTTCGTCCCGGTCACGACGAAATGGTCTTGACCGACGAAGCCGGGGTTGGGCGTGTAAGTGAAGTTACCGCCCGTTCCGATCGAAAGCCCCCCGCTTGCGGGCGGCTCGGTGATCGTCGCGTTCCCCTTCATGAGGTTAGCGCCGAGGGACGTAACGACTTTGTTCGTCACCGGCGTTTCGAATGCAGCGGTCCACGTCGCGTCTAGCGGCTGGACCAGCGGCGGCTTTGCGATCGTGAAGTCCATGCGCGCCGGGGCCGACGTACCGCCGGGACCTGTGAGCGTCACTTCCACGCTCTCGGTGCCGTAAAAGCCTCTGGCTGGATTAAACTCCAGCATGCCGCTGGGGACGTTATACCCGAAGGTCCCATTTGCAGACGGCGGAACGTTGATCGACGTGGCAATGCCGGTGATCGGCATCTGAAGTTGTAGAGGAGTGAGGTACGGTCCCGACGCCGAAGCGGGACCAATCGTTGGGGCGGCAGGCATGCCGATGTTGATCGTTACGACGCCCGACTTGGGCCCGCCCTCACCGTCGGCGGTATAGGTCAAGGTGTCAGTGACGCCGTAGTAGGCGCTGCTACCCGTGTAGGTTAACGTTGTGCCACTGATAGTTGCGCTGCCCTTAGTCGGCGGGGACGTGACGGCGACGCTCGTAAAGGTCCCGCCGATGGGCAGGCTCAGGTTCGTAGCGGCGTTGAAAGGCACGTTCATGGTCGCGTCGCCAGCCGTCACCGGGGCGGGGGCGTTGATGGTCACGCTCATCGAACCAGCCCCGCCGTAGCAGGCGTTCTCCGCATAGACCGTGACCACATCGGTCCCTGCGCTAGATCCGGCAGTGTACGAAACCGTGCTCCCGCTCAGGCTCGCAGTGCCGCGGCCCCAGGAGGACGCGGCCGAATACGCCCAACCATTCACGACTGTAACGGTCGCGGTTCGGGTCGCGCCTGTGCTCAGCGCGATTGCGTTGGGGGAAATCGAGACCGACGGCGACGGATATCCGTCGCACGGATCCACCGGAGGCGGCGGAGGCGGCGGCGGAGGCGGCGGCGGAGGCGGCGGCGGAGGTGGCGGCACCGGGCACAACGAAGGGTCGCTCGCCGTCGACCCGTCGTAGCAGGGGTACGTCGGCGGCGGCGGCGGCGGCGGCGGCGGCGGCGGCTCCACCACGACCGGAGGAGGTGGCGGCGGCGGAGGCGGAGGCGGCGGAGGCGGCGGCGCTGGAGGGGGGGTCGGACACGCCTGATCCGAACCGATTATCTTCCCGTCACCGCAGTCTTGTCCGGGACACCACGGATCGTCCGGATTCTTTTCGCAGTACCAGGGATCATGCGTTTGGCTTTGGGCCGGTGTCGCGGCCAGAACAGCAGCGCCAACTGCTGTAACAATGGCTGCGCTGTTGTTGAATCCGCCGGCCGCTACAGTGGCGGCCGTGGCGACTGAGACGAAGAAGCGCCGAGGCGCTCCGTCCCTGGCGCGCGATGTTCCTTGATCACTTGCACGGCCGCTAAGGCGGCGCTGCGCGGCAGCATCGTTGCCGCCGCAATTTGCTCTTTTGGACATAAGCGGTTCCCTGGTTCGGCGGCGAGCGCGCGTCAGCTGCACACCTAAGCGGCTGCAACATGAATTACCCTATAAGGTACAAACCAGCTGCGATCAACGGCCGCTAATTCGCGCTTTACCCAGTTTATGACCGCTGTGCTTGGCAGTACGCCCGTCTTTTCAGTTCGGAACGTCGATGAGTTTGAGAGCGCCTTGAACCGATATTGCGATCACGGTCGATCGCCGTGACGCGTGCGGCCTTGGAGAGCACGCGCCGATAAGCCGCCATCCACGGCGGGTTGTAATCACGGGGCGGGCCGGCTGTTTTTCAACCGGAAATATACGTCCCGTAAACTATAGCGCGACCCACTTTCGGCGCGAACTCCGCGCATTCGCGCTCCGTTGATGTATAGATTGCTCCAGAGAGTGGTTAATCTCGTATTCAGCACACATAAATTACCCTATAGGGTGTTTTGGGGTTGCTCTCGTTTTTGTTGCCGCTAAACTCCTAATTGTCAGCACGGCGCTGACACCGGCCAGACGGCTCGGAAAATCAAGGAGTTAGACAACATGACCATTCGCTCGAAGATCGCCCAAGCTGCCGCCATCGCCCTGGTCCTGGGCGCCGGTTTCACGGCCAATGCTGAAACCACTCAGAACGTCAGCGCTGCGCCGGAAAAGCTGTTCCTGGTGACGGTCGACAGCACCGGCTGCGCCGACGTGAACGCCTCGGACGGCCCGATCGCCAGCTTCTCGCGCAACTGCGGCGAGTACCAAGCCGCCATGCCCCGCGACATGTGGATCCCGTCCATCCGCAGCCAGGTGATCGACAAGCTGTGCCCGAAGGTCGACGGCGGCCGTCAGTGCATCGACGCCGTGGTGGTCCGCAAGGGCAAGCCCGACGCCAAGCTGACCGAGCAACTGCTGCGCCGGACCAGCGACACCCAGGCCGTGTTCCTGGCCCGTCAGCTCCGCCTCCGCATCCCGATGTAAACCCCTGGTCGCCCTCCCCCGGCCGCTACCCCCTCCGGCGGCCGGGGTTGGAGAGGAGTAGGGAATGTTCCCCGACAACCGAGCGCGGGCCGTGGAGCGCAGAGCGCTTCACGGCTCTGGCGGGCCGCCAGAGCCCGCAGTGGCGTCCGAGGTTCACCGCTTCAGAGATCGCTTGGAGCGCATGAGGCGGGCCAACGAGCTACTCACCAAATGGCGTCCGAACCAGGCCGCTCCCGCTTTGGAGCAGCTGGGTTTCCCTCGATCGACGGTCGCGCGCCTGATCTCTCCCGCAGTGGGGGGGCAATACGGCTTCACAGACGCGGAGATCGCCGAAGCGGAAGCCGAGTTCATCAAGGCGCTCCGGCAGGAGACCACTGCCATTATCCGGGCGGTTGAGTAGCGCGCTTTGAACGGCGCCGCTGTCCCCCGCCCTTCCCTTCCACATCATATCGGCTTGGAGCGAAGCGCATGTCTTGGACCGACGAACAGGTGGCGACCTTGACCAAGCTATGGGTTGACGGGCTGTCCGCCAGTCAGATCGCCAAGCAGCTAGGCGGCGTCTCCCGTAATGCTGTGATTGGTAAGGTTCACCGGCTTGGGCTCGCGGGCCGAGCCGCGCCATCGCAGCCTGCCCGTCCAGCCTTCAAGGCCCCTCGCCTGCCCTCCCGGGCGGCACCGTTGGCCCCGCGGCCCGTGGCGCCAATTAAAGCGCCTCCTGCGCCGGCTCTCGCTGCATCGACCCGGACCGTGGATCGCGAAGAACCTGGCGCGGCCACCGTCCTGACGGTTGGCCCCCACATGTGCAAGTGGCCGATAGGAGACCCCCTGTCAGACGGCTTCACCTTCTGCGCCCGTCGTGCGCCCGATGGGCGGCCATACTGCGGCGACCACGCTCAGAAGGCATATCAGCCACGGCAACCGCCTCGCCGGAAGTCACCGCACGACACCCCCGCGCCCAGGCGCAACATGTCCGGCCTGCGCTACTAGGCCGACCTGTTCACCGCCGCGCGCATTTCAATCGTCATCCCAGGTCCTGCAGGAGCATAATATGGTCGGAAGGTCCAAAACTCAGCCGAGCCACGTCGCCGTCATTGACCATTACGTCGGCACGAACATTCGGCTTCGGCGAAAGGAGCTTGGCCTTAGCCAGTCGCATGTCGCCGACGCGATCGGCGTGTCATTTCAGCAGCTCCAGAAGTACGAGCGAGGGACAAACCGCATTTCGGGGTCCACCCTTTTCGTGACGGCGGAAGTCCTGAAGGTGCCTGTGTCCTACTTCTTCAAAGGGCTCCCTGACCATTCAGCCGGCGAGACTTTCGACGCGCTGACCGGCGTCCAGGATCTGCTCGCGGAAGGCGGCAGCCTGGAGCTGCTTTCTTCGTATCGGCGCCTGTCGCCGAACATGCGCAGGGCCCTCGTTGCGATCAGCTCCGCTCTGGTTGCCGACGATGAGGCTCTGGAAGATCCGGCGCGGGCTCGGATGGCCAGTTAGGGGCGTCGATACAAATCTGAGGCGAGTGCGACGAAATAACGCGAGTCAGCAACTTTCGAGTAACCAGCCGAAACGTAAACATGGTTCAGTTCGGTAAGGGGCGTTTCATGGTAGTGTTTCAGGACGGGTGCGCGTTCGACATCACCCCCGATGATTTGAAGGCTTATCTTCGGTCAGTCGCAGGCGGCCAGGCGGTCGCGCTCGAGCAGTTCAGCATCGAAGTTGGCGACTACCTGGGCGACTTCACGGACATGTCTCCCGCTCTAGCGCGGGTGCTTCAGGGCGCACTAGCGGCCAACGCACTCGGCAGGTCGGCCAGCGGCGATCTTTCTATCCTGGCCCAGCTCGTAGCTTCACGACAAACGGACCTGGTCGCCAATAAGCCGCCCCGGATCCGGCACGTCGCGGCCTAACCAGGTCAGTTCCACAACGTTTTGTAAGGGCCCGGCCGCACGCGCACGCGAGCGGACGGGAGAGTATTGTCTATGCTTAAGCCGCTTTCAGGCCGCCTACTTGATGTCGAGAACGTCGCTCTCGTAGAGGAGCTGCCGAATGTCCGGCGGAAGCAGGAGTTGCCAAAGCGGCACGCCGAGCGCGGCGGCGATACGCGACATCATCGTGATCGTGACGTTCACGCCGCCATGCTCGATGCCGCTGATATAGTTCGCCTTTACACCGGTCGCCTCAGCAACGTGGACCTGATTGATCTCCTGGAGTTCGCGCTGGCGCTTAAGCGCTTCGGCGAAATATCCGACTTCCGGAAACTCGCTTGTGTCGATCGGGCGGACCGTAGGCATAGCATCTCCCTTGCGGCCGTCAGCGCACAGACCAGCATAGCACCTCGACCCTTCTTAAATTGCCCGCCCACACCTTGGGACGAGCACCAATGCACCCGCTCGCGAGGGGTGTGCCGTCTGCCGGCAGAGAACGCCAGATTGGTTACTGCAGCGTTTCGCGGGCGCCAACAGTTCCGGCGAATTAAGAATTGCTGGAGGACGGCGCGGGCTTTGACCGTGGGCGGCCGCGCTTACGCGTCTCCTCTCCACCGAAAAGCTCTGGGATCGTGACCTCGAAAGTGCGCGCGATGCGGTACACCAAGCCCAGCTCCGGCTCGATCCGACCGCTTTCTAGTAGAGAGACCTTCGCCTGGCGCGTGCCAGCGCTATCGGCGAGCTTCTGCTGGGACCAGTTCCTGTTCATCCGCAGGGTCCGGATGCGAGTGCCGAGAGCCTGGCGCACGGCGAGCCAGTCTCCATCGACATGCGGGTCAGCCTTTGGCGCCTGGTCCACCAACATCCGATTCTCTGCCTCTCAGATCCTGACCACCAAGCCTGAATCGACGGCGAGTTTGACGCCCGCAAATCGTCGCAGATTGTGCCGCTATCTATATGACGGTTCGCCAGTTTTTGACCAGCACCTCGCGCAAATTCGCGACGCCGAATTTGGTCTGTTCCCGGTGCCCCAAGCCGCCTACCGACTCAGCGAACCATTGTCTTTATTGGGGAATTTGTCGCTTCCGAGAATCGGCAATTCCTTAAAACTCGTTAATCGCAAGCCTAATTTTATTCTCTCAGAGAATAATAATGGGGGTGTTCGCGGCGTGTCAGTTCGGCACACTACCCCCTGGCGAAGCGAGTCTTCGTTCCGTCTCTTTGGTCTGAGTGTCGCTCGGGTGTGTGTGCGATGAGGCCCAAAAAGACGAAAGCCCAGCTCTTCGGCCGGGCCTTTCGATAGTTCGGGATTTCGTGGCGTTTTCCGCCGGTGTCGCAACCAAGGAAATCCCACGAAACCGAAGGCCAGTCAACTCAGAATCATGATTCTGAGCACGTTACTGGCTTGCCTATCGTCTGGAGCCAGTCGGAGGGCCTCATCCTAGTGGAGAGGATCCGATGGACAGCTCAGTCCTGCTTGGAGGGGTAGCCCCCTCCCCTTTGCTCGCGGTCAGCGAGCGCGACGTTATCTTTCGTGAATCCAGCCGGTTGCGCGGGACTTTTGAGAGATCCTTCTGGCGGTCCGTGACGAAGCACGAGGCCCGAAAGATCGCCGCCGCGTGTGAGGCGTTTGAAGACGCCACCAAGCGCTATGGAAAGCGGGAGGGCGCGCTCGGCGCCACGGCCGTCCGCGTCGCCAAGTATCTCGCGAACATGGCGCACGCCTGCCGTGGCCGCGTGGATCCGTCCTTCGCCGAGATTTGCCGGAAGGTGAAGCGCTCCAGGGCGGCAGTTGCACGGGCGATCCGCAACCTGGTCCTTCATGGGTTCCTGGAACGGGTTCGGCGGGTGGAGCGGACTTCGCGCGTCGGCGCGGGCCCGCAGCTTCGACAAACCTCCAATGCTTATCGCGTCAGCCTTCCGGCCAAGGCCGCGGGCCTGATTGAGCGGTTCTTCCCCCTCCCCGCTGACGAGCTGGTCAGACAGCAACAGCGGGCCACTGAGCAGAAGGCTTACGACAAGGCGGGAGTTGAAATCTTGGGGGCGTCTACCGGGATGTCGGCGGCTCTTAAACGCATGGAGGAAGCTCTTGAGCGGAAACGTTTGGAGAGCCTCGCGCGAGTTCAGTGAGTGCGCCTGAAATCCTCTTTTCCTCTTATTCTATGGATATACCTGTCATGTGAAGGATAACACCGGCTCCCAATGTGCCGGGCGCTATCACTGTGCCTAATGAGCTACCTTCGGGCCACAGCAACGGCCTCCCTATGTCATTCGAGATGGCAGAGGTGGCGATCGCGTGCGCCATGAGGTACCCTATAGGGTATGAGCGACGCCCTCCCCTCACAGCAGTCTCAAGTCTCGCGAATTTCTGGCGCGACTTGCGACCGAAAAGGCGAGCATGTCGGCTACTCACGTAGGACGGCCGAGTGCGGAGAAGCCATCGCGCAGCTCGAGATGCTCCGGAACGCCGGCTGTTCGGCGGTGTTCGAGGATATTGGTGGGATCTCCCTGGTTATCAGACCAGGCCTGGAGGAAGCGATCCGGGCTGCGTCTGGCGGCGTTCTCGTGGTCGCGGGGTTCGATAGGCTTGCCGGTCGGATTGAGGATCTTTTGGAGATCCTTCGGCAGATCGAAGCCGCGAACGCTCATCTGGTGTCGCTTCACGATGGGTTCGATACTCGGGTCGCTACCAGCAGCTTTGAGTTCTCCCGTTTACTGAGCCAGTTCCGACAGAGGGCTTTGCATCTTTCTCGCCGGTCGAGGCGGGCTCGGCGGTTCGGCCCCCCTACCCTTTCCGGCGCCAACCTGGTCAGAGCCCTTGAGGCTTACACTGCAAAGGATATTGGGTTGTCAGAGGCCGTTGCCGCGTCCGGTGTCTCGAAGGCGACGTTTCTTCGGAGGGTCGCTGAGCTTAGATGCGCGCGTGAAATATCAAATTCTGGGTTGAACGCTAACCCGTGCTAAACCTCGTCTGTGCAGAATGTCACCGTTGAGGTGACTTATGATCGTTTCCGAAGGCCAGTGGGCGTTTTCGTTTAGCCGGCAGAAGCTTGACGCTTTCCTTTTGAAGGTTGCTGAGGGCCACGGAGCCGCAGTCTCAGACCTGGCGCCGGCTATTGGGCCGATTTTCCGTGATCTTTCAGGCCTCGATCCGCGCGGCGCTCAGGTCCTTCTGGTCGAGATCGAGCGAGCGGAATCGGCTGGAGAGTCAATCCTTCCCGCGGAAGGCTTGGAGTGATGGAGCTCCACCGGTAGACAAACGGTATACCACTAGCATCCGAATACCATTCCACTTGTCGACGCGTAGTGCGCGGCGACCACGCGCATGACAAACGCAGCGCATAGCGACTGCATTGAACTAGTCCGAATATAGCCGACATATCGCTTGCGTATCGCCCTCGCGTGCTGTACATATGCCCTAGGCTGTGGAGACGCGCGGAATATGGCCGCGATGCGTCTCGCAGCGGGATAGTGGGCCAGTGCGCGACGTAGTGTTGCGGCGGCGCATACGCGGAGTCTACCGATGGGAGCCGTACTTTCGGTGTGTTCAAGTAAGGGTGGGGCCGGGAAATCGACCCTGAGCCTCATCCTCGCCGGCGCGCTTGAGGCGCAGGGCTACAGCGTCCGCATCATTGACGCGGATCCAGCTGGGCGTCTTGTGAAGGTCGCTGAGGCTGGCAGCCTTCCAGACGGCATTTCCGTCACGAAGGCGCTTGAACGCGAAGTGAGCAAGGCCATCCGCGCCGCCGCCGACGAGGTCGATTGCGTGATCGTCGACGTTGCCGGAACGGCGAACTTGGCGATTGCCGCAGCGGCGGGCAATTCGGACCTGACGATCGTCCCGGCCAATCCTAGCGCACCTGACGTAATGGACGCGGTCGATACGGTCGAACTCATCCGCGACATGGAAGAAACCTCGCGGAGAAAGCACCCTTACGCCCTGGTCTGGATGCGCGTGCCGCAGTTCCGATCGCGCGAAATGAACACGCTCGAAGCGACGGTAAGAGGGGCGGGCATCCCCATCCTCTATTCGATTGCGAACCGCACCGCTTACCAGGCGATGTTCTCCTACAGCACTACGCTTCAGAACCTCGACGCTGGCGACGTGCCCAACCTCGACAAGGCTCTGGCCGAGAGTACGGGTCTGCTCGACGCCGTCCTGGATATGATCAAACAGACCGCAGACGCGGCGTGAGGTGGACTATGTCAGAGACCGCAGCAAAACCCGTTCGGCGTGACATTCTGGCCGGTATCAAGCCTCGCGCGACGCGGGAGCCGCTCGACGACGAGGCGATCCTCGCCGTGGCGTCCAAAAGCGGCTTCGCGCGCGAGGACGCGCCAGCGGCAAGCCCGCCGGCGTTGATCCAGCCGTCGTCAGAGGGGCGAGATCGGGCGCCACCGGCGAAAACGCCCTTGCGCCGCGAACGGAAGAAATCGCCCTACAACGAAAGCTTTTCCGCCAAGGTGTCGCTCGAAGCTATGAACGCCATCTACGAAGAGGCCAACAGCCGCGAAATCCAGATTGGTCGCGTGATCGATGAGATGGTCGCCGCCTGGAAGGCGGCCACCGGGAAGTAGGCTCCAGGGGGGCGGTAATTCCACGAATACGGGCGGGGAGGGGAGGGCGAGCTTGAACTCTTCTTCCCCGAGCCTAGACTACCAAAGTCGCATGACGCGATTGCCCTCCGGCGATGTTGCCGGGTCCAATGATGGATGGCTCAAATGCTGGTTTTCTGTGAGTTCGGAAGCTCTAGCGCCATCGGCTTTGTGCCGGATGGAACGCCGCTCAATGCGCCCTTCGCGCTCCAATGCTCGCCCACGGCCCCGCCGATCTCTGTCCTGGGGCAGTTCTGCAACGTCTCGGTCGTTGCCGAAACCGCCGGCGAGACCGAGGCCCAGCGGGTCGCGACGATCTACGACAACATGGTCCGCAGGCAGCAATACGTCAGCGAGCACGGCTTCGCGCGTCTCATCGGGGAGGGCCTGATCGAGATCTCGACTGGCCGAAGCACCGTCCAGGTGCATCACACCGGGAGCTGCTGGAGTGTTCGCGGAGGCCTCTACGAGGCGCTGGATACGAACCTCGAAATCGCCGCTTCCCTGGTGGTGAACGGCTAAATCTTCGCGAGAACCTAACGTCCGCTAAACCTAACGGGCATACCCTATAGGGTGTTACCCACCCCCAAAGAGGGAGTCAGTGAACATGTCAACCGCCAGAAGTCCCGGTGTGCAAAAGGAGAAGCTCGCCAAGCGGGCGGCGAGAATGTGGAACGACACTAACGACTTCGCTGTTGGCGCCATTGGGGCTGTCACGATCGCGGCCGTGGTGTTCACGATCCAGGTCACAAATCCGCCCGTAGAGCATCTTTCACGGGCCGGAGCCGTGGTGGCGGTCGAGCCGGCGGGCGACAGCAGGACAGTCGTTACAATCCCCGGGCGGCGTCTCCAGGTCGTGGGGGTTTGGCCTGGCGTCGTCGGAACGCCTGTAGCGATCAAGACCTGGACCAAGGGCAGTGGCCCGATCAGCTTGCCGATCGTCAGGGCCTCCGAGCTGTGCTTCGCCAGCGGCGACTACTGCTCTCCCATTCAGAACCTTGGAGAGTGATATGGGAAAGCTCTCTAAGGTGTCCGGGTCCGAGCTCATCCAGTTCGCCATTCTCTACGCGCTGGCGGTCGGGAAGCTGACCTACCCATGTTTCGGAGAGGGCTTGGCGGATGTCCTGTCATGCACGCTGCCGGCGGCGATTTTCACCTACGTGACGCTTCAGGTGATCGCCGGCGACATGCATCTCGTCGCAGCAAGGGTCAAAGCGCGGGGAGGCGTGAAATGAACCTGTTCGAGCGCCTGGACCCGCTGGGCCGGATCCTCTTCGTGTTGTGGGTGCTGTTGCTGACCTGCTGGCTCGGCTCCACCGCCATCAACTTCGTTCGAGCCTTCCACGCTTTTAGCGATGTGCCCCGGGACGTGCTGTGGCTCGCCAGCCCAGTCTCCCTAGTTCTCTTTCTCACCGCGACGGGTATGGGCTTCCTGGAGGACAGCTTCCGAGCGGCCATCCTAGCGCCGATCATGGCCGCGTTCTTCCACTTCCTGTCCGGAGAGTGGCTGAAATGACCCGAAACAGCGTGTCAGCGACTCCAGGGACCAGGGGACTCTTCTTCACCTGTGACGGATGCGGCCCGGTTGCGGTCAGGGATGTGATTATCCCCAAAGACCATGTTGGGAATTTCTACTGTCCGACATGCGGCTATGACTGCCTATACGAACACGAATTGCCGGGCCCGCCCGTCGATGAGCGGGAGCGCAAAGCCATCTCAAAACGCGATAGGGCGCTCTGGAATGCCGCGCACTGGCGAGCGTTCTGGATCGTGGCGCCTCGACAGCGGCTGGAGATTGTCTGGCTTTTCTGGCTCTCCAGTCCTGTCGGCGAGAGCTATCGCCGCCTTCGCCGCTCCGACACGCTTTGGCAAATCCGGATGTTCCGAAATCGTGTCATGAGGGGCGTCCGCGGAATGGCGGAGCGATGGGATCGCAAGCGAAAAGCGCGGCTCCTATACGAGCCTCTTCCGCACGCCGACGATGCAGATGACCTCCCGTTCTAGGCGCTGACGGCCGCTGGGCTGTTTGCCGTCGCGATGGAGCTTGATGGCGCTGTGCGCCTCTTCAACTGTCATGAGCTTTTCCCCTGCGACGACCAGAGCGGCGCTGAGGATTTCGCTCTCGCCTGGATCACGGCCCGCGAGATCCAGCCTGATCTATTCGCTTAGCCCGAGGCTTTGGGCCTCGGGGACGGGGCTCCAGAGAGGGGTTTGCGGGCGATTTCGGGGAGGGGAGGGCGGTTTGCCTTTGGCGGTGTCGCCCGGCCGGTCTAATCTCCTAGTCAACCGCTTCCGGCGATGTTGCCGGGTCCAATGTTGGAGAGCGACATGCTCGTTACGGTTTCTTCCCCCGCTGGCGACCTTGCCGGTTTCGTTTCCGATGACGCGGACCTGGACGGGACGTTCCGCCTGATCGAACAAGAGTCATTCGAGGCGATCGCGGTGTATGGCTGGCGTTGCGAAGTGAAACGCTCGCCCCCGTCGCCCTTCACCATGACCGAAGGCGAAATCTTCCACACCATCTGGGAAATGTTCTGGACCAAGGGCCTGCAAATGGGCCGCCTTGGCTGCATCCGACCGCTGGGCGAGGATCAGTTCGAGATGACGACGAGCGCCGGCGTCTATCGGATCACCGAACGTCCCTTCGCCTGCGTGGTGGAATCCGGCGGCCTGTTCGGCAGCTCTTCCACCGTCAACGCCGCCGCTGGCGAGCTGTTTCTCAAGATGAAGGGCGAGTGGCTGGCCTAGCGCCTCCCTCTCGCCTCACGCCCCCCGGCGGCGTTGCCGGGATCCGATGATGGATCATGAACATGGAAGCTCTCGACCTGTTTGGTCGCGTTGACCAGCGAGCCCTCGACATCGAGGCCATCCACCAAGCGACCGCGATCTACACCGTCCCGCCGGAGGTTGAGGCGCTCCTCGACGCCCTGGAGTGGCCGCAGTGCGGCGGAGCTCTACTCGACCCGGGCGCGGGGACCGGCGGTTTCGTGGTTGCCGCCTTGGCGCGCCTCGACCTGGTCGCCGATGGCGTCACCGCGGCCGTCGTCAGGGTGAAGGGCTACGAGTTCCATCCAGGCGCGGCCGGGGCGGCGCGTGAGCGGGTACGTCATCACCTTCAGGGGCGAGGGTGGAGCCTCGCAGCGGCCAGCCTTGCTGCCTCGCAGATCATCGAGCAGCGGGATTTCCTGCTGTCCCTCGTCCCGGTCGGAAAGTTCCGCCGCATCGCCCAGAACCCGCCCTACCTCCGGAATGCGAACCTTCCCGAGGCCTATCGTGAGGAGTTCGACGCCGCCATGCCTCGGCATGTGAGGGGTGACTTGATGCACGCCTACCTTCAGAAGGCGGCCGACATCGTCGAGCCGGGCGGTGTCATCGGCGCCATCACCTCCGATCGCTGGCTGATCAACAGCGGGACGGCCGAGCTGCGCCGCCAGATCGGCGAGATCTTCACCGTCACCGCTTGCCGCCGCCTGGAGTCGACCTCTGCCTTCTACAGGCCCAAGGCGCGGTCCAAGGGGACGCCGGCGCGCGTCCATCCCGTCGCCCTGGTTCTGACCCCCACTCGAACGGGTCGGGCGCTGGGCGGCGAGCCCTTCGACATCGACGACGCGCGCGGGGCGTTCTCCGGAACCCGCTTGGCTGACCTCGCCGAGATCCAGCTCGCGCCCTGGCTTGGCCCCGAAGGGATTTTCGTCGTGAAGGACCTGGAGGGCCTCGACGCCCCCCAAGCCGTGAAGGTGATCGGCCCGAAGGACATTCACCCGCATGAGGACCGCCTCAAGGGGAGCCACCGTTGGGCCCTGGTCACGGAGCGGGGCGACATCAATCCGGCTGTCCGCGCGCATTTGGAATGCACAATCCAGAACATGCCGCCCCGTGGCCGCCGGCGCGAGATCCATATTCCGCCGGAAACCTTTGCCAGCCGCCTACCGCTTCCGGTCGAGGCGATCGTGGTCCCGCGCATCGCCCGACGACTCCGCGCCGTTCCGCTCCCCGCCGGCGTCATGCCGCTCAATCACGACCTGGTCGTGGTGAGCGGGCGTGGTCCCGAGGTTCTCGCGGCGTGGCTCAACGACCCGCGCGTCCAGGCTCAGGCCCTGGCAGGATCCGCGCCGCTAGAGAACGGCTATAGGAGCTTCACCGCGACGCTGCTGCGCGAGCTGCTGATCCCGGCCGACCTGGAGGGGCTCGATGTCTAGCGCAGCCCAGCAAGACGCCGAGACGTTCGACCCCGCCGTTGCCGAATGCTGGATCGCTCGCGGCCGAAAGCCCGAGCACGCCGCAGCTCTCGCGATGGTGTGGCGGGATTTCCCTGACCTTCCGCACGGCGCGCCGGCCGAGGATCGTATGGCCCGCATGAAGTCGCGAACCCAGGCGATGAAGCCCGTCTTCGACGCGATCTCAGCCGAACAGGCCGCCGAGCTGGAGGCGCGGAACTTCGCTTCCGTCGAGCGGAGCGTCCTGGAGGGGAAGGGCAGTGATCGGGACCTGGCCGTCCTGCGCGGCCGGGACGATTACGGCTACGACTGGCATCTTTCCCATCGCTATGCGGACGGGTGGTGTGACGCGCATACGGGCAGGGCGCACAAGTATTCGGAAGCTTTCCCATGCCGCGCGCCGCAAGAGGTCCGTCGCGCCGCGTATGACCGGGGCTTTGCCGACGGCGGCGGCGATCGCGACGACCTATTCGATGTCGCCCGCCGCGCCTACTTCGCCCAGCTCCGCAAGAGCAACATGGTCCCGCCGCCGGCCGCGCCGATCGCGGCGCGGCCGCTCCCCAGCGCGTGGCTCAAGCCGACCGATCGGCCGCGCCCCGCGCGCTGGGATCGGCGCCTGGTCATCCTTAGCGACGCTGACATCGCTACTGCGGATCCGAAGTTCGACTACCTCAAGATCATTCAAGATTGCCCGGGCGCCGACCAGGCCAAGGTGTTGGTTCTGACCAACGAAGGCTTCGTTGACGGCGGAGCATTCGTCCCGCCGGCGGGCGGGCCGCGCAGCGTGTCGGCCGACGCGGCGGCTCAGCAGATCCGCGACCATCTGGCAGGCCGCGAGTTCGATGACATCCTCGTCGCGCTTCAAGGCGCTGACCTTGATCTTCTCGACCAGGTCGCCGGCGCGCTCCCGCTTTGCCGGTCGATGGAGCGCACCCGCAACACCCGGCTCCAGTTCCGGGCTCACCTGAAGGTGTGGCTCGATCGCGGGGTAGGCGGGGGCGATAACGTCGGGGCGGGTCACATCCGTTGGGGGAAGATGATCAATGGCGTCTCGGGCAAACTCGGGGAGTTTACCGCCCGATACGCAGGACCGGCGCTAGGCCGGGGACATCTGGTCCACGTCGAGACGGCGGCGGGCCAGCTGGCCTTTGGCTTCGCCACGGCCGACGGCGTTCCGCTGACGCCTGAAATCATCGTCTCCAGCAAAGCCCGGCTCCGCGCCGAGGTCGCCAAGGCGCTCCGCGCCTTCACGGCGGCCACGCCGATCATGTACGCCGCAGCGGCGCGATCGGCGGTGCCTGCTGGAGCGGTCTCGGACTGTGGAGCCCGCGCGTGATTATTGGGGCCTTCGGCCCCTTGGGGAGGCTCCAGAGCGGGGTTTTCGAAGGATTTCGCCTTGCTTTCGCGCTTCCGTGCTGGGTGACGGTCCCCGGCTGGTGTAGATTCAGGGAGTCGCTGATCAGCGACGCCTTCCCGGCGGGGTTGCCGGGTTCCGATGATGGAAACGACACATGACCATTCGCGAAATCCCCCTCAACAAGCTCGTCCTGTCGCCGAACAACATGCGAAAGGGCGACATTAAAGACCCCGCGACCGGCGTGGGTCAGGTGGACGTTTCGGACCTGCTGGTGAGCTTCCGCGCCCGGCGCGCCGCCAAGCAATCCGTCGTCCTCCAGAACCTTCGCGTCACCGAGGAACTCTCCGAGGCGGGCAAGCCCACGGGCCGGTTCGCCGTCCACGTCGGCGGTCGCCGCTATCGCGCCCTGGACTACATGGCCGCGCTCAAGGAGCTTCCCAAGACCTATGCGGTTCCCTGCATGGTCTGCGACTCCGAGGCTCACGCCTTGGAAGAGAGCATCGAAGAGAACATGGCGCGGCTGGACCCGCACCCCGCCGCCCGCTTCAAGGCGTTCAAGGCCCTGGTCGATGAAGGCCGCACCGTCGCCGAGGTGGCCGAGCGGTTCAACACCACTGAGAACATGGTCGCGCGTCGGCTCAAGCTGGCGATGGTTTCGCCGCGCATCTTCGAACTGTTCGAACGCGACGAGGTCACGATCGAGCAGATGCAGGCCCTGACCCTCAGCGATGATCACGAGCTCCAGGAGAAGGCGTACTTCGACTTCCCGAGCAAGTCCGCGCACGAACTCCGCCGTCGTCTCGTGGAAGGCGAGCGGCAGACGCGCAACTACAGCCTCTTCCAGTTCATCGGCGCCGAAGCCTACAAGGCGGCGGGCGGCTTCATCCGCCAAGACCTCTTCGCGAACGACGATGAGGGCTACGTGGGCGACCACGCCCTGGTCGAGAAACTCGCCATCGAACGCCTGGAAGCCGAGGCCGAGGCCGTTCGCGCCGAAGGGTGGAAGTGGGTCGAGGTCCGCACGGAGCTTTCCTACACCGACACCGAGAAGTTCGGTCGCGTCTACCCGACCGACAAGCCGCTGAGCGAGGAGGCCCTCGCTCGGATCGAAGCCATCAACGCGGAGTTGGAGGAACTCTCCAACGCCGAGGAGACCGAGGAAAACACCGCCCGCTTCATGGAGCTGGAGGGCGAGCTACCCGAGGCGCAAGAGACCGAGGAGGAATACACCGCCGAGAGCTTGGCCCTCGCTGGCGCGATCGTCACCGTCTCGCCCTACAACGGCGACCTCAAGATCGAACGCGGGCTGGTGAAGCCCGAGGACACCAAGGCCATGAAGGCGATGGCCCGCGCGGCTGAGAGCAACGGCGAGACCGTTGAGGTCAAGACTGGGGCAGGCCAGCCCAACCGGCGAGCAGATGGGCTTCCCGCCGCCCTGGTCGAAGAACTCACCGCCCGCCGCACCCTGGCGATCCGGCAGCTCATGATGGACAACCCCAAGGTCGCCCTGGTGGCCCTGGTCCATCGCCTCGCGCTGCTGACCTTCTATCGGAAGAAGGACACCTACGGCAGCAGCATCTTCGCCAGCGCCATCGTGGTTGATGGGGGCACCTATCAGCACGACGTGTTCAAGCACGGCGACGACCTTAAAGCCTCCGCTCCCGCTGCCGCGCTGGAGGCGCGGAAGGGCTCGATCTCGTTCGGCCTTCCCGAAAAGCCTGAGAACCTGTGGTCGTACCTCGCCGACGCCGATGACGCCGACCTCATGCGGATCATGGCCTACTGCACGGCGAACCAGGTCTACGCCGTCGATCTGGGGATCAACTCCGACCTTCGTCGCCGGAACTCCCACGAGATGGCCGACGCGCTGGGCTTGGACATGGCCGACTTCTGGTCGCCGACCTCCGCGTTCTTCAAGCGCATCCCGCGCGAGGAGATCATGCGCGCCATGACTGAGGGCGCCGAGGTGGTCGAGACGCCCGAACTGGCGAAACTCAAGAAAGGCGAACTCGCCGAGCGGGCCGAGCAGGTTCTCGCCGGGAAACGCTGGGTGCCGGAAATCCTTCGCACCCCGCCCCTGGAGCCGGTCCTCTCCGCGCCCGCCGACGATGCGCCCGCCCAGGACGAACACGGCATCGAGGACGAGGAGGCCCTGGACGACGAAGAGGCTCTCTTCGACGACGAGGGCGATGACGAAGTCTTTGACGATGACGGCCAGCTCGACGCGGCTTGATCTAACCGGCCGGGGCATCGTGCCCCGGCCACCCTCTGGAGGTAGCTTTGAACGGTAGTCTTGGAATTTCGGCCCTGGGGGCGGGCGGCGCTCAACCGCTTCGTCGGCCGCGCGCCACAGCCACGCGCCGCGGCCGCTGGCGCGGAGCGAGCGGATCGGCCATAGGTGTTCTATCCTGCAGCGCCACCGCACACGGAAACCCGCCCGACGTGTCCGAGACCTACCGCATCGACATCCGAACTCCCGACGGTCAGCTGCTGCGTCAGCACGAGACGCGGACCCCCGACCGCGCAGCCGCCGTCGCGGCTTATCGCGGCCTCCTCTCCCGCAGCTTCAAGGCGCCCGGCTACGCCGCGCGCCTTGTGGTGATGGGGGAGGGCGGCAAAAACCGGAGCGTCTACTTCTCGCACTACGACAAGCCGTTGGGCCACGGCCGGATTCACCCGCAAGCGCCGTTGATGGCGGGCCTTCTCGATCCGGGCCAGGTCGAGCGCGTCGAGCGTTGGACGCCGCTCGAGGAGGGCACGGGCCAGCTTCTCGCGTTGGTCCGTGATGCGCTCGATCGAGGCGATGATGGCCTGGTCGAGACGCAAGCCGAGTACGTCGCCGGCGTTCTGCTGTCGTCGGTTTTGGCGGATGGGTTCGACGAGGTGAAGCGGCGGGTTTCGGGTCAAGGCGAGGGCTATTCAGTCGACGACGACAAGATGTTGCGGATCTCGATGAGGACGCTCGCGAGTGCGTTGAAGAACGCCGGTTTCGAGGTCGAGTGAGGCCGTCCGGTGTTCGCTGAGTGGTTCTGGCCGCAGTTGGGGGGAGGGGCTACGCCCCTCCCTGAGCCGGAGCCGCTTCGCGTCTCCGTCTACCCACCCCAGCGGGGGCTCGCCCCCGCAACGCCCCCTAGTAGGATGGGCGCTGACGCGCATTAGGGCTCCAGAGGGGGGGTTATCCGACGATTGGAGGGGAGGGGGCAGGGCGGCCATGCTACAAAGGCCGTGGGAGCGATGTTGCTCCGTCCGACGATGGACCCTCAAGATGACCCTTCAGCTTGTCATTTCCCCCGAAGAACGCGCCGCCAAGATCGCCGAGTTGAACGACGCCATGCGCGCCAACTTCACCGGCTCCTGGTTGATGACGCCGGGTGTTCGCGAGCTGATCGGCGAAGACCCGCTCAAGCGTTCCGCTCTCATGCTCGCGATCCACGAGTTCAAGGATTTCGAAGAGGGCGACAATCCTTACGGCGAGCGTGATTTCGGTGCGTTCCTGTTCGACGGCGAGCGCATCCTTTGGAAGATCGACTATTACGACAAGGCTCGCGAGGCGGGTTCGCCCGACCCGGCCGACAAGGCGGTCACGCACCGCGCCATGACGATCATGCTCGCTTCGGAATACTGAGGCGGGCGACCAGGCCGAGAGGCAGAAGGTGGGGGGTATGAGAGTTGTTCTCGACACGAATGTTCTGGTGGCGGCCGCCGGCAGCTCCACAGGCGCTTCGGCCTGGTTGCTGACGCAGGCCGACCAGGGGAAAGTGTCGCCCCTCGCCACAACCGCGCTCCTGCTGGAATATGAGGACGTTCTATCCCGGCCCAAGACCGAGTTGATCACCGGCCGGAGCGCCCAGGACCTGCGGCGGATTTTCGTGACCCTGGCGGCTCTCACGGAACCGGTGCATATTCGGTGGCGATATAGGCCCCTTCTTGGGGATCCAAGTGACGAAATGGTGCTCGAAGCTGCGTTGAACGGCCTCGCTCCCTATATCGTCACCCACAATGTTCGGGACTTCGTTGGAGCCTCAGCGTTCGGAATTTCAGTCATCACCCCAGGCGATTTTGCGAGGAGGTTTAGAGCATGAATAGGTTGGTTCTCAGCACGCAAGTTGACGGCGCGGTGATGGAAGAGGTCTATCAGACTGTCGAAGCCCGCAAGGTCACGCTGTCGCAGTTCGTGGAAGACGCGCTCAAGGAAAAGCTGGAGCGCGACGAGATGGTCGCCGTGTTCGCCTCCAAGGGCGCGGGCGCTCAGCCTGGCGAGCTGACAGCGCTCATGCTCTCCGGTCCCGACCGCGCGCCGCTGTTCGATACCGACATCATGCCGAAGGGCGAGGCCTGAGACCTCAGAGATTGCTAGGCCGCTTCGGGCGGCCTAGCGAGCCTTCGGCGGCGGGGCTCCAGGGGAGGGTTCGCCTTCCTTTTCAGAGGACCCCTCTCTCTTAGGGATTCTGCCGCCGCGTCCAATGTTCTAAGGTGGTGTTCAAGTCAACGGGCGATGTTGCCCGGTCCAATGATGGATTAGACGATGACACGCGATAGCAGCCTTCACCCGACCCTCTACATCAGCGACGTGGCGCCATTCGTGTTCCCCGACGTGCGCGAGGCGATCGACGCCGTGTCTGCGTTCGAGGCCACGAGCCCTGACTTCCACGAATACGACATCGCGTCCTTCAACCCCGCTTGCCCGCTGACCGGCTACGTGGTCGCCGTGAAGACGGGCGGCGAGAAGGCCGGGTGGTTGCGCGAGTGCCCCCACACCTAACCCAAGGGCCGTGAACGCGGCTCTCCTATTGGGGCGACGTTGCCCCGGTCCGAAGGTGGATCAGACAAATGACACCGAGCAAAGTTGAGATCGTCCAGGGGCCTCGCGGGTGCAGGATCATTCTTAGAGAGGATGAGGGCGGTTACAGCGCCGCGTTCGACGCGGAGGGCGACGGCGTCTGGATCAACTCCCCGATGGGGGTTCACCTGTACGCGACCCGGGCGTGGGCTATCTCCAACGCCTCGCGCAAGATCCGCGAGGGCCTCGCCAATCGCATCACCCCCGCCGTCACCGCCTGGTTGGCGTCGCTCGCCAGCCCCCAGCTCGATCTATTCGCCGCTTAGCGGCTCTCCCAGAGGGGCGATGTTGCCCCGGTCCGAAGGTGGATCACATGGCTTCCCGCGAAACTCAAAGCCTCCCCGTCGAAATCGACTTCCTGGAGCTGGCGCGCAGGCGCGGCGCCGCCCTCTTCCGCGTCCTCGCCGATCACCGCGACGGCTGGCGCGGGTGGGTCGGGCACTACATCAACGAGGACCGCGAGGTGGCTCTCCGCCAGGCCCTCGATCTGGCGTTCTGCTACAGGGCCGCCAACGGTTCCGTCGAAGAGATTGACGTGGTCTCCGGAGAGGCGCGTCCGGTGCAGGAGCTGGCAGCGTGAGCGGGGCGGTCCTGGAGATCGGGCGGCATCCGATCGCAGCGGCGATCGACAAGCTAAAGGCCGAAGGCGCGCCGACGCAGGCCGACGCCTTTTGCGACGACGGATCGCCCGTCATGGTCGCCTACGGCGCCGGGGTCGACAGCACCGCAATGGTCATCGAGATGGTTGAGGCGGGGATCCACATCGACGTGTGCCTCTTCGCCGATACGGGCAGCGAGAAGCCCGCGACCTACGAATATCTGGAGATCTTCCGCGCCTGGTTGGCCGTGCGCGGCGTCAGGCTTGAGGTAGTCCAGTATCAGCCCTCCAACTTCAAGAATTTCCCAGCCTACCGGGGCTTGGATGAGAACTGCTTCACGAACGGGACTCTCCCGTCCATCTCGTTCGGCTTTTCGAGCTGCAGCCAAAAATACAAGGTCGCCCCGCAGAACAAATGGACCGAGGCCTGGGCGCCGGCGGCCAGCGTTTGGAAGCGCGGCGGCAAGGTCATCAAGCTGATCGGCTACGACTGTTCTCCGGCCGATCAGAAGCGTTACGCACACGCCGAGGGCTACCAGGATGAGCGCTTCCTCTACTGCTATCCCCTTCGCGAATTAGGGTGGAAGCGCGAGGATTGCATTGCCCGGATCGAGGCCGCAGGCCTTCCGGTCCCTGCCAAATCGGCGTGCTATATGTGCGGCTCAACTAAGCCGTTGGAATTGCACGACTATCCGCCGCATTTGCTGCGCCGTATCGTTCTTATGGAGGCGCGTGCCGCCCCTCGTTTAGTGAAAATCGAGGGACTTTGGCGGAACGGCGTGAAGGGCACGCGCGGCGGCGTCGCCAAGCCTGGGAAGATGACCGACTACATCAGGGCCCAGGGCCTGCTACCGGCCGACGAGATCGACCTTATCGCGGCCTCGGCGCCGGAGGCCCTGGTGAGCTGGCAAGCCGCGCAGGGCTCGTTGCCGATCGCCGATCGTCCGCCCCTTGCTTCGTGGCTTGGCCTTTTTGATCTCCTCGACGAGGGGGCGTTCGGGGCCGACTTCCTCGCCGGCGTCCAAGTCCCCGCCGAGGCGCGGTCGTCCCAGGAGTTGGCCGCATGACCGCCGACAATGTTGAACCGCGGATTGCGCTCGAGCTGGAGATGGTCGCCGCTCTGTTCGAGCCCTGGGACCAGCTGGATATGCGCGTGGCGATCCTGGAGCGGGCCTGCGTAAGTCCCTCTGACATCGCCACGGTCGTTGCGGATGTCGTCGCCGCGCGGGAGGAGCTTCGGCGGAAGCTCTATCCCATCTTGCGCGCATATCAGGCGGTAATGACCGATGATGAGGAGAAGGATTAGCCGGGTAGGGCTGTGGATTGCACAATACATGGATTGTGCAATCCACCAGGGCAGGGAGGTTCCCGCCTAGGGGCGAGAACCTCGACGCCTTCGGCGGGTAGGGCTCCAGAGGAGGGTAAGCGATTGAATTGAAAGGTGAAGCGAGTGATTTCGGTTGTCCAGATTTCGCGGGACTGTATATTTCTAATTGTCAGCAGCCGCTGACGCCCCTTCCGGCGATGTTGCCGGGTCCAATGATGGATGGAATGCTATGCTGAGCACTACTCTTCTCCTCGGTAATCTGGGCGGTGAACCGGAAATCAAGCAAGCCGGTGACGGTCGTGTCGCTAAGTTCCGCGTCGCTACTGACGAAAGCTGGATTGATCGCCGCTCCGGTGAGCGCAAGAAAAAGACCACCTGGCACTTCGTCGAGGTGTGGAAGGTCGGTGTCATCGACGCCCTGGAAGGCCTGCAGAAGGGCGACGCCGTCGTGGTCCACGGCATCATTCAACAGAGCCGTTACGAGGAGAACGGCGAAATGAAGTACACCCAGACGATCGCTGTAAAGGGCTGGGATCACTTCGTCGCCCGCAACCTCTACGTCGGCCGCGACAGCGAGGACTAAGTCCCTCTTCGGGCGCTGAGCTGGCCTCGGCGCCCACATCTCCCGAAACCCTCAATCCTTCAGGCCGCGCCAACGGGTGCGGCCTCTTTGGGTGCGTCAATGCAAAGCCGTCACGTCATCAGTATCTCGCGTGAGATTCCGCGCACGCAGCGGGCTCCTTACGGGGCAGTCGCGGAGCACTTCGGTAGGATCGAACTGCTAGGCGAAAACGAAGTCACCGCCAGGGCTAAGGCGCGGGAAGTCGCCCGCCGCTTCCCGACCTCCGAAGGCTTCAAGGTCGAGCTTCTCTACTGGGAAGCCAGCGGTCGGGCCGTCGACTTCCAGGAGGTGGAGCTTGTCTAACAGCCTTATCCCCCGCGCCACCATCTACCAGATCGAGGCTGCTCGAAACGACGCCCTCCGCCTCTATGCCGAAGCGTTCGACGCCCTGCAGCGCGCGAACGAGGCCCACGGCTTCACCGTGCAGAGTGGGCCACGCGGCCCGGTCATCGCCATTGGCGGATACCGCAGCGAACGCACCTATGGCCCGAATGATCGCGCCGAGTTCCTCGAAGAGATGGCCCTTTCGGTGGACCGTTCCGCCTGGAATTTCCTGATCGGCTTCACGAAGCTGGAGACCCTCATGGATCACAAGGCGCGAACCGAGTTCCGCCGCCAGCTCGCCGACAAGCCGCCGCCCGTCACGGCCGAGACCTGCCTCGCGACCATGGAGAAGCTCGCCGGCGAGGCCGACATGATCTTTAAGCGCGGCGTGGCTGAGGCGTTCTCCGCTCTCGATCGCCGGTTCCGCAGTCACGACGGCTTCAAGATCGGCTCGCGCGTCGTCCTGGCCCGGTCGATGGACGAGAACGGGTGTTGGAACTACGCCTGGCACCGGGACGAGCAGCTCAGGGACGTTGAGCGGGCGTTCTACGTCCTGGACGGACAGCCGACTCCAGATCGAAGCGGCGGCATTGTCGGCGCGATCGAGGCCGCGCGAGGCGGCTGGGGTGCGAAGGCCTACACCGCCAAGAGCGACTATTTCGAGGCCCGGGTTTTCATCAATGGGAACATCCATCTCTGGTTTCGGCGCAAGGACCTGGTCGAGCGCGTCAACCTCCTGTTGGCCGACTATTACGGCGCGGTGCTCGGAGACGGGCAGACCAGGGACAACAGCCACGCCGAGCCAAACCGGACCCCGGCCAAGAACTTCGGTTTCTTCGAGACGCCCGAGGCGGTCGCTCGAACAATCATCGACCAAGCCTACATTAGGCCGACGGATCGCGTTCTGGAGCCGCAGGCGGGACGCGGCGCTATCGCGCGCCTGGTCGTCGCGAAGGCCGCGCGCGTCGATTGCGTCGAGATCCAGAGCCACCTCGTCGACCAGCTCCGCGCGATCGACGGTCTAGGCCGGGTCGTTCATGGCGACTTCCTCGGAGTAACGCCCGAGGAGATCGGGCTCTATGACCGCATCGTCATGAACCCGCCGTTCGACTGGGGTCGCGACATCGACCACGTCCGCCACGCCCTCCAATTCCTCGCGCCTGGTGGTCGCCTGGTGGCGGTGATGTCGCAGGGCGTCGAGTTCAGACAAGACCGGAAGGCGACAGAGTTCCGGAAGCTTCTGGAGGAAATGGGCGGTAAAATGCACGATCTTCCGGCCGGTTCGTTCGCGGCGTCGGGAACGATGGTGAACACAATCTATGTAACGATCAGTCGGCGACTGTAAAACTTGACGCTGTGTGAGCCCGCTATCTTGAGATAGCGGGCTCTATTGTTTCGCCGATGGCGAAATATACGGGCTCCAGAGGGGGGTTAACTATCTATATTGCTTGAGGGGTTGCCTGTCATTTCCTAGAATACATCAAGAGATCAGGGAATACGGACATGCAGATGAACGCCCCCAAGACTTCGGCCGCCAGCAACGCGCAAGTCGCGTTTCCTCGCCCGTCCATGTCCGTGATCTTGGATCAACTTCGCACCATGCAGGCGGAAGCCCGCGAGGCGTCGCAGAACATTCCCGTTCTCGCCACCGCGACCCGCTGAAACCAGCTCTGGACTTAGTCCGAGGCCCGCCGGCGGCGTTGCCGGCTTCCAATGATGGAGAACCCCGTGAACAAACCGCTCCAGGCTTACGAGGTCGTCGACGCTACCCTCGTGACGACCCGCACGCGCTGGCGCCCGCACTGGCCGCGCATCGCGGTCATCGTCGCCCTGATCGGCTTCTGGACCCTCGTCGGGATCGGCATCTGGCGCCTGACCCACCCGTCCTAAGCCCATCTCTATTCATCTCAATGGGCCGCCCCGGTTGAGGACTGGGGCGGCTACAAAGGAGCCTCACATGCGCTTCGACTATTCCCTCAACCCCTTCGCCGCGGTTTGCGCGATCATCCTTGGTTCCGCCCTGGCCTACATCGTGGTCGGCGGCCAGTTCCCCGAGAACGCGGACCTCTTCGACTTCGTCAATGCGGGCAGCTCTTGCTTCCTGGCGTCGGTCCTCGTCGGCGTCGGCGTGACCACCCTGGCCGAGCGGTTCATCGACCGCGAGGAAGAAATCCAGGACCTGAAGGCCAAGGTTCAGGCGGTCGCCATCGAGCGCGACACAGCAATCGGCTACGTGAAAGAGCAGGGCAAGAACTTCGACAACGTCGTCGCCGAGTTCGAGGACGTGAAGCGGCGGTTCCACCTGGTCCCGCGTGACGCGGACGAGGAGACCCCCGACAACGTGGTTCGTCTGCACTCCTAAGCGGTGTGAACCACACAAAAGAACGCCCGGCTCCGACGAGGAACCGGGCGTTTTTCGTTGCACCTGGTCGACTAGATCCGAAGAAGGATCACAGCGGCCGCGATCAAGGTCACGCCCGCGCCCGTCACGGCAATGATGGCGGCCCAGACCGCCCGCCGTTCACTTTGCACGGCGGCCAGCCTATCGGCCTCGAGCTGGACCCGGAACGGCTCAAGGATGGACTTGGCCTCTTCGGCGAAGGTCTTCGCCAAATCGGCCGAGCCTTGCGCCAGGCGCCGGGAATAGAACTCGACGCCGGCGTTCACGGTCTTCTCAACATAGGCTTGGCTCGCGGCGATTTGCTGAGCCGTCCTCGCCGCGATTTGGTCTTCGCTCGCAGTCAGCTTCGCGGACATCCGATCGACCATGCGCGCGGCGATCACCTCGAGCGCGGTGAGCACCAGGAGGACCGGATCGCCCTTGGTCAGAAGCACCTTGTGGCGCTTGGCGACCTCGGCAATGACCTCCTTGTGCGTCAGAGCCGGCGTTGCCGGCTCTGCGTCGTCGGTCAGGTCTAGGCGGCCTTGTTGCACGCGCCCGCCCCCAGGACCTGGTCAAGCTGGGAGAAGATCTCCTTGGCGATCAAGTGGGCGCGCTGCTTTTCCATCACGCCCACGCCGGCGTCGTCGCCCAGCTCCGCGAACTCGGCGAAGGTCAGGCTCGGGCCCAGGAGCTTTTCGCGCAGCAGCTTTTTGAACAGCGTAGCGCGTTGTTCCTTGATCACGACTTCGGCCGTGATCCGCTGCTTCCAGCGCAGATAGGTAGCGAACTGCTCCCAGGTCTTGCCGTCGCCGGCGATCGGACCCTCGTGCTCGTTGAGCCACACGACCATTTCGGTTTGCTCGTCGAGGCCCTTTAGAACCTCGTCCACGCCCTGGACCGACAGTTGAAGAGATCCGCCGCCCATGACGGGCGTGTGCACGATCGGTCGGATGTCGTTGGAGCGCAGCACGTCGAACAGGTCGTTTTCGCGCATGTAGTTGATCAGCGGAAAATAGTTCGAGGCGCCATTGTCGATGACGAAGTCCGACGTGCCAGCGAGCATGTCCGTCACCATCTGGTCGTAGGCGGCCTGGTCGATCTCGTCTTCATTCGTGACGAGTTGGATCCGCTTCACCGGCAAGGCCTTGTAGGCGAAGAGGGTGGCCGTCGCCGGGTCATTGTCGAAGGCCTGGACCTCCTTGTCGCGCGACATGAGCCATTGAGTGATCAGAGAGGCGACGTAGGACTTACCGACGCCGCCCTTCGTCGTCATGACGAAGTGAGCTTGTTTCAAGGTCGACTCCTTAGATGAGATCCTCGCGCTTAACAGCGGCGGGATCGGTTCGGGTTAGGGGTTGGAACCGCTTGATCGGAGCTCGACGCGGTTCGGTCTCAGGTCCTGGGCTCGCCTGGTGCGGCGGAGCCTGGATGATCGGCGGAGGGGCCGGGGGGGCGGCTGTGCCGTAGGGGCTGGCGTTCGGGAGATGGCGCTTCACGAGCTTGGTGAATTGCTCGTAGGTCATCGGCATCTCCAGATCCCGATGGATTTGCTTCATCGGTTCGCCGCGCTTGAGACGCTCCGCGATCCGCTCCTTTGCGGCCAGGAACGCCACTCTGGTTGAGCCCCAGGGCCCTCGCTTTCTCTCTGTCATGGAGGGGTCTCAGGATCGGACGGCCAATCCGCCGATTTCACCCTATAAGGTATGTCAGCAACCGAGCTTGGCGTCAAATTCTCGCAATTCTTAGACAAGAGATAGACAAAGGTTGGCAACTGTTGGCAATTCGCGGGTTGCCAGCGCCTCCAGGACCGGGATTTAACGAGTTTTGCCGATCAATTGCCTGGAGCCTTTAGGCAAGATGTGCATTGTTGGCCAACATCGCTACGCGACGTTGTCCATCAATGCCCGACTTACTCGCCTACGGCTCGACGCGGTCTTGTTCTGCGAAGCTTAGTGCGGCTCCCGCCGCTCTTGAGACTGGAGGGCCAGATGGAAAAGCCAGAGGTGCGCGAGCGGAACCGTCCGCTGCGTGTAGTCGTCTCGAAATCCGAGCGCGCCATGATCGAGGCCCGCGCTGAATCCGCGGGCATGACGGTCTCGTCCTACCTCCGCGTGCTTGGCCTAAATCACAAGCCCAAGAGCATATTCGATCAGGACGCGGTCCTTGAGATGGCGCGGGCGTCGGGGGATGTCGGCCGCCTTGGTGGTCTGCTCAAGTGGCTGTTGTCGGAGGCTCCAGCGGGGGAGATCGCGGCGAAGGCGACGGGCCTTCTCGATGAGATCGCCGATGTCGTCCGCGTGCTCCGCGAAAAGGCGGGCCGGGTATGATCGCCAAGCGCATGAAGGACAAAAAGGTGCTGTCCAGCTTTGTTCGGCTGGGTCAGTACGTCCTCGACGTGAAGTCCCTGGAGGATCCGGCCGTCTATGAGCGGCTGGCCTCATACATCATAGACGACCGAGGAACGGGCGAACGAGTGGTCGGGGCGCGCGTCACGAATTGCATGACCCTGGACCCGGTCATGGCGATCCGTGAAATCGAGGCGACCCAGCGCCGGAACACGCGATCCCAAGCCGATCGCAGCTACCACCTCGTGTTCAGCTTCCCGGAAGGGGAGCGGCCCTCCAAAGAGGTCCTGGAGGCGATCGAGGACGAGCTGGTTGGCGCGATCGGACTGGCTGACCATCAGCGGATCTCCGCGATCCACGACGACACCCGGAACCTGCACGTCCATGTGGCGATCAATCGTGTCCACCCCACCAAGTTCAACAACGTCACGCCGTTCTACGACAAACAGAAGCTCATGGCCGCCTGTGTCGCCCTGGAGCAAAAGTACGGCCTCCAGGTAACGAACCACGGCGCCCAGGCGAACAGGTTGAAGGATGGCGGGCGGGAGATGGAAGCCCACTCCCTCCGCGAGGCTTTGCAGACGTGGATCAGGAAGAACGCCGAGCGTGACCTGGTCCTTGCCGGCCAGGTGGCGAAGACTTGGGCTGAGCTGCACGAAGCTTTCGCCGAGTACGGCCTGGAGATCCGGCCGAGAGGGGCGGGCCTGATCGTGCGCGCCAAGGGTATGCGCGCGCAGCTCAAGGCGAGCGATGTCAGCCCCACCCTGGCCTTCAAGCCTCTCACCGACAAACTGGGGGCCTATGAACCGCCCTCAGAGCAGGTCGAGCACATCGAGCCGAAGGCGGTCTATGAGGGGCGGCCAGTCGAGAAGCCCTCTCCGGAGCGCGACGCCGGCGCTTCGGAAGAGCAGGCGCGTTCAGATGATCGTGAGCCGCCGGGGCAGGATCGCACCCAGGACGCGCCGAAGTCTGAGGGGGCGAAGAAGCGGGGAGGGCGGTCTTCGGCTGTCGATGACCTGTTTGAGCGCTGGAAGCTCGAATCCGCCGCCATTGCAAAGCGCCGCGCCGAGCTGTTGGAGGAGCACCGGAAGAGGCACAGAGCGAACGAGGCCGAACTGGCGCGCTACCATAGTGAGCGTAGCAGCGACCTTGCATACGATCACAGGCTGAGAGGGTTGCGGAGGAAGCGCGCGACGGCAGACCATGCCGAGGAACGGGCGGCGGATTGGAAACAGGCCAATGCTTCCCGCAAGGCTGATAGGCAAGCGATCCTGGATGGGACGAAGCCGATCCGGTGGCCCGACTTTCTGCAGCGTGAAGCCGCCGCCGGCGATGAGGTCGCTTTGGAGGCCCTCCGCCGGAAGGACCGCGCCCGGGCCAAGGTGATCGAGGACATCATCACCGCCCCGAACTTCGCGGCGGCGCGCAGCGTGGTCTACGCCGACCTAAAGCCGACCGCGAACAAGTACGGCGACCTTCGCTACTTCACCAAGGATGGCGGGGCTGTCACCGATCGCGACGTAGGCGTTCGCGTCGATACCTTGTCGCTGGGCGCCGCGGTTCTTGCCGTCGCTCTCGCGTCTGATCGGTTTGACGGCCAGGTCCTGGTTGTCGATGGCACCGAAGCCTTCAAAGCGGCTGTTGTCGAGGCGGCATCTATTCCCGGCCTCGATGTGACTTTTGCCGATCCGGCTATGGAGGCGGCGCGAAAGGCTAAGATCGCCGAGCGTCAGCAGGCGCCGCAGGCGGCCGAGAAGGAAGTGGACCGCTACGTTCGCGAGCGCAACGAGGTCCGGACGAAGGTCGAGGATGTCCTGCCGCATCGGGTTTGGCACGCGAGCGACGCTGGCGACGCCATCTATCGAGGGCGCCGCCAGTTTGAGGACGGCACGGGGGCGCTCCTCTGGGAACGGGCTGGAGAAATGCTTGTCCAGCCCGTGAGTGCCGCCCAGGCCCGCCGCGCCTACTACTTCAAGGGCGGAGATCCGTTTAAGATCAACAAGCATGGAGTTTGTTCTTCACACGGCGTTAAGCAAGAAAGGCCGGGTTCCGAGACTAGAAAGGAGCGGTCGGAACAAAAAAGAAACCGATAGAACCGTTTTCCGTTTGGCGTCCACACACCCTATAGGGTAATTTTTGTTCCCTCTGAAATGGCGATGTCCAGTGAGGGAACGTGGAAACCGTAAAGACAGATCAAACGGCGGGGCGCGGGCACGCGCAACTGTCATACGCTGTGCTCGCGCTCGTCGTGGTGGTCCATTCGGTGTTGGTCACGCAATGGATCGCCGCGCGATGCGGCTACCAGCCCGCGCTCGGACCCCGCCTGTTCGGCCCCTTCTACAATCCGCTCGTCCTGTTCGAGTGGTTCCCGCGCTGGCTGTTCGTAGCGCCCCAGGTGTTCAAGCCCGCGCTCTATGTCTGGGCCGGTGGCCTTGTCGCGGCGGCCCTCATCCAACGCGCGTATCTTGGCTTTTTTGTTCGCCGCCTTCGGCGCACTGAGGGCTTGCACGGCACCGCGCATTTCGCGACCGAAAAGGAGATCGCGCACGCTGGGCTTCTTCCTCGTCGCAAGCTGTTTCGGAAATCTCCGGCGGGGGCGGGCGTCTATTGTGGCGCCTGGCGTCGTCCCGAGACCGCTCTGGACAAGATCCTATTCCAGAAGCCGGCTCTGCGCGCTCTCCGGCATGACGGGCCTGAGCATGTTCTCGCCATCGCGCCGACGCGGAGCGGTAAGGGCGTCGGCCTCGTTGTTCCGACGCTTCTTTCTTGGCCGCATTCGGTCTTCGTCAACGACCAGAAGGGCGAGCTCTACGAACTGACCGCCGGGTGGCGCGAGAAGTACGCGGGCAACCGCGTACTCCGGTTCGCTCCCGGCGACGCGACCGGCAGCGCTCGCTTCAATCCGCTCAAGGAGCTGCGCTGGGAAACCGTTGACGAGGTGGGCGACGTTCAGGCCCTGGCACGGGTTATCGTGGACCCCGAAGGCAAGGGCCTGAACGACCACTGGACGAAGACCGCGCACGCCCTTTTGACGGGCCTGATCATCCACCTGCACTACGCGCAAAAGCCGATCGGCCGGGAGGTGTCCCTTCCCGATGTCGCGTCGGCGTTGTCTTCGCCGGGCCTCATGAACCTCTGGAACGACATGCTCAACAACGAGCATGTGAAGGGGGGCGCCCAGCCCTGGCTTTCGCGGATCGCGGGCAAGCCCGACGGCCATAAGGTGGTCGTTGAAGCGGGGGCCGACATGGTCAACCGCCCAGAGGTGGAACGGGGCTCGGTTCTCTCGACCGCCATGTCCTACCTGGCGCTCTATCGCGATCCCAAGGTCGCTCAGAACGTGAGCGAGAGCGACTTCACGATCGCCGACCTCATGGATGGTGAGAAGCCGCTCTCGCTCTATGTCGAGGTCCGCGCCGACGAAGAAGGCCGGATGCGGCCGCTCATGCGCCTGCTGATCAATCAGATGGTCGAGGTGCTCATGCGGGCGCCCATCAAGTTCGACAAGGGGCGTCCGGTCATGCCCCACAAGAACCGACTGCTTTTGATGCTGGACGAGTTCCCGTCATACGGCCGTCTGGATATTTTCCAACAAGCCCTCGCGGTGATGGCGGGGTTCGGGATCAAGGCCTACCTGATCATCCAGGACACGGCCCAGCTCGCGATATATGGCCGCGACGAAGCGATCACGTCCAACTGCCACGTCCAGATCGCCTACGCTCCGAACAAGCTTGAGACCGCAGAGTGGATCTCCAAGCGCCTCGGCCAGACCACGGTCATCACCGAGAACCTGTCCTATTCGGGCAAGCGTCACGGATCGCTTGGCAATGTGTCCCGCAGCTATCAGGCCGTGGGGCGAGCGCTCCTCAATCCCTCAGAGGTCATGCAGCTCCGCGGGCCGACCAAGGACCCGAACGGCCAGATCACCGAGCCGGGCGATCTCCTCGTCATGGTTGCGGGGAGCCCCCCCATCGCCGGCGAGCAAAGCCTGTACTTCCAGGATCAACGCTTCATCGCCCGCGCCTCAGTGCCCCCGCCGGAGCGCAAGGCGCGGCCTTTCACCACCTACACCAACCCCAGCTACGAGGCCCCCGGCGCCGTGAAGCCAGGCGGCCACTCGTTCGATGTCCCCTTCACAGTCGACGAGGACGGCGTCGTTCACGAGCAAGTTTTCAAGGTGGCCCCATGATCATGCGCTCCGCGTTCGGCGTCGTCGCCGCAACGATGACGCTCCTGTCGATGGCGCAAGCAGCCGGCTTCCGCCTCAACATGACGCCCTCGATCCCGGAAGGGGTCTACATCGCAGACGCGAAGCCGCCCTCGCGCGGCGACCTCGTCCTGGTATGCCCGCCCGATACCCCGTTCTTCCGGGGCGCGCGGGCCAACGGCTACCTTTTCCGAGGGCGTTGTCCGGGCGGCTACGTTCCGCTCATGAAGCCGATCGCGGCTGTCGAAGGCGACACCGTGGAAGTCACTCCGGCCGGGATCCGGGTGAACGGCGTGGCCCTAGCCAATACGCGCGCCTACAGCGCCGACGCCCACGGCAACCGCCTTCCGCACCCGGAGGCGGGCCGCCACGTCGTCGATGCTGGAGAGATGTGGCTTCTGTCGAGCTATGACGGTCGAAGCATCGACAGCCGATACTTCGGCCCACTTCCGATCTCTGGAGTGGAAACGGTCGTCCGGCCGGTCCTCGTCCAAGGGGGCAAGCCTTGATCGACGCAGCGCTTCTCGCCTGTGCGTCGGAGGTCGCGCCCCAGACGCTGCAGGCCATTATTCAGGTCGAGAGCCGGGGCAACCCCCTCGCGCTCAACGTCAACAAACTGCCGACGAAGCCGCCGCCCGCCGCGACGCTCCTGGATGCGGCCGCCACCGCGCGGTTCTACATCTCCAAGGGCTATTCGGTGGATTTGGGCCTTATGCAGGTCAACAGCCGGAACCTCGCCAAGCTCGGACTGTCGGTCGAGCAGGTCCTGGAGCCGTGCACGAACATCCGCGCCGGCGCAGCCATCCTCACCCCATCCTATCAGGCGGCCGCTCGCATCCACGGCGAGGGCCAAACCGCGCTGTTGGCGGCGTTGTCAGCCTACAACACCGGCACGTTCACGCGCGGCTTCTCCAACGGCTACGTCGGTCGCTACTTCGCCACCGGCCCCGCCTTCTCCCCATCGCAGCAAACCCGCAAAGCGCCGGCGCCGCCGGTGGCGGATCGCTACGCGACCTCTTCCTTCGTGTTCATCAGAAAAGGGATCTCCTATGGACCTGCCTTCGATCGAGCAGGCGTCGCAACTGACGCTGTCGCTCAACCTCAATGATCTCGGAATCCCCGGCGTCGCGATCGTCCTCAGTCCCGACGAAGCCGACGATCTTGGCGCCTTCGTCGAAGACGCCGTGGACCTCGACGACGTGATCGCTTCCTCGATCGAGGGGGGCGCTTCCTGATGTCGGAATACGCAGCCAAGGTCGCTCAAGACGTTATCGACCAGCTTGAACGCGGCGTCGCGCCCTGGACCAAGCCGTGGAAGCCGGGCGAGCGCTTCATGCCCTGGAACCCCATCACGGGGAAATCCTACCGGGGCATGAACTCTGTCTACCTGCTTATGCAGGGCCGCCCGGACACGCGCTGGCTTACTCGGCGCCAAGCCGAAGCCGTCGGCGCTCAGCTCAAGGACGGAGAGCGCGGCAACGACATCCGTCTGCAGTTCTTCGCCTTCCACAAGACCGAGACTCGGAAGGATGAGCGCGGGAAGATCGTTCGGGGCGAGGACGGCAAGCCGATCAAGGACATCGTCCAGCTCGAGCGCCCCCAGGTCACGAACTTCTGGGTCTACAACGCCGATCAGTTCGTCGGCCTGCCAGAGCAGACCCGCGAGGTGGCGCCGGAAGCCGAACGGCACGCCAAGGCCGAGGCGCTGATCAAGGCCGCCCAGGCGGACATCCGGCACGTCGAAGGCGATCGCGCCTACTACAACCCGCGCGAGGACCACGTCGTTCTTCCGAACTTCTCGCAGTTCCCGACGCCCGATCGCTACTACGCCACGGCGCTGCACGAGCTGGGTCATTGGACGGGTCACGAGACCAGGCTCAACCGGGACCTGGCGAACCCGTTCGGTAGCGAGGCCTATGCCCGCGAAGAACTTCGCGCTGAAATCGCCTCGCTCATGATCGGCGACGAGCTGGGGATCGGCCACGATCCTAGCCGCCACGCGGCCTATGTCGGTTCTTGGATCAAGGCCCTGCAGAACGATCCTCGGGAAATCTTCCGGGCCGCGGCCGACGCCGAAAAGATCTCCCAATTCCTGCACAACCCGCTCGTCCAGACCAAGACGGAAACCCAGGCCGTCGAGCGGACGATCGCGCCGCCGGCAAGGGGCGCGGCGGAGAAGGCCGCGCCCCCTCGCGAGACCGCCGAGCAACTCGATCTACAAGGAGGCAATATGCGCCGCCAGCCGCAGCGCGTGGTGCTGCACATCCCCTACGCCGAAAAGAACCGCGCCAAAACCGTCGCGCGTGAACACAACATCCCGCTCAAGTGGGATGGCGACGCGAAGCTGTGGTGGGCCCCGGCCGACGCTAACCTCAAGCCCCTGGAGCAATGGCGGCATAAGGCGACCGCCGACCTTCACATGGGGCCCGAGGAGGAGTTCAAGCAGGTCCTGGAGAAGGCCGGGTTTGACTTCAAGGGGCCGGCCGAGATGGATGGGAAGATCCATCGCGTGCCGATGAAGGACGACGAGAAGGGGGCCAGGAGCGGCGCCTATTGCGGCTACAAGGAAGGGCACCATCCGGGCGGATGGTACCTCGATCATCGCGTCGGCCAGCAGATCAATTGGAAGTCCGAGCGCCCGATGGAGCGGGTCTCGGAGGCTGATCGCCAGCGCCAGGAGCGGGAGGCGCAGCGAGCGAAGGACGCGCGCGATCGGGAGGTCGCCGCGACGCAGAAAGCCGCCGCAGGAGCCGTCGCCGCGCTTCTCGAAAAATGCGAACCCGCGAGCCGGGATCACGCCTACCTGGTCAGGAAGGGCGTTGGGGGCCTTGGCCTCCTCGTCAACAAGGTCGGGCCGATCAACTGCCCTCCTGGAGCCGAGGAGCCGCAGCACTTCAGCGCGCGCGGGCATCTCCTCGTCCCGTACCACGACATCAACGGCAACCTCATGGGCGCGCAGACGATCTCGCCCAGGGACAACAACAATAAGTCCATGCCGAAGGGCGCCGCTCTCCAGGGCGGGTTCCATGTCATCGGCAACCTCAAGGACAGCGACCCGATCGTGATCGTCGAGGGCTGGGCGACCGGCAAAACAATCTTCGACGAGACGGGCAAGCCTCAGATCGTGGCGTTCAACGCGACCAACCTTCTCGCCGTCGCGAAGGCCTTCCGCGAGCGCTACCCCGAGCGGCCGATCGTCATCGCCGGCGACAACGACCATCGCAAAGAAGGCCAGATCAGCGAGAAGACCGGGCGGCCTTACGGCAACCCCGGCCGCGATAAGTCGAAGGAGGCGGCCGAGGCCGTTGGGGGGCAGGCGATCCTCCCTGACTTCCCGAAGGGCGCGAGGGGCACCGACTGGAATGACCTCCGCCAGGATGAGGGTAAGGAGGCCTTCCACGCCCAGTTCGGCCCCGCTCTCGCTGGCGCCCTTGCGATCATCGAGCGGCGCGAACTGGCGAAGTCGATCGCCGCCGAGCGTGAGCAGCGGTCGCTGATCCCGCAGCACCAAGAAGAGAAGCGGCAGCGCGAGTTGCCCCCTCGCACGCTGGAGCATGAACGCCCAGCGCTGGGTCGCGCGATGTGACGCCGATCGGACGTGGCCTCGCGGCCACGTCCGTCTTCCTCCCAAACAGGTTTTGCGAAAGGCGGAATAATGACTGCCAAGATCAGTCCAGTGCAGGCTTACGCGTTTATCGCCCGGGAAAGCGGGTCCAACGCATGGATCCCCGATCTCACCGGGGCGAATGAGCACTACGACGTTGAGGCCAAGCTGGCGCGCGAGGTATTCAGGCGCGATCAGAACGTGCCCTCACGAGGTGTCGCGCCGAGTGCGGCCGACGCGCAGGCCGCAGCGATACGCCGCGCGGAGCTAGAGCAGTTTGAGGGTGAGCGCGTGCTATCCCGCCCGGAGCGGGCCGAGGCCGACCGGCTCGATCGAAGCCTGCTGAGATACGTCTCAAGCACCCATGACCTGGAGCACCGTTGGCGTGCCGCTGCTTCGACTGCGGAGCGAGATGCCGACAAGCGCCTGACTGCGATGTTTGCGAAGTGGGGGGAAACCTGGACGACGCCGGCAGGGCGCGACGACATGAAGCGTGTTCGCGACCACGGATTTTGGGTCATGGGCGAGATGACCCGACGCGAAGCAAAGGCCGTGATCTTCGAGTATGAGGCCGATCTCGCAAAGTTCCCGCCGAAGCACGAGAGCGTCCAAGTCATGTCCAAGCACATGCGGGACGCAACGATCCCTTCGTCTGCAGGGCCGATTGTCCCCTGGAACGAGCTCGGCGAACCGGAGCGCGCTGGGTTCGTGTCGGACGACAAGCGCGGCTTTGTTCCGCCTTGGCACCCCTACGTCGCGGAGCTTCAGGCCAGTATGGACAACGGCGCGAGGCTTCTCGATGACGCCCGCCGGTTTTCCAGGTGGCGGGAAAGCGCACTGGAGATCGAGGCGTATCGGAAGCAGGTAGTGACAGACCGGGCCAAAGGGCGCGACGGCTCAGGCCCAACCCTCGGCGACAGGTTCCGCAGCATCATGAAAGACGGGGTGACGCTGGAGCAGCGCGATCGCCAGGAGCGCTCTGCAATTGACGGTCAGATCGAAGCCGCGACGGCCACGATCGGGGAAGCTTCGGCCGAGGTCGCTTGGCGAGCGGAATTTCAGGAGGCGAGGGCGGAGGCTTCAACGCGCGACGTAGAGCTGGACAGCATCACGCTCGCGGCGCCGGCTGCGGAACTGCTTGTCGGGTCTAGCGAGCGTGAGGGGGCGAGCGTCGATCGCTATTCCGAGACCGCCTATGACATGGACGACTACTATGTCGGTCCTACCGATGAGTCGATGGCCGACTGGGATTCTTGGCTGAAAATGGACAGGACCGAGCGCGCGGCGATAGCAGCCTCGTATGCCGAATCTCCTGGGGAGAAGGGGCGTCGCTGGGAGGACCAGGTGGCGCACTTCAACGAGCGCGAGGACGGCAAGCGGGAGTTCCTCGCAATGGAACAGGTTGATCGGGATCGGATCACAAAGGAGTTCTTTGCCCTGGATCCCGTTGACCAAAACAGGAGTCGCTTCCACGACGGCGTCTATTTGGGCATTGCCATGTCCGACATCCCCAAAAGCGAGATGCCGTTCGGCGCTCGTTTGGCGGGCGAAGAGGCAGGTCTTCCGGGCTTCGAACCAGACTATGAGGCCGAGGAAAAGCTCTACTCAGACTACATGGATCAACTCCTTGCGGCGCACGAGGCTGACGTGGCGCTAGAGGAAGGCAGGGCTCTCCGCTTCGATGATAAGAGCCTTGGCTACCAGGTGGCCCAATGCGCCCTTCAGAAGGAGATCGCAACCAGGGGGCTCGGAAGCGGTCACGATCTAGAGCAAGAGCACCTTGGGGCGAAGTGGTCTTACGAGAGTAGTCAGCTGGTGGACGGTGAGTTGCGCCATTCGTTCACGCACGCCAACCATCCACGAGGCGGCAAGGTCGAGTTCACTGTGCAGGGCGCGCCTTTGGCCGAGCTAGGTGAGCTGGAGCAGCTCAACAATGTACCGGATCTCGCCTGGCGTAACTTGGACGAGAACGTCGCGGACGCTCTGATCGAGCGACATCTCGACCAATCCGAGAGGTTCCCTCATCCGTTCGAGCCTCAAATCAGGGGGACGCTCGCCGCCGAAGCCGCAATATCGGCGCGACACGAGCTGGTCGACGAGATCCGCGCCGGCAAGGATAGCAGCCAGGCCGAGGATCGAGCCCGTGAACAGGAAGGCGCGCTTTCTCTTGGCCGCTGACCGAAAGCCTATCCTGGGGGCGGCTGTAGTGGCCGCCCTCGCTTTCGCTGGCGTCGCGTTTGCTGCGCCGGTTGAACGGTCGGGCGCCGCGGCGTGGGTGCAGGATGGCGACACCCTCACCGTTGGCGGAATCTCTTGGCGCCTATGGGGGATAAACGCTCCTGAGCTGCATCTCCCTGGAGGCGGCGCCTCCCGCGACGGCGTCGCGGCCAGAGAGGCGCTTCGGACCTATGTCGCCGGCAGGTTGGTCACATGCCGCTCGGATGGCGCCCGGTCCTACAACAGGGTTGTCGGGGTGTGCCGCACTGATCGAGGCGAGGATCTGTCATTCTTGATGGTCATCTCCGGCTACGCGGTGGACTGGCCTCGGTTTTCGCGGGGCTACTATGCCAGAGCTGAACGCGAGGCTCGCGCCAATGCCCGAGGACTGCAAGTCGGGCGAGGCTTAGAGCCCAAGTAGCCGGTTCTCTGCCGATCGGCGCTGCGATCTCTCAAGAGGAGATCGCAGCGTTTGTCATGTTATTATTTCGTTCATCACGATTGTCACGCGCTCCTCTCGTGTATGGCGCTGTGCTTGATTCAACCTCTCAATCCAGGGGAGGGGCGTTCGCACTATGTTCTTGAACATTTATGTTCCCGTGTCATACTTCTACTGTCGCCGCTTTGGCGGCGTAGGAGATCGTCATGACTGGCCGTGCGGGCGGTTCGCCCGACATCATTGATATGGTTCCGCTGCACGAAACGGGTGGCCGGGAGCTGGTGGTGATCACCCCGGCGATGAAGGCTCGCGCGGCGCGGTATCGTGGCCGGCAGGCCGGCAACGCCATCGGTTCGTTCGTTGGTGAAGTGGTCGCCGGTTTCGCGTTCCGTCTGGCTCACGCCTTCCTTGGCGTCGTGAGCGCGGTTTGCGCGCTTACGGTCACTCCTGGCGCTGTGGCTGCGATCATCCTTGGTGCGATCTGGGGCATCTGGCATTCCCATTGGGCGGCCGTCGGCGCCCTGTGGTCGCTTGGCGCCGCCCTCGTGGCGTGGACGCTCCTGGTGACGGCGAAGCGGGTCGGGATCGCGCTTCGCGAGCTGGAGCATGGCGGGCAGGAATAGGCTTTCCGCCCGCCAATTCGCGTCGTTTCGCCTCGTCTAGCGGCTTGCGGGTTGTGAAGGCCTCGTCACTGCTTTAGGTCAGCGCCGCGTGAAGCTCAAACCCGGCAGTCTCGACATCCTAATCGGCGCGAACCTGCGCCGGCTTCGCCTTAGCGTCGGGGTAGGCCAGCCTGAGTTGGCGGCTTTCCTGGGCGTGTCGTTCCAGCAGGTCCAGCGGTACGAGCAGGGGCAGACGAAAATCCCCGGCAGTACGCTCATCGAGATTTCCGACCTGTTGAAGGTACCGATCGGCGATCTGCTTGGCGTTGACGTTGGCGCGCCGCCCGGAGCCGAAGAGTCGCCATACGGCGAGGTGGACCTGGATCGCCTGTTCGTCGCCGTGAAGACCTTGAGGAACGGCCCTTTGCGCGAGGCGATCCTTGGGCTGATAGATGACTTTGTCGAGGTGTCGCTCCGCGGGCCCAGGGACGACGACTAAAGCGAGTGGCTTTGTGTAGGAGTTTGCGTTTTGGCGGGTGAGTTGAAGTTGGAAACCGTTCTGGAGCGCGCAAAAGACGCGACCAGGTTGGCGCGAGAAACCGAGGACCTCGACATCCAGCGCGAGATCTCGAACGTCGCCGTGGCTTGGATCCGGATCGCCGAGAAGATGACTGGCGAGGCGATCGAGGCGGCCTTCAGCGAGGCGGCCGCGAACGCGAGGTAGCCGTTAGGCGAGCGGGACCGGCGCTAGGACTTCGGCGCCGCACCGCCAATGTAGGGATCGGTTATGGGCGAGCAAGTTGATCCAAAATCGGTCCGCGTAACCGTCGATCGCTCGACGCTGTCAGCGGGCGAGACTGATGTTGTGGCCCCGGCGAAATCCCCTGAAGCGGCTACGCCGGTGATCCTCGACCTCGTCGAGTATTACACGCCCAGCGACTTCATCAGCCACAAGCAGCGCGTCCAGTACCAGGGCGTCGTGGAGCGGGCGAGCGATGGCTTCACCGCCCTGCGCATCATGGTCCCAGGCGCCCAACGCGCCCAGCAGATCGAGGTGGGCAACCTCTACGCACTGACCATCAATGGCCGCCGTGTAGTCTTGCGGTCGCCGCGTGATCGCTGGCGCATCCGCGCCCAGGAAGTGCGGCGCGAGGTCGAGGGACAGATCGACGAGTGGGCCAAGCCATACTTCGATCCAGGCTCCGACAAGTGGTTTAAGCGCGCGCCCAACTATCGAGACGAGACCGACGAGGAGGCTGAGCGCAAATACCGTCGGCTGATCCTGGGTGAGCAGCCCGCCAAGCGGTCGAGCACCGCGCGCGCCAAGACGCCCGAACCGCAAGGCTGCGCGGTGTTCATGTTCGCCGGCGCTGGCCTGCTGCTAGGCGGCGCTTTCCTAATCTCGCAGCTGGTCTAGGCGGCCAGAAGCCTTCCGAGGGCGCTCCGATGCGATGGCGCGGCCATTAGTCCACTAAGTTGACCAATTAGCCGGGGTCATCGCCTAACATATCTTATCGGAAATTCTCCAAGGATTTCAAAGGCTTACATGGGGGCGCGGCGCATGGGGTTCAAGGCAGTGGGGAGCGTTTGCGCGTTAATCTAGCGCTAACTACGACCGGAGGTATTTTTCTTGCGTCGTACACGTCAGCGTGTAGACCTGGACTAGGCGCTCCCCAGCGTCACCGGCCTAAGTCGGCCGCGAGGCCCGCTCTGAATCCCTCTCGATATGGAGCGGGCCTTTGCACTCTCGTTGCGAACATCCGAGCGGCTAGTGCCGCGACGTGCCTGGCTGGATAAGCGGCTTCGTACCCATCCGGATCTCGCTGTACTCGGCCTTGAGCATTTCGATCACGTCCGGCTGGTCGATCCCCGCTACAATCCCGCAGAGCGCGGCGGCGCGGAGTGCGGCAGCTGCGCAGGCCTCGCCGGCGGCCGCTGGGGAAAGATTGGTGCTGGCGCCCCTTATGAGGGCGTCGCAGACCTGCAGCACGGCGCGTTCAGCGTTCTCCTGGAGCACTTCATAGGCCTCAGTCTGGAGATCCTCCGCTGTGCTTGGGCGCGGGGAAGGTTCGCCAACGGCCTCGACTGCAGCCAGCACCTCAGCGAACGCTTCATCGACCAGGGCGGCCAGCTCGCACGCCCGCGCGTCCAGCTCAGACCAGGGGATGTGTCGAACGCCCTTGCCCGCCTGCGCCTCTAGTTCCGCGCCGCGCTGAGATGGGATGCGCGCTACGATCGTTAGGCCGCTTGGATAATCGCCGAATTGCGACAGCAGCCTAATGCGCGGCCGCCACGGGGAGCTTGTACGAAGCTCCTGGGCGCGATCCATCGCGTTCGCAAACCCGGCCCCGACGCTCACTTGAGGGTTCACCACGACGCCCCTGCATTCTGTTGGAAACCAACTGCGACTTGACTCCAATCGCGCGGCGAACGAGAACGTTTGCGGAACATCCGCAAATGCCAATCTCAGAGCGCCCGCCGAGGGGCTGGACGATCGTTGCCGGCACCCTGACCCTCGATAAGACGATAGCCGGGTATCTTGCCCGAGACCATGACGTGCGTGGACGTTGCTACACCCACGACTGTCGCCGGAATTGCCATCTCGATCATGGAGGGTTCACCTCAAGGTTTGTGCGCTAAAAGGCGCTTAGAAGTACGAACCAAGAACATTGGTGCGGAAGTCGGCGTTCGCGCGTGTCGGCGCGTGGCTGGTCGTCTGCGCGCTCGCTAGCCGGAAAGCAGACCTTTCAGTCTCTCGCCTGGAGGGTTAGGCGTCATCATGAGGTGCGCGCTCCGCTCGCCGCCCAAACTGAACCTTCAACCGGCGCAGCAGGAGAGCTGCTTCACATCCTTGGAGAAGGTCTGGGCCGCGAGCTTCAGGCCTTCCACCATGGTCAGGTAGGGGAACAGCTGGTTGCCAAGCTCGCCGACGGTCATGCGCGCCCGGATGGCGAGCGCCGCCGTCTGGATGATCTCGCCCGCCTCCGGCGTCACGGCCTGGACGCCGATGAGCCGGCCGCTACCGGCTTCCGCGACGAGCTTGATGAAGCCGCGTGTGTCGAAGTTAGCGAGGGCGCGCGGGACGTTGTCCAAGGTCAGGAGCCGGCTGTCGGTCTCGATCCCGGCGCGGCGGGCCTCCGTCTCGCTGAGCCCGACCGTGGCAACCTGCGGATCGCTGAACACGACCGCCGGCATCGTGGCCAGGTCTAGGGCGACCTCGCCACCGGTCATGTTGATCGCCGCCCGGGTTCCGGCCGCCGCCGCGACATAGACGAACTGTGGTTGGTCGGTGCAGTCGCCGGCGGCGTAGATGTGCGGCGTGCTGCTGCGCATGGCCGCGTCGATCACGACGCCGCCCTGCGCGTTGACGGCGACGCCGGCCGCCTCCAGGGCGAGCGCTCGGGTGTTGGGCGCCCGGCCCGTCGCGACGAGCAGCTTGTCCGCGCGAAGTTCGCCTTGGCCGGTAGCGAGGACGAACTCGCCGTCGGCGTAGGCGACCTTGCTCGCCTGGGTGTGTTCCAGCACCTCGATGCCCTCGGCGCGGAAGGTGGCCGTGACCGCCTCGCCGATGGCCGGGTCCTCACGGAAGAACAGGGTGTTGCGCGCCAGGATCGTCACCTTGCTGCCGAGCCGGGCGAAGGCCTGGGCCAGTTCGACGGCGACGACCGACGAGCCGATTACCGCCAGGCGCGACGGGAGGGTCTCGCTCTCAAGGGCCTCCGTCGAGGTCCAGTACGGCGTATCCGACAAGCCCGGAATGGGTGGCTCGGCCGGGCTGGCGCCGGTGGCGATCAGGCAGCGGTCGAAGGGCACATGTTGCTCGACCCCGCCGGCCTGGCGCACGAGCAGACTGTGGCGGTCCCGAAAGAGGGCATCGCCGCGCAACACCGTGATGGTCGGGGTGTCGGCGAGGATGGTCTCGTATTTCGCCTGCCGCAGATCATCGACGCGCGCCTGCTGCTGGGCCACCAGCCGCTCGCGCAGGATCGCGGGCGTGCAGGCCCCGATCCCGTCATCGAACGGGCTTTCGCGGCGCAGATGGGCGATATGCGCCGCACGGATCATGATCTTGGACGGCACGCAGCCGACGTTGACGCAGGTTCCGCCGATGACGCCGCGCTCGATCAGGGTGACCTTGGCGCCCTGCTCGACGGCCTTCAGCGCCGCCGCCATCGCCGCGCCGCCGCTGCCGATGACGGCGATGTGCAGCGGGACGCCGCCGGCGCCGCTTTGCGCCCCGCCCGCCAGGAAGCCCAGCGCCTTGTCGAAGACACTTGGGGGCGCCGCGCCCGTGTCGTCGACCGAGGCGAGATATCCGAGCGTCGCGACCGTGGCCGCAAGGGTCTCGGAGCTCACCCCCGCATCGGCCGCGATCTCCGCCCGCGCCTTCGGATAGGAGACGGCGGCCGAGCGCACGCCTGGGACGCGCTCCAGGGCCTCCCTCACGTGCGTGGCGCACGAGTCGCAGGTCATTCCGTCAATGCGCAGGGCGATCACGTCGGTCACGGGGCAGGTTCCTCAGCGCTTCACGGTGGACGGGTAGCCCGCGCCCGCAGTCGCCTTGGTCAGGGCGGCGACCGTCGTCTTGGCGTCATCGAAGGTGACGACGGCCTCGCGCTTTTCGAAGCTGACCTCGGTTTTCTCGACGCCGGCGACCTTGGCAAGCGCTGTCTTGACGGTGATCGGGCAGGCCGCGCAGGTCATGCCGGGCACCGTCAGGGTGACCGTCTTCGTCGCGGCCCACGCGGGAGAGTTGAGCGCGCCCATCAGGGCGATCAGGGAGACGAGCTTCTTCATGGGGGCTTCCTTTCAGTAGAACAGGGGCAGGACGTAGGGGAACGCCAGCGCGACAAGGACGAGCGCCGCGACCGCCCAGAAGATCACTTTGTAGGTGGTCCTGACCTTGGGCACGGCGCAGACTTCGCCGGGCTCGCAGGCGCGGGCCGAGCGGAAGATTCGGCGATAGGCGAAGGCCATGGCGACTAGCGCCGCGCCGATGAACAACGGACGGTACGGTTCCAGCACGGTCAGATTGCCGATCCAGGCCCCGCTGAATCCGAGGGCGACCAAGAGGAGTGGGCCGAGGCAACAGGTCGAGGCCAGAATGGCGGCCAAGCCGCCAAGCGCCAACGCGCTGCGGCCGCTTTTGGATTCCGACACGGAGAATCTCCTTTCGATAAACCTCGCCATGGCGTCAAGAAACCACCCCTTCGCGGGGGCGCGCGGGAGCATTGCGAGGCGGCGCGGCGAGATCCCAGATCGCCACGACCACCATCAAGGTCAGTCCGGGATAGAGGAGCCACGCCGTCGGCCAGCCGCGGGTGGCCATGAGCAAAGCCGCCGCAAGCACCAATGTCGGCCCGACGACGCTCAGCGCCATTCGCGCCCACCGACGATGGCGAAGCCCGCCGACCGTGTTGGCGATGAGGGCGATCACGGCGAACAGCGGCAGGAGGTAACGGATGAAGACTCCTTCGTACTGGCTCAGGAAACCAAGGCCCAGCGCGGCGCCAAGACTCGCGAGCGCCGGGAAGCACGCCGCGCACCCCATGGCGGTGACAATCGAGCCGATGACGCCCGCCTTGTCAGCCGCGCGTGTGAGGGGATTCTGGATGGGCATCGCAAATGGCCTCGGCGACTTCGGTGGAACCGTCAGAGCGACGCTGCGATCATGACCGCAGCTTGCCCGTGAGGGCTGAAGATCACTACATACGATCTGTAGTGACTACAGACTCAAGCCCAAAATTGAGAGGCGCAGAACAGCATGGCGGATACCGCGATCCCGATTGGCGAACTGTCCCGGCGCACGGGCTGCAACATCGAAACGATCCGCTACTACGAGCGGATCGGCCTGATGCCCGCGCCGCCTCGGCGAGGCCGCTACCGCAGTTACGGCGGAGGCGATGTGGTCCGGCTCGGATTTGTGCGCCGCGCCCGCGAACTCGGCTTCACACTCGATGAGGTGCGAGCGCTGCTTGGCCTGGCGGCTGGCGGACACTCCACCTGCGCAGAGGTGCGCGACTTGGCCGCCGTTCATCTGAAGGACGTTCGAGCGCGGATCGCCGATCTCAAGCGGATGGAGCGGGTCCTGGCTGACTCCGTCCGAGCTTGCGACGCAGGGCAGGATCCAGGATGTCCGCTGATCGACACCCTCTATGCCGAGCCCCGCGCGCCGGCGCCAAGAGCATAGCGGCCCAACCTGTCGATTCTCTACCATCTAAGTGTCTTCATCCCTCGGACGGCGGGATACGACCGATGGTCGCCTTGCTGACGCCCAGAACCCGAGCCAGATGGCGCACGCTTTCGCCATTGGCCCGCTGCTGGGCGACGAAGGCGCGCTGCGCCACGGTCAGGCTGTGGCGGCGTCCAAGCTTGACGCCGCGCGCCTTGGCGCGTTCGCGGCCCTCGCTGGTGCGCGACCTGATCAATTCACGCTCGAACTCGGCCAAGCCGCCCAGCACCGTCAGCATCAACCGGCCGTGCGGGGTGGTGGTGTCGGCCCAGGTGTCCCGAATTGAGCGGAACTTCGCGTCCTTCTCGGTGAGAGCGGCCAGAACGTTGAGAAGATCGCGTGTCGAGCGCGCCAGGCGATCGAGCCGAGTGACCATCAGCACGTCGCCTGCCGCCAGCGAAGCGATGGCGCGCTTGAGCTGGCTGCGGTCGGTCTTGGCGCCCGACGCCGTCTCGCTGAACACCTTTTCACAACCGGCCGCCGTCAACTCGGCGACCTGCGCCTCGACGCTCTGACCGTCGGTCGAAACCCGTGCATATCCGTAAATCATGCGCCTATTTCTGAGACTATAATTCGAGACACGCAAGCCGCTGAAATCGTTGAGGCTAGTCAGCGTCTCATTTTTCGCGAATTATGAGCCACCTGCAGAAGCGGTCAGGACCATCCCATGGCGCGGCGAAGCTTGCTCACGGGTGACGAACGGCGAAGGTTGTTCGAGCCTCCGGTCACCGACCGAGAGGTGGCGCGCTGCTACACGCTGGTGCCAGACGATCTCAAGTGGATCGACGAGCGTAAACGTCCAGCCAACAAGCTGGGCTCCGCTGTGCAAATGGCGCTGCTACGCCATCCAGGTTTTGGGTGGCTGCCTGGTCAAGTTGTTCCCCCGATCGTGCTGCGCTTTTTGTCCGACCAAGTGCATGTTTCACCTGAAGCGCTAGGCGACTATGCCAAAAGACTAAAAACACGCAGCGAGCACGCAGGTCAGCTTCATGAGCGACTAGGGATACGCTTGTTTGTCCGTGGCGATATTCGCTTGGCGGTGTCGATCGCCGCCGCGGCGGCCGTCGCCACCGACAAGGGCGGAGCCATCGTGGAGGCCCTGATCGCAGAACTGCGCCGGCGACGGATCATCCTGCCGTCTCCCGACACCTTGGAGCGCGTCGGCCTGGCTGGCCGCTCCCAGGCAAGACGCAAGGCGGCTGAGGATCTGCTGGCGCCGATCTCGCTCTCGCAACTGGACCGCATCGACCAACTGTTGGTCAATGACGCCAACCTCAAGAAATCGGCCCTGGCCTGGCTGCGCGACATCCCGGAGTCGCCGAGCGCCGCGTCGATGGCGGGGATCACCGAGCGTCTGGCCTACGTTCGCGCCATCGGTATCAATCCGGCGATCACCGAGACCATCCACGAACGGCGCTTCGAGCAGTATGTCCGAGAGGGAGCGGTCGCGCCGGCCTTCCTGCTCAACGGTTACGGCGTGGGTCGCCGCCGGGCGACCGTGGTCGCGCAGCTGATCTTTCTCGAAAGCCGCCTGAGCGACGCCGCGGTCGATATGTTCGACAAGATGGTCGGCTCGCTGTTCGCCAAGGGCCGTCGGGGGCGCGAGCGCAAGTACCAGGCCAGCAGCCGCGAGGTCAGCAACCTCATGCGGTTGTTCAGCGGCGTGATCGGCGCGGTCGAACATGCCCGGGCCGACGGCGGCGACGTGCTCGACACACTCGACGCCCAGGTTGGATGGTGGAAGGTCATTCAGGCCAGACCGAAGATCGAGGCCCTGGCGGCGCTGGCGGTGGAAGATCCACTGGTTAGCGCCGCCGACCGCTACGGCGCCCTGCGCCGGTTTGTTCCGACCTTCCTGGAACACATACGCTTCCGGTCAGGCACGGGCGGCGCCTCATTGCTGAAGGCCCTTGAACTCCTCCGCGACCTCAACCGGTCCGGCCGGCGCGAGATTCCCGACGACGCGCCTATGCCGTTCGTCTCCAAGCATTGGAAAGCCCTGGTCAAGCCCATCGGTGGCCCGATCAACCGACGGCTCTACGAGACGGCGTTGATGGCGACGTTGCGTGATCGGCTCCGTTCTGGCGACGTGTGGATCGAAGGTTCGCGATCCTACAAGCGCTTCGCCGACTACCTGCTGCCCAAGGACGAAGTCGCCGCCGAAGCCGAGACCTTGCCCGTCGATACCGAGATGGGAACCTATCTGGCTGAGCGCGCCAGCCTGCTGGATCAGCGGCTCGCCAGCTTCTCACGGCGCCTAGCCAAGGGCGACCTGGTCGGCGTGACGCTGAAAGGCGACGAGCTGTCGGTGACGCCGGTGAAGGCCAATGCGCCGGACGAGGCCAGGTCGCTAGATCGGGCGATCGACGCGCTGCTTCCCCGGGTCCGGATCACCGAGTTGCTCAGAGAGATAGACGCCCTGACGGGTTTCTCGTCGACGTTCCGCGAGCTGAGGTCGGGCAAGGTCCACGACAATCCCAGCTGCATCCTCGCCGCGGTCCTGGCCGACGCCACCAATCTTGGTCTGGAGCGGATGGCCAACGCCAGCCAAGGCGTCACCTACGCTCAGCTCGCCTGGACCCAGAGCTGGTATCTGAGCGAAGAGAACTACAAGGCCGCGCTGGCTAGGATTATCGAGGTCCACCACGCGCAGCCGTTCGCCCGACACTGGGGCGATGGCCAGGCCTCGTCTTCCGACGGCCAATTCTTCCGCTCGGGCCGCCGACGCGGCGGAGCGGGTGAAGTCAACGCCAAGTACGGGCCTGAGCCTGGCTTGCGGATCTATACCCACCTGTCGGACATGCACGGCTCGTTCCACACCCGCGTGTTGTCGGCCACTTCCTCGGAGGCGCCCTATGTGCTCGACGGCCTGATTGGTCGTGGCGGCGGGGAGCACTACACCGACACCGGCGGGGCGACCGACCACGTATTCGCCCTGTGCCACCTTCTCGGATACCGGTTCGTACCGCGCTTGCGTGATCTGCAGGATCGCCGCTTGGCGATCATCGGAGCCAAGCCGCGCCACAAGATCCTTGAACCACTCCTTGGCCGTCCGATCCGGGTCGATGTCATCGAGGAAAATTGGGAGGACATCGTCCGTCTGGCGGCGTCGCTGAAAGCCGGATCGGTCGCGCCGTCGGTGATGCTCAAGAAGCTATCGGCGTTCAAACGCCAAAATCGCCTCGACATGGGCCTGGCCGAGGTCGGCCGGATCGAGCGCACGCTGTTCACGCTCGACTGGCTGGAAAGCCCGGAACTGCGCCGCCGCTGTCAGGCCGGGCTCAACAAGAGCGAGGCGCGCCACGCGCTGGCCCAGGCGGTGTTCGTCCACAAGCAGGGGCGGATCGCCGATCGCACTTTACAGAACCAGGAACACCGCGCTTCAGGCCTCAACCTGGTGATCGCCGCCATCGCGCTTTGGAACACATTATATATGCAGCGCGCCGTCGAGCATCTGCGGGAGAGGGGCGTGGCCGCGCCCGATGAGCTTCTAGCCCACCTCTCGCCGATGAGCTGGGCCCATGTCGGTCTGACGGGCGACTACCTCTGGGCCGACGCTGCCACGGCAGGCGGGCTCAGGCCGCTGAACGATCCTGCTGACAGGCTCTACCGAGTCGCCTAGCAGGCTGTTGAAAAAGTCGCTCCGACAGGCCGATTTCCGCGATTTGGCTCGCTTAGCGCGAACTGTAGCCAAATCCGGCTATTGAAAACATTGGCTTATTGATTTCGCCCTGGTGACTTCAGCCTCTTTACCAGGGGGCAAAAATCGAATTTCAACAGCCTGCTAGCTCATGTTCTTGGTTCGTGCTTCTAAGCGCCTTTTAGCGCACAAACCTTGAGGTGAGCCCCACCTCTCGCGGCGCGAACTGATGACGCCCGACGAAATCATGCGGCTGGATTCCAGCCTGGAGATCCTTTTGCGCCAGGGCGCCGCGCCGGCCATCGCCGCCAAGGTCCGATATTACGACGGGCCGGAGTTCCGGGGCCTGTTCACCGCGGCGAGCGTTTAAACGGCACCGCCTCTGTATAGGCGTGTACACCGGCCGCGCGGCGCGCCTCCAACGGTGAGTTTTGGGGCAGCGCCTCACCGTTCAGGCCGCTGTTGGGCGGCGGATAGTTCTGAGCGACCGGCAACACCCTCCCCTACCCGATTTGCCGCTCCACGCCCCGGAATCGGGCGTTAGCGACCCATCTGCCGGCGACTTCGGTCAGGATTTCTCTCAACGGCTCCGCCACGCTTTTCTCGAAAAGCCATGCGACGGTTGGATTGGGCTCGGATTGTTGAATGTTTTCGCCGATCTTTCTCTTGGAATAACTTGTCGGCCGACTAGGCCGACCCATTTTGATGGGGGATGCCGGGTGGGAGGACCGCGAAGCGGGCCGGGGCGGCCGAAGGCCGCGAGCCGGCGGGGGCGAAGCCCCCAAGAGGCGGGGCTTTCTTCCTTTTCCTAGGTTCTGAGGTCTGGGTGCGAAGTTATCCACAGGGCGGCCTACCCCAAAACTCACCGTGCCGGTTCAGATTCTAAGATTCTTCTTAGATTCAAGATTCAGGAGCCGTAACCCTCTGAACCGCAACAGAGAATCAGGCCGAAAAGTGAGTGTTGGGGCCGAGTCGCGTGAGCTTTGGGGTAGCCTACGGTGAGCTTTGGGGTCGGTAAAAGTGAGTTTTGGGGCCGAGTCGCGTGAGCTTTGGGGTGGGCGCCTTCTCGACGGTGAGTTTTGGGGTAGCGCCTCACCAACCAACGGGGAGCTAGCCGATTTGCCCAACTCACAATTCGCCACTAAGGTGAGCTGCGAATCTGCTCTTACTCACCGTTGGACGTTTTGATGTCGAAAGGCGCCGTAGTCGATCTCGCTATTCGGACCCTGGATCAGAAGGGGCGCGGCAACCCGTTCGACCCGGCCAACTATGGCGAGATCGTCAAGCCTGGCGAGCTGGTGGACATCGTCGAGCTGAGCCCCCTCACCCTCGCAGACCGCCGCATCTACAATCTGCTGATCGCCAACGCCTGGGAGCGGATCGGCGAGCCGATCATCCATCGCATCTCGAAAACGGCTCTGAAGGGCACGCATCAGGGCAACGAGCGGGTGGAAAGCTCGCTGTTGCGGCTGATGGGCACGATCGCGATCGTCACCATCCGCAAGGCTGGTAAGAGCTACAAGCGCCGCGTCCAGCTCCTCGGCCCGAGCGACGAGAGCCTGGAGAAGGACGGCTTCCTTCACTACCGCATCCCCGAGGAGCTGATCGAGATACTGCGGAACAGCGAGGTCTATGCCCGCCTCAAGACGCAGGTGATGTATTGCTTCGAGTCGAAATACGCCCTCTGCCTCTACGAGATGATCGAGCGCCGCATAGGCCTGGAATACAAGCAGACGGAAGATTTCACGGTAGAAGAGCTTCGCGCCCTCCTGAACGTGCCCGAAGGGAAGCTGGAGCGGTTCGCGGATTTCAACAAATACTGCCTAAAAGCCGCCAAGGACGAAATCAACAAGCTCTGTCCTTTCTTCGTAGATTTCACGCCCCTCAAGAAGGGGCGCAAGGTCGAGCGGGTGGCGCTTCATTGGTTCCCCAAAACCTCCACCGGCAAGCGCGATGCGCAAATCCTGATCGATCAGCACAGTGTCGTCCGGCGGGCCAAGCTGCGGGGCGAACCGTCCGAAATGCCGGTCCTGGTGGAGTTCAGCCAGCCGGCTGACGAACGGTGAGCCCCTACCCCAAAACTCACCTTTCAGACGCCTGCCGTTTGCCCTCAGTATAGGCGTATAGTTGTATACATCTATACGCCGCTGCGACCGACCCGGTTGCGGCCCTTCTTGACGAACAGATCGTCCAACGCCTCAGCCAAAAGGCTTTGCACCGTTGTCCCGCCCTCGGCCGCGAGGATGCGGAGTTGGGTGCTAATCTCGGGGGGGAAGTGGCCGCCGATCAGCTTGGTCCCTTGCCGCCCTCCCGGCGCCGCTTTGGCGGCGGGCGCCTCGGCCGGCGTAGCCGGCGGGGGCGCGGGATCGCCGCCAGCCTTGGCGCGGTCGAGAACGGCCTGAAGCGCATTGCCCTTGGCCATCACGCCACCTCCGTCTGTTTGTATAGTCGTATACTTGTATACTCGTATAACTGTTTGATTTCGGCCGCCGCCGGGCCATGCGGCTCGAACTCCTGCACCGCCTGGCCGACGGCTTGGGCGCGGAAAAAAGCTTTGCGGTTGCCGACCGTCACCGGACAGACGGCCGCGCCCAGCTCCTCCACCGCCTTCATCGCGTCGCCCGTCTCCTGCCCCTGGGGTGGCACGAAGGTCAGCACGACGGCGAAGGCCCGGTCGAGCTGGCGCACCACCTCCAGCGTGTGCGTCATGCTCATGGTGTCGAACACGGCTGTCTTGGTCGGGATCAGGATGAAGTCGGCATGACGCGCCGCCTCGAAGGTCACGTCGCGCGCCACGGCCGCGCCGTCGATCACCACCAGGTCGGTGCCGGCGTCGGCGCAGGCCTTCAGCATCGCCGGCAAGCGCACCGGCTGGATCGAGGCGACGGCGGGCGTGTCGAGCTGGCGCACGTCCTTCCAAAAGGAAGCGGTCGCCTGCGGGTCGAGGTCGATGATCGCAACCTCCTTGCCGGCCTGCTCGGCCGCCACGGCGAGGCACGTCGCCAGGGTGGTCTTACCGACTCCGCCCTTCTGCGAGAGGATGGCGAGAACCTTCATGCTACACTCCTACAGGTATAGGCCTATACTTGTATACACGGGCAAACGAAAAAGGGAAGGGGACACCGCGCGCGCTCATCCCTCGGGCTCCTCGTCCCCGTTGAGGGGCTCGTGGCGCATCGCGCCATGACCCGGGATCGGGCAGAGCGGCGCCCCGGCCGTCTCCAGCCATTTGCGCGCGGTCCTGACGGTGTAGCCGCACGCCGGGCATTCGCACTTGAGCATCCGCACCGCCTGTTTCCTCGGCGCGGTCGTCAGCCCGCCGGTGTCGAGGCGAGCGTGGGGGAGGGGACCCGCCGCCGCGAGGATGGGGGCGACCGCTGCCAGGAACGCATCGCCCGGCGTCGTGGCCCGCATCGGCCCGACCAGCCCAAGCCCAAGCGCGATCCGTTTAAACGGCTTCCCATGCCCGGCCTTGATGCCCACGGCCGCGTGGACCAGCTCGTGCGCCAGGATCGCGGCGATCTGCGCCGGCATGGCGTCGGGCGCATGGGCCAGGTCCGGGCGGATGAAGATTTCAAAGTGCCCGTCCGCGCTGCGCCGGTTGTCCCAGCATTCGCCGATCGCACGGCTCCTTCGGCCGGCGCTGGTGAAGCCGATCGCCACCCGCACCCGGTCGGGGAGGGGCGCGCCCAACGCCTCGAACAGCGGCGCCATACCCGCCGCCACCCCATTCAGCCAGCTCTCCCGGTTGTCGTGGATCATCTCATCTCTCCCTTCACATCGCCGCAGGGCGATGGCCTCGGCCATCGGCCCTGCCGTCGTGGCGAACAGCCCAGAGCGAGGGGGGCAGCGGGAATCCGCCGGGGTGGTGCGGGCGCAGGCGCAGCCGAGCCACGGCCCGGCCGATTGCCGTTGCGGGGGAGAGGGGGCGGCGCGCCCCTTTCCCCTCCTAAACGGAGATCTTCGCCGGCGACGCCGGCGGCCTCATGCGCGCCTCAAGCCCGCCCGCGCGAGCGATCTTCGCCCGGCAGGGACGAGACGCCGATCGGCGGCTCGGTCGGAGCGCAGCGGAGATAGAGCGCGGTCCCCTTGGGGACGCGCCCATCGCCTTGCGTTAAATAGCACTAAGTGCTATATACCTTTGCGATGACCGATGCTGAGGAAACCGCGCGGACCTTCAAGACCGCCTGGTTCGCCAAGGCGGCGCGCAAGGCGTTGATCGACGACGCGGAACTTTGCCGGGCCATCGCGGAAGTGCGGAAAGGTCAAGCCGACGACCTCGGCGGGGGTGTGTTCAAGAAGCGCCTAGATAAGAATAGGAGCCGGAGCATCATCCTAGCCAAGGGCCGCGCGCATTGGGTTTACGAATATCTGTTCGCAAAGAAGGACCGGGACAACATCGACGACAAGGAACTGGCGGCCTTTCGCAAGCTAGCTGGGACCTATGAGGGGTTGGACGATCAGCAGCTAGATCGACTCCTGAAAGATGGAGATTTTACGGAGATTTGCCATGAGCGCTAAGCGTAAGTTCAACAGCGATGCCTTTGAGGCCATCCATTCGTCTGCCTCGGCACTGTTCAAAGTAGGCGCGATCGACAAGGCGACTATGCGCGATTTCGATGAAACCTGCCTGGCCGTCACGCCGACCATCGCGCCGGCGGCGATCAAGCAGCTCCGCGAAAGCAACAAGGTCAGTCAGCCCGTGTTCGCCCGCTACCTCAACACTAGCGAAAGCACGATTGAGAAGTGGGAGACCGGGGCCAAAAAGCCGAGCGGCGCCGCCCTGAAGCTGCTGGCCATCGTCCAGAAGCACGGGCTCCAAATTCTAGCTTAGCCCCCTGTCGTCCTGTATACAAGTATACAAGTTCCGCGCCTAGCGCCCCCGATCTTGCACTGTGTAAGCCTTCGCTCCTGGCGTTCAGGCTTAGAGGAAAGAAATCAATGACGGCTACCGGAAGGACGTTCGCCACGGCCTGGGATGCGATCACTGACTCACCCGAAGAGGCGGCCGTCCTGAAGGCGAGGGCTGATCTCATGATCGCCCTGGCCGACCACATCAAGGCGCAAGGCTGGACCCAGGCCGAGGCGGCGAAGCGACTGCGCGTGACGCAGCCGCGCATTTCCGATCTCGCGCGCGGTAAGTTCAACCTGTTCGGACTGGATCACCTGGCGATGATGCTGGCCAGGGCAGGGCGACAGGTCGAGATTCGTGTGAAGAAAGCCGCGCCGCGCAAGCAAGCGGCTTGACTGTTCTTACACGCGCCAGGTCAGCCGCCGCTATCTCCAACCCGCTCGCCTCGCCAGCGTCGCCCTGAGCGTCTTGTCGCTGACCCCATAGGCGCGCGCCACCACGCGCACCGGCTCGTCGCCGGCGAGGCGGGACCGCGCCTCGGTGATCTGCTGGCCGCTCATCTTCGGCGGCCGACCAAGGTGGCGGCCGGCGGCCTTGGCAACCGCGATTCCATGCCGCTGCCGGTCCCGAGTGCGGCGACGCTCGTGCGCGGCCAGGCTGGCGAGAATGTCGGCGATCAAACGCCCGTCGTTCGTGGTGATGTCGAGGGAGGGGAGGGCGATCACCCGCAGCACGACGCCGCGACGGATCAGCTCGTCCATCAACAACACGGCCTCGCCTGTGCTGCGGCCGAGCCGATCCAGCTCGGTCACGACCAGCTCGTCGCGAGCTTGGAGGCCCGCCAGGAGCTTGTCGAGGCGATGGCGCGCCTTCACCCCGCTCTGCACCTCCTCGATGATTTGGTCGCACTCGGCGGCGCCCAACGCCGATCGCTGGCGGGCGAGGCTCTGTTCCTCGGTCGAAACTCGTGCGTAGCCGTAGCGCATTTCTTCCACCACCTTTCGCCCCTTCCAACTAGCTGATTTGCTTGGGCCGGGGGAGGGGGGAAGAAAGGTAGACCTTTCGGTCAGTACGAGGAGCCTGGAGATCAAGTGAGAGACCGCGCCGTCGGCCGGGCTTCCTCGCATCTGCTCGCGCGGATGCGGGGATTGAATCACAATCCTGATTGATTAGGCCGTCGCAGCGAGGGCTCGATGCATCCGAGCCCACCACATGGCCGCTCCGGTTCCGGCCATCACTACCGGGGGCAGCAGCGCCACCAGCTGCTGCCCTCCTGATTTTTATAAATTTCTGAACTATGACGTTTCTGTCATCTGTTCGTCACGTCCGCTTCATTCGGGGTTCGGTAGCCTCTTAGCTGGCTGAGTAGCGGGCTTTCAGACTCCGTCGCCGGCTGACGGCGCAAAGGACCGGGGGATGGATCAAGCTCGCGTTTGGGCCGGTTTGACGGCGATCCTGCTCAGCAGTTCCCTGGTCGCGAGCCCGGCTCTTGCGAGCGACGCTGATTGGCGGACCGCCGCGAACATTGGAGAGGGCGGTCTGGTGGCGCTTGCGCTCGGCAAGTCTGTAGCCAGTAGCGATTGGGGCGGGGCGAAACAACTCGGCTACAGCGTCGCCGTGACCGCGGGCACGACCCAAGTCCTCAAACATGCGTTTCCCGAAGCCCGACCGAACGGCTCCGACAATCTCTCCTTCCCATCCGGGCACACGTCCGTGTCGTTCGCCGCTGCCGGCTATCTGCACCAACGCTATGGTTGGCGATGGGGCCTCCCCGCCGCCGTCGCCGCAGGTTTTGTGGGCCTGTCGCGGGTCCAGTCGAAAGATCATCGCTGGGATGACGTCCTCGTCGGGGCGGCGTTGGGAGAGGCGACGGCGTTCCTCTTCACCTCCCCCCGCGACGGCCATGTCACCGTGCTCCCCTGGGCTGGCCGCCAGGGCGGCGGAGTTATGATCAGGGCAGAGTTTTGACGCTGCGGCGCGCGGCAGGTCCGCTCTTGAGCAGGCGCGGCCATTGCGGAAAGCTGGAGCCTCCGGGCACCCTGTCGGCCATGCTTTCATTTCGCCCTTTAGCGGTGTCGTGAGGACGCGAACGGCGCTGAGCGGCGGCCGACGACCGGGGAGCGAGCCATGAAGATTCTTGTCGTCGAAGACGAAGCGAAGACTGCTGCCTATTTGCGGCAGGGGCTCACCGAACACGGCTTCACCACGGACTTGGCCGCGAATGGGGAAGATGGAGTCCACCTGGCGACGGTCGGCGGCTATGACCTGATCATCCTGGATGTGATGCTTCCGGGGATGAACGGCTGGTCGGTGATGGCCGAGCTTCGCCGCGAGGCCATAGACACCCCGGTCCTCTTCGTGACCGCGCGCGACGCGGTCCAGGACCGGGTGAAGGGGCTGGAGCTTGGCGCCGACGATTATCTGATCAAGCCCTTCGCCTTCTCCGAACTGCTGGCTCGCGTCCGGTCGATCTTGCGTCGCGGGACTGGCCGGCAGGCTTCCACCCTGCGAGTGGCTGATTTGGAAATCGATCTGGTCCGGCATCGCGCCACTCGCGCCGAGAAGCTGCTGGACCTCACGCCCAAAGAGTTTGCGCTGCTCTCGCTGCTCCTTCGGCGCGCCGGAGACGTGGTGTCGCGCACCATGATCGCCGAACAGGTTTGGGACATCAATTTCGAGAGCGACTCCAACGTGGTGGACGTTCACATGCGCCGCCTGCGGCTGAAGGCGGACGACCCCTTCGACCGGAAGCTGATCCACACCGTGCGCGGCGTCGGCTACGTCCTGGAGGATAGGTCGTAATGGCCATCGCTGGATCGCCACGCCGGCCATGGTCTCCTTCGATCGCGCTGCGGCTGACGGTTTGGTACGCACTTTCCGCCTTCACCCTGATCTTCGCCGCCACCGCCTTCCTCTATTGGGTGCTGGTCACCAACCTGGTCCGGGAGGACGCACGGTTTCTGGCCGACGAACTCGACACGGTGCAGATGATCCTGCGGGCCGCGCCGTCGGGCGCCTGGGCCTCCCCGCTCGTCTCGCGCGCGCCGTCGCCGAGCGGTCGCCAGCTTTACGTCCGACTGCTCGATCGACGTGGCGGCGTCGTGCTCGAAACTGCCAACATGCGTCAGGTGCTCCCCTCGCCGAGCGCCGCCGCCTTGGCGGCCATCGGCTCGTCCCGCGCCGTTGACGAGGCGGCGCGGTCGAGCTCGGGCGAGCCGTTCCAAACTCTGACCGCGACCGCGGCGACGAACGATCCGGCGATCGGATATGTGCAGGTGGCCATGAACCGAGGGGCCGAGGAGCATCTCCTCGCCCTCTATCGGGCGCGCCTGGTCTGGGTGCTCAGCCTGTCCTTGATCGCCTGCGCGATCGTCGGTTTTCTGATTGCTCGCGCCGGCATGCGCCCGATTCAGCGCATCGGTCGCACCGCCGAACGGATCGGATCCAGCACTCTCCACGAGCGGATACCGATCGCTGGGCTTCCGGGTGAACTTTCGACCCTGGCCCAAGCGTTCAACGCCATGCTCGACCGTCTGGAAGACGCCTTCGGTCGCGTTTCGCGCTTCTCAGACGACGTGGCGCACGAGTTGCGCACCCCGATCAACAACCTGCGCGGCGGGATCGAGGTCGCACTGGCCCGGCCGCGGACGCGGGGCGAATATTGTGAAGTCCTGGGTTCTTGCCTCGAAGAGAGCGGGCGATTGGCGAGGGTTGTTCAGAGCCTGCTCTTCCTCGCCCGGGCCGACAATGCCACCGAGCCGCTGCAACGGGAGTCGGTCGACGTTGAGCGGGAGCTGAGGGCCGTTGCGGAGTTTTACGAGCCCTCCGGGTTGGAAGCCGGCATCGCCGTCACAGTGGTCGCGCAGCCGATCCACGCCATGCTGAATCGGACGCTTTTCCAGCAAGCTGTCGGCAATCTGCTGGCCAACGCGCTGGCCCATACCCCCCGAGGGGGGGCGGTTCAGATTGCCGCGAGCCGGGATGATCAAGAACTGCGCGTCGTGGTCGCCGACACGGGGCGCGGGATTTCGGAAGACCAGTTGCCGCATGTGTTCGACCGATTCTTCCGGGCCGATCCGGCGCGGTCCGGATCGGAACACAATATCGGGCTTGGCCTCTCGGTCGTCCAAAGCATCGTCGAGCGCCATGGCGGTCGCGCGGAAATCGCCAGCCAACCGGGCAGGGGAACGGAGGTGCGACTGCGCTTTCCTTTAACGCCCGAGAGCTAAGCCGGCACAGATGACGATCCCGTCATCTGTTCGTCATCGTGACTTCAGACTCCTTTCCTTAGAACGCCAAGTCATGAGGAGCCGCAGGGAGGCCGGATGAGACAGTTTCACAGATGGGTCAGCATATTCGCGGCGATCTTTTTGCTTGCGGTCTCGGCGACCGGGGTGATCCTCCAGGTCCAAAAGCTGACGGGCGAAGATGCCGACGCCGACAAGCCCGGCAAGACGGATCAGGTCAGCGCCCTGAGCACGGCCATTCCGTCGCCGGACTACGCGGCTCTGATCTCACGCACGCTCGACGCCGCCCGCGCCCGCGCGCCGAACACCCCGATCACCTCCATCGTCCTGAAAGGTGAGGGCGACGAGGTGGAGGGCGTGGTCGAGTTTCCGGGCGATCCGCCGCGCCAGCTCACCATCGACGCCCGCTCCGGGCGTGTGGAAAGGGACGAAAGGCACGAAGCGGAGTCGCTGATCCTGAGAATCCACAGCGGCGAGATCCTTGGCGAACCCGGTGTGGTCCTGGGCATCCTGTGGGGCCTGGCGCTCGTGATCCTCTCGATCACCGGCGGCTGGGTCTACATCGACATGTACCGGCGCCGGCGCAAGGCGAGCGGAAAAGCGGGGCTGTTCTGGTGACCCGAGGGCGGTTAGTCCTGCCGCTGCTGCTCGCGGCCGGCGCCTGCGTCGTAGCCTTCCCGGTCGCTGCGCAAACCTCGCTCGGTCCGCCCGCGCCGACCAATAGCGAGCCGCCGCCCGTCCAGCAGAACTCCACACCCCCTCCCAGACAGGGCTTCTCGTTCAACCCCGACGCCGGCGTGGTCTATCAGTCGGGAGACTTCCGCGTCACCGCCTGGGGCTATGCTGAGCGCGCCTTCGACCCTGATGGTCCGGACTATTTCCGGCGGGTCCGCCAAGGCATGGAAATCGATCTGCCACGGCTGTCGGACAGCGTGCGTCCCGCGTTCGTCTACGAGGTCGATCTCACCAACACCAACTTCTTCGGCGACTTCGGCGGCAAGGGCGGAAACATCGGCCGCCGCAACTTCGAGAACCTGTTCGTGGCGCTTCAGCACCCCGACGATCCTGGCAAGTTTCGCCTGCTCGTTGGTGAGAACACGCATATACTCTCGCGCGAGGATAATCTGTCGTCGGGCAACCTGCCGACAATCAACCGCTCGTTAATTCTCGAAGAGCATGGCTCGGTCAACAGCTTCGGCACACAGTTCGGCGTGCAGTTCCAGAAGGCTCTCTCCGACAAGCTGACCGTCCAGCTCGCGGCGCTCGATAACCGGGGGTCGCTCAACACTCCTGATCCTCGCTATTCGGTTGGTAATTCGCTCGCCGGCAAGATCATCCTGACGCCGATCAATACCGACGGCCGCAAGCTCACGATCGGCGCCGCCGTCGATCGCACTGGCGACATTCGCGATCGGGTGTTCACGCTCGCGACGGCGATCGGCGCGGCCCCGCTGGGCGGCGTGCCCGCCACCGGCAACAAGCTCAGCGGCGAAGCCGATATTGCCTACACCTTTCCGCTGCTCGGACACGCCACGACCCTGGAGGCGGAAGCCCTCTACTCCCAATTCTCGGGCAGCCGCTCGAACGTGGGGGGCGGCTATGCGATGGTCCAATACTCGCTGTTCGACGCGCCCCACACTGGCGATCTCGACCTGTTCGCGCGCTACGACGTGGTGAGCCTCGGGATCGACAGCGTTGCCGGGCGCGCGACGCAACAGGCGGTGCGGGCGGGGGTGAACTACAACCTTCCCTACACCAAGAAGCTGACGAGCCTTCACGTCGAATACGCCCATAATCTTCTGTCCGGGCCGGCCACGATCGTCACCAATTACAATCCCAGCGATGAGTTCAGGATCATGTTGCGGGTGAGCCTGCAACGCTATGTTCGCCACTAGGCCAGGATACTATGACCCAGCAGCTCCTGATCCTGGCGGTCATCGCAATTTCGTTCGTCGCGCTGATCGGATGGCGTTTGTGGGTTGGGCTCCGACGCCGAACAGGTCAACTACCGGGCGGTGAGGGCACTGGTTCGACCACGATGCACGGTCCTGCAGGACCGCCGCATACGGTCCAGCGGCAACGGGCAGCGCCCGTGCCGCTCCGGGTTGCGCGCATCTTTCAGGAAACGCCGACGGTGCGCACCTTCCGACTCGTCGATCCGGAGCAACCGCGTATAGGATTCAGCTTCAAGGCGGGCCAGCACCTCAATCTGCGGCTGTTGATCGATGGCGATGAGGTGCGTCGTACCTACACGATCGCCTCCGCCCCGTCGCAAACCGCCTATGTCGAGCTGACCATCAGGCGCGAGCCCGAAGGGCTGTCGTCGCGGTATCTCCATGATCATGTCAGCGAGAACGACATCATCGTGACCGCCGGCGCCGCGGGCCATTTCACGTTTGAGGGAACTGAAGCCGAGAGCCTCGCGCTGATCGCCGGCGGCGTGGGCATCACGCCGCTGATGAGCCTGCTGCGCGATCTTCTGAACCGGGTCTGGCCCGGCGACATCTACCTGATCAGTTGTGTGAAATCTTCGAACGACATCATCTTCCGCGACGAGCTGGAATATCTTCACCGCCGGCACCCGAACTTCCATCTTCTGATCCTCGTCACCGGTGATGCCACGTCCGATTGGGCAGGCGAGACGGGCGCAATCACAGCCGAACGGATCGCGCGCATGGTGCCCGATATCGCCTCGCGCCGGGTCCATCTTTGTGGCCCCGCCGCCATGATGATCGCCGTCCAGGCGATGCTCGACCAGCTCGGCACGCCAAAAGATCAGGTATTCGTCGAATCCTTCACAGCCCCGCCCGAGACCCTGGACGATGACCACACGGTTGCGGCCTTGACCGACAGTCGGGTGCTGTTCAAGCGGTCGGGTAAGGCGATTGAGGTTCCGGCAGGCGAGAAGCTCCTGGATGTGGCGCTGGCTGCCGGCGTCGACATCGAATACTCCTGCCGAGAGGGTATTTGCGGCACGTGTAAAGTTAAGCTTCTTTCCGGCGATGTCGACATGGCTCGCTCGGGAGCGCTCCTCTTATCTGAAGTCGCTAAAGGCTATGTGCTTGCCTGTCAGGCACGCGCCACCTCGCCAAAACTCGTCATCGACGCATGAGCAATTTCTCATGCTTGCCGAGCACCTAGGCCAGACCCGGGGGGCCGGAGGTCTACATGGATGTACTGGTGCAGGACGCCCTGGAGGTCGTCTCGGCCCACCCTGGGTACGCAACCCTATTTGTGTTCCTGGTGACCGCCGCCGAAGCCATCGCCGTCCTGGGCCTGTTCATTCCCGGAACCGCGATCCTGATCGGCATGGGCCTCTTAGTCGGCGCGGGCGACTTGCCATTGTGGCCGGTTCTGGGGGCCGGGACCCTGGGCGCGATCGTCGGCCATGCTGCGTCGTTCTGGCTCGGCCGGCGGTATCAATCCCAGTTGCGGGGCTCGTGGATCTTCCGGCGCTGGCCGCTGCTGCTCGCCAGGACCGATCAGTTCTTTCGCCACTACGGGCCGTTCAGCATCGCTCTGGGCCGTTACGTGCCGACGGTCCGGCCGATGGTCCCCCTCGTCGCCGGCATGGCTAATATGTCCTCGCCTGTGTTTCATATCGTGAACGTCATTTCGGCCCCGATCTGGATGGCCACCTACATCCTGCCGGGCGCGCTCGCCGGCGCATGGCTGGCGGCCCTGGGGCCGGAACTGCGGCTGGCGCTGCTCACTGCGGCGGTGGCCGCATTCGGCATAACGACCTTCCTATCCATCAGGCGTATCTTTCGACCCCCCGGCGCCCGTCCGGGAGAGATTTCGTGCGCGGCGACCCCTCCGGATCAGCCGCTTCCACCACCCTAGCCGTGAATCTGGCTGGTCATTTGCGCGATGCGCGCGGCTGAAACCAAAGCAACAGCGCGGCGGCGGCCGCGAAGGCCGCGCCGGCGAGGAAGGTCGCCGATGGGCCGGCGGTTTGCCACAATAGGCCGGCCAAGGAGCTGGCCACCAGAAGCGCGCCAGCCAGCACGAGGTTGAAGATGCCGAACGCCGTGCCGCGCAGATCGTCCGGGGCGGTATCGGCGACAAGCGCCGACAGCAGCCCTTGCGTGAGGCCCATATAGGCCCCCCAGAGGACCACGCCGATGAATAGGCCCAACAGGCCCGGCGCGAGGCCAAGGACGAGATCCGCCAGCACGAGCATCGCCAGACCGGCGATCAGCACCGGCCGGCGTCCCACGCGGTCAGAGAGCGCCCCCGCCGGGGTGGAGATCGCGGCGTAGACTAGGTTCATCACCACCATCACCGCGGGGACGACGGCGACCGGCAGGCCTGCGGCCTGACCCTTCAGCACCAGAAACGCTTCGCTGAAGCGCGCTAGCGTCAGGACCGACCCAGTCAGCACGACCCACCAATAGGCCGGCCCAAGTCGTGCCAGCTCGGCGCGCCGGATGGGCCACCCGCGCTGACCGCTGGGCTTGCGGCCGGCCGGCTCCCGCACGGCGAATATGGTCAGAAACATCGCCAGCGCCGCCGGCAGGACGGCCCACCAGAACACCGCCCGGTAATCGCTGGCGTAGAGCGCCATCAGCGCGATCGCCAGCAGCGGACCTACAAAGGCGCCGAGCGTGTCGAGCGCCTGCCGCAGGCCGAACGCTGCGCCGCGCAGCGCCGGCGGCGTGATGTCCCCGACCAGGGCGTCTCGCGGCGCGCTGCGCACTCCCTTGCCGACCCGGTCGAAGAACCGGGCGGCCAAGACGGCCCCCGCCGATCCCGCCAGCGGGAACATTGGCTTGGTGATCGCCGACAGGCCGTAGCCGATGACGACCAGCAACTTGCGCTTGCCCACCCGGTCCGACAGGACTCCGGAGAAGACCCGCGCCACCGACGCCGTCGCCTCGGCCACGCCTTCGATCAGACCGACCGTCGCGGTGCTGGCGCCGAGCACGCCCACCAGAAAAAGGGGCAGCAGGCCATGCACCATCTCCGAGGAGATATCCATCAAGAGGCCGACAAACCCGAGCGCCCAGACGCTTGCCGGCACCCGTCGCCACCCGCTTAAGTCTGGCTTCGATGGTGTGGCGGCCACGCACCAATTCTCCATGATGACGCCGCAGCGCCGCCGGTGCGATCGGGTCTCCCGGAACGAGCGGCGGCTTTGCTACGAGCCGCCGCTCGCCCCGACGAGGACCCTAGACCTTGATATTCACGCCGCCTCTGGCTTTCGCCAACTCCGCCGCCCGTTCAGCCGGCGGATCATTGGCTTCGCTTTTGGCCGGACGCTGCTGTTGCGCCTGAAACTGCAGTTGCTGCAACGTCTGTGACGTCGGCAGCGACGAAGCTGCACCTACCTGCATATTGCACACTCCGATAATAGGCGAGGAATCGCCAACAGCCCAATACAGATTGAGCTTTTCCTCTTTACATCCGCGAAGCTTACCTCAGTCTAAACCAATCAGGCTCAGTAAATGACGAGTTTGTCATCTAGACGTAATGTCTAACTGCTGCCGTGCGCAACAACGTCTCTTTGTGACTTCGGTCTGACGTCTTATACTGTTGCTTTCCGCGAACGTCGCGGCACGGGTCGGACGAGAGCCCTGCCCGCCGTGTCGGCTGAGGAGGCGCCCGCGATGACATCCGGCGGTCTATCCCGGCAAGCGCTCGGCATCACGGTGAACCACACCGCGCCTGACCCGGGCCGGCGCCCCGGTGACTGCCCCACGTCATGCGGGTCGCGAGAGTTCGAACGAGACGTCCGCCGACGCGTAGCCCAATATTTCATCGACACTGGAGTTGGGCAGCACGCCGATTTCCGTATGATCTCAAAATCCTTGATCCTTGGAATTCTGTACTTCGGATCCTATGCCCTCCTGCTCACCGGATTGCTCCCTTGGCCTCTGGCGTGGATGCTCTGCATCACTATGGGCGTCGGCCTTGCCGGCCTAGGCTTTTGCGTTGGGCACGATGCACTACACGGCGCGTACTCCGCCAACCCGCAGGTGAACAGGGTGCTGGGGCTGGTCTTCGAGGCCTTGGGGGGCAACGGTGACGCATGGAGGCAGTCTCACAACGGCGCTCATCACGGCTGCCCCAATGTAAGCGGGCACGATAAGGACGTTGACGTCAGCCCGTTGATCCGCCTTAGCCCACATAGCGCGTATCGGCCCGTTCATCGGTTCCAGCACCTCTATGCCTTCGGTCTCTACAGCCTAGCGACGTTGAACTGGGCTTTCGCGAAGGATTACGCCGCCTTCGCCAGCGACGGCGCACTCCGCATCCGCGCCCACAGCGCCGCAGCTTGGGCGCGGCTGCTGCTCGGAAAGCTCGCGTTCTATCTGGCGATGGCGGTTCCCTTCCTGCTCTTGCAGATGCCGCTTTGGCAGGTCGGGCTCGGCTTGCTGACAGTCCACCTTACCGCGGGACTAATCGTCGGCACCGTCTTTCAACTAGCCCACACCGTCGAGGGCGTGGAGCACATGCCGGCCTCGGGGGCTCCGGCGGCTAAGGCGGCTTGGGCGGCCCATCAACTCCGGACAACAAGCAACTTCGCAACGGGTAGTCGGCTCGTCGAGTGGTACATTGGCGGGCTGAACTATCAGGTCGAACATCACCTTTTCCCGCGCATCTGCCATGTCCACTATCCGAAGATCAGCCCGATCGTGCGGGCCGCCGCACTGGAACACGGGCTTCCGTACAACCGTCTGCCCTCCCTTCGGCACGCGATCGCAGCTCATTGCCGAATGCTCCAGCGGTTTGGGAGGCCGGCAGAAGCGACCGCGCAGACCAGCAACCAACCATCCGCCGCCCGGTCCAGGTACACGCCATAAGACCCGCCAGCCCAAGCACGGGCATGGCGGACAGCAAAGTAGGACGCCGGAACGGTCGTCGGCCCGTTCGGCCGGTCGATTGTAGGGACCGGAAAACGCCGCTCAGGGATGTTGCGACGAGTTGGCGGCGGGCTCCACCACTACGGCGCAGCGCTGCGATTTCGCTGTTCGGGTCGCCGTTCGCCGGCATGTGGTCAGGGCCTCAGCGTTCTGCCGCGAGAGGTCGGAGGCCGCCGCCAGGCCATTCCACGTGGCAAGGTCGGCGGTTCGCATAAGCTGCGCGCCGGCCTCCCACCGGTTCAGCCGAAGCGTCGCGGCTGCCATCCGCTCTGGTACACGCCAGCTCGCCGGAAGGGCGCGCGCGATCGGCCCCGAGAAACACACCCACACGATGATGCCGGCGACGGCACCCATGGCTGTCATGATCGCGACCTGGCGAATCTGCTCGCGCCCGGTGCGCTGGCGCTCGGCCAGGCGCTCCAGGTCCGCGCCGGCCGCATCCACCCGCTGCACGGCGTTCGCCAGCTCCCGCCGACCCTGCTGCTGGGCGGTCTCCGACGCCTGGCGAATCTGCGAGGCGAGGTCTTGGGGCGTCAACCGCAGGGCCGGATGCGCCTCCATAGCCGCAAGGCTTTGGGCGATCGCCGCCAGCGTCGGGGCGTAGTCCGGCGCCGTGGTCGGCTGATCTTCCAGCGCCGCGCGGAGCTGGGCCACCTCGGCTCTGAGCGCCTCGAAGGCCGCCGCCGGATCGGCCCCTAATCCCTCATGATCCTCGGCCATGCTCTCTCGTTATCGTCCCAGCCCGATAGAACGCCCAAGCGTCAGCGAACGAACCAGCGCGTCGCCCATGCTTCGGCCTGCGACCTCGCGGACCTTCCCAAGCCCAAGCTCCACCTTCTTGCCGCGAAGGATAGATTCCACCTGGGCGTCGCGGCCAAGGCCCTGCGCCATGGTTTTCATGCGCGCCTCGATGGCTCTCCGGGCATCGGCGTTCCGGGAACTGGAGCCGAGCTCCGTCCGCAGCCCCTGCAGACCCTTCCAGTCCGCCACGAACCGCTCGGCGCGGGCGGCGGGGTCGAGACGCACCTGGGCCTCCTGCGCCATCGCGCGGCGGACCTCCGTCATGCCCTCGGGCGTGCCGCCCCGGGCCGCGAGCCCTGGGTTGCGCGCGAGGGCCGAACGGAGATCCATTGTGGTCTCTTTGGAAACACCCTCCAGCCCCTCGCGGGCCTTCTGCATCTCAATTTTCTGGTGCGGCAGGATCGGCAGGCCCTGTGCGCCCATCCGCTCCGCATCGGCCCACGCGGCCACATAGCGCGATGTGGCCCGGTCCACCGACTTCGCCGGCATAGGCGCCGCCCGCTCCACCGCCTCGGCAACCCCTCCGGTGGGTCCGCCGGCGCCGGGGCGGCCAAGTTTCAGGCCGTCGAACATGCTGCGCTTAGCCGTGCGGGCGCCCTCGGGGATTAGGGGGCGGTCGACTCCGCGCCGCTCGGCGAACGCTTGGCCGTAGTCCAGGGTCGTATCCTTCGCTCGCTCCCGGCCAAGCGTCCGGGTGAGCTGCGCCCGGTCCTTGAAGTCATCCCCGCCGTAGTGGACCGCGAGCGTCTCCCGGTGACGGCTCATCCCGACATAGGCCGCGTGGCGGTCCAGGCCCTCGCTGGCGAGCAGGTGGCCGTGATCCACGGTGACGCCCTGGCTCTTATGGATGGTGGACGCATAGCCGTGGTCGATCTGGGCGTAGTCCTTGAGGTCGAACCGGACCTCCCGGCGCTCGGTGCCGTCGAGGCGCACGGTCAGGCTGGCGCCCCCGCCACCGTGTGGCTCGATCCGCTCCACGGTCCCCAGCGTGCCGTTCTTGACGCCCATCGACCGCTCGTTGCGCAGGAACATCACCCGGTCGCCGGCGGCGAACGCCCGCGCGCCGCGCTCAGTCTGCACCAGCTGGTCGGCCCCCAGCGCGCCTGCGGCGCGCATCCGGCCGCGCGCCAGCTGGTTCAGCTCCGCCACGTCGGCCCGGGTGTGGGCGAGCATGACCTGAGTGGTCTCCGGCCGGGTTTGGCGCACGGCGTCCCAGCCGTCCACGAGGGCGCTGCGGGCCGCTTCCCGCGTCTCGTGGCCCCTCACCATGCCGGCGGTCTCGTAGCGGGCCAGGGCGGCCCCTGTGCGGCCCGTGGCCAGCTCCCGCGTCGCCTCCCGCTGCCAATCGTGGCGCTGGCGGCGGATTTCGGTGATCTCGGCCGCGCCGTGCCGCTCCGTCAGCGCCCGGAACGAGGCGCCTGCCTCGATGGCCTGCAGCTGCTCGGCGTCGCCGACCAGCACCACCTTGGCGCCGGCGCTCTCGGCCGCCGACAGCACCCGGTCCATCTGCCGCGAGCCGATCATCCCGGCCTCGTCGATCACCAGCACGTCGCGCGCCGTGAGCATGTCCCTGCCCTGCGCCCACCCGTGCTCGAGACTGGCGATCGTCCTCGAGGTGATCCCGGACCCGCCCTCCAGGCTCTCCGCGGCGATCCCCGACAGGGCCGCGCCGCGCACCTGGTAGCCCGACGCCTCCCATGCCTCCCGGGCTACGCCCAGCATCGCGCTCTTGCCCGTGCCGGCGTAACCGACGACCAGTGCGAGATCTCCGGAGCGACTGATATGCTCCAGGGCGTCTCGCTGTGATCCCCTCAGATCGAGACCGCGGGCCTCGCCGGCGGCCACCCCACTCTCCAGCGCCGCCGGCGAGACCTTGTGCGCGCCGCGGCCGGCGAGCTGCTCGGCCGACCGCTCAAGCCGCTGCTCCGTGGCCAGCATTTCGCGTGTGCTGAATCGCTCCCGGCCGACGCCGTCCTTGCCCAGCGCCACCAGCTCGGGCGAGGTCTGCACCGCGCTCATGGCCTGGCTGAACTGATCGGCGTCGTCGGTGTGCCGGTGAACGAACCGCGCCAGGTCGTGATCGGTGAAGGTGCTCTGTTGGCGGGTGATGGCGTCCAGCGCCACGCTCGGCTCCGCGATGATCCGCTCGCCGTTGCGCCGTGCGATTTCGCGGTGATCCATCGCCCGTTCGGCGTCTTCCCCCCTGCCCTCGCGCCGCGCGCCGGCCGGGCCGATCTTGTGCTGCGGCTCCAGGCCGATGCCCTGCGCTTCCAGGGTCCGGTGATCCACCTGGGCGTCGATCCCCAGCTCGGCCAGCCGCTCGTTCACATGGCCGGCCCAACGCTCGCGCCAGCCCTCCAGAAGCTCGGTCGAATTCCACTCCCGAACCTTCTTGCCGAAGCCCTCCGGACCCACTTCCCGCATCGACAACATGACGTGGGCGTGCGGCTTGGCCAGGCCGTCCGGCCCCACGTCCCAATGCACATTGAGGTCGGCGACCATCCCCCGGTCGACGAACTCGGTCTGCACGAAATCCCGCGCCAGCTCGACGCCCTGCGCCTGGCTCATCTCTCGCGGAATGGCGAACTCGATCTCGCGGGCGAGCTGGGCGTCCTTGCGCTTCTCGAACGCCTCGACCTCGTTCCACAGCGTCTCGCGGTCCTGCCAGCGCTCCGGCGAGCCTTCCGGCACCATGATCTCGGAGTGCTCGACGCCCGCCTTATTGCTGAAGTTGTGCGACCGTCCCAGCCTTTCGTCGTGCAACTCGGAGGCCGAACGATAGGCCGCCGCCGCCACGGCGCTGGAGCCGTTGGCGCGGGAAATCACCTTGGCGCTGAAATGATAGATGGCCACGAGCGGGAGGATGCCTCAGCCGTAGGCGTTCTACAAGCGCACGTCGGCACGACGTATAAGCGCGCACTCAAAACCCTAAGGCCTTTCGTGATGGACTCAGCGGGTGGAGAATGATTCACTCAGTCCGACGAACGCGCCAATTGGAGATTGAGGCCGGCCCATGCGCAAACCCCGCGACATCGACGCCGAGCTGAAGGCGCTCCAGGACAAGGCCAAGACGCTTAAAGCCCGCAAGGTCGTGCAGCTCGGGGAACTGGTGACGGTCACCGGGGCCGACGTGCTCGATCTGGAGACGTTGGCCGGCGCGTTGCTGGCGGCGGTGAACGGCGCGAAGTCAACCGAGCAAAAGGAGGCGTGGCGCTCCGAGGGCGCGGCCTTCTTTCAACGCCGAGGACGCAAAGGGCGCACGGGCGTTGCAGCTTCGGGTTCGAACGACGGCGGCGGCGCAGCGTCGCGCGGCGACGGCGATCCGGCGCGCTGAATCCGCCCACGCCCGCACCGATACGAGAGCCTGGGTCATGCAACGCCGCGAACGCACCCGCCACCTGATCGAATTGGGCGGCCTCATTCAAAAGGCCGGCCTGGTGGACCTCACCGACGACGACCGCGCCACCATCTTGGGCGGGCTTCTGGAGCTGGCCGATAAGCTCCAGGGCGAAGGCGGCGCGGCCCTTGCGGACGGCTTCCGGCGACGCGGCCGGCGCGCGTTTGAGGCCGAAGCGAAGGCCGCCGAATGAGGGGCCTCCTGCGCCTCGTCGCCCTGATCATCTACGTCGGCGCCGGCTGCCTGATCGGCTTCATGGTCGGCCGCCTGCTGCTGATCCCGGTCGCGGCCGTGACGCATATCGACAGCACCTTCGCGTCGATCCTCCCGATCGCGGCCGGCGTCGTCGGCGCTGTCAGCGGACTGGGCTGGTTCAATGCGCGGTTCGCCCTCCCCGCGGCGCGCGGCGGCGTCCACGGCTCGGCGTATTTCGCCAGCCCGGGCGAAGTCAAAAGCTCGCTCGGCGGCGCGGCCGGCCTGATCGTCGGCCGCGAGAACCGCAAGGGTGGCCAGCTCCTCCGCTACGCCGGCCAGGCGCACCTTCTGACCATCGCGCCCACCCGCTCCGGCAAGGGGGTGGGCGCCATCATCCCCAACCTGCTGACGGCCGATCGCTCGGTCCTCTGCATCGACCCCAAGGGGGAGAATGCCCGGATCACCGCCCGCGCCCGGGCGCGCTTCGGCTCGGTCCACGTACTCGATCCGTTCGAGGTATCCGGCCAAGCCACGGCCGTCTTCAACCCGCTCGCGGGCCTCGATCCCGACAGCCTGGACCTGGCCGAAGATGCCGCCCTGCTGGCCGATGCCCTGGTCCACGATCCGCCCGGCCAGGGCGGCGAAGCCCATTGGAACGAGGAAGCCAAGGCGCTGATCGCCGGCGTGATCCTCTACGTCGTCTGCGAGGAGCGCCCTGAAACCCGCACCCTGGCCACGGTGCGCGAGCTGCTGACCCTCAGTCCCGCCGATTTCGCCGCCTCCCTGGCCATCATGCAGGAATCGCCCAGCGCCGGCGGCCTGGTTCGTCGCGCCGCCAACCGACACCTCGGCAAGAGCGAGCGCGAGGCGGCTGGCGTGCTGTCCTCCGCCCAGCGTCACACCCATTTCCTCGATAGCGTCCGGATCAACACGACCATGGCGCGGTCGGATTTCCGCTTCGCAGACCTGAAGGAAGCCAAAGCGACCGTGTTCCTGGTCCTGCCGCCGGAGCGGCTGGACGCCTATTCCCGTTGGCTGCGACTGATGGTGGCGCAGGCGATCCATGACCTGGCTCGCTCCCCTGCCCGGCCGGCGGCCCCGGTCCTCTTCCTGCTTGATGAGTTCGCGGCCCTCGGCCGCCTGGAACCCGTCGAACGGGCCTTCGGCCTGATGGCCGGGTACGGCCTCCAGCTCTGGCCAATCCTCCAGGACATGCACCAGCTTTGGAGTACCTACGGGAAAAGCGCCGGAACATTCGTGTCCAACGCCGGCCTGGTCCAAATCTTCAACGTCGCCGACGTGGAAACCGCGAGCTGGGTGTCCAAGTCGATCGGCGCCACCACCATGAGCTACCAGACGACGGGAACCAGCACCTCGCGCGGCGGAATGCAGCTTTTCGAGACCAAATCCACCTCGACCACGGCCCACCTGGGTTCACCTCAAGGTTTGTGCGCTAAAAGGCGCTTAGAAGTACGAACCAAGAACATTGGTGCGGAAGTCGGCGTTC
>NZ_JBWKSF010000014.1:0-84672 GCF_059419665.1 Caulobacter sp. GW821-FHT05F04
GCGGCGAGCCCGGCGCGGGCGCCGCGTCGTCCGGCGCGGGCGAGGCCCCGGCCGCCGAGGCGCCGGCCTGGGCGCGCGATCTCAAGCAACAGCAGGCCCTGGCCCATGGCGCGAGCCTGGCCGCCCACGGCCTGGCCAGCGGCGACGACCACAGCGGCGGCGCCAGTCCCTCTCTCTCGGAGCAAAGCTGATGAACCCCTTCAAGGGTCCCTCGCGCCTGGGCGCGACCCCCGTCCCTGAAACCCCTTACCAGCGCGCCGGCCAGGCCTGGGACCAGCGCATCGGTTCGGCCCGGGTCCAGGCCGCCAACTGGCGGCTGATCGCCCTGGGCCTGCTGGCCAGCAACATCGTCCAGTCCGGCGGCATGATCTGGCAGGCCGCGCGGGGCACCGTCACGCCGTGGGTCGTCGAGGTCGATCGCCTCGGCCAGACCCTCGCGGTCGGCCCTGCGGTTCGCGGCTATCGTCCGCCCGATCCGGTCATTGCCTGGACCCTGTCGCGCTTCATCGAGAACACCCGCGCCCTGCCGGCCGACCCGGTGGTGCTGGGCCAGAACTGGCGGCGCGCCTACGACTTCACCGACGCGGCGGGCGCGGCGGCCCTGTCGGACTATGCGCGGGGCGCTGATCCCTTCGTAGAGGTCGGCAAGGCGCAGGTCTCCGTCGACGTCACCAATGTCGTGCGCGCCTCGCCCGACAGCTTCCGCCTGGCCTGGACGGAGCGGCGCTATGTCGATGGCCAGCTGGTCTCGACCCAGCGTTGGAGCGCCATCCTGACCCTGGTGATCGCCGCGCCGACCTCGCCGGAGGCCTTCGTCAAGAACCCGTTCGGGATCTTCGTGCGGGCGATTTCGTGGTCCCGGGAGTACGGCGCATGACCCGCTCGATGCTGATGATCGCGCTGGCGGGGCTCGCGACGCCGGCGGCCGGCTTGGCGGCGCCGGCCCACAAGGCCGCCGACCGGACTGTGCAGGCGGTGGCGGCCACGGAGTATCTCTTCGTCGAGCGCGGGGTGTTCGAGCTGGTCGCCGCGCCAGGCCGGATCACCGACATCGTCCTGGAGCCGGGCGAAGCCCTGGTCGAGACCAATCCGATCGCCGCCGGCGACACCGCCCGCTGGGTGATCGGCGACACCACGAGCGGGGAGGGGGAGAGCCGCCGCGTCCATGTCCTGGTCAAGCCCGTTGAGGCGGGCCTTTCGACCAACCTGATCATCAACACCAGTCGGCGCAGCTATCACCTGTCGATGCGCGCCTCGCCGCGCGCCTATCTTTCGCAGGTGGCCTGGCGGTATCCGCAAGCGCCGAACCTGGCGTCGACGGTCCCGGTCAAGCCGGTCGTCTTGGTGTCACCGCCGGCTCCGCCAGCGCCGGTGACGTTCAATCTCGGCTATCGCATCACGGGCGAGGCGCGCTGGCGGCCAGCGCGGGTCTATGACGACGGCGCACGGACCTATGTCGAGTTTGGTCCCGCGATCGCCCTGTCCGACCTGCCGCCGCTCTACGGTCTGGGACCCGACGGCAAGACCTCGGAACTGATCAACTATCGCCTCGAAGGTCGTCGGCTGGTGGTCGATCGGCTGTTCGACCGCGCCGAGCTGCGCTTTGGCCTGAAACGATGGGAACGCCGCATCCGCATCGAGCGAACGGCGTCTGGGCGGGAGGTCGGCCAATGACCCCGCCTGTCGATCAAGAACAGCAGGCCATCGCCAAGAGTTTGCGCCTGCGAGGCGCGGCCAAGCCCGTGGCGCGCGTCTCGCGCAAGGCCCTGATCATCACCGCTAGCGTTGTGGCGATCGGCGTGGCCGCCGCCGTGGCGTGGTCGCTGCGCGAAAAGGAGCGTTCCGCCGCCCAGCCGGTGTTCCAGCCTGCCGCCTCGCCGCCCGAAGCGGTCACCGGCTTGCCGCGCGACTACCTGCAACGTCGGCAGGTTCCGGTGCTGGGGCCGCCGCTGCCGGGCGATCTTGGCCGGCCCATGCTCAGCGCCCAGCGCGCTCGCGGGCTTGACGCTACAGCCGCGCCGTCGGAGCAGGCGACCTCTTTGCCGCCGCCAGTGACCCCGCGTCCGGTCGAGAGGCCGGTGGCGGTGGACCCAGCGGTCCTGGCCCGTCAGACGGCGCGCAAAGCCGGTCTCTTCGCGGCGGCGACGGTGAAGGGCGGTGAGCAGACGTCGCCGCCTGTCGCTTCGGCGGGCCCGGCAGTCGCCAGCATCGCCGACGAGCGGGCGACCAGCCCCGAGCGGCTGCAGCCGCCGGCCTCGCCCTATCTGCTACAGGCCGGATCGATCATTCCAGCGGCCCTGGTGACGGGCCTTCGATCGGACGCGGCGGGTCTGGCCATCGCCCAGGTCAGTCAGGATGTCTTCGACAGCCTGGGCGGCCATCACCTCCTGGTCCCGGCCGGATCCCGGCTGATCGGGCAATACGAAACCGCCACCCACGTCGGCCAGAGCCGGCTGTCGGTGGCGTGGACGCGGCTGATCCTGCCCTCGGGACGTTCGATCATCCTCGACAAGCTGCCGGGCGCCGACGCCCAAGGCATGGCCGGGCTGGCCGATGGCGTCGACCGGCACGGCAAGGCGGTGCTCGCCGCCGCCGCGCTCAGCACGGTCCTGGCGATCGGCGCGGAGGCGGGACAGTCGAGCAGCGGGGACGACCTGGAGCGGGCGATCCGCCGCGGCGCCAGCCAGTCGATCAGCAACGTCGGCCAGCAGGCCGTCGGCCGCAGCCTGTCCCTCACCCCGACCCTGACGATCCGACCCGGCGCGCCCCTGCGCGTGTTGCTGTCGCGTGACCTGGTGCTCGAACCCTACACCGTGGGACGCCCTCAATGAGCAAGCTGAAACTGGGTCCTATCGAGGACGACACCCCCGTGAAGGTCACGGTGGAACTGCCCGCGGCCCTGCATCGCGATCTGCTCGAATACGGCAAGCAACTAGCGGCCGAGACGAACGCCAAGGTCGCCGAGCCAGGCAAGCTGATTGTGCCGATGGTCGGCCGCTTCATGGAAAGCGATCGCGGCTTCACGCGCGGCCGCAGGGCTCGAAGGACCTAACGTCGGTCGCCTTTGATTTCGAGCAAGAGCCGGCCAGGATCATGCCAGCGCGCCGCTCGTTATCGCGTGAGTGTTCGAGCGGCGCGTTGTGGGGTGGTCATGGGATGGCAGCCCTCTTAGATCGCTGCTGTCGGCGCTGGCCGGTTCCGTAATTTTGGGACGTCCTGTTGTGTTCAAAACCACCCGCGCCGAGGCGCTTGTGATGGCTCGCCGGCTGCTGCGCGGCTATGCCAGCGCTCCCGACCCCCGCCGCCAGGTCCAGCAACTTAATAGCGCGCTGCTCCATGGCGAGGGCTGGTCCTCCGGCCATGCGGGGGACATCCACGCCTTCGGAGCCTAGCTGCAGAGCCATCCCAATCTCGCGAACTGAAGCCGCGGTGCGCGGCGCTGCTCGGTAAGCTCGGCTGAGCGCACCCAGCAGGTCGACAATCCCTCTAGACAGAGCTTGGCCTGATGGGCGCCGGGACGGTTCCGCCGTCCTTACAGGCATAACCAACGCGCATGGACCGTTGCTCTCCGGTCAATTGTGTTTTTCTACCTTGCCCGGTTGAAGGTCGGCGTCGGTTCGTCTTATGGGACGATCATTGAGCCCGCGACGGAAGGCTTGCGAGCCCATGTCCGCCGAGCGGCCGCGGAAAACGATCACAATGCTGGGGGGATCGGCCAAGTTCGCGTGCCGGGGGGCGGGCGAGCGCGCGGTCCTCTCTGACCCGACTGCCTAAGATCACCAATCGGCCGGCTCAGTGGAAATGAAGCGGATCGCCGTTGGGGCCGAAGGCGGCGTATCGATCGACGCCACCCACCCGCACGGCGTCGACCATTGTCTTGAGCGCCGCGTCGATCTCGGCCTTGGCCGGGGGGCTTCCGTCGCGCCCGGACAGGGCGGCGGCGAACACAACCTGCCAGGGCGGTCCCGCGTCCTTGGATTCGCGAGCCAAGCTGTCGAAGTCAGACAGCTCGTCAGGGGCTTTGTCGACACACATCAGCGCCGCTAAGGCGCCGCCGCGTCCGGCCAGGAAGTTTACCCGCTGCGTCGGGGTCGGATGATCGGGCAGTTCGGCGCCAGCGAACACAAACAGCAGGCGATGAGGCTGCACCTGGGCGGCGGCGGTCTTCAGCAGTTGCTGAAAGTGGGAGTCTTCGGTCATGGGCGCACCTTTGGGGTATTTGACAGACCAAGCCCTTGCGCGAGATCAAGGTCGCCTGGACACGACATCAGCCTGGACCTCTATCCTGCTCGGCGCCACCGGCGACGAGGCGAAAGGCCGCCGTCACGGAAGGGGGCGGGATTGGGCAGCATCGCCCGGGGGCGATGAAAGCCAGGCTCCTGACTTGCCGCCACTCTTGGCGGTCAGACGCACAGCCTCGATGACCATGCCCTTCTCGGCCGCCTTGAGCATGTCATAGATGGTCAGGCAGGCCACCGAGACGGCGGTCAAGGCTTCCATTTCTACCCCGGTCGGGCCGGTGGTCTTGACCCGCGCCGTCACCGCCAATCCGCCCTCGCCGGGCTCGACGCAGACCTCAACCTTGGACAGGGCCAAGGGGTGGCACAGCGGGATCAGGTCGGACGTTTTCTTGGCGGCCATCACCCCGGCGATCTCGGCCACCGCTCGCACCTCACCTTTGGCGCCGGTCCCCGACTGCGCCAGGGCCAGGGTCGCGGGCGTCATGCGCACGAAGCCAGCCGCCACCGCTTCGCGGGTCGTCGACGCCTTGCCCGTGACGTCGACCATCCTGGCCCGTCCCTCGTCGTCGATGTGGGTCAGGCGAGTCATTGGGCAAGATCCTCGGTGGGAAGGCGCGAGCGATCCCATCGCCCTACGTCGTTATGGTCCTGGGCGGTCGGCTCGATCCAACGGACGCCGTCTGGGCCATGCTGCTTTTTCCAGAACGGGGCCTGACTTTTCAGATAATCCATCAGGAAATCGCAGGCTTCGAAGGCCGCGCGACGGTGGCCCGCGGCCGTGGCCACGAAGACGATCGCCTCGCCGGGGGCGATGGACCCCGTGCGATGGACGATTTTGTAGTCCAACAACGCGAACCGCGTCTTGGCCCGCTCTGCGAAGTCGGCGATCACCGCGTCGGTGAAACCTGGATAGGCCTCCAGCTCAAGGATCTGGGCCGCGCCGCCTTCGGCCCTCGCCAGGCCCGTGAAGCTCGCTATCGCACCGACCTCAGCGCGACCGCGGCAAAAGGCGTCGAGCAGCACGCCGGGCGCGAAGGGCTGTTGGGTCAGGGTGATGATCGGCCGTCGGGTTGCCGTGGCGACGTCACCGTCGTCTAGGCCGCCCGACGATGGAGAAACAGGTGAGCTCATGCGGCGCGGACGATAGGCGCGCCAACGGGGCAAGCAAGGGCGAATCCGGGCCTTGCGACGATGCCGCATGGCTGTCGTGTCCGGACTTGCCGCCCATCAAGCTGGCGGACGGCGACTTTGTCGATGGCGGTTGCGGTTCATCAAGGCGTGAGCCCTCTGGGCGGCCTAGGAGGAGAGGGCCGCGGATCGCGCGGGGCCAGGATCGGCTTAGTGGTTCATCGAGCAACCCCCCTTCCGGATCCAGTTTCGATGCGATCGGTGTCGGATGAGGCCTTCTTGGCCTTGGTGAGCGCCTTCCTCGAGGAGGCGCTCACACCCGACCTACGGCGGGCGGGCCGACGAACCCTGGGCGTCCATTCCGAGATCGAGGCGTGCCGGATCTGGCACGCGCGATTGTTCGCGCGCGGTTGGATCGCCCCGGCCTGGCCGGCGTCCTGGGGCGGGACAGGTTGGAGCGCTCGCCAGCGTTTCCTGTTCGATCGCGAATGCGCGTTGAACGATGCGCCGGTCCTGTTCGCCGGTGGCCTGCGGAGCCTCGGGCCACTGTTGATCGAACTGGGCAGCGACGCCCAGCGCGCCCGCTATCTGGAGCCGATCCTGTCGGGGCGAGATCTCTGGTGCCAAGGGTTCTCCGAACCGGGGGCGGGGTCGGACCTGGCGGCGGTGTCGTGTCGCGCGGTCCGTCGCGGCGAGGCCTATCATGTCAGCGGGACCAAGATCTGGACCACCGGAGCCCATCTGGCCAATCGGATGTTTGGCATATTCCGCACCGCCGACGGCCAGCGCCGTCAGCACGGACTGACCTTCCTGCTCATCGACATGGATAGCCCCGGCCTGACGGTGGCGCCGATCCTCGATCTGGCGGGTCAACACGAGTTCAACCAGGTGTTCTTCGACGAGGTGGTCGTGCCGGTCGATAACCGGGTCGGGGCCGAGCATGACGGCTGGACGATGGCCAAGCGCCTGATGCAATTGGCCCGCGCCAACAACACCCCCGCGGCCCTGGTGCGTCGCGCCTTCCGCCACGCCGCCGGGCAACTGGACCGGGCAGGGCTGAGCGTCGATCCAGACCTGTGCCGCCGCCTGACGAGCCTGGCGATCGAGGTGGACGCCTTCGAGCAGCTGGAGCTTGCGGCGCTTCCATCGGGTCGCCCCGGCCCTCACGATCAGACGGCCCCGTCCATGCTCAAGCTGGTCGGCAGCCAACTGCATCAGCAGGTGGCCGAGCTGGCGATGGAGATCGCCGGCGACGCGGCGTCGGCAACGCTCGACGCCCTGGACGTGGCCGCCGACCTGACCGGCGGCGAGGCGCTGGACGTCGGCGCGCGAGCCATGGCGCGGCGCCTGTGCTTGCGCGCCGCGACAATTTATTCGGGAGCTAGCGAGATGCAGCGCGACATCATCGCGCGGGCCTTGCTGACGGCGGGCTGATCGCTGCGTCGGGGGCGTCCCGAGAGCCCTGAACCCGAGACGAGCGGGGCCTATCACGGCGGCTTTCGAGCCGACCCATGCGCCGCGTAGACCTTCGCTTTGCGGACTCCTGACATTCAACCAGACCGGAGCTGACGGGGGTCAATTACAGCCGGAGCAGCCTGTGTCAGGCTGATCGCAACACTGGATGCGGCCCTTCCCTTTGGCAGCCCTGGTGTTCGATCCTGGTGCGTGGACCAGGCGCTCGCTTGCCTCGCGCCGTCTCAGATCGCCCATCCGGGCGTGAGGTGTTCGTCAGTCCCGAGACCCCCATGCTGTCGCATCTTCGCATCTCGCGAAAACTGTTCGTCGCCTTCAGCGCGATCATCGCCGTCTTTATCGGCGTCAGCGCCACTGTTCATTTCAACCTATCGACCATAACCGCCGCGGCGGCGTCCAAGGACATCACCAAGATGGTGATGGAAGATCGCGCGGCGATGGACACCGCGCTGCTGGCGCAGGAAAGCGCCGTGCGCGCGTTCGTCGCCACTCAAGATTCCGCCTTCGTTGATCATTATCGCCAGGAAGGGCGCGCCTATGACGCCGCGCTTAGGCATCTGCGTCGGGTCGCAACCGATCGCAAGAACCTGGCGCTGGTCGGTCAGATGGACGCCGCCGCCAACGCCTGGCGGCGCGACGTAGCCCTGAACCAAATCCGCCTGGCGAGTGACCCAGCGAGCCGACCGCAGGCGGTGGCCATGATCAGCGGGGGCAAGCTGGCGGCGGCCCAGGCGCTCAGCGCCACCATCGCGCGCAGTATTGACCAGGTCTATCAGCGTCGCACCTTGGCCCATCGCGCGGCGGTCAGTCATTCGACCCTGATCCTGTGGCTGGGATCTGGCGCCGTGGTGGCGCTCGCTGGCCTCGCCGGATGGCTCCTGACCTGCGGCGTCGCGGTCCCTGTGGCGGACATGACCCAAACAATGGGCGCCCTGGCGGCCGGACGTCACGATGTGGAAATCCCGGCGATCGGTCGCCGTGACGAGGTCGGCGACATGGCCCAGGCGGTGCTGATCTTTCGCCAGAACGCCATTGAGAAGCAGGATCTGGAAACCCTGACCGCCGCCCAGCGCGCCGCCGCCGAGGCTGAACGCCAGGAGCATGAGGACCAACGCGCCCTGGCGGCGGGGCAGCAGGCGGCCGTGGTCGCCGCCATCGCCGACGGTTTGGGCAAACTTTCGGCCGGCGACCTGACTCAACGCCTGACGCAGACTTTCGCGCCTGAATACGAACAGCTTCGCGCCGACTTCAATGCCGCGGTGGCCAAGCTCAATGACACCATGGGCCTGATCATTCTCAACGCCGAGGCGATCGGCTCAGGCTCCCAGGAAATCAGCGAGGCGGCCAGCGACCTGTCGCGGCGCACCGAACAACAAGCCGCCAGCCTTGAGGAGACCGCTGCGACGCTTGATGAGATCACCGGCACGGTCATGCGGACCGCCGAGGGCTCGACCGACGCCCACCAGATCGTCGCGGCCGCCAAGGACGAGACCGATCGCAGCGTCGACCTGGTCAACCGCGCGGTGGACTCGATGAGCGCCATTCAGGCCTCCGCTGGTCAGATCGACCAGATCGTCGGCGTGATCGACGAGATCGCTTTCCAGACCAACCTCCTGGCCCTCAACGCCGGGGTCGAGGCCGCCCGGGCGGGTGACGCAGGCCGCGGTTTTGCCGTGGTCGCCCAAGAGGTGCGCGCCCTGGCCCAGCGGTCGGCAAGCGCGGCCAAGGAAATTCGCCTGCTAATCGGCGCCTCCTCGCGTCAGGTCGATGCGGGGGTGGATCTGGTCGGCCAAACCGGCGCGGCCCTGACCCATATCGCCGACCTGGTGGGACGGATCACCGGCATCGTCGAGTCGATTTCGGCCTCGGCCCAGGAACAGGCCACCGGCCTGCAACAGGTCAATACGGCGGTCAATCAGATGGACCAGGTCACCCAGCAGAACGCCGCGATGGTGGAGCAGAGCACCGCCGCCAGCGTTTCGCTGGCCAATGAAGCGGCCGAACTGTCGCGATCCATGGCTCAGTTTCGTCTGGTCGGGTCGTCTTCGACGCCGCCGGTCCGCGGTGAGCGCGCGACGGCGAGCGTTTATCGGCCAAGCTTCGGCGGCGGCGCGGCGCGAGCCCATGGGGTCGCCCTGTAAACCTGGGAGGATTTCTAGGTCGGGCCCTGGCGGACTTGATCATCGGCAAGGTTCGACTTGCTCATTGTGCGCACTCGCGACCCCTTCAACGCCCTATCGCGCGCCGCAGGCGGCAAGGCATATCCCGAGCCCTCAAGAGGGCGCTTCATGTCAACGCGATATCGCCGAAAGACGACTTGGACAGGGCGATCACGTCCATCGGCCGATCACCTCGCGGCCGATATGTTGATGGCTCTGCGTCATCCGGTCGAACAGGTTTTGACCGGTGGTTTGCGACAGGTGGCGCGGCGGCGGCCAGAGATCTTCGAGCGCCTGGGCACCTATCAAGAGGCGCGGTTCATTCTCGCGCCCGAAGACTGGCCTGTGGTCTTTCAACTGTCGCCGCGAGGCGAGTCGGGCTCGGTGCGCGTCGCGCGGGCCACGGCGCCGATGGCGGCCACCGCGCGGGTAGGCGGCCGCCTGAGCGCGCTGCTGGGCCTGTTCGACGGCTCGGTCGACGCCGACGCGGCGTTCTTTTCGCGCAGCATCAAGGTCGAGGGCGACATCGGGGCGGTCATGGCCCTGCACAACGCGCTCGAGGCGGCGGAGTTGACGGTGGCTGATTTGCTGGGCCTGGCTGCGCCGGCCGGCGCCATGGCCAATGCTGGCCTGGCCTTTTGGCTTAGGCGCTTGGCCCCACGCGGCGGAGCCGACCTCTGATGTCGCGCATCGAGCTCGTCTGCCCGGCCGGATCGCCGGCCATGCTGCGCGCCGCCATCGAGGCCGGCGCCGACAGCGTCTATTGCGGCCTGCGTGACGAAACCAACGCCCGCAACTTTCCAGGCCTGAACTTCTCGCCCGCGGAATTGCAGGTCGCCGCCGACTGGGCCCATGAGCGGGGCGCCAAGGTGTTGGTGGCGATCAACACCTTCGCCAGGGTGGGGGCGGTGGCAACTTGGCGCGCTTCGGTCGATGCGGCGGCTCGAACGGGCGTCGACGCCATCATCGTCGCCGACCTGGGGGTCTTAGCCTATGCGCGCGACGCCCACCCGCAAATGAGGTTGCATCTTTCGGTGCAGGCGGCGGCCGGTTCGGCTGACGCCATCGACTACTACGCCAAGACCTATGGCGTGCGGCGTGTGGTGTTGCCGCGGGTGCTGTCGGCCCCCGAGATCGCCGCGCTCAATCGCTCGATCAGTGTCGAGACCGAGGCCTTCGTGTTCGGCGGCCTTTGTGTGATGGCCGAAGGCCGCTGCGCCATGTCGTCCTACGCCACCGGTCGCTCGCCCAATCTCTCGGGCGTCTGCTCGCCGCCCGAAGCGGTGTCGTTCGAGGACCAGCAGGGTCAGCTCACCTCGCGCCTGGCGGGTTTCACCCTCGACCGCTTCGCAGCGGGCGAGACCGCCGGCTATCCGACGCTGTGCAAGGGCCGCTTCACGGCCGGCGGCGAGGCGTCCTATCTGTTCGAGGAGCCCGTCAGCCTCAACGCCATGAGCCTTCTGGCCGATCTGGCCAAGGCTGGCGTCACCGCCGTGAAGGTCGAAGGCCGCCAACGTGGCAAGGCCTATGTCGCGCGGGTGGCGGCGGCCTTTCGCGGCGCGCTGGACGCGCTCGATCGCGGCGAAACGACCGCCCCCTACGAGGCGCTGCTGTCGAACCTGGCCGAAGGCGGCCGCGAGACCGCCGGGGCCTACCGAAAGTCCTGGCGATGAAAGCACGACGCATGGAGCTGGCCTTGGGACCGTTGCTGTTCAACTGGTCGCCGTCCCGCGCCGCGGCCTTCTATGACCAGGTCGCCGCCGATCCCGCGATCGATCGCGTCTATCTGGGCGAGGTGGTGTGCGGCAAACGTGGGCCCCTGCTGGCCGACACCTTGGGCCGAGCCGCTGAGGTTTTGCAGGCGGCCGGCAAGACCGTTGTTTGGTCGACCCTGGCGCTGCCCGCCTTGCCACGCGACCGCCAGGCGACCGCGGCCCTGGCCAGCGATCCGGCCCTGATCGAGGTCAATGACATCAGCGCCCTGGCCCGACGTCCGGCCGGCGCGCCCTTCGTCGCGGGGCCTTTGCTCAACATCTACAACGAGGCCGCGGCGGCCGAACTGACCGCGCGCGGCTGCGTGCGGCTGTGCGCCAATATCGAATTGTCGCTATCGGCCTTGGCGGGGTTGTCGATGCGCTGCCCAGGTCTCGAGATCGAAATCTTCGCCTATGGCCGGTTGCCGCTGGCTCTGTCGGGACGCTGCTATCACGCGCGAAGACATGGGCTGCACAAGGACAATTGCCAGTTTGTCTGTGATCGCGACCCCGACGGCCTGGCCGTCGAAACGCTTGACCACGCCGGCTTCCTGGCGGTCAACGGCGTCCAGACCCTGTCCCACGGCGTCCAGATCGTCGACAGTCCCTTGGCGCACTTGAGCGCGGCCGGCGTCACCGCCCTGCGCCTTTCGCCCCATTCGGGCGACATGGCCAAGGTGATCGCCAGCTTCCGCGCCTATGCCGACGCGAATCTTCCCCCGGCCGAGCTGGGACCGGCGATCCTCGCGGCCGATCCGCCGGGGCCACTGGTCAACGGCTATCTCCAGGGCCAGGCAGGCGCACGATGGATGACCTGGTCATGACCGCCAACCCTTGCCGTCAATCGGTCGACGTGGTCGTCCTGGGAGGTGGAATGGCGGGCGCGGCCCTGGCCGCTCACCTGTCGGCGGGCGTGCGGGTGGCGCTGATCGAGCGCGAGCCTGTGCTGGGCTATCACACGACGGGCCGTTCGGCAGCGATGTATATTCCCTCCTACGGCGGTGAGGCGGTCGCCGGGCTGACGGCGGCCAGCCGGCGCTTCTTCACCCAACCGCCTCGGGGCTTTGGCCGGCCGCTTCTGGCGCCGCGGCCGGTCATGCACCTGGCCGGTCCAGATCAGGTCCGTGGGCTCGAGCGCCTCGCCGCGCGCCACGCCGCCGATCGTCACGGGGTCCGGCTTGATTGGCTCGACGGCCAAGCGGCCCAGGCGCGAGCGCCGATCCTCCGGTCCGAGACGGTCGCCGCGGCGCTGATCGAAGCCGGGACCGGCGATCTCGACGTGGCGCGATTGCACGCGGCCTTCCTGCGCCAGGTTCGCGAGGCCGGCGGCCAATTGGTGGCCGGCGCCGGCCGCGCTGCTGTGGAACGTGACGGATCGGGGTGGCGCGTGCGGGGTAAGGGCGCGGAGATCTGCGCGCCTGTCCTGGTCAACGCCACCGGGGCCTGGGCCGATGAGACCGCGGTCGCCGCAGGGCTCGCGCCGCTTGGGCTGGCGCCGCTGCGCCGGACGGTGCTGCTGGCCAAGGCCCCGGGCCACAACAACTTCGCCGACTGGCCGGTGGTCAAGGACATCGACGAGCGCTTCTATTTTCGGCCCTGTGGCGGTCGCCTGTTGATCACCCCGGCCAATGAGACGCCGAGCACGCCCTGCGACGCGGTCGCCGAGGAAATGGATGTCGCCCTGGGCATGGCCCGGTTCGAGGCCGTCGCCGATCATCCGGTGCGCCATCTGGTCGGCCGATGGGCCGGCCTGCGGACCTTCGCGCCCGACCGGGCGCCGGTCGTGGGCTGGTCGACCCAGCATCCTGGGTTCTTTTGGCTGGCGGGCCTAGGAGGCTTTGGCATCCAGACCGCTCCAGCCATGGGCCGCCTGGCCGCGGCGCTGCTCGAGGGACGTCCAATCCCAGGCGATCTGATCGACCATGGGGTCGAAGCGCGGGCCTATGCGCCCAACCGGTTCGAACCTGTCCCATGCGCCATCAGATCGCCTTGGCGTGGCGCTGGCCCTCGGCGTTGAAATAGGCGTCGAACACCGCCGCGATCGATCGCACCAACAGCCGGCCCGGCGGCAGAATTTCGATTTTGGCGTCGCTGATCCGCGCCAGACCGTCGGCCACGAACGGGGTCAGGCGCGCCAGCTCGGCGGCCAGGTCGCTGGGCCGCCGGCCATGGCGCGCGCAGACCGCCGCCAGGTCGACGGAGAAGTCGCACATCAGCCGCTCGATGATCTCGCCTCGGAAGCGATCATCGTCGCTGATCACGACCCCGCGCGCCACCGGCAGCCGGCCCTCCTTGACCGCCGCGCGCCAGGTCAGCTCATGGGCGGCGTTCTGCACGAAGCCCTGCGGCAGGCCGCCGATCGCCGAGGCGCCCATGCCCAGGAGGGTGACGGCCGGATCGGTCGTGTAGCCCTGGAAGTTGCGCCGCAGGGTCCCGGCCGCCAACGCCTTGGCCATCGGATCGTCCGGCAGGGCGAAATGGTCGAGGCCGATCCGCACATAGCCTTCTGCCGCCAGCCGTTCGGCGGCGCTTTCGCTCTGGTCCAGGCGCGCCTGGGGTCCGGGCAGGGCCGCCTCGTCGATCAGCTGCTGGTGGCTTTTCATCCACGGGACGTGTGCATAGCCGAACAGGGCGAGCCGCTCGGGGCGCAGGGGCAGGAGCTGGTCCAGGGTCGACAGGGTGTTGGCCGTTGTCTGGTGGGGCAGGCCATACATCAGGTCGAGATTGATCGAGCCGACCTTGGCCTCGCGCAGCCAGGCGACGCAGTCGGCGATGTGTTCGAAGGTGTCGCGGCGATTAACGGCGGCCTGGACCTCGGGGGTCAGGTTCTGCACGCCCAGGCTGGCGCGGTTCATGCCGCGGGCGGCGGCGGCGCGCACCCAGTCCTGGGTCAGGACGGCGGGATCCATCTCGACGGCGATATCGATGTCGGGCGCAAGATCGAAGACCTGGCCCAGGCGGTCGAAGATCGCGTCGACCTCTGTGGTCGATAGCATGTTGGGGGTGCCGCCGCCAAAATGGATCCCGCCCGCGGCCTGGCGCACGGGCAGGGCGGCGCCCAGCAGGTCGATCTCGTCCAGCAGCAGGCGCACATAGTCGCCGACCGGTTCGTGGCGGTTCACCGCCCGGGTGTTGCAGCCGCAGTACCAGCACAGCCGGGCGCAGAACGGGATGTGAAGATAGAGTGATACGGCCTGGTCGGTCGGCAGGTCCCGCAGCCATGCGCCATAGGTCTCCGCGGTGACCTGCGGCGTGAACTGAGTGGCCGGCGGATAGCTGGTGTAGCGCGGCGCGCGGCCGTCATATTTGGCGATCAGGTCGGCGGAGGGGCGGGCGGATAGAGGGGCGAGGGGCATGGCGGCGGCTCAGGCTGGGACGGCGTTGGCCGCCGGCGTCGCGCCAAGCGCCCAGGCGGCCTGCGCGATCGCCACCGGCGCGCGAAAGGTCTCGCGGGCGGCTTGGAACCGCGCGTAGGGGAAGCGGATGGGAACCTCGGCCAGGGCGGCGGCGAGCATGTCCAGATGCGCCGCCCAGCCGGCGGCGGCGCGACCGGCGTCCTCGCTGGCGGGCAGGTTCAAGCTAAGGGTCAGGCGCGCGCCGTCGCCGGCCGCTTCGATCTCCCAGCGCAGGGGGCGGGCCGCCTCACCCGCGCCGCTCCAGCCGTATTCCAACAGCTGGCCTGGCTTATACGCGGTCACCAGGCTGTCGATGACCACGCCGCTGTCGCCAAAGTCCAATTGGACGGCGCCGCCGACCTCCAGCGCGATGGTTCCTGGAGCCAGCCATTGGACCAGATCCTCGGGTTGGGTCAGGGCGGCCCACAGGCGCTCGGGCGAGGCGTCGAAGCCCCGGCGAATCTGCACGGCGATGACCTCGCCCTGGCGCAGGAAGGTGGTGATCGGCTCGGCATGATCGAACATCGGCGGTCTCCTAGACTACAGTCTGGGCCAGGACGGGCGAGGGGGCCTTGACCCGGGTCAAGCTGGCTTGTCGCCTAGGCTGCTGGGCCTCGAGCTCGGCCAGGGTGTTGAGGTTGACGAACGGGTCGGGGGTGATCGCGCCCCAGTCGTCCGTCACCTGGCCCGCCGTCTCGGCCAGGCCGCGGAGCGATGAGCGGCCCTGCGCCAGATATTGGGTCAGCACCGGTTCGACCTTTATGCTCCACAGACCGCAGACTGGGTGCAGCCGGCCGTTGCTGGCGGGCAGGGCGACCACGGCGCCTTCAGCCAGGGCCGCGGCCAGGCGGCAGGTCAGATCGGCGGGCAAGCAGGGCATGTCGCAAGCCAGGAGCTGCACCCGCGCTGCGCCGCGGGCGCGGGCGAAAGCCAGGGCGGAGGCCAGGCCAGCTAGCGGACCGGGGATGTCGGGATGATCAAACAGCAGCGGGGCGCCCACGCCGTCGCCCAATTGCCCGGCGTCGCGGACGGCGACGGCGACCTCGTCGGCATAGCCCCTCGCCAGGGCCAATGCGCGGGCCACAAGCGAAACCTCACCCCAGGCCCGCAGCGGCTTGCCGCCGCCCATGCGCGAACCCGCGCCGCCGGCGAGAACCACGGCAACGCACGGCTTGCTCATGATGAGGCCCTTCGCGCGCTTCGCCGCCGCGGGGCCTCCGGCACTGGACCGCCGACGAAGCTCATCGCCTGTTTCAAGCTACTGATGGTGGTTTCCAGATCGCGTAGCAGGCCATCGGCCGCCGAATGGATCCAGCCATGCAGCGTAAGGGACTGGCCGCGACGCCATGCGTCCTGGACCAATGGATTGCCAGCGAGATTGACCAGTTGCGCGGTCACGTTGAGCTCGCAAAGCCGATTGGCTCGAGCGCCCGGATCTATGATCGTCTCCAACGCCTCGGCGTGACGCGAGGCCAGGGCGCGCACCGGGCCGAGCCAGCGATCAAGGAGATCAATCGGCGTGTGTGACAGCGCGGCGGCCATGACCCCACAGCCATAGTGACCGCAAACCACGACGTGTCGCACTTTCAAGACTTCCAGCGAGAACTGAAGGCTGGACAGGAATCCGACGTCCAGAGGCGGGGCTAGGTTTCCCGGATTGGTATGATGGAAGATCGCGCCGGGCGGCAGATCGGTCAGCTCCTGTCCAGAGAGCCTGCTATCGGCGCAGCCCAGCCAGAGGTAATCGGTCTGGCGCTCAGCTGCCGTGCGCCTGAAAAACTCGCTATCGTTATAGCGGCCGGCGACCCAGGCCATGTTGCTGGTCAGCAGATCTTCGGTCATGCCCTGCCTGTTCCTTTAGTCAACAACAGCGCTGAGCAGGTGACCGCGACGAGCCGCGAGCCGGCGGCCCAGAGTCGTCAGGTCGTCAGGTGTCAGGCGCAGGCGCGCGATCGGCAAGACGATGGCGTTCTCCAGGCCCAGGTGACGGCGTTCCTGGGCGGCGAAAGCGATCATCGCCTTGCGCTGCGCGGGATCTAGGCCTGGAGCGCAGCGGCGCTCCAGGCAGGCTTGCAGATGCGCGCGCACCGCGCCGGCCTGGACCACGTCGGCCCGATGCTCGGCCGACAGCATGCCCAGCACCCGCTCGACATCGTCTCCCGCTTCGCAGCGCCGCCGCAAAAGCGGGAAGAAGTCCTCCTCCTCGTCGATCACATGCAACGGCAGGTCGTGATCGAGGAAGCCGATCAGCTGGAAGAGCATCGGGCCGTCGAACACCATGGCCGCGGCGGCCGTCTCGATCATTTTGCAGGCCTGCCGATGACGATAGTGCTCGGCGAAGAACCACTCAATCGGCTCGGCCAGCAGATGCAGGGGAATCGCCTCGATCTGGGTCGTCGTCATAGCGTCCTCATCGGGCCGGGCCCGTGGATCAGAGCTTGTAGGCGAGCGTCAGCCATACCTTGGTGCGGTCGCGATAGGCTGGTTGGTCGCCGTCGAACGCCGCCGCCGCCAGCTCCGCCGACAACCTCGACGTCAGCGGCGCCGAGATGGCCAGGTCCAGCTCATCGCCCAGTCGGGCGTCGCCGCGCGCGGCGTCGAAGCGATGCGCGGCCGCCTGCAGCTTGATGGGGTGAGCCTTGGAGGCGGTCAGGTTGGTGGAGGCGGCCAGCTGCAAATCGCGCACGCCGCTGGCCGGGGTGGTCAGGAAGACGTCAGCCCAGCCCTGGAAGGCGTGCAAGGTGGCCAGCGGGGTCTGGAAGCCGCGGCTCCCGTCGCCGTCCAGGCGCTCGATCCCCAGCGCCACGGCGCTGGTTTTGGTCTTTAGGCCCGCCATCAGGTTCAGATAGTCGAGGCTGAAGGCGGCCGGGCTGTTGGCGTAGTCGCCTTGCCGGGCGTACTGCGCCTCATAGGTGAGCGTCAGGTCCGAGCGCAAGGGACGCGCGCCGCTCAGCCGGATGTCGTAGGTGGCGCTGGACTGGGTCGGAGCGTTGGCGAAGTCCAGCAGGTAGGCGCTGGCCGAGACCTGGCCGATCGGGGTCTTGGCGGCGATCTGGGCGACATGGGAGTCGCTACGCCAGCTTCCTTGGGCATGACCGTCGCCAAGGATACGATGGACCTTGTCCAGATAGGCATAGGTCAGGCTGAGCTTGGGCGAGGGGCGATAGGCCAGGGTCACCGCATCAAAGGTCTGTTCGGTCTGGCGAAAGCCGACATTGCCGATGAAGCGGGCGTTGTCGAGGATCAGGCGCTGGCGACCCACAGTGGCGCCGCCCGTCGCGCCGCCGCCGAGCGGACCGGTCCAGGACAGCTGCAGACGGTTGAGCTGGGTCGTTTCAGGATCGGCGACCACCGGATAGGCCGTCTTGCCGTTGATCTGGCTGTTGTAGCGGCCGTCCAGGGCGCTGACGTTTTCGCCCTCGACCAGCAGCTTCAGGCCGTGAACGGCGGCGGTCTCGTAGCCGAGGCGCGTGCGCAGGGTCAGGGCCTGGGCGTCCTTGGACAGGCCGTCCTGGGAGACGGCCTCGTAGCGCAGGCGGGCGTCTAGCAGGATTTGGCCGCGGGCTGGTTCGGCGGCCTGGGCCAGGGTGGGAAGGGCCGCGGCCAGGGGCAGCAGCCAGAGGATACGCATGAGGATCTAGACTTTCCGGAAGATCGTATAGGTGCGAGCCTTGGGCGTGAGCCGGGTGCGCAGCAGGGAGGCGATGGCGGCGATGGCCGGATCTTCCGCGCCCTGGGCCGCGGAGATCAGGTGGGTCCAGGACTCGTCGCCGGCGGTGTTGACGAAGTCCTTCACCGCCCGCTGGACGAAGGTGTCGATGTCGATCCCAGCGGCGGTGGCCGCAGCGCGCACCCGTTCGGCAAGGTCCGGATCGGAGGCGTCGAGCCAGGCTTCGAGACCGGCCGCCGAGGCGCCGGCCAGCCGTTCGCCGAGGGACAGCGCCCCGGTGTCGAAGCGACCGTCACGGGTCAGGCTGAAGGCCACGCCCAGGCCCCTGGCGCGATCGGCCAGGTCGGACACGTAACGCGTGGCCGCCGCCGTCCAGGCCCGGCTCTCCAGATGTAGCCGGATCTTGTCCTCGACATAATCGAAGGGCAGCTCGCGCCCCTCGATGCGGCGATCCAGCTTGAGGACATGCCAGCCGAACCGCGAGCGCACCGGCTGATTGAGAACCTGGCCAGCCTTGAGGCCGATCAAGGCCTGTTCGATCTCGCTGACCACATCCCCTGGACCAAGTTGTCCCAAGGAGCCGCCGACCTCGCTGGACGGGCAGCTCGACAGGGCCTTAGCGAGGGCGGCGAACTGGCCGGGGCTGTTGACCAGGGTCGCCACCGCGTCGAGCGCCGTCAGACGGGCGGCCTCCCAGTGGGCGTCCTCCGCGCCTTGCGGGGCGATGAGGATATGGGCCGCCTCGACCAGGGCGGGGCTGGTGAAGCGTTCGCGCTGGGTGTCGTAGATCCGTCGGCAGAGCTCGGTGGTAGGGGTCTCGATATCGACCTCCTCGTCGAGGACGGCGCGGATCAAGGCTTCCTCGTCGGTTTCTTCGCGATCGGCCGCATCGCGCTCGGGCTCAGGGCGCAGGCCTAACTCGTCGGCGCGATGCAGGAGTAGAGCCCGCACGGCCAGGGCCTTGCCCGCGGCCCGACGGGCCTCCATCGCTGAAAGGCTGGGATGGTTCTGGGCTTCCTGGGCGATCAGGAACTCGGGAATCTCGACGCCGTCGACAACGGTGGTGGCGGTCATTCGGCTACTCCCGGGTCTTGAAGGAAGAGGGCGGCCACACCGCTTCGGTCCTGTCGCGATAGACCGGCGCGGCCGGCTCGGGGGAGATCGGCATGCCGCGCTTGGTGCGCACCAGCTGCCAGCCGCGGCGATTGAGGTACCAGACCGGCGCAGACAGCATGTGGACCAGGCGCGTGAACGGGAACAGCAGCAGGATGGTCATCCCGAGCACCAGGTGCAGCTTGAAGATCGGGTTCACGTCGGCGACCGCGCTGGCGATGCCCGGCTGGAAGGTGAAAACCCCCTGGGCCCAGGTCATGAACTTGATCATCTCGTGACCGTCCAGGTGATGAGCCGAGATGGCGATGGTCGACAGACCCAGGATCAACTGCACCATCAGGATCACCAGGATGGCGATGTCGCTGAAGCTGGAGGTCTTGCGAATGCGCGCGTCGAACAGCCGGCGATGCAGCAGCAGCAGGCCGCCGGCCAGGCACAGGGCCCCGGCTAGGCCGCCGGCCACCATGGCCAGGATCTGCTTGGCGCCGTGCGGCACGCCCAGGGCGTCGAACACCCAGATCGGCGTCAGCAGGCCGACGAAATGGCCGCCGAAGATGACCAGGATGCCCAGGTGGAACATCACCGAACCGGCCACCAGCTGACGGCGGCGCAGCAGCTGCGAGGAGCCCGACCGCCAAGTATATTGCTCGCGATCGAAGCGCAGAATGCTGCCGAGCACTAGCACCGCCAGGCAGATATAGGGATAGACCCCGAACAAGAGTTGGTTGAGCACGGCCATGATCAGGCTCCTTGGGGGGCGCCGGCGCGAGCCCGGCGTGGAACGCGGCCCGGTTCGGCCTGCATGGCTTCGACCAGAGCGCCGGCCTTGGGGCAGCCGACATCCGAAGGACCGAAGGTGACGGCGGTCTCGGCCCAGGCCTTATCGAGGACTTCGAGATCGTCAGGATCCTCTTCGGGCTCGCTGAGCAGCGCCGCCAAAGCCCCCGGATCGGCCTTTTGGGACGCCAGGCTGGCCAGGGCGCCGAAGATCGCGCGATAGGGGCTGTCGCGCTTTTTGAGGCGCTCGCCCATGGCGTCCAGGACGTGGGTCGCCTCGCCGAGCAGCGAGGAGGCCTCGGCGTCGGGCAGGATCGACAGGAACTCCAGGAACACCGGCAGAAAGTCGGGCAATTCGTTGGCCGTCAGCTCAAGGCCTTTGGTGCGATAGAGCTCCAGAAGCGCCACCATGGCCTCGCCCCGATCGCGGCTCTCGCCATGGACGTGCTCATAGAGGTTGAGCGACAGCGAGCGCGTGCGATCGAACAGATCGGTGTAGCGCTCCTGCAGCCCGTAGATATCGTCGTTGGTCAGGATCGAGGCGAGACCGCCCAAGGCCTTGACCAGAGGCGCTGGCAGCAGGTTTTCCTTGATGATCTCCCCCAACGCGTAGGGAGCGGTGTCCTGCACTTGCGGGCTCGGATAGGTCAGGAGCAGGGCAAGCGCCTTGTAGGTGCGGGCCATGACTTTAGGCCTCCATAGGGGTCTTGGCGCGCGAGCGCGGATTGGAGCCGAACAGGCCCAACTCGGTGCGGCCGCCCGAGCAGCCATTGCCGAAGGTGAAGCCGCAGGAGCCGCGCAGGTCGTAGGCGTCCTCGGCCACCTCGCGGTGGGCCGAGGGGATGACGAACCGGTCCTCATAGTTGGCGATGGCCATGTAGCGGTACATGTCCTCCACCTGGGCGGCGGTCAGACCCACCTTGCCGGCGATGGCGTGGTCGATGCGGCCATCGACGGTCTTGGCGCGCATGAAGCCGCGCATGGCCAGCATCCGCTCCAGGGCCTGGACGACCGGCGGCTCGTTGCCGGCGGTGAGCAGGTTGGCCAGGTAGCGCACCGGGATGCGCAGCGAAGCGACGTCGGGCATGTCGCCGTCCATCTCCAGCGCTCCGGCCGAGGCGGCCGACTGGATCGGCGACAGCGGCGGCACGTACCAGACCATCGGCAAGGTGCGGTATTCGGGGTGCAGCGGAAAGGCGACCTTCCAGTCGATCGCCATCTTGTAGACCGGGCTCTTGCGGGCCGCGTCCAGCCAGGCCTCGGGAATGCCGTCAGCGCGCGCCTGGGCGATCACCGCCGGGTCGTTGGGGTCCAGGAAGATGTCGATCTGAGCCTGATAGAGGTCCTTTTCGTCGGGCGTGGAGGCGGCCGCCTGGATGCGGTCGGCGTCATAGAGCAGCACGCCCAGATAGCGGATGCGGCCGACGCAGGTCTCCGAACACACCGTCGGCTGACCCGCCTCGATGCGCGGGAAGCAGAAGGTGCACTTCTCCGATTTTCCCGATTCCCAGTTGTAGTAGATCTTCTTGTAGGGGCAGGCCGAAACGCACATCCGCCAGCCGCGGCACTTGTCCTGATCGATCAGGACGATGCCGTCCTCCTCGCGTTTATAGATCGCGCCCGACGGACAGGCGGCCACGCAGGTGGGGTTAAGGCAGTGTTCGCAAAGCCTCGGCAGATACATCATGAAGGTGTTTTCGAACTGGCCGTAGATCTCCTTCTCGATGCCCTCGAAATTGGCGTCGGCCGAACGCTTGGAGAACTCGCCGCCCAGGATCTCCTCCCAGTTGGGCCCCCATTCGATTTTCTCCATCCGCTGGCCGGTGATCTTCGAGCGCGGCCGCGCGGTGGGGAAGTTCTTCATCTCCGGGGCGTTTTGCAGGTGGGCGTAGTCGAAGTCGAACGGCTCATAATAGTCGTCGATCTCGGGCAGGTCGGGATTGGCGAAGATCTTCGCCAGGATGCGCCATTTGGCGCCCATCTTCGGTTCGATCTTGCCGTTGGCCTTGCGGACCCAGCCGCCGTTCCACTTCTTCTGGTTCTCCCAATCCTTGGGGAAGCCGATGCCGGGCTTGGTCTCGACGTTGTTGAACCAGGCGTATTCGACGCCCTCGCGGTTGGTCCACACGTTCTTGCAGGTGACCGAGCAGGTGTGACACCCGATGCACTTGTCGAGGTTCAGCACCATGCCGATTTGCGCGCGCACCTTCATTGAGCGAAGTCCTTCTGAACGAGCGTTTCTTCGAGCCAGTCGATCTTGGTCATCTTGCGAACGACCACGAACTCGTCGCGGTTGGAGCCGACGGTGCCGTAATAGTTGAAGCCGTAGGCCAGCTGGGCGTAGCCGCCGATCATGTGGGTCGGCTTGAGCACGGTGCGGGTGCAGGAGTTGTGGATGCCGCCGCGCAAGCCCGTGATCTGCGATCCTGGGGTGTTCACGATCTTTTCCTGGGCGTGATACATGAAGGTCGTGCCTTCACGGATGCGCTGGGAAACCACGACCCGGGCGGTCAGGGCGCCGTTGGCGTTGAAGACCTCGATCCAGTCATTGTCGACCAGGCCCGCCTTCTTGGCGTCGACCTCCGACACCCAGACCACCGGACCCCCGCGGTTGAGGGTCAGCATCATCAGGTTGTCGCTATAGGTGGAGTGGATGCCCCACTTCTGGTGCGGGGTGATGAAGTTGAGGACGATTTCCTTTTCGCCATTGGGCTTGGCGCCCGTGACGTGGGTCGTCTTCAGGTCGATGGGCGGGCGATAGACGCACAGCGCCTCGCCGAACGCCCGCATCCACAGGTGATCCTGATAGAGCTGCTGGCGGCCGGTCAGGGTTCGCCACGGGATCAGCTCGTGCACGTTGGTGTAGCCGGCCGTGTAGCAGACCTTCTCGCTCTCGATGCCCGACCAGGTCGGCGAGGAGATGATCTTGCGCGGCTGGGCCAGGAGGTCGCGGAAGCGGATCTTCTCGTCTTCCTTGGGCATGGCCAGATGGACGTGTTCGCGGCCGGTCTGCTTTTCGAGCGCCTCCCAGGCCTTGACCGCCACCTCGCCATTGGTTTCGGGGGCCAGCATCAGGATGGTCTCGCAGGCGTCGATATCGGTCTCAATCCGCGCCAGGCCCTGGGTCTGGCCCTCATCGAGCACCTCGCCGTTCAGCGCCTTGAGCAGATCGACTTCGTGCTCGGTCTTCCAGCCGATTCCCTTGCCGCCATTGCCGCTTTTGGCCAGCAGCGGGCCAAGCGCGGTGAAGCGCTTGTAGGTGTTGGGGTAGTCGCGCTCGACGATGGTGATCTGCGGCATGGTCTTGCCGGGGATCGCCTCGCATTCGCCCTTGGACCAGTCGCGGACGTCGAAGGGTTGGGCGAGTTCGGCGGCGCTGTCATGCTGGATCGGGGTTAGGACGACGTCCTGTTCGACGCCAAGCACCTCGGGCGCGACCTTGGAGAAGGTCTTGGCGATGGCCTTGAAGATTTCCCAGTCCGACTTCGACTCCCAGCCTGGATCCACGGCCGCGCTCAGCGGGTGGATGAAGGGGTGCATGTCGGAGGTGTTGAGGTCGTTCTTTTCGTACCAGGTGGCGGTCGGCAGGACGATGTCGGAATAGACCGCCGTGGTCGACATCCGGAAGTCCAGCGTGACCAGCAGGTCGAGCTTTCCTTCCGGCGCTTCGTCGTGCCATGCGACCTCGGTGGGCTTGACGCCGCCGGTCTGGCCTAGGTCCTTGCCCTGCACCCCGTGCGAGGCGCCCAGTAGGTGCTTGAGGAAGTATTCGTGGCCCTTGCCCGATGAGCCGAGCAGGTTGGAGCGCCAGACGAACATGTTGCGCGGCCAGTTGGCCGGATCGTCCGGATCCATGCACGACATCTCAAGCTCACCGCTCTTGAGCTGGTCGAGCGTATAGGCCTTGGCGTCCTGACCCTTGGCGGCGGCGGCCTTGGCCACCTCCAGCGGATTGGTTTTCAGGGCCGGGGCCGAGGGCAGCCAGCCCATGCGTTCGGCCTTGGCGTTGAAGTCGATCATCGAGCCGTTCCACACGCCCTCGGGCGCGGTCGGCGAGAGGATTTCGTCCATGCCGACGGTCTCGTAGCGCCACTGGTCGCTGTGGGCGTAGAAGAACGAGGTCGAGTTCTGCTGCCTTGGCGGCTTGATCCAGTCGGTGGCGAAGGCCAGCGGCGCCCAGCCGGTCTGCGGCCGCAGCTTTTCCTGGCCGACATAGTGCGACCAGCCGCCGCCGGACTGGCCAACGCATCCGCACATCACCAGCATGTTGATGGCGGCGCGGTAGTTCATGTCCATGTGGTACCAGTGGTTCATCGCCGCGCCGATGATGATCATCGACTTGCCGTCGGTCTTCTCGGCGTTGCCGGCGAAGCCGCGGGCCACGGCCAGGATCTGGTCGCGCGGCACCGAGGTGATGGCTTCGGCCCAGGCCGGCGAATAGGGCTGGACGTCGTCATAGTCGGCCGGCATGTGGTCGCCGCCAAAGCCCTGGTCGACGCCGTAATTGGCCAGGAACAGGTCATAGACGCAGGCCACCAGGGTCTCGCCCTCGGGCAGCATCATCCGCTTGACCGGCACGTTGCGCACCAGGACATCGGGGTGGTCGGTCATGGCGAAGCCGTTGGTGGCCGCCCCGCCGAAATAGGGGAAGCGCACGCCGGCGATCTCGTCATGGACGCCTTTGAGGCCCAGACGCAGAGTGGTCTCGCGACCGGCCCCGTCCTTTTCCTCCAGGTTCCACTTGCCGTCCTCGCCCCAGCGGAAGCCGATCGAGCCGTTGGGGACCACCACCTGGCCGGTGGCGTCGTCCAGCGCGACGGTCTTCCAGTCGGGATTGTTGGTCTCGCCCAGGGCCTGGTCGAACTCGGCGGCGCGCAGCAGGCGCTCGGGCACATAGGCGCCGTCCTGCGGGACCAGGCGGACCAGCATCGGCAGGTCGGAATATTTGCGCAGATAGTCGCGGAAATAGGGGACTTGGCGGTCGACGTGGAACTCCTTGAGGATCACATGGCCAAAGGCCATTCCCAGGGCCGCGTCGGTGCCTTGCTTGACCGCCAGCCACAGGTCGGAGAACTTCGAGGCTTCCGAATAGTCGGGGCAGATCACCACCGACTTGGCGCCGCGATAGCGCGCCTCGGTGTAGAAATGGGCGTCGGGGGTGCGGGTCTGCGGGACGTTGGAGCCCCACAGGATCATGAAGCTGGAATTGAACCAGTCGGCGCTTTCGGCCACGTCGGTCTGCTCGCCCCAGGTCTGGGGCGAGGCCGGCGGCAGGTCGCAGTACCAGTCATAGAACGAGCCGCAGACCCCGCCGATCAGCTGCAGATAGCGAGCCCCGGCGGCGTAGGAGACCATGGACATGGCCGGGATCGGCGAGAAGCCGAACACCCGGTCGGGGCCATGGGCCTTGATGGTGTGGGCGTTGGCCGCGGCGATGATCTCGGTGACCTCGTCCCAGGTGGCGCGGATGAAGCCGCCGCCGCCGCGCCGCGTCACATAGTCGGCGCGCTGGGCCGGGTCGTTCTGGATCGAGGCCCAGGCGGCCACCGGGCTGCGGGTGACCCGCGCCGCCCGCCACAGCTTCAGCAGCCGCGAGCGGATCAGCGGGTATTTCACCCGGTTGGCCGAATAGAGATACCAGCTGTAGCTGGCGCCGCGGGCGCAGCCGCGCGGCTCGTGGTTGGGAAGATCGGGCCGGGTGCGCGGATAATCGGTCTGCTGGGTCTCCCAGGTGACGATGCCGCCCTTGACATAGATCTTCCACGAGCACGAGCCGGTGCAGTTCACCCCGTGGGTGGAGCGCACGATCTTGTCGTGCTGCCAGCGGTTTCGGTAAGCCTGCTCCCAGGTGCGGTCGTCATCGTTCATGACGCCGTGGCCGTCGGAGAACAGTTCGGTCTTGCGGGTGAAGAAGGCAAGACGGTCCAGGGTATGGCTCATTGGGCGGGGACCTTGATGAGGGCGGGCGCGGGGGCGTGCAGCAGCGAGGCTTTGCGGCCGTAGAAGGCCCAGTTGACGACCACGCAGCTGATGTAGAAGCCCAGGAACAGGTAGAGGGCGAACAGGGGATCACCGGTGGCCTTCAGCGAGTCGCCGAACGCCTTGGGAATGAAGAATCCGCCAAAGGCGCCGATGGCCGAGGTGAACCCGACGATGGCGGCCGATTCCATTTCCGCGGCCCGTTGGCGCGCCTCGATGGGCGCTTGCGCCATCAGGCGGGGCATGTCGGCTCGGACGATGGCCGGGATCATCTGGAAGGTCGAGGCGTTGCCGACCCCGGTCCAGAAGAACAGCCACAGGAAGCTGGCGAAGAAGATCGGGAAGGACGGGGCCGCGCCATAGGCGCCAACCCCGGCCAGCACGCCCAGCACGCCGACGGCCAGGGCCAGGAAGGCCCAGTGGGTGACGCGCTCGCCGCCGAACCGATCGGAGATCCCGCCGGTCAGGGCGCGCGAGGCCGCCCCGATCAGCGGGCCCAGGAAGGCCAGCTGCAGGACGTTGATGTCGGGAAACAGGGTCTTGGTCAGCAGCGGGAAGGCGGCCGAGAAGCCGAGGAACGAGCCGAAGGTGCCCAGATAGAGCCAGCACATGATCCAGTTGTGCTTGCGGGTGAAGATCACGGCCTGGGCCGAGAAGGAGGCCTTGGCCGACGCAAGGTCGTTCATGCCAAACCAGGCCGCCGCGGCGGCGGCGACGATGAACGGAACCCAGACATAGGCGGCGTTTTGCAGCCAGATCAACTTGGCCACGCCGTGTTCGACGATGGTCTGGGGCGCGCCCACCAGCGGGCCAAACAGCGCCAGGCCGATCACCACCGGCACCAGGAACTGCATGACGCTGACGCCAAGATTGCCAAAGCCGGCATTGACGCCCAGCGCCGCGCCCTTTTCGCTCTTGGGGAAGAAGAACGAGATATTGGCCATCGAGGAGGCGAAGTTGCCACCGCCCAGGCCGCAGGCCAGGGCCAGCAGGACGAAGACGCTGTAAGGGGTCTCCGGATGCTGCACCACCACCCCGATGCCGATGGCCGGGATCAGCAGCGACAGGGTGGCCAGGGCCGTCCAGCGCCGCCCTCCGACGATCGGCACCATGAAGCTGTAGAAAATCCGCAGGGTGGCGCCGGACAGGGCCGGCAGCGCGGCCAGCCAGAACAGCTGCTCGGTGGTGAACTTGAAGCCGACCAGCTTGAGTTTGGCGATGACCATCGACCAGACCATCCAGACCGAGAAGGCCAGGAGGAGGTTGGGCACCGAGATCCACAGATTGCGGGTGGCGACGCGCTTGCCGGTTTCACTCCAGAACGCGGCGTCCTCGGGACGCCAGTCGGTGATCACCGGGCCAGGTTTGGAAGTCGACATCGATTGAGCCTTACTCACGAGTGAGCGGGAGGGGGGGCGACGCGCCCGGCGGACGCGGCGAAGGAGGCGGTTTTGGACAGGCCGGCCATTTCCGGAAGCTCCGGCAGGTTGGCCAATTGGGGCGCGTTGGCGCGCTCCATCCGGCCGATGGCCAGGTGCATCCAGGTCAAGGCCCCGGCGACCAGGACGAACAGGAGCATGAAGCAGCTGGTCCAGACGCCGGTCAGGTCGTTGAGCGCCCCAAAAGCGATCGGCATGATGAAGCCGCCCAGGCCGCCGACCATGCCGACCAGGCCGCCGACCGCGCCGACGTGATCGGGGTAGTAGACCGGGATATGTTTGTAGACGGCCGCCTTGCCCAGGCTCATGGCGAAACCCAGGGCGAACAGCAGGATCACGAACGGGACGAGACCGGTGGCCAGGCGGAAGGCGATGGGCCCGCGCACCCCGTCGACCACGTAGCTGGTGGCCGGATAGGCCAGCAGGAAGGCGCAGACCACGCTGATGCCGAAGGTCAGGTACATGACCTTGCGCGCGCCGATCTTGTCCGACAGCCAGCCGCCGAAGACGCGAAACAAAGAGCCGGGGATGGAATAGGCGGCCGCCAGCATGCCGGCGGCGACGATGTCGAGGTGATAGACCGCGACCAGATAGTGCGGCAGCCACAGCGCCAGGGCCACGAAGCCCCCGAACACGAAGAAGTAGTAGAGCGCGAACCGCCAGACCTGCAGCTTGCGCAACGGGGCCAGCTGGGCGCCGGTGGCTTGCGGCTTGGCGCCTGTGCGGCGTCGCGTCAGCAGGTCGGGCTCGTCCTTGGTGGTCAGGAAGAAGGCGACCGCCAGCAGGGCCAGCGCTCCGGCCCAGATCTGCGCCACGCTCTGCCAGCCGAGGGCCAGCATCACAAAGGGGGCGGCGAACTTGGTGACGGCGGCGCCGACATTGCCCGCCCCGAAGATGCCCAGCGCCGCGCCCTGGCGCTCCTTGGGAAAGAACTTGGAGACATAGGCCACGCCGACCGCGAACGAGCCGCCGGCCAGGCCGACCCCCAGAGCCGCCAGCAGAAACTGCGGATAGGTCTGGGCGTAGGACAACAGGAAGGTCGCCGCCGCCGCCGACAGCATGACCAGCAGATTGACCAGACGGCCGCCATATTGCTCGGTCCAGACGCCCAGGAACACCCGGACGAGCGAACCGGTCAGGATCGGGGTGCCGACCAGCAGGCCAAACTGCGCCTCGCTCAGCCCCAGGTCCTGCTTGATCTTGACGCCGATGATCGAGAACACCGTCCATACCGCGAAACAGGCGGTGAAGGCGATCGTGCTCATCGTCAGGGCCGATCCGGCTCCCTGTTGTGATGGCGTCGCCGTCTGCATGTCTGCCCCCAAAATCGCGCACGACAACATCTGCCGCGAACAATCTATTGCGGGGAGGAGGCTTCAGCGCATTTGATAAGCATCAAGCAAAGCGAAATAACCGACGTTCACTTACAAGTCTTCGGTGCGGCAAAAGGGCACGGTTCTATTTCATCAACCGCAATTGACTAACGCGTCAAGTATGCGATTGATATTCATCAAGCGACGCGTCATTAGCCGGGTTGACCTGCGTCAAGGCCGCCCGGTCGCGACGACGCCATTAGGGGGGGCATGATGAGAAGCGCTGATCTCGACCGTGTCAGGAGTCTGCCCTTGTTCGGCGTGATGTCGGACGAGGCGTTCAGGAACGTCACCGGCGGGGCCTTCCTGCAGAAGTTTCCGGCCGGTACGACCCTGCTCACCGAGGGCGACGCGGTCGACTTCCTCTATGTGCTGCTCGACGGCAGCGTCGAGCTGGGCGCGACGTGGAATGACAAGGACACCACCCTGGCGGTGCTGCGGCCGGTCTCCACCTTCATCCTGGCCGCCGTGGTGCTCGACGCCGACGCCCTGATGAGCGCCCAGACAATCGAGCGGTCCGACATCCTGATGTTGTCGGGCGAGGCTCTGCGTCGGGCGATGAAGGAGGACGCCGCCTTCGGCTTCGCCGTGGCCCAGGAATTGTCGGGTTGCTATCGCGGCCTGGTGCGGGCCATCAAAAACCAGAAGCTGCGCGGCGGGCTCGAGCGGCTGGCCAACTATCTGATCACCCAGAAGGTGCGCCAGGGCGGGGCAGACACCTTCACCCTGCCGCACGAAAAGCGCCTGCTCGCCTCGGTGCTGGGCATGACGCCGGAGAACCTGTCGCGGGCCTTCGCGGCGATCGCCGACTATGGCGTAGTGGTCAACGGACCGCGGGTGACGATCGCCCGGCCGGTGGTGCTGGAGCGCCTGGCCAAGCCCGATCCCCTGATCGACAACCACACCCTGCCCACCGATGCGCCGACCGGCAAGGCGCAGCGCGAGCGCTGGCCGACGGCGCGGGATATTCGCTCGGTCCCCTAAGCTCGGCCTAGCCGCCGAACTGCGCCAACTGCCGCGTGTCGCCGCTGTTGTTCTCATGCAGCCGGTGGCCGACCGGCTTGCCGACCAGGGCGGCCTCGATGCGAGCTTGCAAGGCTTCTTCTTGGCCGGGAACCAGCAGATCGCGAAGATTGACCCCCAATTCGCCAAACAGGCACAGACGCAGCGCGCCCTTGGCGGTGATGCGCAGGCGGTTGCAGCTGTCGCAAAAGCCCGGCGCATAAGGGGCGATCAAGCCAATACGGCCGCGATAGTCGGGATGGGCGTAGTCGGTCGCCGGCCCATCGTCGAAGGCCTTGGCCACCGGCGTCCAGCCGCGCACGGCCAGCCAGCCCTGCAGGTCGACACCCGAGACATGCTGGTCGTCGAAATAGGCGGCGTTGTCACCGGTGCGCATCAACTCGATGAAGCGAAACGAGATCGGCCGATCGCGGACGAAGGCGGCGAAGGCGTCAAAGCCGGTTTCCACCGTGTCGCGCAGCAGGACGGCGTTGACCTTGACCGTCGGCACGCCCAAGGCCAGGGCCAGGTCGAGGCCAGCGACAACCTCATTCAACTGGTCGTGGCCGGTGATGCGATGGAAGGCGGCCGGATCGAGCGCGTCGATGCTGACATTGAGATTGGTCAGGCCCGCCTCGCGCCAGGCCTGGATATTGCGCTTGAGGCTCCAGCCGTTGGTGGTGATCGCCACCTTCTCGATTCCGGGCGTGGCCGCGGCGCGGCCGATGATTTCCACCAGGTCGCGGCGCACGCTCGGTTCGCCGCCGGTCAGGCGCAGCTTGGCGACGCCGAAGGCGGCGAAGGCGCGCACCACGCAGTCGATCTCGTCGGGGGTGAGAAAAGCCATTGACCCGGACTTCTTGAAGCCGTCGGGCAGGCAATAGGTGCAGCGGTAGTTGCACACCTCGGTGACCGAGAGGCGCAGATAGCGAAAGCGGCGGCCAAAGCCGTCAACCAGACGTCCCATGCGGGCTCCTTTCCAAGCAAGGGAGGCGACGGTGTTTCCCCCGTCACCCTTGCCGGCTGAGCCGGCGCGGCGGCCCGACCCTGGCGCGGATGCGCTTTAGGCCGGAACGCTCGGAGCGAGCCTCATGGGTAAGCCTTGCCGGCGAGGGCGGCCATGACGCCATGCGTCGCAGGGCTTGATATCGGTCAAGCCTTGGCCGGGCGCGGAAGGACCAGCATGGGTCCATAGCTCGCCGCGAACCCGGCGAAGGCCAAAATCCAAAGGCCGGCGGAAAGCATCAGCAGGTTCTGCTGCCAAACGCCGGTGAACGGGGCGGCGACGCGAGCCAAGGCCGCGGCGTTGATCCCCGCATAGATGACGGTGGTCGCGGCGTCGGCGCGCAGGTCGCGCCCGCTGTGGCCTCGGCTCGAGCGGGTCATCACCGCCAGGGTCATGACGCCGACGGCGCCGGCGGTCAGGGCATGGATGCCAGCGGTGCGGGCAATGGCCGGATCCAGCACCGAGGCGCCCAGCAGCAGCAGACTCACGCCCAGCCAGCCATAGCCAAGGTGCAGGATCCAGACTAGGGGCTCGGCTCGCGTGGCCCAGCCGCTCCAACGCGCCAGGCGGACTAGGTTGGTCAGGCCGGCCAGGGCCAGCAGGGCGCCGCTGAACCGGGCGTCGGGCAGAGCGACCCAGGCCGCCGCGGCCAGGCCGGTCAGCGCCAGGGCGGCTTGGTCGATCGGACCGAACAGGGCGGGCTGGGCGGCGGCGCCGCGCGCCTTCAGCCAGTTGCGGGTGAAGCTGGGCGTGATGCGCCCGCCGATCAGGGCGAGCAGCAAAGTCGCCACGCCCAGGGCCAGGCGCTCGCCCACGGCCGAAGCCCAGCTGACGCCGTGAAGGTGGAAGGCGATGTTGCCCAGGGCCAGAGCGGTCACCAGGCCGCAAACCGGCAGGTTGCGCCAATTGCGGCCGGCCAAAACCTCGCGCCAGATGACGGCGGCGAAGACCAGCAGGAATAGGCTGTCAATGACGCCCGCGGCGACAGGGCCGATGCTGGCCTGAAACAGCATGGCCACCCGTCCCGCCAGCCACAGCCCCACCAACTGGGCCAGGGGCGTGCCGATGATCGGCATGCGCCCGGTCCAATTGGGCACCGCCGTGGTCAGGAAGCCGGCGACGATGGCGGCCAGAAAGCCAAACAGCATCTCATGAACATGCCAATCGCGGGTCAGCATGCCCGGGCCGCCGGCCAGATAGCTCCAAAGCCAGAGCGGAACGACCAGGGCCGACCAAAGGGCGCCCAGGAGATAGAAGGGGCGAAAGCCGAAGCTGAACAGGGCGGGGCCGCGATAGGCGCGGCGCATTGCGGCAGTTGACATCCGGTCACCCTGCACCCGAACCGACGCCGGCGCCTTGATAGGGGTCCTGTTGGCCTTGATGATCGTCAACCGCTCAGCCGCACTTGGAATAGCCGCAGTCGAAACAGGTGTCGCAGCCCTCCTTACGCACCATCTCAAAGCCGCCGCAGCGCGGACAGCTGACCCTGTTGGCGGCGAAGGGATTGGCCGAGGGCGCGCTTGACGTCCGCGGGGGCTCTTCGACGGCGGGCTCGCGCGAGGGCTGGCCTCCAAGATGCCGCTCGATGATCCCGCCGATCGCGGCCAGCAGGGAGGGGGTGTAACGGCCGTCGATCCACCCGCCGCCGCGCGGATCGAACACCGCCTTGAGCTCCTCGGCCACGAACGACACGTCACCGCCGCGGCGGAACACCGCCGAGATCATCCGCGTCAGGCCCAGCGTCCAGGCATAGTGCTCCATGTTCTTGGAGTTGACGAAGATCTCGAACGGGTGGCGCCCGTCCTGAGCTTCCACGTCATTGATCGTCACATAGACGGCGTGAGCGCTGTCGGGCCATTTGATCTTGTAGGTCGCGCCGCCCAGGGCGTCGGGACGCGAGGGCAGGGGAAGGTCAGGCGCAGCGGTCGGCGGCGGCTGGGGCGTCGGCGCCACCGACAGCACCGAGCCGGTGATGGCGTTGGGGCGATAGGTGGTCAGGCCCTTGCAGCCCAGTCGGTAACCCTGGCGATAGATGTCGGCGAAGTCGTCGAAGGCGATGGTCTCGGGGCAGTTGACGGTCTTGGAGATCGAACTGTCGACCAGGGCCTGGGCGGCGGCCTGCATGCGCAGGTGATCGGCCGGGGTTAGGTCCTGGGCGCTGACGAACGCCGCCTCGGGGGGCGGGGCGTCGCCGTGCAGCCGCTTCCACACCGCCAGGGCGTAGTCCTCGACCTGTTCCTCGCGGCTGCTCCCGTCCGGCTGGCGCACCTTGCGCGTATAGGCGTAGGCGAACACCGGCTCGATGCCCGAGGAGACATTACCGGCCAGCAGCGAGGTGGTGCCGGTCGGGGCGATGGAGGTCAGGCAGCCGTTGCGCAGCCCGTGGGCGGCGATCAGGGCGCGGGTCTCTTCGTCCAGGCTGATGAGGTTGGGCCGCTCAAGGATCTGCGGATCATAGAGCGGGAAGGAGCCCTTTTCGGCTGCCAGGCGCGCGGAGGCCCGATAGGCCTCGCGCTTGATGACCCCCAGCCAGCGCTGGGTCAGCGCAACGGCCCGGTCATCGCCATAGCGCGCGCCGCAGAACACCAGGGCGTCGGCCAAGCCGGTCACGCCGATCCCCAGCCGCCGCTTGGCCCGGGCTTCGAGGGCCTGGGCCTCCAGGGGAAAGCGGGAGATGTCGATGACATTATCGAGCATGCGCACGGTTGTGCGGGTGAGGGCGCCCAGCCTGTCCTCGTCGAGGGCGGCGCCCGGTTCGAACGGGTTGTCGACCAGGCGGGCCAGGTTGAGCGATCCCAGCAGGCAGGCGCCATAGGGCGGCAGCATCTGCTCGCCGCAAGGATTGCTGGCCAGGATCTGCTCGCAATAGGCCAGGTTGTTGGCGGCGTTGACACGGTCGATGAAGATCACTCCCGGCTCGGCGGCGTCATAGGTGGCCCTCATCAGCTGCGCCCACAGATCGGCGGCGCGAACGGTGCGGTGGACCTGGCCGCCAAAGGTCAGCGGCCAGTCGCCATCGGCCTCTAGCGCGGCCATGAACGGATCGGTGACCAGGACCGAGAGGTTGAAGTTGCGGAAGCGATTGGCGGTGCGCTTGGCGTCGATGAAGGCCTCAATGTCGGGATGGTCGATGCGCAGGCAGCCCATCATCGCCCCGCGCCTCTGTCCGGCCGACAGGATGGTGCGGCACATCGCGTCCCAAACATCCATGAAGCTGAGCGGACCCGAAGCGTCGGCGCCGACGCCCTCGACCCGCGCCCCGTTTGGACGGATGGACGAGAAGTCCATGCCCACCCCGCCGCCCTGCTGCAGGGTGACGGCTGCTTCGCGGACGTGCTCGAAGATGCCGCCCAGGTCATCGGGCGTCACGCCCATGACGAAACAGTTGAACAGGGTCACCGCCCGGGCGGTGCCGGCGCCGGCCAGGATGCGGCCGGCTGGCAGGACCTTGAAATCGGTGAGGGCGTCCAGGACCTCGGCTTCAAAGCCCTTGCGCAGCTTGGGCGTCTCGGCCTGGGCGACCGCTCTGGCGACGCGCGACCAGGTTTCGGCGACGCTGGCGTCCCCGCCGCCGTCCGGCGGCGCGAAGCGGTACTTGCTGGACCAGATCTCGCCGGCGAAGGGATTGTCGAACGCCATGGTCGCTCTTTCTGATTTTGGGGAGGAAAGGCTGGGTGATTCCCTGCGGCGCATGAAAGGCGTCGTTGCCCGCCCAGTCTGCGACATTGGCCAGGCGGGGCCTTGCGCAACATCAAGGCGCGGGTCGGCGCCGCTCAATGCGCCGCCGCGGCGAAGCTCCTAGTGTGGCGATGGGAGGATCTTCCATGACCGAAAACGCCCAAATCGCGGTGCTAAGCCGCGCGCTCGCCGCACCTGACACCGCCGAGCAATTTGTTCTCGACCCCGCCGACACGCGCGCGGTCGAGGCCTATCTGGTGCTCCATGCCCCAGGCGATCCTGAGGCCGCGCAGCAGGCCGGAGCGCTGATCGATCACATCCTGACCCGCTACCATCAGGTCCATATGGAGGACTTTCCTCAGGCCATCGCGCTGGCGCGCAAGGTCGAGGCGGTGCACGTGGCCGACGCCGAATGCCCCGACGGCCTGGCCGATCACCTGGCGCTGATGGCCGACGAGTTGGCCGGTCACCAGCGCAAGGAGGAGACGGCGCTGTTTCCGATGATGCGCCACGGCGGGGGGGCGATGGTCCGCATCGCCATCGCCCGGATGCAGGCCGAACATCGCGACGTGGTCGAACAACTGACCCGCCTGGCGGTGATCACCAAGGATTTCACGCCGCCCCAGGAAGCCTGCCGCACCTGGCGGGCCCTCAATCAGCTTTGCCACAAGATCGACCGCGAGCTGCGCGAGCACATGCGTCTGGAGGACGCGATCCTGTTTCCGCACTTCGCTGACGCCGTCTAGGGACGGCGCGGCCTCGTCAGAAGTCGAGCGTCTCGACTAGCGTCCCGGCCTTGGCCGGCGGCGCGCCTGGGCGGCGGCGGATCAGGACATCGCTCATCGCCAGGGCCTTCTGGGCCGAGGCGTCCTGGTCGCCGATCGGCTCGACGCCGCCAGGCAAGCGTCTGGCCCGCACGAAGGTCTCGCGATCGCCGCAAGGACCAAGCGGAGAGGCCAGGGGCTCATGGCGCCAACCGAGCGCCTTGCCCGGCTCGAGGCCAGCTAGGCCGGCGATCAGCGGCGCGAGGAACAGACGGGCGGTGACCATGGCCGAGGTCGGATTGCCCGGCAGGCCGACGATCAGCGCGCCGCGCGCCCGGCCCAACCACACCGGCTTGCCCGGCTTGATGGCCACCTTGGAAAAGGCGAGGTCCAGGTCGAGGGGCGCGAACATGGTCTTGGCGAAATCACGGTCGCCCACAGAGGCGCCGCCGGTGACGACGACGATATCGGCCAGTTCGACCGCCGATCGCGCCGCCTTTTCCAGCGCCGACAGCTCATCGCCGACCCGCCAGCGATCCACCACGCTCCCGCCCCAGGCGCGCGCTAGGGCGGCGACGCCGAAGCTCACGCTTTCGGGAATGCCGGGGCGCAGGCTGGAGGGGCGGCCCGGTTCGTCCAGTTCGTCGCCGGTGCCGATGACCAGCACCCGAGGCCGAACGATCACCGACAGCTTGGCCCGGTCGGCGGCGGCGGCCGCCACCAGCCGCTGGGGGTTTAGGCGTGCGCCGGCCTCGACCAGCACGTCGCCAGGCTGAAAGTCCGAACCGGCCAGCCGCAGGTTGCGCACGCCGCTGGGCGGCCGCGCGAACAGGGCCAGCGGTCCGGCGCGTTCGACCTCTTCCTGGATGATGACCCGATCGGTTCCAACCGGGGCGACGGCGCCGGTGAAGATTCGCACGCAAGACCCTGGGGCCAGAACCCCGTCGAAGGCCTGGCCGGCATAGGCCTCGCCGATGACCGCCAGGCGCACCGGCGTGTCGGTCAGATCGTCATCACGCACCGCATAGCCGTCCATGGCCGAGACGTCGGCGCAAGGCGTGGCGCGGCGCGCGACGATGGCCGCGGCCAGGACGCGGCCGTCGGCCTTGTCTAGGCGCACGGTTTCGCGGCCCAAGGGCTGGGCGAACCCCATCACCAGGGCCGACGCCTGATCGTAGCTGATCAATTACAGACGCCCCGATAGCGGGGGATCTGGCCTACCAGCGAGCAGGGGCGAAAGCGGCTGTCCAGCTCCTGGCCCAGCACCAGATCCCAGGCGTCGCGGCAGGCTCCGGTCGAGCCAGGCACGCAGAACACGAAGGTGTCGCCGATCTGGCCGGCCAGGGCCCGCGACTGCAGGGTCGCCACCCCCACCGTAGCTTGGCTGGCCTGATGGAAGACCACCGAGAACCCGTCCATGGTCCGGCGAAACAGCGGCGTCACCGCCTCGGGTGTGACGTCGCGCGGCGCGAAGCCCGTGCCGCCGGTGGTGAGGATGACGTCGACGGCCGCGTCGTCGGCCCAGGCCTGAACCTGACGGCGGATGGCGTCGACCTCGTCGGGCACGATCACGCGGCCGACCAGACCATGGCCAGCGACGGTCAGGCGGTCGGCCAGCAGGGCGCCCGAGGTGTCGGTGTTCAGGTCGCGGGTGTCGGAAATGGTCAGCACGGCGATGTTGAGCGGATAGAAGGGCAGCTGCTCGTCTATGCCGGCCTTGCGGGCCTTGGCGGCCAAGGGCGCGTCATCCATCGTCAACCTCCAGAAAACATCGACAGGAAGGCCACGTCCTGTCCGGGGCTCACCCAGGCCTGATCGCCGACGATCAGGTGATCGATGGCCACGCGCAGACCGCGTTCGGCCAGAGCCTCGGCGCCGCCGTCAGTCTGATCGGCGAGCTGCGCTCTCAGCCAGGGCAACGAACAACCCTCAGCGGGGATATCCACACTGAGGCCGCGCCCGAAACGGTCGGCGACCTTGCCGAAAAAACAAACCTGGATCGTTCCCATTGGGGGGAACGTCCGAGCCAAACCTTGAGTCATCACAAAACCCATCTTCGCCAACCGTTACCGGCCAAACCGACCTACACCCGCGGCGAGACGATGCGATTGTCGGAAGTCAAGCGACGCGCCGACGTCTGCCGTGTGCGAAGCGAGGCGTCGAGGCTCCAAGTCTAGGCCGGATCCAGGCCGGCCAACAGCGCCGCCAGGGCCAGGCGGCTAAGGCTCGCCGGGTCCATGCCGGCCAGACGTCGAGCAGCGGCCGCGCGCTCGACATCGGCCGTGGTCCGAATGTCCGTCGCCCTCGTCACGATGCGACCGGCGCGCATCTCCAGACGGTGATCGGCCAGCCTGCGCACCTCTTCGGCGTCATGGCTGACATAGAGCACCGGGATGGCCAGGGCTCGATGCAGGCGCTCCAGATGGGGCAGGATTTCGGCCTTGCTGTCGGCGTCCAGGCTGGACAGCGGCTCGTCCATCATCAGCAGGCGCGGCTGGGACAGCAGAGCGCGACCCAGCGCCACCCGCTGTCGCTCGCCGCCGGAAAGGTGTGTCGTCGACCGCCCCAACAGAACCTCCAGCCCCAGCAACGCGACGACCTCGTCAAAGCCCGTGGCCAATGGTGCTCGCGTGCGTCGCTGGCCGTAGCGAAGATTGTCTGTCACCGACAGGTGGCTCAGCAGACTGGCGTCTTGGAACACCATGCCGATCGGTCGACGGTGCGGCGGCAGAAAACGGCGCTCATCCTGCCAGACCTCGCCATCGACCACCAAAGCGCCCGGAAGTCTTGAAAGCCCGGCCAGGCAGCGCAGCAGGCTGGTCTTGCCCGCCCCAGATGGGCCCACCAGGGCGGTGATCCCCCTGGGCGGCAGGGTCAGGGCGACATCGAGGGTGAAGGCCCCCAGGCGTCCGCGCAGCCGCGCTTCCAGGCCGGGTTCGGCAGAGAACGGGATCATCGGGCAGGCCGCGACGTGCGCCGCTCGATCAACAGCATCGCCAGCAGCACGGCGAAGGCGAACACCAGCAGGCCGGCCGATAGTCTGTGGGCCTCGTCAAACTGCAGCGACTCCACTTGCTGATAGATGCGCGTCGAAATCACCTCGGTTTCTCCGGGCACAGAACCGCCAATCATCAGCACGACGCCAAACTCGCCGACCGTGTGGGCGAAGACCAAGACCGCGGCGGTCAGCAAGCCGCGGCGCGCCTGGGGCAAGGCGACGGTCAAGAAGGCGTCCAGTGGCGCCGCGCGCAGGGTGGCGGCCGCCTCCATCGGACGATCGCCCATGGCCTCGAAGGCGTTGCGGATCGGCTGTACGGCGAAGGGCAGGGAATAGACCATCGAGCCGATCACCAGACCGGTGAAGGTGAAGGCCAGGCTGCGAACGCCCAGGGGATGGAGCAGGGCCATCAGGGGACTGGCCGGGGCCAACAGGATCAGCAGGTAGAAGCCCAGCACCGTGGGCGGCAAGACAATGGGAAGGGCGGCGATGGCGGCGATGATCTCCTTCCACCAGGCGCGCTGGCGCGCCAGCCACCAAGCCAGCGGTGTCGCCACCAGGAGCAGCAAGACCGTGGTCACCACCGCCAGCCTCACCGTCGTCCAGATCACTTCAAGCATACTGTTCGCGCCTCGGGGCTGTGATAGCGGGCGCCGTGGACAGGCTCGGCTCGCAAGAGCGTGGCGTCGAGGCGGACTTCAATCGCCGCAGCGTATGCGGGCGGATGTCATGCGGTGTTAGAGCGCGAAACCCAGCCGATCCGATTGATGGTCGTCAAGCCGCGACAAAAGCGCTGGCCCGGCGACGATAGGCGCCGCCGCGTGGGTCGCGGCAGGGGCGCGGCAGGGTCACGCCAAGGATCAAAGGTCGTGATCCTGGCCCGCGCACCGGCCGTGAGCGCCGGACGCGAACAGCCGGTCGCGCCGCGGGTTGGGCCGGAGCGTCGGCGGCGCGCTTGCGGTCGCTCAGCCAGGTCTCGGAGCAGGCCGATGGCGGAGGGCCGGCCGAGGTCGCCGTGGTTCACGACTGAAAGAAGTCGGCTAACGCCGTGCCGACAGCACAAGACGAACCAGCTGCGAAAGGCTGCCGGCTTGCATCTTGCTCATCACATGAGCGCGGTAGATCTCGACGGTGCGTGGGCTGATGCCCAGGTCGTAGGCGATGACCTTGTTGGCCGAGCCGGCGATCAGGCCTTCCAGAACCTCGCGTTCGCGACCCGACAGCAGGTTCAGGCGTCGGTTGACCTCGATGATCTCGGACTCCTCGACGCGCTCGGCCTGCCGCTGCTGCAGCGCCGAGCCCAGGGCGGACAGCATCAGCTCGTCGTCGAAGGGCTTTTCGATGAAGTCGCGCACGCCTTCCTTCATCGCCTCAACCGCGAGCGGCACATCGGCGTGACCGGTCATGACGACGATGGGATCACGGTAACCCAGGGCGTTCAGCCGCCGAACCAGCTCCAGACCGTTCATGTCGGGCATGCGCACGTCGGTGAGCACGCAACCGCTGGCGCGCTGCGAAAGTCCGTCGAGGAAAGCGTAGGCCGACGGATACAGCGTGCACTCGATCCTGGCGCTGCCGAGCAGGAAGCCCAGAGAATCGCGTAGCGCCTCGTCGTCGTCGATGATGTGAACCACGCCCTCAGGCATCGTTGTCGTCTCCCCCGTCGGCGCGTTTGAGCGTGAAATGAAAGGTCGCGCCGCCGCCCGGCGTATCTTCGACCCACAGGCGACCGCCATGGGCCTCGACGATGGTGCGTGAGATCGACAGCCCCACGCCCATACCGTCGCGCTTGCTGGTGACGAACGGCGCAAACAGCTGTTCGGCCATAAGGGGCGCTATGCCGGGACCTGTGTCGGCCACGGTGACGACGGCGTCGCCCTCGAGTTCCGCGACCTTGACCAGAAGCTCGCGGCGCGGCGAGGTTTCCATGGCCTCGATGGCGTTGCGCATCAGGTTGAGCAGCACCTGCTGCACCTGGACGCGGTCGGCGAGAACCAGATCGATCCCTGGCTCATAGGCGAACCTGACGCGCACGCCATGTTCTTGAACCCCGACGAGCGCCAGGGCGCCGGCCTCCTCGACCAGCCTCGGCAAGCTTTCGACCGCGCGCTCGGTTTCGCCGCGGGCCACGAAGTCGCGCAGCCTGCGGATGATGTCGCCCGCCCGCAGCGCCTGGTTTCCGGCCTTGTCGATGGCGTCGATCACGCGCTCGATCTCGGGCGGGCCGTCCTGGGATAGAAGCCGCTTGCTGCCCTTGAGATAGTTGGCGATCGCCGTCAGCGGCTGGTTGATCTCGTGCGCCAGGGCCGAGGCCATCTCGCCCATGGCGGTCAGGCGCGAGATGTGGATCAGCTCGTTCTGAAGCTCCTGCAGGCGCGCCTCGGTTTGCTGGCGCTCGGTCAGGTCCCTGACGAATCCAGTGAAGAAACGGCCGGCCGTGGTCAGCATTTCTCCCACCGACAACTCCATCGGAAAGGTGGTGCCGTCCTTGCGCTCGCCGACCACGACCCGGCCCTGGCCGATGATCCGGCGCTCTCCGGTCCTGTAGTAGCGCGCCAGATATCCGTCGTGCCCCTGCCGGTGGGGATCGGGCATCAGGATGTTGACATTGCGACCGCTGACCTCGGCCGCCGACCAACCAAACAAGCGCTCGGCCGCCTGGCTGAAGGACTGGATCAGGCCTGCGTCGTCGATCACGACCATGGCGTCTGGAACCGTATCGAGGATCGATTTCAGGTGGGCTTGGCGGGCCGCCAGATCGTCATTGGTCCGTTCAGCCCTGCGCCGGGCCGCGTGGAAGATCTCGCCGCCGATCAGCACGCAAACGCTGACGGCGACAAAGAGCGCCACCCCGAGGAAGTCGCCCTGGTCGAGCGGCCGATGGCGGAGCGCGAGGCCCAGGCAGGCCAGCGCCGCCAGGACAGTGTTGAAGCCCCCGGCGGCCGTTCCGCCAAACGCCGAGCCGGCGATCACCGCTGGAAAGAAGAACAGATAGACGCCCCGCTCGCCCAGGACGGGTTCACAGGCCAGGCGCGCGATGACGCCGCCCGCCACCAGAACCCCGCCGAGGGCGGCGGTCCGCAACAGGTTGTGGGGCCGGATCCAGCGAATGCGCGCCGCCCAGGTGGTTTCGGTCATTCCGGAAAATCGCCCTTCTGGCGGGCCAAGCCCGCCTCCGGCAAACGCCTTAGGGTCATGACCCGAGTGTATCGCCAACGCCCCACCGGATATCAAGCTCTCAACTTCAACGGCCCGCCGTGGCGGGCTTCACTTCAAGGAATAGCGCGATGACCGCTCCGGCCATTGATCTTTCGGTTCACCACAGGCCGGCCGGCGCGTCGGATGTCGTCGCCCAGGGTTTCGTCAAGCTGCTGCGGTTTTGCGCCGACACCTTCTTCGCCAAGCGCTACGGCCACCGCGCCGTGGTGCTGGAAACCGTGGCCGCCGTTCCGGGCATGGTGGGCGCGACCCTGACGCACCTGAAGTGTCTGCGGCGCATGGAAAGCGACCGGGGCTGGATCAAGACCCTGATGGACGAGGCCGAAAACGAACGCATGCACCTGATGACCTTCATCGAGGTGGCCAAGCCCACCGCGTTCGAGCGGTTCGTGGTCGTCTCCGTCCAGTGGGTGTTCTATCTGTTCTTCTTCGCCCTCTATCTGATCTCCTCCAAGACCGCTCACCGCGTCGTCGGCTACTTCGAAGAAGAAGCCGTGATCAGCTACACCCACTATCTGGCCGAGATCGACGAAGGTCGCTCGCCCGATGTGCCCGCGCCGCAGATCGCCCTGGACTACTGGAACCTTCCGGAGGGATCGACCCTGCGCGACGTGATCGAGGTGGTGCGGGCCGACGAGGCCCACCATCGAGACGTCAATCATGGCTTCGCCAACCAATTGGCCGGCCTGCCCCTGGGCGCTGTGGCCCCGTGCCCGCCCCACGTAGTGCTCGAGCCCCATTGGAAGACGGCGGCCTGAGTCAGGCGCGGCGGCGGTCGTGATCGCCGCCGCGCATTGGAGATTCACATGTCCGGCATGTCCCCCATCATCCTGATCGACCGAGACGAAGCGGTTCGAAACGCGATCCAGTTCGCGTTCGGGCTGGAAGGATTCGGCGTGGCGGTCTACGCCGCCGGCGAGGCGGCCACGCCGGAGAGTTTGGCCGCCGCCGGATGCCTGATCGTCGACCAGGATCTCGACCGCCAGCCGGGACTGGACCTGATCCAGGATCTGCGGCGGCGGGGCGTCGAGGCGCCCGCCATTCTGCTGGCGACCAATCCCGGACGACTGCTGCGCAAGGCGGCCAAGGCGGCTCATGTCTGCCTGGTGGAAAAGCCGTTGCTTTCGGACCTGCTGCTTGAGCGGGTCCGGGCCGCCCTGCATAGCGAGCGTCCCCGCCCGCCACCCTAGAAGCGCCCGCCTCGAACCCGCGTGTCCGCGCTGGCGGCGACGCATGATCGCCAAGTCTCACAAGAGGGACACTATGACCGATACGGTCCTGGCCGACGATGAAGTCGCCCGCCTGCGGACGCTACGCGCCCTTCAGGTGCTCGATACGCCGCCCGAGCGGCATTTTGACCTGATCGCCGAGTGCGCGCGGGCCGCTGCGAACACGCGTTGGGCCATGGTCTCCCTGGTTGATCAGGACCGGCAGTGGTTCAAGGCCGGTCTGGACTTTCCGCTTTCCCAGACCGAGCGGTCCGTCTCGTTCTGCACGCATGTCGTGGCGCTTCGCCAGCCGCTGACCATCACCGACGCCCGCCTGGATCCGCGGTTCGCCGCCAGTAGCCTGGTCATCGGCGCGCCGGGCGTGCGCGCTTACGCCGGCGCGCCGATTATCGTTGAAGACCAAGCCGTCGGCGCGGTCTGCGCGGTCGATGACAGGCCGCGGGCCTTTAGTGCTTCGGCGCGCCGGCAAATCCTGTTGTGCGCCGAGCTGGTGGCGGAAATCCTCGAACAGTTCCGGCGCAAATCCTTTCTCGGACAGCTTTTCGAGGGCACGGCGGACGCGGTCCTGGCCGTCGACGCCGATCAGCGGATCACGCATTGGAATGCGGCGGCGGAAGACCTCTTCGGCTTTGACGCTCAAGAGGCGATCGGTCAGCAACTTCGCATGATCATCCCCGAGCGCTTCAGGGCGGCTCACGACGAAGGCTTTCACCGTCTGTGCCAAACAGGGCAGGCCCGCCGAGGCGCGACGGTGGAAGTGCCTGCCCTGCGGCGCGACGGCACTGAATTTCAGGCCGATCTGTCGGTGTCGGTTTGTCGGGACGGACCTTCGGCCCTGGTCGGGGCGATCATCCGCGATGTCAGCGATCGCAATGCCCTGGCCCAGGCGCGAAGCGCCAATCTCGCCAAGAGCCGGTTTTTGGCCAATATGAGTCACGAGATCCGCACGCCTCTGAATGGCATTTTAGGGTTGGGGCATGTCCTGGCGCGGACCGACCTCGCGCCCGAGCAACGCGCGCTTCTCAATACGATCAATGGCGCCGCCTCGACCCTGCAGGCTCTGTTGACCGACGTACTGGATCTGGCGCGACTTGACGATGGCGCTTTGCCGGTGAGCCACGAGCTGTTCGACCTGGCTCAGATGGTCGCCGACGTCGCCGCGCTCCATCAGGCCGGCGCGGAAGCCAAGGGGTTGGGATATACTTGCCAGCCGCCACAGGAGACCTGGGTGCGCGGCGACTCCCTGCGGCTGCGACAGGTGTTGGGCAACCTGCTGAGCAACGCCGTCAAGTTCACCGCCGCGGGCGAGGTGCGCCTTTCGGTCCACGCCGAAGGCGATCTTTGGTGTTTTGAAGTCGCCGATACCGGCATTGGGTTCGACGCGGCGATCGCCGAACGGATTTTTGATCGCTTCGTTCAGGGCGACGACTCGGTCACGCGCGCCTATGGCGGTTCGGGTCTTGGCCTTTCGATCTCCCGGGAGATCGCACAGGCCTTGGGCGGCCAACTGATAGCTGCGGGCTCGCCGGGCGAGGGAGCGGTCTTCACGGCCCGTGTCCCGCTCCAGGCGTGCGCGCCGCCGCGGCAAGATCAAGAGGCAGCGCCTCAGCGGACCTACCTGGGCCGCATCCTTCTGGCCGAAGATCACCCCGTCAACCGGCAGGTGGTGGAGATGATCCTGGCGCCGCTGGGCGTCGAACTCGACGCGGTGGAGAACGGAAGTCTCGCGGTTGAGGCCGCGCGGAGCAAAACCTACAGCCTGATCTTGATGGACATGCAGATGCCGGTCATGGACGGCCTGATGGCGACCCGGCGCATCCGCGAGGACGAACAGCTGACCGGCAGGCCTCGCTGCCCCGTCATCATGCTCACGGCCAATGTGTTGCCGGAACATCTGTTCGCATCCTTTCAAGCCGGCGCGGACCAGCACCTGGGCAAACCCATAGACGCCGCCACTCTCATCGGCACGGTGGCCGATTTTCTGGCGCAGGCCGATGTGGCGGGGCAGGCCTCATCATCACGAATGAGTGGGCATCATCAATCGCCGGGTCGAACCGGACGCGCCTAAGCTCGGCGCAGTGTTCGGGCAACTTGCACGCTCGTCGGAGCAGTCTGCGGTGCGCGAGAAGGAACGTGCGGCGCTTCGCCGAGCTGCGCCAACCTAGTCATCGTTGGAGCTTTCAGGGCCGCCGCTGCTCCAGTAATACCCCGGCTCTAGCCCGTTCTCTGCGCGGATTTGAGCATATAGCTCGACTACCGTTCGGGGCTCGCCTTGGCTTCTGGATGGGGACGCTATCCCTATAATTCCCACTCGGTTTCGACACGGCGCGCCACCCTTCCAGAAGTCGTTGAAAACATTGTGACTTCACCGTCAGAAAGACCGTCTTCGGACGATTGCTACACAACCCTGATACACAATCGGGTGCCCGAAACCATCCTAACCATCAGGGATGGCTCAGGAAACGGTCGGGCGGCTACTCCACAAGCAGTCTACACGCTGTTCGATTTCATTTAGTTCGGCGGGGTTGTCGCTTTTACTACCGGCGGCGGGTGCCCGAGGCTCTCAGGGCGATTATCGGGAAGCGTGAGGTTTGGAAATCGTTGGGGACGGACAGTCCAACGGTCGCCGTGCGGCGGTCTCATGATGTTGCGGCGACGATTGAGCGGTACTTCGAGGAGGCTCGTGCTCGCTCCGGGCTGAGCGTCGATCACCGAATTCTGGCGAGGCTCGGCGCGTCAGTCTCGACGTCCGCCAAGATCGACCTGCCCGAGAGCGTTGCGGTCGGCCCGTCCGATCCTACTCCGGGCGTCACCCTTCGAGAACTTTACGACGCCTACATGTCCGATCCCACGCGGGACTGGTCTCCACGAACGCGGCTCGCTTACGACACGACGCGCAGGCTGGTTCTGGCCATAGTCGGGGAGGCGACGGCAGTTCGGTCGATCACGCGGGCTCACTGTCGGACTCTGATCGACACGCTGCGCTGGATGCCGCGCAATGCGCTGAAACTCTATCCCTGCCTCAGCCCAATAGAGAACGCCGCGAAAGCCAAGGAGGCCGAACGCAACGGACCTGACGAGTCCGAGCAACATCAACACCTACCTCAACAAGTTAAGTGGCTGGTTCAACTGGGTGGTCAAGGAAGAGATGATGGACCGCAATCCCGCCAAGGAATTGATGTTGGCTTTCAAGACGACTTCACCCACGCTCAGCGCGACGGAATCGCCGGCGACGCTCTTCCAGACGCTCACTCGGCGTAAGTTGCCGGACGTGATGACGCACCAACGCGATATGCTGCGAGCCTACGGTGACCAGATGTTGGGCGAGAGTGACATCGCCCTCCAATTGCCCACCGGCAGCGGAAAAACTCTGGTCGGTCTACTGATCGCTGAATGGCGTAGGCGGAAGTTCAAGGAACGTGTTTTGTACCTCTGCCCGACGCGGCAGTTGGTCAATCAAACCGTGGAGCAAGCCCAGAATAGGTACGGAATCGACGCGGTCGGATTTACAAGTTCAAAAGCCGAATATTCTGCTGCGTCCAAGTCGGACTATACGACGGGTGTGAAGGTTGCAGTGACAACCTATTCAAGCCTATTCAACACGGCACCGTTTTTCACCAATCCGGATGTGGTGATCATTGATGACGCTCATGCGGCGGAGAACTACATCGCCAAGATGTGGTCGTTGGAGATACCGGCCAACGACGAGGCGCATGCCGAGCTTCACGCCGCGATCAGCAGCTTATTGCGCCCCTATCTTTCCGGGCAGTCGTACGCGCGCCTAACGGGGCAATGGAAGGACCCTTCAGACGCAACTTGGGTGGACAAACTGCCCTCCACCATACTTCAGGAAATCGCGCCGCGCCTGACGGGCATCCTCGACGCAAACTCCGACGCCAGCAAAGACGTGACCTTTCGCTGGCAGCTAATTCGCGACCATCTGGAAGCGTGCCACGTTTACCTAGCGTCTCGTGAAATTCTGATCCGCCCGCTGATCCCGCCGGTCTGGAGCCATGCACCTTTCGCGCAGGCGAAGCAGCGGCTTTATATGTCCGCGACACTCGGCGCGGGAGGCGATCTGGAGCGTCTTACGGGGACGCCTTTGATCAAGCGCCTACCAGCCACCGGGTGCAGCTGAGCGGTGAATCCATGCGGAAGTTGAAGGCCTGACCCAAGGTCACGCGGCGCTAGGCGTCTATCGGCTGGCGTCGCGTGACCGCTCTCTGTCTCCGCTTGCCGAAGGTGATCCGATGAGCGCCTCGTACGAACTTGTAAATTGGATCCTGCTCGGCGTGGCCGCCCTCTTGGGGCTCGCGATGGGGCTCAACCATTTAGCCCTACTTGAAGCCCGTAAGCGCAACCGCGACCGTCAATCTGACGAGCCTGACGCCTTCGGAGCGCATGTGACATTGGTCGTCACTTTCGAGGTGGACCAGACCGGAAGCGCATCCTTGATCGATGCGGTGAAATCGATTGGCGAGTGGTGCGCTCTCACCTCGTCGTCCTACTTGGTCGCGACGACTATCGCCACCAGCAGCGTCATGGAAAGGCTCCAGCCACTGCTGGGACCGGCCGACCGCCTTTGGGTGATCCCTGCGTCTGGACCTTGGGCGGGCTATGGAAACCTCGAGGTCGAGGATCACGCACTCGCCTTGCTGGGCAGAGAGGCTAACTGGGTACCCAAAGATTGGGACAACGCCGCGAAGTCGCGCCCGTGATCTAGAGCCCGGGTGTGGTCAGCATGGCAAATGACACCTTCCCAGAAGCTGACCTTCGCCGTGTCCACTCGGATGGCGCGGCTTGACCAGCCGTGTGGCGCTGGCCGTCCAGTGCAGTTGGCGCGGGGCGATCAGATTGGTGGCTGCATGTATCAGGGTTGTGTAGCAATCGTCCGAAGGCGGTCTTTCTGACGGTGAAGTCGCAATGTTTTCAACGGCTTCTGGAAGGGTGGCGCGCCCTGGCCTTTCGCCAATATCAGCATCATCGCGGTCTTCGGCGATCAGGGCCGACTAGATTGAGACCTTCTTAGGCTGGCTCGAGGGGCATGCAAAGACGCAGATCCGACCCGGCTATCCACGCCGACGATCTCGAGAGCGCCCGCCGCGCTTGATGTCGCGCGCGCCCTTCCTTGCTCCCGTCCTGGAAGCGAGTTGTGGCTTGCGATCGCCGCAAATAGAATAGTAAAAACTACTCCATGGTTCGGCGCTGAATGGGCCGAGACAAACCAGTAGGCCCAAGGCGTCTCGTGATCCGCGCGGCTTGGCCGGAGTCTGAAGGGGGAACCGAATGCTCGCTTGCTATACCGACCGCCTGAGCGTGCGCCCTGGCGAGCGCTTCGCCCTCCATGCCAGCGCCGAAAACGGTCCGTGCCGCCTGTCGATCACCCGGATCGGCGCCGAGCGCCTGACGGTCCTGGAGCGCGACGACGTGCGCGTCGGCGATCATCCGGTTCCGGCCCACGCCGACCGCGACGGCTGCGGCTGGCCCGTCGCCCTTGAGGTCGAGGTCGGCGAGGGATGGGCGTCCGGCTACTACGATATCGTGCTGACCGACGCGAGCGGCGGGCAGGCCCATCACTTCGTGGTCGTCAAGCCGCCGGTCGGCGCGCGTCGCTCGGACGCCCTGATGGTGCTGTCGACCAACACCTACCAAGCCTACAACTACTGGGGCGGCGCCAACGCCTATTCGAACGTCACCGGCCTGATGAGCGGGCAGGTTCCGTTCGCCCAGGCCATGGACGAGGCGATCGGCGTCCTGTCGACCCAGCGTCCGTTTCCGCCGCTGATTGTCGCGCCGCCGCCCAACCCGCCTCGCCTGATCAACCTGCGCAAGCGTGGATTCGAGGAAACCCCCTGGGCCTCGGACATGGCCTGGATGGTCGAGCATCGGGCCTCGCCCTACGACGGTTCGGCCGGCTTCCTGCACAAGTGGGAGCACGCCTTCGTGGCCTGGGCGGAATCGAACGGCTACGCGCTGGACTTCGCCACCGACTACGACCTGGACGCCGAACAGGATCTCCTCGAAGGCTACGCGGCTGCGCTGTTCGTGGGCCACAGCGAATACTGGTCGGGCGGCCAGCGCGACCAGGTCGAGCGCTTCGTCGACGCGGGCGGCAACGCCGCGATCCTGTCGGGCAACAGCTGCTTCTGGAAGGTGCGCTGGGAGAACGACGGCAAGACCTATGTCTGCCACAAGTGGAAGGGGTTCGAGGCCGAGGACGTCCCGCCCGAGAAGGCCACGCACCTGTGGTCGCACCCGGCCTTCCAACGGCCCGAGGCCGCGCTGACGGGACTGAGCTTCGTCTTCGCCGGCTATCATCGCCTGGGCATGTGCGTGTCGCGCGGCCAGGCCGGCTTCACAGTCTATGACGACCGCCACTGGGCCTTGGAGGGCTCGGATCTGTTCTACGGCGACGTGATCGGCGGCGATCTGCCGCTGATCGGCTACGAGAGCGACGGCTGCCGCTTCCAGTTCGGCGATGACGGCCTGCCCAAGGCCGTGCCGATGCTGGGCGTGCCCGAGACCCTGGAGATCATCGGCGTCGCGCCCTGCGCCTTCGGCGAGGAAGCCGGCCGCGGTTACTTCCCGATCATCCCACCCGAGAAACTGGACGTGGTCGCCGAGGTGATGTTCGGAGACTCCGGTCCCGAGGCTCAGGCCAAGGTCCTGCGCGGTCATGCCGTCGTCGCCAGCTTCAAGCGCGGGAAGGGCGAGGTGTTCAACAGCGGCACCACCGAATGGGCTCATGGCCTGGCCGCGCGCGACCCGTTCATCGAGGTCATCACCCACAACGTCCTGCGGCGCTTTGGCGTCACCCGCGCCACCCCGGCCTGAAACGCGCCGTCGACACATTCCGTCAAAAAGAAGGGCCCCTCGGCAAGAGGGGCCCTTTGTCATGGCTGATGTGCGAACCGCGCCTGAATGGGTTGCGGGAAGCGCCGCCAGGGCAAGTCTGGCGGCGCCGCATCCAGGCGGTGCGAGGTCCGTCAGTCGACCATGGAATGCAGGAAGGCCAGCTTCTCGACCGGCGGCAGGGGACCGGCGGCCTTCAGCAGCTTGAAGGCCTCGTCGCCCGCCTCGATCGTATGGTCGATATCGGCGTCGGTCATGGCGGTGGTCATGAACATGTTGTGCCAGGGGTGGAAATAGACGCCGCGCTTGAGCAGGGCGTTGTTCCAGAAGTAGGCCTTGGCGCCGGTCGGATCCTCGTCGAACATGATCAGCGGCAGTTGGGCCGGACCGGTCTGGCGCAGCGAGAAGCCGTGGCGGTCGGCCGCCTCATCCAGGCCCGCGCGCAGGCGCTCGCCCAGGGCGATGGTGCGCTCCAGGTAGTCGGTCTCGCGGATCAGCTTCAGCGTCGCCAGCGATGCGGCCATCGGCGCGGCCGAGAACCAGAACGAGCCGGTCGCATAGATGGTGGCGGCGGCGAACCGGGCCTTGTCGGCGCCCAGCAGGGCCGAGATCGGATGGCCGTTGGCGATGGCCTTGCCCCAGGTCGAAAGGTCCGGCTTGACCCCCACCAGCGACCAGCTGCAGTCGCGGGCCAGGCGGAAGCCGGCGCGGACGTCGTCGATGATCAGCAGCGCCTCGTGCTCGTCGCACAGCGCCCTGGCTCGACGGGCGTATTCGGGATCGGGCAGCTCCTGATCGACGAAGGTGTCGTGCTTGATCGGCGAGGCGAAGATCGCCGCCAGGTCAGAGCCGGCCGCCTTGACCGCCGCCTCCAGGCTTTCGACGTTGTTGTACTCGTAGAACACCTGGTTGGCGCGGTCGGCCTCGGTGACGCCGTTCTTCAGCGGCGTGCACCAGGGCGCGGCGCCGTGATAGGCGCCTTTGGCCAGGACGATGGTCTTTTTCTGGGTGAAGTTGCGGGCGATCATCATCGCCATGGTCGTGGCGTCGGTGCCGTTCTTGCAGAACATCGCCCAGTCGGCGTGACTGACCTGGGCGGTCATGGCCTCGGCCAGCTCGACCATGGCCTGGCCGGGGCCGGTCATGGTGTCGCCCCGCTTCATGCGCTCGATATAGGCCTGATCGATGGCGGCATGGCCGTAGCCGAACAGGTTCGGGCCGTAGCCGCACATGAAGTCGATATAGCGGTTGCCGTCGACATCCCAGAGATAGGCGCCCTCGGCGCGGTCGAAGAACTGCGGGTAGTCGTCGGGCAGCAGCATGACCGACTGGTGGCCGTACATCCCATTGGGGATCACCGCCATGGCGCGTTCCCGCAGCGCCGCATCCTTGCTGTTCGTCCAGGTCAAGTTCAGCCCCTTATAAGATAGTTTTGACTATTATAATGACTGAGGCATAGTGACTGTCAATGCGTAGGGAGGACGTCGGATGAAGAATGGATTGGCGTGTATCGGGCTGACGACCCTGGACGTGGTGGCGCGCGCCATCGACGTGCTGCCGAAGGAAGAGGGAACGGGCCTGATCGAGGGGATCGCCTGCGCTCCGGCTGGCACGGCGGCCGCTCCGGCCCTACTGGCGGCTCGCCTCGGCGTGCCGAGCCGGCTGATCTCGGCGGTCGGCGACGACCTGATCGGTCGCTTCATCCTCACGGCCCTGGCCGACGCCGGGGTCGACGTCACCGACCTGGAGGTTCTGCCGGGCCTGCCCAGTTCCACGACCCTGCTGGCGGTCTCCTCCAGCGGCGTTCGTCCCGGCTTCCACGCGCTGGGCGCGGGCATGCTGGCCCGCGTCACCCCGCGCGCGCTGGAAACGGCCGCCGCGGTGGGCTTTCTGCACTATGGCGGCGTCGGCGGTCCCAAGCTCGACGGCGGCGAGGGGGAGGCGATCGTCCGAGCCGCCTCGCGGGCCGGGGCGATCGTGACCTGCGACCTGATCGCGCCCCAGCCTTCGGCGGTCGACGAGGTCAAGCGCCTGCTGCCGCATGTCGACTACTTCCTGCCCAGCGCCGCCGAGGCGGTGTTCCTGACAGGTCAGGAGGACCTCTTCGCCGCCGCCGGGACCTTCCGGTCGTGGGGCGCCAAGGGCTGCATCATCAAGAATGGCGCTCGAGGCTCGGTGGTGGTCCTTGACGGCGTCAGCACGACCCTGCCGGCGCATGTGATCACGCCGGTCGACACCACCAGCTGTGGCGATTCCTATTGCGCGGGGTTCATCGCCGCCCTCTCGCGCGGCTGGGCGCCGCTGGACGCCGCGCGTTTCGGCACGGCCACCGCCGCGCTGGTCGCCCAGGGTCTGGCCACGCTGGGCAAGGTCGAGAGCTTCGAGGCCACCGAGGCAGCGATGCGTCAGATGACGCTGAGCGAGGCGGCGTGATGGGCACGACGAATCGGGAGGCGGCTCTGCGCGAGCGCATGGCGCAGGTGATGCAGGCGATGGATGCGCGCGGCCTCAATAGGGGCACCTCGGGCAATGTTTCGGCCCGGTGCGGAGAAGACATGCTGGTCACGCCCACCGGCGTGCCGGCCGCGCGGCTGACCGCCGAGCATATGGTGCTCGTCCGTCCCGACGGCTCGTCGCCCGAAGGCGCGCTCAAGCCATCCAGTGAATGGCGCATGCACAAGGGGATTCTCGATCGGCGCCCCGACGTGGGGGCGGTGGTGCATTGCCATTCGCGCCACGCCACTATCCTCGCCTGCGCCGGCCTCCAAATCCCGCCCATGCACTACATGGTCGCCGTTAGCGGCGGCAGCAGCGTGCCGGTCGCGCCCTACGCCACCTTTGGTTCGGAGGAACTGGCCGCGACCGTGGTCGAGGCGCTGGACGGCCGCTACGCCGCCCTGATGGCCAATCATGGCCAGATCGTCGCCGCGCCCAATCTCGACTTCGCCCTGGCCATCACCGAGGAGGTCGAGGAGCAGGCGGCGGTCTATTGGGGAACCCTGGCGATCGGCGGCCCCAATCTGCTGGCCGAGGACGAGATGAGCCGCATCCTGCAGCGGTTCAGGTCCTACGGACAACGCTGAGCGCCGTCCGCGCCGAAGCAGCCCAGCCGCCGAAAGGGGGCTGGGCCGCCAATGGAACGTCCCCGCTAGTAGTGATAGCGCAGGAAGACGCCGAAGCTCCGCGGCCGGTTGTAGCTGAGGAGATCCACGCCGAGGCTGTCGATATTGGAGATCGACACGGCGTAGGTTTTGTCGAACAGGTTGCGGGCGAAGGCGCCGGCCTCGATCTTCTGGTCGGGCGAGCGCCAGCTGACCTGGGCGCCGGCCACCCATACCGCGTCCTGCGACAGGCGCGCGGCGTTGGAGTTGTCGAAATAGACCCTCGACGAATAGTTGGCGTCGACATTGGCCACGATCGACGCGCCGCTCGCCAGCGGCGCGACCCAGTTGGCCGCGGCGTTGAACGTCACCTTCGGCGACTGCGGCAGCCAGTTGCCGGTGAAGTCCTTGCCCTCGGTGAAATAGTCCCCGTACTTGGCGTGCAGCAACGACACGCCCGCGCTCAGGGTCAGGGGCTGGATCGGCCGGGCGGTGACCTCGGCCTCGCCGCCGTAGACCTTGGAGTTGGCGGCGTTGTCGAGCACCAGCACGGTCAGGCCGTTGCGCGTGGTCTGGGCGAACACCTGCTGGTTCTTGTAGTCGTAGTAGAAGCCCGACACGTTCAGGCGCACCCGACGGTCGAAGAACTCCGACTTCAAGCCCAGTTCGTAGGCGTCGAGCGTCTCGTTGTCGTAGGGCTCCATCTCCTGGGCCGTCGTGGCCATGCCGCCGAAGAAGCCGCCGCTCTTATAGCCGCGGTTGTAGGTGGCGTAGACATTGGCGTCGTCGCTCAGTTCGTAGCGCAGGCCTAGCCGGCCCGAGACCGCCGAGAAGGTCTTGCTCTGCTTGGAGGTCAGGATGACGATCAGGCCGTCTTCGGCCTGGCTCTGGTAGTCCATGGACTTGTCGTCGGCCGACCAGCGCAGGCCCACAGTACCCGTCAGTCTGTCGGTCAGCTTGTAGTCCGCTTGGCCGAAGACGGCGTAGCCCTTGGTGGTCTGGGTGTAGGGATAGCCGAAGGTTGCGACGCTGTTTTCGAGGCTGAGGCCCGTGGGATTGCTGGGTGTGGTGAACAGCGGTCGCAGGTCGCGCAGCACGTCCTGGCGCGTGTTGTCCTGTACTTGCTCGTCCATGTAGTAGACGCCCAGGACCCAGTTGAGGCGCGCCGAAGGATCGTTCGACTGCAGGCGCAGTTCCTGGGTGAACTGGTGTTGGCGGGAACGATAGTTGATCTCGATCATCCGCAGGGGGCTGGCGTCGGTGTTTTCCAGGTCGTTGCGGTGGGCCCACTGCCAAGCCGTCACCGAAATCAGGGACATGCCGCCCAGTTTCCAGGTCGCCTGGCTGGAGGCGCCGAACAGGTCGACCTTGTCCTTGCCCTCGAGGTTGGCGTCCACGGCGCGGGGATTGTTGTCGGTGTCGGCATAGCCCAGCAGATCGGCGCACTTGCCGCTGGCGTAGGCGCTGGCCGCGCAGAAGCCGTCCGAACCGGCGGCCGCTGGCGTCGCGGGGAACAGAGCGCGATGTCCGGGCGCGGTGGCGTCGCCGCGATTGACGTAGCGATTGACCTGGGTCAGCAGCTCGAAATCTTCGCTCGGCGTGTAGAGCAGCGACAGCCGTCCCGCCCAATGTTTGGCCGCGTTGAGATCATGGCCGGTGACCCGGTTGTGGGTATAGCCGTCGTCCTCGACGTATTGGGCGGCTGCCCGGAAGGCCAGCTTGTCGGCCACGATCGGCCCGCCCACGCCCAGATCGGCGGTCACGGCGTTGAAGCTGCCGTATTCCAGCGAGGCGTCGGCCCCGAACGTCTGGCTTGGGCGCTTGGTGGTGATGTTGATCGCGCCGCCGTTGGTGTTGCGGCCATAGAGGGTGCCTTGCGGCCCGCGCAGCACCTCGACCTGGGCCAGGTCGAAGAACCCCGCCATCTGAGCCAGGGGCGAGCCGACATAGACGCCGTCGACATAGACTCCGACGCCGCTGGAGGCGTTGGGGTTGAAGTCGCTGAGGCCCACGCCACGAATGTAGATCTTGGGATTGGCGGCCGCGTCGCCGGCGCTGATGCGCATGCCCGGGGCCAGGTTATTCAGCGCCAAGACGTTGTTGACGCCGCGCGCGGCCAAGGCGTCGCTGGTCAGGGCGGTGACCGATACGGGTACGTCCTGAAGGTTTTCCGACCGCTTCTGGGCGGTGACCACGATCTCCTCGATCGCCGTGCTGTCGTGCGTTTGGGCCGCCGCGACGCCAGCCGACAAAGCCAGCACGGCGCAGCTCAGAAACATACCCGCTTTCATATTCTACTCCCCGTTTATCCAGTACTCCGACCGGTCCAGGCCATTACGATAATAAAAACTATCTCGACGCAAGGGGGCGTAGCGCAAGCGATCGGACGGCTTGGCGTGGCGCGGCGGTCCAGGCGCCCGGTTTGCGGGCGAAACCGCGCCAAACCGCTCGAAGGACGACCGAGAACCAGGGAAGGGGGAGACGGGCCGTGGGCCTGTCGTGACTTTCGGCCACGGTCGCGCCGGCCCGGGCGGGCGCACCGGGACTCGTGGCTCTGGGCCACGGTCTTTAGGCTGGGGGCCGGGCCCGATCGTTCGGGACTCGGGAAGGCGATGAAGCTTCGCTCGAGGCCTAAGCGGGATCGGCCTGGGCGGTCAGTCCTTGGATAGCTGTGACCGGCGGGGGAGGTCGAAATGGTAGCGGCCGATCATCCAGGCGACTTCCTCGATGACCATGTCCTCGTCGAGCTCGGGATCCTCCACCAGCATCTCCATCGCCGCGTAGCTCATCAGTTCGGAGACGCGCATGGACAGCTTCAGGCGCTCTTCGTCGACCGGGGGGCCGTCCTTGACGCGAAACGCGAAGATCCGGTCCAGCACCGCCGTGCGCGACTGGACACGCACGTCCTGCAACGGCGGCATGGCGCGGATGGCCCGCAGGATCCAGAGCCCGCCCGGAAAGGCGCGGGTGACGGTGATGATCTCCTTTTGCAGCCGGATATGACTTTCGACGGCCGCGGCGAGGGTGGTCCAGTGGGCGCCGCCCGACTCCACCCAGGCGAAGACGACCTGATCCTGGGCGTCCATCAGTCGGCGGGTCAGCTCGGTCAGCAGGGCGTACTTGTTCGGAAAGTAGCGATAGAGCGCCGGCGGCGTCAGTCCCGCCCTTTCGCAGACGAGATTGGTCGTCAGGCGCTCGAAACCCACCTCGGCCAACAGCTCCCCGGTCGTCGTCAGAATCGCTTCGAAGGTGTTGATGCCGTTGCGCCGGGACGGTCGTGACTTGGCTTCGAGTTCTGGAGTGCTCACCACGGGTCCTTGAAGAGAGCCGCGGATCGGCGGCATGCTATCGAATAGCAACTGGGTTGCGTCAAGAGAACCTGTCGCCGCCGCGGCGTGCGTCGCGTGCGCGGCGTCCATAGCCCGCGTGGGTTTAGTGTAGCTCAAACTATCCTATTAGCGAGGGTGTTCACGTCGAACCCGGTGTGGCGGCGGCGCGCGCAAGCTCGGCCGGCCGGCGCCCAGCAAAGCGGCATCGCGGTCGAACCCATCAAACGGGAGACCGGTTGACGATACTCTTGAGATAGCAAAAACTACCCTAGGGCTGTCGGGCGAAGACCCGTCGAAGAATTGATCCAAAGCCCGTTGGAGGAAATGCATGTCGCTCGAGGACACCCAGGCGCGCGCCCCGCGAGCCGACGACGGCTGGATCGGTCGCCGCCCGACGGCCGGGCAGATCGCGGCTTTCCTGACGGTCGGATCGGTCGCCCTGATCATGGCCGGCGTTCAGCCGGTCGTGCTGGGGGGGCTGGTCAATGCGGGCCGGCTCGACGTCAACCAGCTTGGCTGGAGCGTGACGATCGAGTTTCTCGCCATCGGACTGGGCGTCGGGCTGGCCGACGCCTTCCTGCCGCCGCGCCGGCTCAAGCTGGTCGGGTTCGTGGCCGCGCTTGTCCTGGCCGTCGTCAACCTCGCGGGGCTGGAGGTCTCGGGGCTCGGGGTCCTGGTGATCCGGGCGCTGGCGGGCCTGGCCGAAGGCGGCCTCGTCTGGCTGACCACGCTGATGATCGTGCGCTCGCCGACGCCGGGCCGCTGGAGCGGAATCTTCCTGGTCAGCCAGGCGGTGCTGCAGGTGGCGTGCGCGGCCGGCATACCGCTTCTGGTCTCGCCCTCGCTCGGCGCCAACGCGGGCTTCGCGACCCTGGGCGCCAGCGCCGTCCTGGCGGCGGTGGTCGCGTTCGTCCTGCCGGCCAGTCTCGCGCCGCTGGCGGGAAACACGAGCGACGAGCCCGTGCTGGCCGAGCCGATCCCGAAGGCGGCCTATGTCAGCCTGGCCGCCGTCTTCCTCCTGTTTTCGTTCTTCATCGGGTTCCTGGCCTATGTCGAGCAGTTGGCCGGCCAGGCGGGTCTGACGCCGGTCCAGGGCGGGCTCGCCGTCGCCCTGGCCCTGGGCAGTTCCATCGTCGGTTCGGGCCTCGCGGCCGTGGTGGCCGAACGGATACCCTATCACCGCGCGTTCCTGGTCTGTCTGCCGGTGTTCCTGTCGGTGCTGGTCGGCCTGTGGGGCCTGCCGGGACCCGGCGTGTTCATCGCCTTCGCCGGCCTGCACGGCCTGGCGTGGGGATTCCTGCAGACCCTGCAGGCGCCGTTCGTCATCGAATCGGATCCTTCGCGGCGCGCGGTTCTGCTGGCGCCCAGCGTCCAGGCCGTCGGCGCGGCCGCCGGGCCGATGCTGTGCTCGTTCTTCGTCGGCGCCCACGAGGTCCGCGGCGCCCTGGTCGCCGCGGGCGCGTGCCTGGTGGTCTCGTTCGTCCTGGCGATGATGCTGTGGCTTTCGCGTGTCCGGCGCCAGGCCAAGTCCGCGCTCGCCGCCTCCCTAGAGCCGACGCGCCGCGCGGCCTGACCAACCCGCGCCCCCGCGCATCGCGAAGGAGAAGATCATGTCTGGTGACATCGTAGCCGATCATCCGCACGTTCTGGACATCGGTGCGCTGCCGACGCTCGAGGACTATGGCTATGACGGCGGCCGCATGGCGTTCCGGCGGTTCTGCGCCAGGGCGTTCCAGCCTGGCGGCCCCCGTTTCCTGCGGGGCGACGGCGGCGCGCTCGTGGTCTTCCGTCATACCGATCTTCGCGCGCTGGCGGCCCGGCCCGAGCTTTCGGCCCTGGCGCCCAACCAGCTCTTTCCGGGCTTGCTCGGCGTCGAACCGCTCGAGGAAAAGCCGGTCGGCTTCGCCATCGCCGACCTGATCAAGAACCAGCTCTTCGGCGCTAACGGCGTTCTGAACGCCACCCTGCGCAAGGTGCTTCTCAACCAGATCGGACCCAAGCCGACCGCCGCGCGGAGCGACGCCGCCCGCCAGATCGCCGGGCGGATCCTGGAAGATCTACCGCTGGGCGAGACCGTCGATCTCGTCGAGCGGATCGCCGAGCCGCTGATCGGCCTCTACTGGGGCGGGTTGATCGGGATGACCGATGAGGAGGCTCTGAGCGCGGCCGTGCAGGCGCGCAAGATGACTCCCATGCTGTTTCTGCGGCCGGACGGGGATGGCATAGTCGAGGCCGACGCCGCCGCGACGGCCTATCGCGGCCTCGTCGAGGGCGCGAGCCAGCGCGCCTTGGTTGCGGGCGGTTGTCCGTTCGTCTCCGACATGGCCCGAGACCTCGCCATGGTCGATATCGCCGACGATCTCGACCATGGCGGCTATGTTCCCAAGACGGTGGGGGCCTTCCTCGCGGGAAACCTGTTCGATGGATTCCATACGGCCGCTGTGGCCATCACCAACACAATCCGTACACTGATTGACAATGCCGAGGTGGCGAACCGGTTGCGCGCGGAGCCGGAGAAGGCCGCCGCGGCGGTATCCGAGTGCCTGCGCTTGGAGCCGCCCGTCATTCATCTAAACCGCATTGTCAGCGCCGACCTCGAATACGATGGATGGACCTTCCCCGCGGGGACTCGGGTGATGATGATGTGGGGCGCGGCCAATCGCGATCCCGAGGCTTTCCCAGACCCGGAATGCTTCGACCTGGACCGCCCCCAGCAGGGCTCGACCACGTTCGGCGGCGGCGCTCACATCTGTCCTGGGCGTTTCGTGGCCGGCCTGGTCGCCAGGAGCCTGGTGGAGGCCTTGATCGAACGCCGGATCGAGGTCCGTGCGGCCGGCGACGCCGACGACTGGATCGGCAACCACGCCATGTGCCAGCTCAGGCATCTGCCGGTGATCCTGGAGCGCAGGCCTTGAGGGCGGGCGGTCGCTCGATCCTGTCCATCCGCCATCACCCTTGCGTTGCCGCACGGGCGCTCGTTGATGACCACTGTAGCCGCTTGCAGCGGCGGCGCCGGACCGCGTTACCGCGGCTTGCGCTCCAGAACGTCCATGGCGCGTCGTAGTCGCCCATCGGTGACACGCAGCTTTATCTCGTCCGACACCAGGGACGCCAGGTTGGTGAGGATCGCTTGCTGGGTGTCGTCCAGGGTGCGCGGCCGGGTGTCGATCACGCACAGCGAACCGAGCGTGAAGCCGTCGGGGTCGACGATCGGGCAGCCGGCGTAGAACCGAAAGTGCGGCGCGTCGGCGACGGCCGGATTGTCCGCGAAGCGCGGATCGGTGGCCAGGTCCTCCGACACCATGCAGCGCTGCTGAAGAATGGTGTGGTTGCAGAAGGCCCAACTGCGGGGCGTGTCGGCCATGTCCAGACCATGGCGCGACTTGAACCACTGGCGCGTCGGGGTCAGCAGGGTGATCAGCGAGATCGGCATGCCGAGCGTCTGGGCGGCCAGCCAGGTCAGCCTGTCGAAGGCGTCTTCCGGCGGGGTGTCGACCAGGCCCGAGCGCTCCAGCGCTAGCAGGCGCTGGGCTTCGTTGCCGGGCAACGGAACCAGCGCCCCGGCCTCAGGCGCGGCGGGCACGGGCGCCGGTCCTCGCACCGCCGTCTCGGCGGCTTGCGCCAAGGCGTCCAGATCCTCGACGAAACCGACCCTGCCGCTGGCGGGCCCGGCGAAGGCCGCGGTCTGAGCCTTGGGGCCGACGAGCAGGATCGCCGTCTGCGACAGCCCCGGATCCGACGCCAGCGCCCGCAGCAGGTCGGCGGCCATGGGCAATGAGGCCGCGTCGATGATCACGGCCGCCGGCGTGCGTCCGCCGATGTTCAACAGAGCGGAAAAGGGCTCCGGATAGGCGTCCACGAAGCAGGAAGGGGCCTGCGCCAGGCGCGCCGTCAGCGCTGGCAGGGCGTCGGCTCCGGCGATGACGATCACTCGCGCCGACACCGGCAGGGCGCTGACGGTCTCGCCCGGCATCAGCGCCAGGACGTCGGAGCGATAGACGCGGCGATGACCGCCCGGCGTCTTCCATGACGGGATCGATCCGCCCTCGATTAGCAGCTGCGCGGTGCGCACTGACACACCCAGGATCTTCGCCACGTCCGTGGTGGTCAGGATGTCCTTGTCGGCCGTGTCCATCGTCTCTCCAAGCCGTCAGGCCGCGTCGCACAGATGCCCACAGCCCCTCGCCTTGACAAGCTCCAAATTCGATGCATTTGATGAAATTGATAGATTTGATACTTCATTTCGAGTTTGGAGCGTGAGCATGAACGACAATCTTCCCAGCGATCATCCCGATTTCGCCGCCCGTGTGGCGGCCAACCAGGCCGAGCGCGCTGGCGATCTCAAGGCGACCTATGACTTCATCGTCTGTGGCGCGGGAAGCGCTGGCTCGGTGCTGGCCCGGCGGTTGGCCGAGAACCCCGACGTGCAGGTGCTGCTGATCGAAGCGGGCGGCAGCGACGAGCGCGCCAGCGTGATGGAGCCGGCCGCCTGGCCGACCAACCTGGGCGGCGACACCGATTGGGGCTTCGTGGCCGAGCCCAATCCGGCGCTGAACGGACGATCCATGCCGATGTCGATGGGCAAGGTCTGCGGTGGCGGTTCCAGCATCAACGTCATGGTCTGGTCGCGCGGCCACCGCAGCGACTGGGACCACTTCGCCACGGAAAGCGGCGACGCCTCCTGGGGCTATGACGCGGTCCTGGGGCTCTATCGGGAGATCGAGAACTGGCAGGGTCCGGCCGATCCTCTGCGGCGCGGGACGGGCGGCCCTGTCCATGTGCAATCGGCGCCGGATCCCGGTCCGGCCGCCTACGCCATGGTCGACGCGGCCCATGAGCTCGGCATTCCGACCTACGGCTCGCCGAACGGCGAAATGATGGAGGGCGCGGGCGGCTGCGCCATCAGCGACGTGCTGATCCGTAACGGCAAGCGCCACTCCATCTTCCGCGCCTTCACCTTTCCGTATCTCGACCGGCCGAACCTGACGCTGCTGACGCACACCCACGTCAACCGGGTGCTGATCGAGAATGGACGCGCGGTCGGCGTCGAGACGGTCCGCAACGGCGCGATGCATTGGTTCGGCGTCGCCCACGAGGTGATCCTGTGCCTGGGCGCGATCCAGACGCCGACCGTCCTGATGCGATCGGGCATCGGCGACGAGGACGAGCTGTGCGCCCACGACATCAAGGTGCTGAACAAACTTCCGGGCGTCGGCGCGAACCTGCAGGACCACGTCTCGTTCGGCTGCATCTGGGAGTACCGCGAGCCGATCGCGCCGCGAAACAGTGGCAGCGAAGCCACGCTCTACTGGAAGTCGGACGCGGCGCTCACCGAGCCGGACCTGCTATTCTGCCAAGTCGAGTTCCCGGTCCCCAGCCCCGAGACCGCCGTTCGCGGGGTTCCCGAGCACGGCTGGACCATGTTCGCGGGCCTGGCCCATCCCAAAAGCCGGGGCAGGGTGCGCCTGGCGTCGGCCGATCCGACGATCGCCCCACGAATCGAGCTGAACACCTTCGGCCACCCGGATGATCTGAAGGCGGCGATCGCCTGCGTGGAGCTTTGCCGGGACCTGGGCAACACCCAGGCCTTCGCCCCCCTGGTCACCCGCGAAGCCATGCCGGGCCCGCTGAACAAGACGGACATGGAGCAGTATGTGCGCGACGCGGCGGTGACCTACTGGCATCAGACCTGCTCGGCCAAGATGGGGCGTGACGCCATGTCGGTGGTCGACTCCAGCCTGCGCGTCTATGGCGTCGAGGGGCTGCGCGTCGCCGATGGTTCGATCATGCCCAAGGTGGCCACGGGCAACACCATGGCGCCCTGCGTGATCATCGGGGAAAAGGCCTCCCGGTACCTCCGCGCGACCCACGGCCTCTAAAGGTCCGAGAAGACGACGCGGCCGCGCTTCTCGAGGCGCCGGCCGCGTCCGTCGTTTGACTACAAATCTTCCAGGAAAGCCGATGTATGCCGCACGCTCAAAGGCACGTCCTCGTGGTGGACGACGACCCCCGGACCCGAGACGAATTTCAAGGTTATCTGAGCGCCTACGCCTTTCAGGTCAGCACGGCCCCGGACGGGGCGGCCATGAAGCGGATCCTGGCCGCCCGGCCGGTCGATCTTGTGGTTCTGAATCTCGAGCTGGGGGCCGAGAACGGGCTGGACCTGATGCGCGGCGTCATCGACCGCGACGAGGCGCCCGTCATCAGCCTGACCAGCGCGCCCGGCGAAGGCCCGGACAAGGTGGTGGCGCTGGAACTGGGCGCCGATGACTGCATGAGCAAGCCGGTCAGCCCTCGTGAGCTGCTGGCCAGGATCCGCAGCGTGTTGCGGCGCGCGGGGCCGGCGCGTTCGACGCGCTTGCGACAACGCGCCCGCTGGCGCTTCGTCGGCTGGGAAGCCGATCTGCGGCGGCGAAGTCTGACCGCGCCAGGCGGCGTCGCCGTCAAGCTGACGGCCGCCGAGTTCAACCTGCTGGCGGCCCTGCTCAAGACGCCGAGCCAGGTGCTCAGCCGTCAGCAGTTGGTGGCCGCCTGTCGCGTGCATCCCGACGAGGTCACCGACCGCAGCATCGACGTGATGATCCTGCGGTTGCGCCGCAAGCTGGCGGCCTGGCCCGGCGGTCAGCGCATCATCCGCACCGAGCGGGGTGCAGGATACGCTCTTGCCGTTCCGGTCGAAATCGTCTGACTCACGTCCGTCTCGACAAACCTGTTCCTTGCCTGACCCGATGATCGAAAAGGAAGACGGCGCGTGCCAGAAGTCCCGTCGCATCCCGGACCCAAGTTTGGCGCGCTGCTGGCCACGGGCTTGCTCTTGCTGGCCTGGCCCGGGGGCGGGCTTGCCAAGGCCGCTGCGCTCTCGACGGCGGCCGTTGGCGGTCAAACCGCTTCGGTTCTCCGCGCGCGGATCGGCCCGCCTCACGACGAGACCATCAAGGCCTATGTCGAGGCGGGCGCCAAGGAGACCAAGGCCCATGTCCTTACCGACAGGGAATGGGCGTTGATCGAAAGCGCCATCGCCGATCTTCCGGCGCTGTACCGACAGGTCCTGGAGCGACGTCTCGCGCGGCTCAGTTTCATCGACGCGCCGTCCAGCGCGGGCACGGCCTTGACGCGGTCCTCGGAGGGCCCCAACGGCGAGCGGCTGTTCGACATCACCCTACGCGCCGATGTGCTCGAGACATCGCTTTCGGACTTCCTCACCCAGAAGGAGGCGATGCTCTTTTCCCCGGACGGATCGGGCTACAGCGTGAAGGTTGAGGCCGGTAGGGCCTCCGCCCTGACCTACATTCTGCTGCATGAGACCACGCACGTGATCGACCGCACGTTGGACGTCACCACGGCCGGCGGTCCGTTCAAGACGGTCTGGGTCGACTATCGAAACTTGACGCAGCCCTATGCGACCGGCGTGATCGCCCATTCGGTCTATCGACGCGGACCTAAGCTGCCCCTGTCGCGAAGTCCGACGCTGTACCGGGCGCTGGCGCAGGCGCCGTTCGTATCGCTCTATTCCACCGCATCGGCCGGCGAGGACTTCGCCGAGCTCATGGCTTGGCGCGAGCTCTCGAGCCGGTTCGAGACGCCGCTGAAGATCCAGGTGCTGGACGCGCTGGGCGTCGCGATCGTTTCGGTCGAGCCGCTCAAATCCCCCGCCGTCCGATCGCGTCTCGAAGCGGCCGAAGCGGCGCTTGCCCGCGCGCGTGCGGAGAGCCCGGAAAAGATCTGAAAGGCCGGCGGCGGGTTTGCAGACCCGCCGCCGTTCGGCTGGCTGACGCCGGAAACCAAGGCGCGCGCCCTTGGGGGACGTGATCGCGCCGGTTGGGCCGGAAGGACGCGCGTAGGGGGGAGTACGCCACGTCGAAGGTATGTCCCTTAAGGTCGGGGGGATGGGACGAAAGGCGAGCGCCTTGCGCGCCTTGGCCCCGATGCTCGGCGGGGCGAAAGAGCGGCGCTTTCTTGAGGCCGAGTGTCGTCGTTGCGGGGCGGCGCCGCAATCAAAGGGCGGTTTCAGCGGTAATAGTCGCTGCGATTTGAGCGCCGCGGTGATCGCATTGTCGGCGTCGGAACCATCCCAGGCGTGTTGGACAAAATCGATGCGACCGCCGACGCGCATGGCGTGTCGGCGGCCGGCCCATTGGGCGTCTGTCGTGGTCTTACTTCGCCTTACGCGGGGCGGCCTTGGCGGCCTGGTCGATCACGTCGGCCACCGCTCCAGGTTGGCTGAGGAAGACGACGTGGCTGCCCTTCACCTCCACCGTCTCGGCGCCGATGCGCGCGGCGGTCTTGCGCAGCAGCTTCGGATCGATGGCGCCGTCCTCGGTCGCCACGACGAACCAGCTGGGCTTGGCGCGCCAGGCGGCGCGGGTGACCTTCTCGCCAAAGGCCGACATGGCGATCGGCACCTGCGAGTCGCGCATGAAGGCGGCGTCGGCGTCGTTGATGTCGCCGGCGAAGCCGGCCTTGAACTTGGCGAGATTGACGAAGCCGAAGCCGTCGGACTGCGGCTCGATCACGAAGCCGGGAGGGGCGGGGATCTGGGCGAACTGGTCGCCGGTGGACTCACCGGTGTCGGGCGCCAGGGCGGCGACATAGACCAGGCCCGCGACCTTCGGATCATTGCCGGCCTCGGTGATCACCGTGCCGCCGTACGAGTGGCCGACCAGGATCGCGGGGCCGTCCTGGCGGGCCAGCACACGACGGGTGGCGGCGACGTCGTCGGCCAGCGAGGTCAGCGGGTTCTGAACGATGCTGACCTTGTATCCCTTGGCGGTCAGTCGGTCATAGACACCCCGCCAGCCCGAGCCGTCGGCGAAGGCGCCGTGGACCAGGACAACGTTGCGGACCGCTGGAGCGCTCGCGGCCGGCGAAGCGTCGGGCTGGGCATGGGCGGCGCCGGCCAGGCCGGTCAGGGCGGCGGCGATGAGAATGTTGCGAGCTTGGCGGATCATAGGGTTCTCCCAAAGGTCGTTAAGTGGTTTCTGCGATAAAGATTATTGCGATAATCATTTTGTAGTCGCGAGCCGATCGTGTGTCCAGGGAAAAATTATCGCGATATGTATTTTCTCCTGGTCGGCGCTACGCGGGGAGTAGGAGGCCGTCGCCAGGTTAGACGGTGGGTATCGTGCCGCCGTCGATGACGTATTCGGCGCCGTGGATGGCCGAGGCGCGGTCCGAGACCAGGAAGGCGATCAATTCGGCCACCTCTTCGGGCCTGGCCGGCCGGCCGAGCGGAATGCCGCCGAGCGCGTCCAGGATGCTTTGTCTCGCTTCTTCGAGCGTTCCGCCCGTGTTGTCGGCGATCCGGCGCATCAGATCGTCGGCCGCCTCGGTATGAATCCATCCCGGCGACACGACGTTGACGCGCACGCCCTTGGGGCCGATCTCCTTGGACAGGGACTTGCTGTAGGTGGTGAGGGCGGCCTTGGCCGCGGCGTAGGCCGTCGTGGACTCCGGCAGCGGCAGCGTCCGCTGGATGGACGAGACGTGGACGACCGCGCCGCGTCCGCGTTCCAGCATCTGCGGCAGCAGCGCCCGGTCTAGACGCACCGCCGACATCAGGTTGAGATCCAACTCCGCGGCCCAGTGCGTGTCGGTGAGCGCGGCGAAGCCGCCGCCGGGCGATGACGAGCCGCCCAGGACGTGGACCAGAACATCGACGCCGCCGAGGTGTTCGATCGCGGCCCGCGCCAGCTGTTCGGCGCCTTCCGGCTTGGTCAGGTCGACTTCCACGACATGGGCGCCGACAGGGGCGTTGGCGGCGCTCCGCGCGGCGGTGACGACGCTGGCGCCGCCGCGCAGCAGGCGTTCGACCGTCGCGCGGCCGGCGCCCTTGGTGCCGGCGGTGACCACGGCGCGGACGCCTTCGAATTCACGTTGCTCGCCGGACATCAGACGATCTCCAGGGCCGAAATGGCCCCGCCGTTCAGCCTGAAGCGGAAGGCGAACGGAAGCGGGCTTCCTGGGAAGTCGCCAACGGTGATCCCGTCGACGATGACGGCGCCGTCGTCCTCGCGCCAGGCGTTCGGCGTGAAGATCGCGCGAGCGGCTATGGTCGCTGACTCAATCCAGGGCTTGATCTCGGCATGGCCGCGATGCTCGCGCGCTTCGTCCTTCACGACGGCGTCGGCGGCGAAGGCGGCAAGCATGTCGTCCACGTCAAGGCGGGCATTGGCCTCGACATAGTCGGCGATAGGGCGGGGGAGGTTGGTGGACACCGATGGTCTCCGGCATAAGGTTGCTGTCCGCCACAACCTGTGAACACCCTCCCGAAATGACAAGAACGGACGAAAAAGTAAGGCACGCACCCGAAAGTAAGCGTGTGGCCTATACGGCGGACTCGGCGTCTCTGAGCATCCAGAATGTCATCCGGGTTCTGGAGGGGCGGTGGAAGCTGGTAATTCTGTTTCAGCTGTTCGGCGGCCGAGTGCAGCGGTTCTCTGACCTGGAGCGCGCTATCCCTGGCGTGTCTCAGAAGATGCTGATCCAGCAGCTGCGACAACTCGAGGCTGATGGTGTCGTAACCAGGATCGTTCACCCGCAGGCGCCGCCGAAGGTCGAGTATCATCTCACCGATTGGGGGCAGTCCCTATGTCCGGCGTTGGACGCGCTCTTGCTCTGGGCCGAAAACGCGCCCGCGGAACAGCGCTCGAGGCTGATCCCTGAACCTCTGTAGGTGGCGGTCGCCTCCAACCGCACCGCGCCGGTCGTCCCGGCGCGGGGCTTGTCAGGCGGCAAGGGCGCGATCACCGCCCCCTCGAAATCCGTCTGATCGAACCGCGCCATTCAAGTCAGTCTGGGCCCAGGACGATCGCATCGGGGGCTTCGCGGAGAGTCAGGCCGTGCGTCGCCGCCACGAGCTCCGCCGTCTCGCGCGGCGCCGTCGCGCGGAAGCGTCCGGTCAAGCGAAGGTCGGCCAGGGCGGTCCCGCCAAGCTTCAACGGCCGCGTGGCGTTGGCGCGGTTCAGTTCGGTCACCAGGTCGCCCAGCCGGCCGTTGTTCAGCTCGATCCAGCCGCTGCGCCAGTCATCGGCGGCGGCGGGGTTGAAGCGGATGCGTCCCTCGATCCCCCGCGCGGAAACCCGGACGCTCTCGCCGGCGACGACGACGACTGGCCGGTCGGGGGCCACGGCGGCGACGACCCTGACCTTGCCCTCGCGCACGGTGACCTCGGTCGCGTCGGCCAGGCGATTGACGTTGAAGGCGGTGCCCAGAGCGGTGACCGAGGCGTCGCGCGCATGGACGGTGAAGGGGCGGGACGGATCGTGGGCGACCTTGAAGAAGGCTTCGCCGCGGTCCAGGCGCACGTCCCGTTTCCGGCGCGCCAAGGCCACGCGGGCCTGGGAGTCGCCGTTCAAGGTCAGCCTGGAGCCGTCGGCCAGCACCTGGACCTGCTGATGGCCCTGGGGGGTCTTCAGTTCCAGCGCGGGGCGGGGCCAAGCCAAGACCGCAGCGGCCGCGGCCGCGGCGGCCAGCGCCCACGACGGCATTCCCAGCCCGCGCGACTTGGCCCCAGGACGAGCCGCCGCGCGAGCGCCGATCAAGGCCCGGCGCAGGGACGCCGAGGCGATCAGATCGCGGTGCGCGGCCAGCAAGGCTTCGCGGCGCGGATCCGCCGCCAGCCATTCCTCGAGCTCCCGCGCGTCGTGACGAGGCAGCGGGACGGTCGCAAGGCGGTCGGCCCAAAGCGCCGCCAGATGATCGTCGGTCCTGTCGAGATGCGTATCGCGCATGCGGCCTATCCTTCGCCCAACGCGGAAAATCCATCCTGATGGACCTTGCGCAGGGCCGCCGACGCGCGGCTGTAGTGCTTCTGGACGGCCTCGGGCGTCAGACGGAGGTCAAGAGCGATGCGGTCGTAGTTCTGGCCGTCCAGGCGGCGTCGCAGATAAACCTCCCGACGAAGCCTGGGCATGGCGGCAATCGCGCGAGAGAACGCCTCGGCTAGCTCGCGTCCCTCAAGAAGGGCGCTCGGACCCGGCTGCTCGCACGGCTCGCTTTCGTCCAACGCCTCGAAGCTTGGCTCCTGGCGGTGATCGCGCATCAGGTTGTCGAGTACGCGGAACGCATAGGCTAGCGGATTGAGCAAGGGCGCTCGGCGCGCTCGCTGCAGAAGGCGGAGCACGGTTTCCTGGAACAGATCTTCGGCTTCGTGGCCGTCCGCGCCGCGTCGCCGCGCATAGGCCTTCAACCGGGTCTCATGCGCGCGCACGGTCTCGAAGACCGGCACGGGTTCGTTCTGCGCCATTCCCGGATTCCAGGCCTCGCCGCGCCCCGAAGGCGGCTCGATGAGCGGCGGCGTTAGCCGAACTGTACGGCAGTTTTGTGAAGGGCTGCGCGGTGATCAGAAAGCGTTTGAGCTCCCTACGAGGATCAGATTGGAAATATATCATCAGTATAGAGATATATATCTCCGGTGCGTGGAGCGATGGATTGAAGGGCTTAGAAAAATAAAAGTTTTGCGACGCCTGTCTGATATTGCCGATGGCTCCGTCTACCCCGTTCGAGGCCCGAAAAAAGGGCTCAAGGTTCTGGGGGCGTTTGATGCGTTACAAATCTCGACTTCTCGCCGCGGTGGCGGCCCTTTCGATGGCGGCGGGGGCCGGCGCGGCCCTGGCCGAATCCGCCCCGTCCGCGCCGCTGGCCGCGGAAGCCCGCTTCGACATCCCCGCGCAGGATCTTGGCGCGGCGCTGATGGTGTTCTCGCGGATCTCCGGCGTCGCCATTTCGGTCGATCCGGCGCTGACGCGAGGCCGCCAGTCGGTGGCGGTCGACGGGCGCTTGCGGGCCGAGGCGGCGCTGAAGCAAATGCTGTCGGCCGCGCCGCTTACCGTCGAGGTCATCAACGGGGCCGTCGTGCTGCGTGAACGCCCTTTGGTCGTCGCCGATGAGGTCGACGAGTTGATCGTCGTCGGCTACGCCGCCGGCCTGCGCAAGTCGCTCGACGCCAAGCGCGACGCCGACATGATCACCGACGTGGTCAGCGCCAACGACATGGGCAAGCTGCCCTCGTCCAACCTGACCGAGGCGGTTTCGCGTCTGCCCGGCGTGTCGGCCGTGCGAAACCACACGACCGGCGAGGGCGATCGTATTTCGATCCGGGGCCTGGCCACGGAGTACAACACCTATTCGGTCAACGGCGTGCGTCTGGGCGGCATGGGCTCGCCCGGCGACAACTTCTATCGCGGCGTGCGGCTGAGCTTCCTGCCCGCCGCCGGCGTCGACTCGATCACCGTGTTCAAGTCGATCCTGCCCAACATGGACGGCGACGCCCTGGGCGGCTCGGTCGAGATCCGCACGCCGACCGCGTTCGACTTCGATCCCACGCACCTGGCGGTGTCGCTCGAAGGCACGATGCTGGACAAGCGCGACCGGAAAAAGTCGGGCGAGGCGCAGCTGTCGTTCGGCCGCCAGTTCAACGAGCACCTTGGCCTGTTCGTCACCGCCAGCTTTTCACGCCGCAATTCACAGTTCGAGCAAGTCGGCGGGTCGGGCGACGACATGCCCCAGCGCTGGTTCGTCACCAACAAGTCGCGCGACTTCGACACCTCGACCTTCCAGACCCTTGGCGTCGAGCTCTCGGCGGGCGAGACCAAGGTCGAGCGCAAGGGCGTCAACGCATCGCTGGATTGGCGAAGCGCCGACCACGAGGTCCACCTGCGTGGACAGTACAACGTCTATGACGAGACGGAATTCCGCAATCGGCTCAACTTTCGCAACTACGCCGACCGCATTTCCGAGCGCCTGGTCCAGAAGGACAAATCCCGCACAGACCTGATGACGCCCGACAAGGCGGTCATCGGCGTCGAGAACGGCGCGCGCGTCTACGGTTATTCGGTCAACGACATCGTCGATCAGAACAAGGACGGGCGGATCACCGACGCCGACCGCAAGACCAAGAGCTTCTACAGTCTGGACGGGGCTTCGGGCCTGTGGGACCCGCAAGGCTTTCGGCTGCGCCGCTATTGGGAAGGGGGCTCGACCGAAGGCGTGCTGGGCTCGGCGACTCTGGGCGGCAAGAGCCGGTTCGGCGACCTGACCGTCGACTACGATCTCTCGTACTCCAACTCGCGCGACAACATCAAAGACGAGTTCGAGCTGCAGTTCCGCACCGACGCCTATGACTGGCTGGGCAACAAGGGCGTGTTCGTCTCGACCGCTGGCGACCCGCGCTTTCCGAAGTGGGTGCTGAACGCCGCCGGCATGGCCGCCGTCCAAGACCCGGCCGCTTTCAAGTATTCGGGCATGACGGCCGGCTTCGGCGACAACGAGGAGACGCTCAAGCAGGCCCAGTTCAACCTCGCCTACGCGCCGTCCAGCGACTGGCTGCGCGAGCTGAAGACGGGCCTGAAGATGTCCGTCTCGGAGCGCCGCAAGACGGGCGGCAGCTTCATCGACCTGACCCGCAGCGGCACGATGGCCGACTTCTCTCCGTACTTTGGCAAGTCCGTCGACAGCCTGTTCGGCGGCGTCTATTCGGGCCAGTACCGGCTGGGCGTCACGATCGACACCGACAACATGATGGCCGAGCTGCGCAAGGCCCAGGACGGAAAGTCCACCTTCTTCAGCGGCCTGGCGACGTCGCCGGACGCGGCGGAGGTCTCCAACGAAGACACCTGGAACTACAAGGAGACCGTCCTCGCCGGCTACGCGATGGGCAAGGCCCAGTTCGGTAAGGCCGAGGTCATCACCGGGGTTCGCGTCGAGCGCACCCAGAACGACATCCAGGCCTGGCTGGAAGACCCGCTGAAGGGCGACACCTTCACGCGCGACAAGTCCAACTTCGTCAACGTGCTGCCGTCGATCCACACGAACTACAAGTTCAGGGACGACCTGATCCTGCGTGGCGCGGTCTGGACCAGCTTCTCGCGTCCGGACATCAACCGCATGAGTTCGGCCAAGTCCTACGGCTACAACACCGATCCGAACGGCGACGGCAAGACCGATCCCAAGGACAAGTGGATCCTCGAGAGCGTCACCACGGGCAATCCCGACCTGAAACCGATGAAGGCGGTGAACTACGACGCCTCGCTGGAATGGTACAATGGCAAGACCGGCGCCTATTCGATTGGTCTGTTCCACAAGGACATCCGCAACTTCCTGTTCCGCTCCTCGTCCAGCGTCATCCAGGACGGCACGACGGAGAACTATACGGACGGGACAGGCGTCGACATCTCGACGCCGATGAACGGCAAGTCCGCCAAGGTGACCGGCGTGGAGGTCAACGCCCGCCAGATCCTGCACTGGCTGCCAGCCCCGTTCGACGGCCTCGGCGTCGCGGCCAACATGACCTTCCAGCGCGCCCGCGCCGTCACCGGCATCAGCTGGCACCCGGCGGGCCTGGAACTGCCGCTGATGGAGACGCCCGCTCGACTGGCCAATCTGGAAGTCTTCTGGGAGCGCAACGGCTGGGAGGCCTATGTCTCGTACAGCTACCAGTCGGAATCGCTCGAAGACATCGAGGACTACGGCAACGATCCCTACGAGCAGGACTACAGGTTCGTCGACCTGATGGTCCGCCGCCACTTCAACGACCGGATGGCCGCGACCTTCAAGGTGCAGAACGCCTTGGACAGCCACACCTACTGGTACACGTTCGGCAAGGCCAAGGGCGGCATTCGCGACTACATCGAGAACGGCCGCTACATCAGCCTCAGCTTCGACTGGAAGCTCTGACCGCGACGCCTACGGGCCGCGTTGACGCGGCCCGTGGCGCAGGCGCGCCCCGCCTTTGGGGGGCGCCGCGTCGGCGCGGCTCCCCCTTGGCCGCGCCGACCTCCTTTTCCTGAACGCCTGATCCAAGGTCGACCATGACCCAAAGCTCCAATCCGCGCCGCGCTCGTGGCGCATCGTTCAAGCTGACGGCGGCCCTCGTATGCGGCGTCGCTCTGGGCGCTCTGGGCGCTCTGTCGCTCGCCGCGCCGGCGACCGCCGAGGGGCCGGCCAAGGCGAGACCTTCGGCCGAGCCGCTCATCACTGGTGGCAAGCCGCAGCGGCTGATCGTCAATCCGACCGAGGATCCGTCGCGCGGCTTCGCGGTGACCTGGCGCATGGAGGCCGGGGCCGGCAAGGGTCTGGTCGAATACGCCGAGGCGACGCCCGGACCCGCCTTCGAGGACGCCGTCCAGACCGTCATGGCCGACAGCGAGGTGATGCAGTACGTTCCTCGCAACGGCGGGCCGGTCTCGGCGACCGCCCACAGCGCCATCGTCCAGGGCCTGAAGCCGGAAACGCTTTACGTCTATCGCGTGGGCGATGGACGGACCTTCAGCGCCTGGCGGCAGATCCGCACGGCGGCGGCGACCGCCAAGCCGTTCAGCTTCCTCTATTTCGGCGACGTGCAGAACGAGGTCGAGAGCCACGGATCGCGGGTCATGCGCATGGCGCGCCGCCTGGCGCCGGACGCGGCCTTGGCGCTTTACGCCGGCGACCTGATCAACCGCTCGGACGCCGATCGAGAATGGGGCGAGTGGTTCGACATGGCGCCGGACCTGCACGCTGAGCTTCTGACCCTGCCCAGCCCGGGCAATCACGAATACGGCCCGCAGATCGAAGGCCGTCCGAGTCTGGCCCCGCAGTGGAGACAGCAGTTCACCCTGCCGCGCAATGGTCCGCCAGGCGTCGCGGCGCTGTCGGAAACCGTCTACCAAGTCGATTACCAGGGCGTGCGGTTCCTGTCGCTCGACGCCGACGCCATCTCCGATTTTCCTGACCTCGCCGACGCGACTCTGAAGTGGCTGGAGGCGCGATTGACCGACAATCCAAACCTCTGGACCGTCGTCTTCCTGCACTATCCGATCTATTCGACCGCCAAGGGGCGCGACAACGCAGAGCTGCGCGCGGCGCTCGAGCCCGTGCTCCAGAAGCACGGCGTCGATCTGGTGCTCCAGGGCCATGACCACACCTACGCCCGGGGGCGAAAGGGCGCGCCGGTCTATGTGGTGTCGGTGGCTGGTCCCAAGCAGTATGTCGGCGGCGAGCGCGACTGGGCTTCGCGCAAGGCGACCGGCGTGCAGCTGTTCCAGGCGATTGGCGTCGACGGCGCCGAGCTGACCTACAGGGCCTACACCGCCACAGGCGCGCTCTACGACGCCTTCCGCCTGAGCAAGCCGGCGCCAGGCAAGCCCGCTCGACTGATCGATCTGGCGCCGAAGAGCGCCGAACTCGACCTGAAGCGCGCGCCATGATCCGTGGCCTCGCACTTCTAGGCATGCTCGTCCTTGGCATGGCCAGCGCCGCGCGAGCGGCCGAGCCGACGGCGCCGGAGCGTTGCGCGCAGACGCCCGCCATGGCGATGGCGCTCTCGCGCCTCGCCAGGCCGGACGCCGGACTGATGATCGCCGCGCACCGCGGCGCGCACAGCCGCGCGCCCGAGAACAGCTTGGCGGCGATCGAGGACGCCATCGCGGCGGGGGGCGAGATCGTAGAGATCGATGTCGCCGTGACCAAGGACGGGACACCCGTGCTGATGCACGACCGGAAGGTCGACCGGACCACGACCGGCGAGGGCGTGGTCGAGGACAAGACCGCGTCGGAGGTCGCCGCGCTCCGGCTGAAACAGCGCGACGGCCGCATCGCCGACGCGCCGCCGCCGACCTTGGCGCAAGCGCTCGCGGTGGCCTGCGGGCGTATCCTGGTCGATCTCGATCTGAAGAGCGATCGTCTGAGGCCAATCGTTGAGACGGTCAATGCCTCCGGCATGCGCGCCACCAGCCTCTACTTCGACAGCGATCCCGCCATTCTCGCCAGCGTGCGGGCCCTGGACCCCGCGGCGCGCCTGATGGTTCGGTTCACCACGGATCTGCCTTTGGCCGACCTGCTGCGGATCACCGGACCGGCGCAAGTGGTTCACGCCGATCCCGAAAGCCTGACGCCTGAAACCCGCGACGCTATCGCGCGACTCGGTGCGCGCGTCTGGCTGAACAGCCTGGGCGACGCCGACCAGCGTCTGGTCTCGGGCGACGACGTTGGCGTCAGGGCCTTACTGTCGATGGGGGCGAGTATTCTTCAAACCGACGCGGTTTTCGCGCTGGTCGCTCTGCGTGGCGCGGATCTTTCCAAGGAGAGCTCAAGGCGTTGACCCCGTGAGCGACGCGTTTCCGCGCCTGCGCCAGGCGGCGATCGGCGCGGATCGACCCGTCAGCGGCCCCGATCCGATCGGACCGGAGACATAGCCATCGGTCTCCAGCCGACCACCGCTAGGGCGGTATGAGGGCCTTCAACGCGCTGAGGCCGACTTCAGGCGGGCCGCCGTAGCCTATGGGCGAGACGAAGCGACCCTTGGCGTCGAACAGATAGATCGCCGAGCTATGGTCCATCGTGTAACCGCCGCCCTCGATCGGCACCTTCTCGTAGTAGACGCGGTAGGCCTTGGCGGCCTGGGCGACCTGCTCGGGCGTGCCCGAAAATCCGCGGATGTGCGGATCGAAATTGGACAGATATTCCTTCATCACCGCCGGGGTGTCTCGACCGGGATCGACCGAGACGAAGACCACGTTGAGCTTGTCGGCCTTGGGACCCAGGGCCTGCAGCCACTGGGTCATCTGGGCCAGGGTGGTGGGGCAGACCTCGGGGCAATAGGTGAAGCCGAAGAAGATCGCCGTCGGCTTGCCCAGCAGATCCTTGTCGGTGACGGCGCGTCCGTCCTGATCGACCAGGCTGAAGGCGCCGCCGATCGACGACGGCGCCAAACCCTGTGGCCGCATTGTCCAGAAGATCAGCAAGGCGGCGACCAGCACGCCGATCGCCGTCAGCCCTAGGGTGACTTTTGTGGTCCGGTTCACATCTTCATCCCGGGCATGTCATGATGGGAAGGCGCGGCCGGCGCGGCGCCGGTCGCCTGCACGTCCAGGGCGGTCTTGACCGGGCCCGCGCGTTCGAAGGTCAGGGTGACCGGGACCTGCTCACCGGCCTTCAGAGGGCGTTTGAGGCCGATCAGCATCAGGTGATAGCCGCCAGGCTTCAGGGTCACGGTCTGACCCGCGCCGACCACAAGGCCCTCGGCCACGGGACGCATGCGCATGACGCCGCCGGTCATCGACATCTCGTGGATTTCCAGCTTGGCGGCGACCGGCGTCGAACCGCCGACCAGACGGTCGGGCGTCTTGCCGGGGTTGGTGATAGCCAGATAGCCCGCCCCCGTCGTCGCGCCGGGCGGGGTCGCCCGACTCCAGGGGCGAGAGATCTCGAGGGGCGATGCCGTCTTTTGCGCGGCGAAGGCGGGAGCGATGACCATCGCTCCGGCGACGGCGATGCAGAAAACAGAGGTGATCTTCATTGGTAGGGTCCTTTGACGTGTGAAAGCATGGGATCGGCGCTAGGCGCGGTGGTTCAGGAACGCGGTTACGGAGGCGCTCGAAGCGCGACCCGCGCCGGGACAAACGCAGGCCTTGGTCGCGATTGGGGCCGCCGCCGCCGTGGCCTGGCCCCGAGGCAGGGGCAGGGCCAGCGCGATGATCGTTCCGAAGAGGGCCGCGAAGGCGGCGGCGAGGAGACGGACGCGGATCATGGGATCCTCCTGAAAGGCGTGTGTGACGGGAAGGGAGACAGGGCGGCGGGGACGAGAATGGGCTGGCGAGCGGCCAGGCCGCCGAGGTGGAGCCAAAGATGGATCCGGAGAAGCAAGGATCGGGCGTGAACGGTCACGGTGTTGCGGGTCCTGAGGCTGACGGCCTGGGAAGACCCGCCGGCCCCTTGAAGGGCCGACGGGTGGTTCGGCTTAGAACTTGCGCAGGAGCGAGAGCTCGACGCTGCGCGGCTCGCCCAGGAAGACGAGGTAGGACGCGTAGCCCGACCAGTCGGCGTAGAGCTTGTTGGTCAGGTTGCGGCCGCGAAGGCTGAGCGTGCCGAACGGCGCGGCCCAGCTGACCGAAGCATCCAGCAGCGTATGAGCGTCGACTTTCACCGTATTGGCGTTGGCGGTGAAGAAGTCGCCGCTGTAGCGCACCGCGCCGGTGAAGGTCAGCGGCAAGGCGCGCGGCGCGTAGGTCACCAGGAGATCGGCGACCTTTTCGGGAACATTGGCCGGCCGGTTGCCCGCGCGGTCGGCGCCGCCGGCCTCGATCAGGGTGTCGAACTTGGCGTCGAGGACTGTCGCCGACAGCTTGGCTTTCAGTTCTTCACTCACCGCCCACTCGGCCGACACTTCCACGCCGCGCGAGGTTTGGCTGCCGCCTTGCACCGTCACCGCCGGGTTGATGGGGCTGCGGGTCAGGATGTCGTCCTGGCGGATGTGGTAGGCCGAGGCGGTGAGCTGCAGGCGGTCGTTGAAGGTCAAGCCCTTGATCCCGACCTCGTAGGACTCGCCCATGCTGACCTTGAAAGCCGCGTTGGTCGCGCTGAGGAACAGGACGCCGCTGACCGGCGTCGCCGCGCGGCTATACTGACCGTAGACCTGGGTCTTGGGCAGCAAGTTGTAGACCGCGCCCAGGCGCCAGGAGACGGGGCTGTAGTCCTGGCCGTAGCGCGTGACCGCGCCGGTGGTGGCGTTGAGCACGCGGCGGTCCAGCGAGAACTTGTCCAGGCGCGCGCCGCCGACCAGCAGCAGGTCGGGCGTCAGGTTGTAGGCGTCCTCGACGAACAGCGCCTTGGAGTCGACGTCGGCCCAGACGTTCTGGCGGGTCGAGAAGTTGCCGGCCGCGTCGGCGGGGAACAGGCCCCGGACCGGCGCGTAAGGGTCGACCGAGGTCGTCGTTCCGAACCTGCGCACCGTGAAGAAGTCCGTGCCGCCCAGCTCCGCGCCCACGACGAAGCGGTTGCGCCGGCCGGCCAACTGGCCATCATAGGCCGCATGCAGGCGCTGGCTCCAGAACTGGTGGTCGTGGCTGATCTTGCTGGTGGCGCGATCGAAACGGCCGCTCGCGCTGTTGAAGCTGTAGTCGTCGCTGTCGCGCCACAGCCGGTCGGCGTCGTACCAGCTGCTGTCGCTGACCAGCGTCCACGCATCGCTCAGCTTGTACTCGGCGCGCGCCCGCAGCCACACCGACTGGGAGTCCATCAGGCCGTCGGCGGTGTCATAGTTCTTGCGGCGCAGCGCCTTGTCGAGGACCTGGCCTGCCGAGCCCGAGACGAGGTCGGAGGGATCCCGGGCCGCGGCGGCCGACACCAGCGGCGTGCCATAGTACGCGGTCGAGAAGCGATCTTCGTAGTAGTCCGCCGACAGCGTCACCGAGAGCCGATCGGTGGGGGCCAGCAGGACGGCCAGGTTGGCGGCGAAGGTGCGGGAGTCGGTGTCGTCGACCCAGCCGTCCGAGCGCGACCAGGCCACATCGCCGCGCACGGCGGCCTTGTCGCCGACCGGGGCGTTGAGGTCGGCGGCCAGGCGGTAGCTGTCGCGGCTGCCGGCGCTGGCGAAGGCCTCGCCAGAGCGTTGGCCAAGCACCGGCCGGCGCGGCACGAAGTTGATGGCGCCGGCCAGGGCGCCTTCACCGGAGGTGACGGAAGCCGGGCCCTTGATCACCTCGATCCGTTCGAAGGCCCAGGCGTCCCAATTGCGGACGCCCGCATCCGAATTGGGCATGCGCACGCCGTCGTAGAGATAGTTCACCGCGCGCTGGAAGCCGCGCATCGACACCGAGCCGACCGAGCCCGGCAGATCGCCCGAGACGACGCCGGGCGCGGCGTTTAGGGCCTCGATCGCGGTCCTCAGGCCCTGGGCCTGAATGTCCTCCTGGGTCAGCACCTCGATGGCGGCGGGAGTTTCGCGCTCGGTGAGGCCAAGGCGGCCGGCGACCTGTGTCTGGAGATTGAACGAGCGGCCGGTGACGACGACGCCTTCGACCTTGTTCTGGTCCGCGTCGAGGACGGCGTCGGCGCGCGCCATGACCGGGAGCGCGGCCCCGACGAGGGCGCTCGTGGCGAGCAGGAGAGACTTCATGTGAGATCCTTCGGCGCGCATCGGCGCCGTGAGCTGAACTGATCGGCAGACGGGCCCGGCGCGGCGCGCAGGGCCTTGCCCGGCGCCAAGGCGCCAGGGCGTCAGATCAGCAGGCTGGGAGGACCTCGGGCGGGAAGCGGCGGCGCGGCCAGACCGCGCCCCGGCGCCAAGCCCATCACGGGGCGCGCCGCCGGTTCGACATAGACGGCGAAAGTGACCGCCTGGACGGTGATCGCGCTGGGCGCGAGCGTGGCCGCGCCATGGCCCGCGAACGGGCAGGGCTGGTCGTGCGACGGCTTTTCGGACGGGGTCCTTTTGTCGTGGTTCATCGGGTCGCCGGGTTCGACGACCATCGCGCCCTGCCCAGTGCAGATGACCACGGAGAACGGCAGGCCGTTCGTCGGCCCCGGCGCTGTCATGAAGCCCGCCGGCACCAGCACCTTCAGCGCAACCGCTATCAACGCCAACGCAAGGAACGCAGCGCGCATCAAGGGCCAGCGGTGGAACGCCGATCGAGTCACGCGATGCGCTTTAGCCGAAGACCGGGTGGCTGTCGCCTACGCTTGATCCCGTACGTCCTCGGCGTCCGTCTGTCGCCGGGGGCGCCCTGCACGTCGCGGCTCGCGCGGGTGGACAGGGGGCGCTCGCCTTGGTGATCGGCGCGAAGCCGCCGCTGACGCGCCGCCGTATCAGTCGCGATCCCGGACCGACAGGGCCATGCGCACCAGTTCCGAAAGGCTGCGCGCCTGCATCTTGCTCATGAGATTGGCCCGATGGATTTCCACCGTTCGCGGGCTGATCCCCAGGTCGAAGGCGATGACCTTGTTGGCCTTGCCTTCGACGAGGCCGTCGAGGACTTCTCGCTCGCGGGGCGACAGCGCCGCCAGACGCTTTCGCGTCTCGATCAGAGTGGTGTCCTGGTCGCGCTGGGCCTTGCCTTGCGCCAGGGCGGCGTTGATCGCCGCGAGCAACTGGCCTTCCTCGAACGGCTTTTCGATGAAATCGACGACCCCGGCCTTCATCGCTTCGATCGCCAGCGGAACGTCCGCGTGGCCGGTCATCACAATGACCGGCGCGCGATCGCCGCGCGCCTTCAGGCGACGAACCATCTCGACGCCATTCATTTCGGGCATGCGTACATCGGTCAGGATGCAGCCCCCCTCGGGCGGCGAGGCCTCCAGGAATTCTACTGGCGAGCTGAAGACGCGGAACGGGATGCGATTGACCCGCAGCAGAAAGCCGAGGGAGTCGCGGATGGCTTCATCGTCATCGATGATGTGCACGACGCCGTTACTCAAGACTCTGGTCTCCTTCCACGATCTTCAGGGTGAACCTGAACGTCGCCCCGCCGCCGGGCGTCTCCTCGGCCCACAGCCGACCGCCGTGCGATTCGATGATGGTTCGTGAGATCGAAAGTCCCACGCCCATGCCGTCGCGCTTGGTCGTGACAAACGCGGCAAACAGATTGTCGATGATTTCCGGCGCGACGCCAGGTCCAGTATCGCTCACGGAGACGACCGCGTCTTGGTCGGCGCACGATACGCTGATCTTCAGGTCTCGGCGAGGGCCGTCCGACATGGCTTCGATGGCGTTGCGGATCAGATTGACGATGACCTGCTGGATCTGGACGCGATCGGCCAGAACGCGGTCGGTCTTGATGTCGTAGTCGAAGCGCACCCCGACCCCGAGCTCCCGCGCGCCGATGAACGCCAGGGCCGCAGCTTCCTCGACCATACGATTGAGGCTCTCTACCTGTCGCTCCGTTTCGCCGCGCGCCACGAAGTCTCGCAGACGGCGGATGATCGCGCCGGCGCGAAGCGCCTGCTCCCCGGCTTTGTCGAGCGCGCCATCGAGGGTGTCGCGGTCAATGTCGGTCTCTTCGAGAAGGCGGCGCGCGCCCTTCAGATAGTTGGCGATGGCCGACAGCGGCTGATTGATCTCGTGCGCCAGCGCCGAGGCCATCTCGCCCATCGAGGTCAGCCGGGCGATATGGACGAGCTCGCCCTGAAGCTCCTGCAATCGGACCTGGGTGCGCTGGGTCTCGGTGAGGTCGCGTACGAAGCCGGTGAAGAACCGTTCCCGGCCGGTCTGGATTTCACCCACCGACAACTCCATCGGAAAGGTCGAACCGTCCTTGCGCTCGCCGATGACCACGCGACCCAGGCCGATGATCCGGCGCTCGCCGGTGCCGTAGTAGCGCTGCAGATAGCCGTCGTGCGCCGACCGGTAGGGCTCGGGCATGAGTCGATTGACGTTCTGGCCGAAGATTTCCTCCGGGGTCCAGCCGAACAGACGGACGGCCGTCGAGCTGAACGAGCGCACGCGCCCCGCTTCATCGATCAGCACCATGGCGTCGGGCACGGTGTCGAGGATGGAGGCCAGATGGGCCTCGCGCAGCAGCAGATCGGCCGTCACGGCGTCGGCCCGTTTGCGGGCCGTGCGAAAGCGCTCGCCGCCAAAACAGATCCCCGCGCTGACCGCCACGAACAGCAGCGTCCCGACCGCGTCGCCGAAGTCAAAGCCGTTGTGGCGCAGGTTCACGAGGAGAAGGCAGACAAGACTCAGAGCGCAGGCCAAAAGGCCCCCGGCCGCGCCGCGATAGGCGGAGGCGGCGACCACGGCCGGAAAGAAGAAGAGATAGAGGCCGCGATCGCCCAGGATCGGTTCGAACAAGACGCGCGCGATGATCCCGGCGACGACCAGCGCGGACGCGATGCTCGCGGCCATCGCCCATTCTCGAGCGGCGTTAGTCCGAGCGGAGTTGGGACGCGGCGGCGTGAATTCGTCGATGGTCGTCACTCCGCGCGTGGCCGGTCGGGCGGCCGTGACTAGTCCGGGATTCCCCTTAGGGGCAGTCCAGATGTTTCCGACAGTCGGGCCGGCGTATCAAGGTCGGGCGCACCCGGCCCGCCGCCGGGTCACCCCCGTCAGGCGGAACAAGATCCGTGTCCTTGCCCTTGAGTTTAGCCCAGTCGCCTCGCGTTCTCGTGATCGACGAGGATGTCGCGCTGCGTCAAGCCTTGAGCTTTTCCCTGAGTCTCGAGGGCTACCGGGTGGAGACCTTCGCCGCCACGTCGACCTTTTTCACCCGCCTGCGCGCAGGCGCGGCCGAGGCGGTGATCATGGGGCACGCCGCGCCAGCGATAGACGCCCTGGCCCTCATCGAACTGGTGCGAGGGCTCTTTCCCGACATCGTCATGGTGGTGACCGCCACGCATCCCTCCGCGGAGCTGCGGCGCAAGACGGAACAGTCGGGGGCCTTGCTGATTGAAAAGCCACTGCTGGACGATGACCTGGTCGATACCCTGCGCGCGGCGCTGACGCGCTGAGTGCGCCGAGCTTGTCGGGCCGCCCGCGGCGGCGCTGTCAGGCTTGAGCGCCTTGCGACGATGCGACGCGCGCCATTCGGCGCTCGATCTCCGCGGGCAATTCGAACGGGTCGAAGGGTTTGCCGAGGATGGCGACGGGGGCCAGGGCCTCCAGCGCGGCGGTGCGAGGGTCGAAGCCCGAGGTCAGGAAGACGACAGGCGCGCCGGACAAGGCCTCGTCGCGCACGGCGCCGACAAATTGCGCGCCGTTCATGCCGGGCATCGTCACGTCGGAGATGATCAGGTCGACAGGATGGGTGCGCAGATGGTCCAGGGCGGCCGGACCGTCCTGAAAGGACAGGACGTCGTGACCGAGGCGTCCCATGCTGATTTTGATCAGTTCAAGAACCAGTTGGTCGTCATCGACGTGAAGAATGCGCATTGTAGACCTTCCGGCGCTCGACGAACGATGCTCGCGATGCCTAGCGTCACCATGCCTGGGGTTTGTCCACACTCGGTAAGATTACCTAAGTGGACAATCCGTCGCACCTGAGTGGGACTCCAGCAACGATAGGTCGAACCCGAGGAGGCGCGGCATTGCGCCGAAAGATTCGGCGTCTTTGATCTTGGGGGCTCGTTCCGGCTTTTCCGATTGTGTTCCCCATCTCTGGACGTGTGCGAATTGGTCGCGGGTCAAGGACGTCGAAATGAGTTCGACTAGGTAGGTTTCCTAATAGAGGGCGTGACCCTCTCGTCCCTAATCTTCTGAAGAGTTTTGGGGGAAGTCATGCCGTTTCAGGTCTTGATCAGTTCGGCTGCGGGTACGTCCGCCGACCTCGCCGCGCAGGCCGCCTTCGATCGCCTGGCGCGCACGACGCGCTTCGGGGCGGGGGACGAGATCTTCGCCCAGGAGGGCCGGGCCACCGACTACTATCGCGTGACCAAGGGCGTGGTGCGCAGCACGCGGCTGCTCGCCGACGGTCGTCGTCAGGTCAGCGAGTTCTATTTTCCGGGCGACATGTTCGGACTGGCGCTGGGCGCGACTCACAGCCACGCGGCCGAAGCCCTCACCGACTGCGAAATCGCCCATGTACGGCGCCAGGCCCTCGCCGTCGCCGAGGATGGGGCGCTTATCGAGCGGCTGATCTGGACGGTTACTAGCCTGCAACTGGAACAGGCCCAGGCCCGCATGGTGATCTTGGCGCGGCGCAACGCCTACGAGAAGGTCGTCTTCTTCCTGAGCCAGATCGCCCGGCGCAGCGAAGGGGCGTGGGCCAACCTGCCGATGTGCCGCCAAGATATCGCCGACTATCTGGGACTCACGATCGAAACGGTGTCGCGCATGCTTACCCAGTTGCAGCATGACGGCCGCGTGGCGCTGGATGGTTCACGACGCTTCACGATCACCCACCCACGCTTCTCGGCGACGGATTTGGCCGCCTGACGGCCTCCCATCGATTCCGGGCTAGCCGACCGGGTCCGGGATCGACGTCGAATCCTCGACCAGATCGCACCGAGCGATGCGCTCATGGACCGCCAACAGGCTTTCGGCGCCCAGGTTGAGGCAAAGACGAACGTTCGCGGGCGATACCGATGATCGCAAGGCGGGAAATCTCCCTTTTGAGCCACCCAGAGCCGTCCAGCGCCCAGCGCGTTGACGACCCCCGCGCGGCGTCCGCCCCCAAGGCGGACACGGGACGGGCGGCTGGCTTGAGGCGGAAGGGGAGGGGCCTTCCCGCCGAACGGTCGCTCGGCGGGAAGGTCTTGCGCGAACGGGCAATCAGGCAACCCGCTCGCTCAAGGTCAAAATTGTCGTGACTGGCCCGACGAGGCGACCGATGGGTCAGGGGCGACCTCGGCCTTCGGCGCCCCGCCATTGATCTTGGCGTCCTTGACGGGCGCGGCCCGCGCGCCAGCGCCGATGACGATGGGGGCGTGTTCGGATCGGTCGACGCCGTTCGCGCCGTTGGCGGCGGGATCGTTTCCGGGCAGGGCGAAGAGGCCGCCGCCGATATCGTGATAGCCGGCGCGTTCGAGATAGGCGCGAACCTCGCGCGCCGACCGCGCCGCGCCGGGGACCTCGCCCGTCTCCGCGCAAGCCGACAGCCGCAAGACGTCAGGCGCCGAGCGAACGATCTGGCGAACGTCCGCCAGCGCGCTTCCCGTCAGATCGAAAGTGACCCCCAAGTCGACCTCCAGCACGGGGACGTGGGCGTCCCGCAAGGCCGCTATCGCCTGGGCCAGGGTCGCGAGCTCGGGCCGGTCGCCGCCGGCGTCGCCTCCCGCGGGCGGCGAAATGCTGAACCGCGCGCGGCCGACGCCGTGGAACGCCGCGGCGCTCGCCCAGGCGCTGGACCAGGCCGAAAGATCGATCTCGGCGACGCTGATCGCGCCGGGCGCGAACCGAAAGACATGTCGCAAGGCTTCGAAGAGCCGGACCATGCCGTCGCGGGTCAGGCGATTGGCCGCGCCGCTCAGGAGGACACCGCGCGTGCGCCGCGGCGAAGGAAGAGCCGCTTCCAGCTGGATCAGCTCCTCGATCAAGGCGTCGACGCGCAGGTCGGCCGCCCCTGGCGTGAGCATGGCCTCGACCGGCAGGAGAACCACAAGGTCGGCGGTCAGGCCGGAGGCGCGCGCGGTAAGGACGTCGAGCATGGGGATACTCCCTGTGGCCGGCCAGGCGGTCAGAGCGGATCGGCGGGCGGCTTGTCGTCGAGATGGTCGTAGAGGATGCGGGCGGCGTCGCCCTTGGGGTCGTCGTACTGGCCCGAGCGCATGGTCCAGAAGAAGGCCAGCAGGCCGATGGCGCCGAGCCCGATCGACGCGGGGGCCAGGAAGAGGATGATGTTCATCGACGACACCCTTTCAGGCCGGCCCGTGCGGCGGCTGAGACCGCCGTCCGGTTTTCGGTTTTGGGTTTGGTGTTGTCGATGAGGGTTGGCATGGCCGGTTATTGTCCGGCGGCGTTGGCGTGGACGTAGACGGCGATGGCCTTGATGGTCTCGGGGCTGAGACGGCCGGCCCAGGTGGGCATGACGCCGCCGTTGCCGGCGAAGATCTGGCCGCGGATGGCGGCGCGGTCGGCGCCGTAGAGCCATTCGCTGTCGGTGAGGTTGGGGGCGCCGACGGCCTGGTCGCCCTTGCCTTCCAGGCCGTGGCAGGCCACGCACTGGGTGTCGAAGATCGGCTTGGCGCGGGCGATGGCCCCGGCGTCGGCCGGACGGTTCGACAGGTGGACGACATATTCGGTCAGGTCGTCGATCTGCTCGGGCTTGAGCAGTTCGTCGCGGCCGAAGGCGGGCATCTGCGACATCCGCGCGCCGTCCGCGCCGGTGCGCACGCCGTGGGTGATGGTGTACTGGATGTCCTCCAGCTTGCCGCCCCACAGCCAGACGTCGTCGCGCAGGTTGGGATAGCCCTTGCCGCCGGTGCCGCCGATGCCGTGGCAGGTGGCGCAGTTGTCGCCGAACACCGACTGGCCGACCTGCTGGGCGTAGGCCTGCAGCTTGGGATCCTGCTCGATCTGCTCGAGGCTGGCGGTGCGCAGCTGGGCCGCGCCCGCCCCGCGCTGGACGTCCAGGGCCTTGAGCTCGTGGCCCACGGCGGCCCGGTCGGACTGGTGCAGCAGGCCCTTGGTGTAGCCATGCACGCCCGGCCAGGCCGGCATCAGCACCCAGTAGCCGATCGAGAAGGCGATGCAGCCGTACCAGACCCACAGCCACCAGCGCGGCAGCGGATTGTCCAGTTCGCGGATGCCGTCCCACTCGTGGCCGGTGGTCTCGACGCCGGTGACGTCGTCGGTCTTGCGTTCGGA
>NZ_JBWKSF010000015.1:0-73271 GCF_059419665.1 Caulobacter sp. GW821-FHT05F04
CCCGAGGTGTAGAGGATGAACAGCGGATCCTCGGCGTGCATCGGCTCGGGCGGGCAGTCGGTCGACACCGCCTCGCGCACGTCCTGCCAGACGATGTCGCGGTTCTTGACCAGGGGCACGTCGGCGCCGGTCCAGCGGACCATCAGCACCTTGCCCACCCAGGGGCAGTGCTTGAGCGCCTCGTCGATATTGGCCTTCAGCGGAATGCGCTTGCCGCCGCGCTTGCCCTCGTCGGCGGTGATCACGAAGTGGGAGGCGCAGTCCTGGATGCGGCCGGCGATGCTGTCGGGGGAGAAGCCGCCGAACACCACCGAATGGACCGCGCCGATCCGCGCGCAGGCCAGCATGGCCACCGCCGCGATCGGGATCATCGGCAGGTAGATCGTCACCCGGTCGCCCTTCTGGACGCCCTGGACCTTGAGGACGTTGGCCATGCGGCAAACCTCCTCGTGCAGCTGGCCATAGGTCAGGGTGTCGGAGGTCCCCGGCTCGTCGCCCTCGAAGATCAGGGCGATGTCGTCCTTGCGGGCTGGCAGGTGGCGATCCAGGCAGTTGGCGCTGACGTTCAGCACCCCGTCCTCGTACCAGCGGATGCGGAAGTCGTCCTTGTCGAACGAGACGTCCTTGATCTGGGTCGGGGCCTTGATCCAGTCCAGCCGGGCGGCGATGTCACGCCAGTAGCCTTCCGGATCGGCCTCGACCCGGGCCAGCGCGGCCTCATAGGCGGCCGCGTCGATATGGGCGCCCCGCGCCAGTTCCTCGGAAACCGGGAAAACCTGTCCGTCGCTCACGCCGCCTACTCCCTTTTGTCGTTGCGGCGGAGTTATGCGCAGGGCGGCGCTAGGCGCAAGAAGACCTCCGCGGTTTCTTGCGCCGAAGCGGGGCGAGGTCCAATTGAGAGGCGTATCCCAGGAGTTCTGCCCATGCTGCTCGCCCTATCCACCTGGTCCGAGATCGAGACCCGCCTGAAGACCAGCACGAGCGTGGTGGTGCCGATCGGCTCCAACGAGCAGCACGGGCCGACGGGGCTTCTCGGCACCGACTGGCTGTGCCCGGAGATCATCGCCCACGAGGCCAGCAAGCGGGCGGGCGACAGGATTCTGGTGGCGCCGACCTTCAACATCGGCATGGCCCAGCACCACCTGGCCTTTCCGGGCACCATCTTCCTGCGGCCGTCGACCTTCATCGCCGCGATCGGCGACTGGGTGCGGTCGCTGGGCGCGCACGGCTTCACGCGGATCTATTTCCTGAACGGCCACGGCGGCAACGTCGCCTCGATCGAGGCGGCCTTCTCGGAGATCTACGCCGACTACAGCTTCCGCCAGCAACGCGCGCCGTTCGCCCTGAAGCTGAAGAACTGGTGGGACCTGGCCGGCGTCAACGCCCTGGCCAACCGTCAATTCCCCGTTGGTCACGGTTCGCACGCGACCCCCTCCGAGATCGCCGTGACCCAATGGGCGTATCCGGAGACGATCAAGGCGACGGCCTATGAGCCGAAGATCGCGCCGAGCGGTCCGATCCGCGAAGCCCTGGACTTCCGCGCCCGCTACGCCGACGGCCGCATGGGTTCCGACCCGGCCCAGGCCACCCCCGAAAAGGGCGGCGAACTGGTCGACATGGCGGCCAACGCCCTGCTCGAGGACATCGCCGCGTTCGGGGCCGAGAAAGCGCCGGCCTAGGCCTCAACCGCCCGTCGCGCCAAGGCCGGCTGGCCGTGGCGTGTGGCCATGATCTCGCCGATCACCGCCACCGCGACCTCGAACGGGGCCTTGCCGCCCAGGTCCAGACCGATCGGGGCGCGCAGCTTGGCCAGATCGCGATCGCTCAGGCCAGAGGCTCTCAGCCGCGCGATCCGCTCCGGCAGTCGCCGCCGCGCGCCCAGCAGGCCGACATAGGGCGCGGGCGAGGGCAGGGCCGCCATCAAGGCGGCGTGGTCGATCTCCAGGTCGTGGCCGCAGACGGCGACGGCCGTCCAGGCGTCGAGGCCGATCGCGGCCAGGGCCTCGTCTGCGGCCTCACGGCGATAGGCGACGTTCGGCAGGGGCGGCGGCGAGGCCGGACCCTTGGGGCGCACCAGATGGGTCTCGAAACCCGACTGCGCGCCCAGGCTCGCCACCGCCAGCGCGGTCGGGTCGCCGCCCAGCACCACCAGGCGCGGCGGGGGATCGTAGGCGCGCTCGAAGGCGCCGGGCCACGGGGCCTGCGGCTCCTCGACGCACAGCCGTCGCGCGCCGTCGGTGATCCAGAAGGCGGGCGCGCGGGCCTCGGCCAGGTCCAGCAAGGTCCGGGCGGCCGGGTCGTCGGGCTCGATCTTCTCGACCAGGATCTCGATCCGCGCGCCGCACAGCAGGCGGATGTCCGGCCAGGGGCTGCCTTCGCCATAGACGAGGCGCCGCGGTTGGCCGTCGGCCAGGCAGGCCCGCGCATGGACCTCGACATCGGCCTCTATGCAGCCGCCCGACAAAAAACCCGAAAGAATATTTTCGCCGAACACCATCTGGGCGCCGACCGGACGGGGTCCGCCGTCGCCCAGGGCGATGATGGTGGCCAGGGCCGCCGGCCCTCGGCAAAGCGCCGCCGCCAAGGCGGGACGGGCGTCGTCGGCCATGCCGTGCATGGGCCATGGGTCGGCATTGGCGTCGTCTGAGCGGTCAGTCGTCATCGGGGTGACTTTAACCCCTCGGCAAGGTTCCAGAAACCGGATGTTCAAACCTTGGCGCGTACCGTCGCGGTCTGTTGATGTTTTCGCGCACGGATGGCGATGTCCATTTCGGTCTCAAAACTCGGTTTGGCTGCGGCCCAGTTCGGCCTCGACGGCGGTAGCTCGTCGGCGCCGCGTGGTCGCTCGCCCGAAGCCGAAGCGCGCGACATTCTCAATATCGCCGCCCGCGCCCGCCTGTCGGTGCTCGACGCCTCGGGCCTGTTCGGCCGCGCCGAGACCCTGCTGGGCGACCTGATCCCGCGCCCGGTGCCCTTCCGCGTCTGCCTGGCCACGGCCCGCGCCGATCGCGGGCCCGACCATGTCGAGACCGAGGCTCGCGCCGCCCTGCGCCGAATCGGCGTCGAGCGCGCCGATTCGATCGTCGTCCACTCGCCCTCGGAACTGTTCGGCGCGCACGGCGCGGCCCTCTGGGATCGGCTGCTGCGCCTCAAGGACCAGGGCCTGTTCGCCAAGATCGGCATCGCCGCCCACGCCACGGACGACCCGGTCGGCGTCGCCCGTCGCTTCAAGCCCGATATCCTGCAGGCTCCGGCCAGCCTGCTCGACCAGCGCCTGCTGGCCGATGGCTCGCTGCAACGCATCGCCGGCATGGGCGTCGAGGTCCACCTGCGCTCGATCTTCCTGAATGGCCTGCTGTTCCTGCCGCCCGATCGCGTTCCGGCCCAGCTGAAAGGCGCCTCGGGCCGCCTGTCGCGCGTGCGCCGGATGATCGCCGAGGGCCGCTCGGATCCGCTCCAGGCCGCCCTGGGCTTCGCCCTGTCGCGTCCGGAAGGCTCGGCCGTGCTGGTCGGCGTCAACTCGGCCGCCGAGCTGTCGGCCGTGGTCGCCGCGGCCTCCAGCCCGCCGCCGGACCTCGACTGGGACGAGATGGCGATCGACGATCCCGTCGCGCTCGACCCGCGACGTTGGGTCGCCTGATCCACACCTGGAATCAGCTGCGACAGTGACGACGGCTGGATAGGCCGCCTGTTCGCACGCCTCTTCAGCGACAATTAAGCTTGTCGATTAAGGTCGTGTAAGCTTCTGATTCACTTGAGTTTTATGAGTATGCTCTAGCTTGATCCCAACGAAGGGAGACGCGTCATGATCCTCGCCGTGCTTCAGGCCCGCATGGGTTCGTCCCGACTGCCGGGCAAGTCGATGGCCACCCTGCGGGGCGAGCCGATGATCGTGCGCCAGTTGGAGCGCCTGCGCGGCGCCCGCTGCCTGTCCAAGATCATCGTGGCGACCAGCAACGAGACGGTCGACGACGCCCTGGCCGGCTTCCTGGTCTCGCGCGGCCATACCGTCCATCGCGGAACCGGCGCCGACATTCTGGCCAGTATCGCTCGCTGCGCCGAGGCGATCAGCGCGGTCAGCCACGTGGTCCGCCTGAAGGGCGACGCGCCGTTCATGGACCCGGGGATCATCGACGACGCCGTGCGCATGGCCCTGTCCAGCGGCGCCGACTACACGTCCAACCGCGTGCATCGCACCTTCCCGGCCGGTCTTGAGGTCGAGGTGATCACGGCCAGCGCGCTGCGGGCCGCCGCCGCCGAGGAGCGCGACCCGACGGCCCGCATCTCGCCGACCGCCGCCATCCGCGAGCAGCCCCAGCGCTGGAGCCAGGCCCATCTGAAGGCCCCGCGCGACTGGTCACGCCTGGACTGGCGGGTCAAGACCGCCGCCGACCTGGCCTTCGCGCGCTCGGTCTACGACGCCCTGCACCCGGTCGACCCGGACTTCCGGATGACCGACGTGCTGGACATGGTCGAGAGCCGCCTGGACATCGCGCGCTTCGCGGCGTGACTTAAATTCCGTTCTCTCCGGCGAAAGCCGGGGCCCCAGATGCAAGAGCGCCCGCGGTCCGGAGAGGATCGCGGGCGTCTTTGCATGCGCCTCACAGCCTTACGATCTGGGTCCCGGCCTTCGCCGGGAAGATCGGAGTTGGGGTTTGGCCTACTTCCAGGCCCCGTAGGGATCGACCGAGGTCTTGCCCAGCGCCTCGGCCACGGCCGGGTGGGTCAGCTCGCCGTTCAGGACGTTCAGGCCGCGCGCCAAGTGGATGTTGGTCTTCAGGGCGTCCAGGCCCTTGTCGGCCAGGGCCAGGCCGAACGGCAGGGTGGCGTTGCCCAGGGCTTCCGACGAGGTGCGCGGCGCCGCGCCCGGCATGTTGGCCACGCAGTAGTGGACGACGCCGTCGACGGTGTAGGTCGGTTCGGCATGGGTGGTCGGCCTGCTGGTCTCGAAGCAGCCGCCCTGATCGATCGAGACGTCGACCAGCACCGAGCCCGGCTTCATCTGCTTCAGGTGCTCGCGACGCACCAGTTTCGGCGCGGCCGCGCCGGCGGTGAGCACCGCGCCGATGATCACGTCGGCCTTGAGGATCTCGTCCTCGACGGCGGCGAAGGTCGAATAGCGGGTCAGGATGCGGCCCTGATACAGGTCGTCCAGCTCGCGCATGCGCGGGATCGAGCGTTCCAGCACCACGACCTCGGCGCCCAGACCGGCGGCCATGCGGGCGGCGTTGCTGCCGACCACGCCGCCGCCCAGCACGACCACGCGGGCCGGGGGCACGCCGGGAACGCCGCAGAGCAGCAGGCCCATGCCGCCATTGTGCTTCAGCAGGGTCTCGGCCGCCGAGAACACGGCGATCCGGCCGGCCACTTCCGACATCGGGGCCAGCAGCGGCAGGCCGCCTCGCGCGTCGGTGACGGTCTCATAGGCGATGGCCGCGCAACCGCTCTTCAGCAGGCCTTCGGTCTGGGCCGGATCGGGCGCCAGGTGCAGGTAGGTGAAGAGGATGTGGCGCGGCTCGAGCTTTTCCCACTCGACCTTCTGCGGTTCCTTGACCTTAACGATCATGTCCGCGCCGGCGAAGACGGCGGCGGCGTCCGGGGCGATGGTCGCGCCGGCCTTCACATACACGTCGTCGGCATAGCCGGCGCCCAGGCCCGCGCCCGACTGGACGAGGACGGTGTGGCCGTGGCCGACATATTCACGGACGGCCGTGGGGGTCAGGCCCACCCGGTGTTCGCCCGGCTTGATCTCGGAAGGGACGCCTACGCGCATGGTGCTTTCCTCCAAAAGCGATTTGACGCCGGTTTACGCCTCGCGGCCCGCAGGTTCCCTGGGGATTTCATGCAACTAGAACCGTGGTATGCAGGAATCCTGCGTGAAGGGTATGTTCAGGTGAAGAAACCTCCCGTCAACCTCGACAGCTTCGACCGGAAGCTTCTCCGCCTGCTGCAACGGCGGGGCCGCGCCAGCTATGTGGAAATGGGTGAGGCGGTGAATCTTTCCGAGTCCGCGTGCCTGCGTCGCGTGCGGGCGCTGGAGGAGGCGGGGGTCATCGGGCGTTATGCGGCGGTGATCGACGAGCGGGCCGTGGGCCTGCCGCTCAGCGTCTTCGTGACGGTGACCCTGTCGTCGCAGGCGGAAGCCGCGCTGAGCGCCTTCGAGAAGGCCATCGCCAATGTGCGCGAGGTGGCCGAGTGCTACCTGATGACCGGCGGCTCGGACTACCTGCTGCGCCTGGTGGTCCGAGACGTCGACGACCTGGAGCGGGTCCACGCCCAGGAGCTGACCCGAATCCCCGGCGTGGTGCGCGTCAGCAGCAGTATCGCCATGCGCACTGTCGTTAAGCGCGTCGAACTGCCGCTGTGAAGTTTCGGACTGCTGTTAATCCCGGTTAACTTCGACCGGCTAAGTTCCTCGCCGACATCAAACCGCGTCGGGGGACGAAATGGTTTCGAGACGACTTCTACTGGGCGCCCTGGCGGGCCTGGCCGCGCCGGCCCTGGCTTTCGCCGAAGGTGACGGCCCGGCCCATCCCAGTCTGCTGAGCAAGAAGGGCCGCCGGACCTCCAGCGCCCTGAAGCACCAGGCCAGCGACAAGGCCGCGCTCGACAAGGCCATGGCCAGCGTCAAGCCGCTGGAGGCCGAGCCCGCTCACGCCCCGGCCGGGCACGCCGAGCCCGGACAAGAGGTCGCGCCCGACGAGGCGCTGGGCCGCCTGAAGCACGGTAACGCCATCTTCGCCCGCGGCGGCGCCAATCTGATCCTGCCGACCCTGGCGCGCGTGGCCGAGCTGTCCAAGGGCCAGAAGCCGTTCGCGGTGGTGATCGGCTGCGCCGACAGCCGCGCCGCGCCGGAACTGATCTTCGACTGCAATCTGGGCGAGCTGTTCGTCGTCCGCGTGGCCGGCTCGACCGTCGGCCGCGAGGGGCTGGGCTCGATCGTCTACGCCGTCGAGCACCTGGGCGCGCCGCTGATCGTCGTGCTGGGCCACACCAAGTGCGGCGCGGTCGGCGCGGCGGTCGACGTCGCCAAGAAGCACGCCGACCTGCACGGGGCGCTGTACGAGATGGTGCTGCCGATCATCCCGGCCGTGCTCGAGGCCGACGAAACCCATCCGGCCGACCTGCAGGACGCCGCCATCCGCCGCAATGTCCGCGACATCGCCGGCCGCCTGAAGGTCGCCGACGGCGTCCTGGCCGAGCGGATCGAGGAGGGGCGGCTGAAGGTCGTCTCGGCCTGCTACGACCTCTCCACGGGCGTGGTGGCGTTCGACGCTTAAAGCGAGCGTCGCCGCTTTGGCGGGGCGAGTGACGCTGAGCAATCGCCCGCAAGCTTGAGCATTGGTCGTGACACTGTCATTCGACCGCCGTTGACCCCTGATCGCGCTTAGGTTCAATTCGCCTGAACCAAGCGCAAATCAGTGGGAGACAACGGATGTCGACGGACGAGACGCCGCCGGAAGGCGGTCCCGACATCCAAGGTCCCCGGCAAAACGCCTGGCGCGATCGCTGGGACGGCTTTCGTCGAACCGTGTCGGAACGCTGGCCCGCCGCGCTGAAGGGCCCGGTGGCGATCGCCGTCGCCGGGTCGCTGATCCTCGGTTTCGGCGGCGGCTTCGCGGTCGGCAAGGGCGGTCTGTTCTTCGGCGGCGGCAAGCCGGCCGGCGCGACGGCGGTCAAGGGCGAGGCCTGGTCGCTGTTCGGCAAGCCGCGCGGCGCCAACGCGCCGCGTCGCGGCATCCCCAAGCCCGACGGTTTCGCGGTCTGGCAGACCCGGGTCGACAGTAGCGGTCCCGATCCGCTGGCCTGTATCCGCATGAGCAAGGATCTGGATCCGTCCAAGTCCTATGCCGACTTCGTGCTGGTCTCACCGGACCTCGGCCGCCAGCCCTCGGTGCGGGTCAAGGGCGACGAGCTGTGCCTGGGCGGCGTCGGTTTCACCGACCACCGAATCACCCTGCTCAAGGGCCTGCCCGCCAAGGGCGGCGAGACGCTCGCCGCCAATGCCGACGTCGACTTCACGTTCGGCGAGAAGCCTCCTTATGTCGGCTTCGCCGGCGACGGCGTGATCCTGCCGCGCGAGGAGTCCGACGGCGTCGGCATCGAGACGATCAACGTCCAGGCCCTGGCCATCGAGGTCTGGCGCGTGCCGGACCGCAACCTGGTCCGCAAGTCGATCACCGCTCCGGATCCGACCGGCGAGGGCGACTGGGCTGGCGACTATGGCGAGGACGCCGTGGGCGACGACGGCCGCCGGGTCTGGAAGGGCGTGGTGCAGGTCACCGGCGGCGCGACCGGCCAGAAGGCCACCACCGTCTTCCCGCTGGGCGCGGTGCTGAAGGAGATGAAGGCCGGCGCCTATGTCATCAAGGCGCGCGACGCCTCGGGGGGCCGCGATCCGGACGACAGCGAGAACAACCCGGCCCAGGCCCGCCGCTGGATCGTGTTCACCGACATGGCCATGCTCGCCTATGACGGCTCGGAGAGCCTGGACGTCGTGGTCCGCTCGCTGAAGAGCGCCAAGACCCTGTCGGGCGTGAACGTCAATCTGGTCGCCGCCGACGGCGAGCCGCTGGCCGAGGCCAAGAGCGACGCCGACGGCCGCGTCCGCTTCCTGCGCCCGCTGCTGAAGGGCCAGGGCGCCGAGCGCGCCAAGATGGTCATGGCCTATGGCCCGCAAGGCGACCTGGCCGTGCTGGATCTGGACCGCTCGCCGGTCGACCTGTCCAAGCAGGGCGTGGGCGGCCGCACCGAGGGCGGCGTCGACGGACGCAGCGTGGCGGCCGATATCGACGGCTATCTCTATGCCGACCGCGGCATCTACCGGCCCGGCGAGACCGTCCACCTGACGGCCATGGTCCGCGACCGGATGGCGAAAGCGGTCAGCGACCGCAAGGGCGAGATCCTCGTCAAGCGGCCGTCGGGCGTCGAGTTCAAGCGCTATCCGTTCGGCCAGGCCAATGCCGGCGCCGTGCTGGCCGATATCGCTCTGCCGCGATCGGCCCCGCGCGGCCGCTGGACCGCCGAGCTGCATATCGAGGGCATCGAGGAGGCGACCGGCAGCTTGAGCTTCTCGGTCGAGGACTTCGCGCCGCAGCGCCTGGCGGTCACCGCCACGGGTCAGGACTCCGTCGCCCTCGGCGCCGGCGAGGCCCGCAAGGTCGACGTCTCGGCCCGCTTCCTCTACGGCGCGCCGGGCGCGGGTCTGCAGACCCAGGGCGAGGCCCGCCTGCGCGCCGATACCGACCCGTTCCCGGCCTACAAGGGCTTCGAATGGGGCGACCAGGGGAAGCCGTTCGACGAGAAGTATCTGGATCTCGGCTCGACCGTCACCGACGGCGAAGGCCACGCGATCCTGTCGGTGTCCACCACCGACGCCGGCGACACCGCCCAGCCGTTGGTCGCCTCGGTCACCGCCTCGGTGTTCGAGCCCGGCGGCCGTCCGGTCCGCGAGGGGCTGGAGCTGAAGGTGCGTCCGAAGGCGATCTATTACGGCGTCAAGGTCGACCAGGGCGAGGCCGGCAAGGGCGATCCGCCCGTCAGCCTCGATATCATCGCCGTCAACGCCGCCGGCCAGCGCATCGGCGCGACCGCGACCTACACCCTGGTGGCCGAGCGCTGGGACTATGACTGGTTCCAGCAGAACGGCCGCTGGCAGTGGCGGCGCAGCAGCCGCGACGCCATCGTGGCCAAGGCGCAGGTCAATATTGGCGCCGGTTCGCCGGCCAAGTTCACCCGCCGTCTCGGCTGGGGCGATTACCGCCTCGAGGTCGAGGGCGCGGACGGCGCCAGGACCGTCACCCGCTTCTCGGCGGGCTGGGGCGCTCCGGCCCGTGAAGGCGAGGCGCCGGACGTGGTCCGCGTGTCCGCCGGAACCCAGACCTACGCCCAGGGCGATACGGTCGAGATCACGCTGAAGCCGCCCTATGCCGGGGAAGCGCAGATCGCGGTCGCCACCGATCGCCTGATCGATCTCAAGACCGTCAGCGTCGGCGAAAAGGGGGCGACCGTGCGCCTGAAGACCTCGGCCGCCTGGGGCGGCGGGGCCTATGTGATGGTCAGCGTCATCCAGCCGCGCGACCCGGTCGCCTCGCCCAAGCCGCGCCGCGCCCTGGGCCTGGTCTATGTCCCGATCGATCCCAAGAACCGCAAGCTGACGGTCGACCTCGGCACGCCGAGCAAGATCGACAGCAAGGCGCCGGTCGAGATTCCGGTGAAGGTGAGCGGCCTGGGCTTTGGGCAGAAGGCTAAGGTCACCATCGCCGCGGTGGATGAAGGCATCCTGCGCCTGACCCACCAGGACAGTCCCGATCCGGTGAAGTGGTACTTCGGCAAGCGCGCCCTGACCCTGAACTATCGCGACGACTACGGCCGCCTGCTCGACCCCAACCTGGGCGCGCCGGCCAATGTGAACTTCGGCGGCGACGAGGTCGGCGGCGAGGGTCTGACCACCACGCCGATCAAGACCGTGGCCCTGTGGTCCGGGATCGTGGAGACCGGTCTCGACGGCAAGGCGGTGATCAAGCTGCCGGCCGCCGACTTCAACGGCGAGCTGCGCATCCAGGCCGTGGCCTGGACCGACACGGCCGTCGGCTCGGCCTCCAAGCCGCTGACCGTGCGCCAGCCGGTGGTGGCCGACCTGAACCTGCCGCGCTTCCTGGCCCCGGGCGACCAGGCCTACGCCACGCTGGAGCTGCACAATGTCGAGGGCAAGCCGGGCGCCTATACGGCCGAGGCCTTCTCGACCAACGGGCTGAAGGTGGCCTTCAAGAAGGTGTTCCAGCTGATCCTGGGCCAGCGCATCGCCGAGAAGATCCCCTTCCTGGCGCCCGATGTGACGGGCATCGGCAAGATCGGCTTCAAGGTCGCCGGCCCGGGCTTCGCGACCCAGAAGGACTACCCGATCCAGACCCGTCTCGGCTGGGGCGACATCGTGCGCACCACCACCGAGGTTCAGAAGCCGGGCGAGAGCTACACGCCCTCGTACCAGCTGCTGTCGGGCCTGGCGGCGGGCGACGTGACGCTGCAGGTCAGCTACTCGCCGATCCGGGGCTTCGATCCCTCGGCGATCGCGGTGGCGCTGCAACGCTATCCGTACGGCTGCACCGAGCAGCTGGTCTCGACCGCCTATCCGCTGCTCTACGCCCAGACCTTCTCGACCGATCCGAAGCTGAAGCGCACGCCGGCGGCTCTCGCAGGCGCGGTGGGCAAGCTGCTGGATCGCCAGACCCTGGACGGCGCTTTCGGCCTGTGGCGGGTCGGCGACGGCGAGGCTGATCCGTGGCTCGGCGCCTATGTCGTCGACTTCCTGCTGGAGGCGAAGGCGCAGGGCGTCGCCGTGCCCGACAACGCCATCGACAAGGCGGTCGGCGCCATGCGCCAGGTCAGCCGTCCCGAGGGCTTCTCGTCGGTCGCCTATCGCATGGAATATCCGGGCTGGTGGGCCAGCAACGAGGACGCCTCGAAGAAGGCGACCGAACGCATGCGCCGCCGCGCCTCTGCCTACGCCCTCTATGTGATGGCCAAGGCCGGCAAGGGCGATCTCGCCCGCCTGCGCTGGTGGCATGACGTGCAGATGAAGGACGAGGCCCAGCCGATCGCCAAGGCCTATGTCGCCGCCGGCCTGGCCCGGATGGGCGACAACGCCCGCGCCCGCTCGGCCATGCGTCAGGCGGTGTCGAGCCTGGGCTACAAGGACGAGCAGGACTGGTACCAGACGCCGCTGCGCGACACGGCCGTGCTGACCGCCCTGGCCGCCGAGTCCGGCATGATGGACGTCGCCCGCCAGCTGCAAGGCCGGCTGGAGAACGTCAGCAAGGATCCGGACGCCCTGAACACCCAGGAACAGGCGGCGCTGCTGCACGCGGCCAACGCCCTGATCCAGACCTCGGGTCCGATCTCGATCAACGCGACGGGCGCCAACCCGCTGCCCCCGGCCGGCGGCGCGCCGCGCTGGGCGGTGGGCAAGCTGGCCGACGCCCACTTCGTCAACGCCGGCAAGGGCGCCCTGTGGCGGACGGTCAGCGTGCGCGGCACGCCGGTCTCGGCCCCGGGCGCCTCGGCCAGCGGTCTGTCGGTGTCCAAGCGCCTGCTGTCGATGGGCGGCGGCGCGATCGATCCGGCGACCATCCGCCAGGGCGACCGGATCATCGTGCTGGTCTCCGGACGCTCGATGCAGGCCCGCTCGACCGCCCTGGTGGTCGACGACGCCCTGCCGGCCGGTTTCGAGATCGAGACGACGCTGGGCGCCGACGACGCCCAGAACGGTCCGTTCAAGTTCCTCGGCGAGCTGACCGCCGCCGACGTCCAGGAAAGCCGCGACGACCGGTTCATCGCCGCGCTGGACCTGGAAGGGAACAAGAGCTTCGCCCTGGCCTATGTGACCCGGGCCGTGACGCCGGGGAGCTTCTTCCTGCCCGGCGCCGTGGCCAAGGACATGTACCGCCCGGCGGTGAACGCGCGGTCGGAAGCCTCGCGCGCGACGATCGCGCCGGGGCAGTAGGGGCCGAGCTTTGGTGACGCGTAGCTATCCTTGTCATCCCGGGCGGCCGCAGGCCGGCCCGGGACCCAGGGGCCGACGCAGCGCGGTCGCTCCTGGGGCCCGGCTCTCCGCTGCGCTGCGGCCGGGATGACAAGGTTTGGATTTTTGGGGGATGAGGCGAAACGCGTTCCCCGCCTGACCAAGGTCCTCGTCGGCGTGCTCGCCGCCGAGATCATCCTCGCCGCCCTCAGCGCCGCGTTCCCGCCGGACATGACCCGCGCCAAGCATTCCTCGCCGGTCACCCTGGATCGTCGCGGCGCCTGGCTGCGGGCCCTGCCGGTCGAGGATGGCCGCTGGCGGATCCGCGCCGATCTCTCGCGCACCGACCCGACCTTCCAGAAGCGCCTGATCCGCACCGAGGACGCGCGGTTCTGGTGGCATCTGGGCGTCGATCCGCTGTCGCTGGTCCGCGCCATCGGCTCGGCGGTGATCCATGGCCGGGTCAGCTCCGGCGCCTCGACCCTGACCATGCAGACCGCGCGCCTGCTGGAGCCGCGCCCGCGCAATCTCGGCTCGAAGCTGATCGAGATGGTCCGCGCCGTGCAGCTGGAGTCGCGACTGTCGAAGCGCGAGATCCTGGCGCTGTATCTGACCCTGGCGCCCTATGGCGGTAATCTGGAAGGGGCGCGGGCGGCCAGCCTCAGCTATTTCGGCCACGAGCCGTCCAGCCTGACCGACGGCGAGCAGGCCCTGCTGATCGCCCTGCCGCAGTCGCCCGAGGCCCGTCGTCCCGACCGTCGTCCCGACGCCGCCAAGGCCGCCCGGCGCGCGGTGCTCGACAAGCTCATTCGTTCCCGCACGATCACGGAGGCGGCCGCCTTCGAGGCCGAGAACGAGCCGCTGCCCCGCCGCGCGCCGTTCCCGACCCTGGCCTGGCACGCGGCGGGCGAGCTGGCCCGCGATGCTCCGCAAGGTCAGGCCAGCGTGGTCTCGACCCTGGACGCCGACCTGCAGTCGCGGCTGGAGCCCATGGCCGCCGCCGTGGCGGGCACTCAGGGCCCCGACGCCACCGCCGCCATCCTGGTGGTCGAGATCAAGAACCGCGCCGTCCGCGCCGCTGTCGGTTCCGCCGGCCGCGACCGGGCGGGAGGGTGGGTCGACATGACCCGCGCCCTGCGTTCGCCGGGCTCGGCCCTGAAGCCGTTTATCTACGCCATGGCCATGGACGACGGTCTGGTCGCGCCCGACACCCAGCTGCAGGACAACGCCACCCGCTTCGCCGACTACCAGCCCGAGAACTTCGACCGGGTGTTCCACGACAAGGTCACGGTGCGCGAGGCCCTGGCTCACTCGCTGAACGTGCCGGCCGTCGCCACCCTGGAGAAGCTGGGTCCCGAGGCCTTCGCCGGCCGCATCGAGGCCGCCGGCGCGCACCTGGCGCGGCCTAAGGCGCAGCTGAAGGAAGCCGGCCTCGCCCTGGCGCTGGGCGGCGAAGGCATCACCTGGCGCGACCTCGTCATGCTCTATGCCGCGCTGGGCGACGGCGGGATCGCCAAGCCGCTGGCCTGGACGGAAGAGGACGCCAAGGAGCGCGAGCGCTCGGTGGGAACGCGCCTGGTCCGCCCCGAGGCGGCGCGGCAGGTGCTCGATATTCTCCGCGAAGCCCCGGCGCCGCGCGGCCGCGCGCCCTCGGCCCTGACGCGCGGCGGGCCGTCGATGGCGTTCAAGACCGGCACCTCGTACGGCTTCCGCGACGCGGTGGCGGCCGGGGTGGTCGGCGGCTATGCGATCCTGGTCTGGACGGGCCGGGCCGACGGCGGCGCGCGCGGGGGTCTGACGGGGCGCGACGCGGCCCTGCCGCTGCTGTTCGATGTCGCCGACGCCATCGGAACCCAGTCCTCGGCGCCGCGCCCGATCGCGCCGAAGCTGGCGCCGCTGGCCTTGCAGAAACTGCGCGCCGCCGACGAAGGCCCGCGCCTGATCTTCCCGCCCGACGGCGCGTCGGTGCAGGTCGACGCCCTGGGCGCCCGGGGGCGGGGCCTGGTGCTGGCCGCCGAGGGCGAGGGCCTGACCTGGTACGTGGAAGGCCGGCCGCTGGGCCTGGATCCGGTCAGCGGCCGCGCGATCTGGAGGCCGGCCGCGCCGGGCTTCTACAAGCTGTCGGTGGTCGACGCGCAAGGGCGCAAGGCCCAGGCGCGGGTGCGGATCAAATAGCTATTCCTGTCATCCCGGAAGCGCGTAGCGCTGTCCGGGACCCAGGGGTCAAGCCCAGTGCGGTCGCCCCTGGGTCCCGGCTCTCCGCTTCGCTGCGGCCGGGATGACAAGTATGAGATGTCCGTTTTGAGTTAGATTCTACGGGCGGTTAGAGTTCGCCATCATCCGCTCGTAGTCCGCCAGGCTGCTGATGCCGATGTTGAGATCGTTCACCAGGCCGTCGTGCAACGAATAGACCCAGCCGTGCACCGACAGGTCCTGGCCGCGCGCCCAGGCGTCCTGGACGAAGACGTCGGCGGCCACGTTGCGGACCTGGCGGGCGACGTTCAGCTCGGTCAGGCGGTCGAGCATGGCGCGCTGCTCGGGGATCGCTTCCAGTTCGTGCTTGTGCTCGGCGTGGATCTCGCGGATCGGGTGCAGCCAGTGGTCGACCAGGCCCCGGCGCTGGCCGTCGATGGCCGCCGCCACGCCGCCGCAGCCATAGTGGCCCACGACCATGACATGCTTGACCTTCAGCACCTCGACCGCGAACTGCAGAACGGACAGGTAGTTGGCGTCCTGCGGCGGGGCGAGGTTGGCGACGTTGCGGTGGACGAACAGTTCGCCCGGATCCAGGCCGACGATCTCGTTGGCCGGTACGCGGCTGTCGCTGCAGCCGATCCAGAGATATTCCGGGCTCTGCTGGCCTTCCAGGCGCTTGAAGAACTCCGGATCGACCTGGGTCTTGCGTTCCGACCAGGCGGCGTTGTTGGCTTTCAGGTCCTCAAGCATCTAGCGCTCCGGTTGGTGGTCGGGGTGGGCGGCTTCGATGGCCGGGTGCCTGGCCGCGCGGGCGGCGGCGTTGGTGATCGCCGGGAACGGCGACAGGTCGACGTTGAACCGGCCGGCGTTGAACACCTGCGGCACCAGCAGACAGTCGACCAGACCCGGCGCGTCGCCATAGGCGAAGCCGCCGGAATGCGCGGCGACCATCGGCTCCAGGGCCCGGAAGCCGTCGCTGATCCAGCGGGCGACCCAGGCGTTGCGGTCGGTCTCGCCGATCTCCAGCGCGGTCAGCTGGCGCAGGACGCGCAGATTGTTCAGCGGATGGATGTCGCAGGCGATGATCTCGGCCATGCCGCGCACGATGGCCCGTTCATAGGCGGTGTGCGGCAACAGGGCGGGCTCGGGCGAGACCTCGTCCAGCCATTCCAGGATGGCCAGGCTCTGGGTCAGCGGCCGGCCATCGACCTCGAGCGTGGGCACCAGGGCCTGGGCGTTGAGCGCGCGATAGCTGGCCTCGTGATGGGCGTTGGCCACCAGGTCGACGGGGCGCAGCTCGTAGGGAAGGCCCTTGAGGTTAAGGCCGATGCGCACCCGATAGGGCGCGCTGGCGCGCTTGGCGCTGTGCAGGACCAGCTTCATCGAAGCGTTCTCCTAGACGAGCGTGAACTCAAGACGTCCGACGCCTTCGACCTCGCCGACGACCTTGTCGCCGCGGGCGATGGCGCCGACGCCTTCGGGGGTGCCGGTGAAGATCAGGTCGCCGGCCGCCAGGGTCCAGAGTTCGCTGGCCTTGGCGATGACCTCGGCGACGTTCCAGATCATGTCGCCGACCTCGCCACGCTGGCGTTCCTGGCCGTTGACCGACAGGGTGACGGCGGCCTCGGGCGGCGGGGCGTCCATCACGCGGATGGCGGTGATCGGCGCGCTTTCGTCGAAGGCCTTGCCGGCCTCCCAGGGATGACCCTTGGCCTTGGCCGCGCCTTGCAGGTCGCGGCGGGTCAGGTCGACGCCGACCGCGTAGCCGAACACGGCCTCAAGCGCTTGATCGGGCGTCAGGTTCGCGCCGCCGCTCTTCAGGGCCACGACCAGTTCGATCTCGTGATGCAGGTCGCTGGTCGCCGGCGGATAGGCGATCTCGCCCTTCAGCGGCGCCACCGCGTCGGCGGGCTTGCTGAAGAAGAACGGCGGATCTCGGGTGTCGGCGCCCATCTCACGGGCGTGAGCGGCGTAGTTGCGCCCCACGCAGAGGATCCGGCGGACCGGGAAGACCGCGTTCGATCCCTCCACCGGGACCGTCGGAATGGCGTGCGGGGGAAAGGCGTAGGTCGTCATGGCGCTTCGTTTAGACCCAAAAGCCGCCGCCCAAAACCCCCGTGCGGTTCAAACAGCGCCGGCGAACCCCAAGAGCCGCAAAGTGGTCGCTGTTTAGAAATCCCGCGGTTGAACCCTTGGCTTAAACGTTCTTTCACTTGCCCCGATCGTCGCCGTCGAGTCATGTCGGCCATGGGGTAGTGGGCGCGTTTTTTATCTGGGGGCTGTTCATGCTGATCATCGAGAACCTGACCCATGTCTACGGCAACGGCACGCGGGCCCTGGACGAGGTCAGCCTGACGATCCCGCGCGGCATGTACGGCCTGCTGGGCCCGAACGGCGCCGGCAAGTCGACCCTGATGCGCACCATCGCCACCTTGCAGGCCCCGACCTCGGGCCATATCCGCTTCGGCGACATCGACGTGCTGAAGACCCCCGAGGAACTGCGCAAGACGCTGGGCTACCTGCCGCAGGATTTCGGCGTCTATCCGCGGGTCTCGGCCTACGACATGCTCGACCATATGGCGGTGCTGAAGGGCATCGCCAACGCCAAGGATCGCAAGGAAACCGTCGAAAACCTGCTGAACCAGGTCAATCTGTGGAACGTGCGCAAGAAGGCCATCGCCGGCTTCTCGGGCGGGATGCGCCAGCGCTTCGGCATCGCTCAGGCCCTGATCGGCGATCCGCGCCTGATCATCGTCGACGAACCCACGGCGGGCCTCGACCCCGAGGAGCGCAACCGCTTCCTGAACCTGCTGGCCGAGATCGGCGAGAACGTGGTGGTGATCCTGTCGACCCACATCGTCGAGGACGTCTCGGATCTCTGCCCGGCCATGGCCATCATCTGCGACGGCCGCATCGTGCGCGAAGGCGCGCCGATGGACCTGGTCGGCCAGCTGAAGGGCCGGATCTGGAAGAAGCTGATCGACAAGACCGAGTTGGAGGCCGCCAAGGCCCAGTACAAGGTCATCTCCACGCGCCTGTTAGCCGGCCGCACGGTCATCCACATCCTGTCGGACGATAATCCCGGCAATGGCTTCACGCCGGTCGAGGGCGGGCTGGAGGACGTCTACTTCTCCACCCTCTCGACCACCCGGCGGGCGGCCTGACGGGGAGCGACGGCATGTTTCGCAAGATCGCGGGCTTCGAACTCCGCTACCAGCTGAAGTCGCCCGTCTTCTGGGTGGTGGCGGTCATCTTCTTCCTGCTGACCTTCGGGGCGGCGACGATCGACCAGATCCGCATCGGCGGCGGCGGCAACATCCACAAGAACGCCCCGTTCGCGATCGCCCAGACCCACCTGATCCTGTCGATCTTCTACATGTTCGTGACCACGGCCTTCGTGGCCAACGTGGTGGTGCGCGACGACGAGACGGGCTTCGGGCCGATCCTGCGCTCCACGCGGATCCGCAAGTTCGACTATCTGTACGGCCGGTTCACCGGGGCCTTCCTGGCGGCGGCGATCTCGTTCCTGGCCGTGCCGCTGGCGATCTTCATCGGCTCGTTCATGCCGTGGATCGACCCCGAGCGCCTGGGCCCGAATGACCTGCACGCCTACCTGTTTTCCTATTTCGCCCTGGCCCTGCCGTCGATCCTGCTGACCTCGGCGTTGTTCTTCGCCCTGGCCACGATCACCCGCTCGATGATGTGGACCTATGTCGGCGTGGTCGCCTTCATGGTGCTGTGGATCATCGCCAACATCGCGCTGGACAAGCCCGAGTTCGAGAAGATCGCCGCCTACTGGGAGCCGATGGGCACCGCGGCCTACGGCCTGGCGACCAAGTACTGGACCGCCAGCGAGCGCAACACCGTGATCCCGCCATTGGCCGGGGCGCTGCTGTTCAACCGCGCACTGGCGGTCGTGCTGTCGGCCGGCTTCCTGACGCTGGCCTACAGCCTGTTCCGCTTTCAGTCGGCCGATCTTTCGGGGCAAGCCAAGGTCAAGAAGGGCAAGGCCGAGGACAAGGCCGCGCCGGTTCTGATCGCTGGTCCGCTGCCGCAACCGAAATTCGACCGCGCCACGGCCTGGGCCCAACTTGTGGTCCGCACGCGCCTGGACATGGGCCAGGTGTTCAAGAGCCCGGCCTATTTCGTGCTGCTGTTCCTGGGGCTGGCCAACGCCATGGGCGCCCTGTGGTTCGCCACCGACGCCGGCCGCTATGGCGGGGTGATCTATCCGGTCACCCGCGTGCTGTTGAGCCCGCTTCTGGGCTCGTTCGGTCTGATCCCGATGATCATCGCCATCTACTATTCCGGCGAGCTGGTCTGGCGCGAGCGCGAGCGCAAGACTCACGAGATCATCGACGCCACCCCCGTGCCCGACTGGGCCTTCGTGGCGCCCAAGACCCTGGCCATCAGCCTCGTCCTGGTCTCGACCCTGCTGGTCAGCGTGCTCGCCGCCATCCTCAGCCAGATCTTCCACGGCTATTTCAAGCTGGAGCTCGACAAGTACCTGATCTGGTACGTGCTGCCGCAGGCGGTGGACTGGATCCTGCTGGCCGTGCTGGCGGTGTTCCTGCAGGCGATCAGCCCGCACAAATTCGTCGGCTGGGGCCTGATGGTGATCTATCTGGTCACCACGATCACCTTCGTGAACCTGGGCTTCGAGCACAAGCTCTACAACTACGGCTCGACCACCGACACGCCGTTCTCGGACATGAACGGCCTGGGCAAGTTCTGGATCGGGGCCTGGTGGCTGCGGGCCTACTGGACGGCCTTCGCGGTGGTGCTGCTGGTGCTGGCCTATGGCCTGTGGCGGCGCGGGACCGAGAGCCGCCTGTTGCCGCGTCTGCGCCGACTGCCGCTGCGCCTGCGCGGCGTCGCGGGCCTCCTGATCGGCGGCGCCCTGGTCGCCTTCGTCGGCCTGGGCGCGTTCATCTACGTCAACACCAATGTCTGGAACGACTACCGGACCAAGATCGACAACGAGAAGTGGCAGGCCGACTACGAAAAGACCCTGCTGCCGTTCGAAAACACGCCGCAGCCCAAGATCGTCGCCATGACCCTCGACGTCGATCTAAAGCCGCACGAACCCAGCCTTGAAACCAAGGGCTCGTACGTCATCGAGAACAAGACGGGCGCGCCGCTGAGGGAGATCCACGTCCGCTTCGACCGTGACCTGGCGGTCAAGGGCCTGTCGATCGAGGGCGCGCGACCCAAGAAGACCTTCGAGCGCTTCAACTACCGCATCTTCGCCTTCGACACGCCGATGCAGCCGGGCGAGCGGCGCAAGATGAGCTTCATCACCCTGCGCTCGCAGCGGGGCTTCCCCAACAGCGACCAGGAAAGCCGGGTCGTCGACAACGGGACCTTCGTCAACAACCTGGAGATCGCGCCGATCCTGGGCATGGCCCGCGACGGCCTGCTGCAGGACCGCGCCAAGCGCCGCAAGTACGGCCTGCCGCCCGAGCGCCGCATGGCCAAGCTGGGCGACGTTCCGTCCCGCCAGTTCAACGGCCTGCGCAAGGACGCCGACTTCATCACCTCGGACATCACCGTCACCACCGAGGCCGACCAGACCCCGATCGCGCCGGGCTACAAGGTTTCGGACACGGTCAGGAACGGCCGCCGCATCGCCCGCTTCGTCACAGAGGCGCCGATCATGCCGTTCGTCTCCATCCAGTCGGCCCGCTATCAGGTCGCCGAGGAGAGCTACAAGGGCGTGAAGCTGGCGGTCTATTACGACGCCCAGCACCCCTGGAACATCGAGCGCATGAAGACCGCGATGAAGCGGTCGCTGGACTATATGGGGACCAACTTCAGCCCGTATCAGTTCCGGCAGCTGCGCTTCCAGGAGTTCCCGGACTACGCCCAGTTCGCTCAGTCGTTCGCCAACACCATTCCGTGGTCGGAGGGGATGTTCTTCATCTCCGACTATCGCGACCCGACCAAGATCGACATGGTCACCTATGTCGGAGCCCACGAGATCGGCCACCAATGGTGGGCCCACCAGGTGATCGGCGCCGACCAGCAGGGCGGGGCGATGCTGTCGGAGACCTTCGCCCAGTACTCGGCCCTGATGGTCATGAAGCACACCTATGGCGAGCCGCAGATCCGCAAGTTCCTGAAGTTCGAGCTGGACAGCTATCTGCGCGCGCGGGGCGGCGACGTGATCGACGAGCAGCCGCTCTACAAGGTCGAGAACCAGCCCTATGTCTATTACCGCAAGGGCTCGCTGGTCATGTACCGGCTGCAGGACCAGATCGGCGAGGAGACGGTCAACCGCGCCCTGCGCAAGCTGATCGCCGACCACGCCTTCAAGGGCGCGCCCTATCCGATCACCACCGACTTCCTGACCGCCCTGCGCGCCGAGGCCCCGGCCGACAAGCAGGCCCTGATCACCGACCTGTTCGAGAAGATCACGCTCTACGACCTGAAGACCAAGAGCGCGACGGTGAAGAAGCGGGCGGACGGCAGGTTCGACGTCACCATCACGGTCGACGCCCAGAAGAAATACGCCGACGGCAAGGGCAAGGAGACCAACGCCGCGCTGAACGAGACCATGGATATCGGCCTGTTCACCGCCAAGCCGGGCGACAAGGGCTTCGACGCCAGGAACGTGGTGCTCTATGAGCGCCGGCCGATCCGCTCGGGCGTCCAGACCTTCACCTTCACGACCGCCGGGGCGCCGACGTTCGCGGGCGTCGATCCGTACAACACGGTGATCGACCGGAACGGCGACGACAATACGGTCAAGGTCGGCGGGTGAGCGGGCCGGCGATCCGGATGGACGCGGGCCCGCTGAACGCGTTCCTGCGGTCCGCCTTTCCGGAGACGGATCCCGACCACATGCCCTCCGTGCTGGAGGCCGAGCCGGGACGGGTATTGTTGAAGCTGCCCTATCAGACCCGGCAGTTGCGGCCGGGCGGGGTGATCTCGGGACCGACCCTGATGACGCTGGCGGACACGGCGGCCTATGCCCTGGTCCTGGCGCACATCGGCGAGGTGGCCATGGCGGTGACCACCTCGCTCAACATTCATTTTCTGAGGGGTTGCCAGCCTGGCGATCTCTACGCCGAGGGGACCCTGCTCAAGCTCGGCCGCCGCATCGCGACGGCCGATGTCCTGATGTGGACGGAAGGGCGCGAGCGAGCCGCCGCCAAGGCGACGGTCGCCTACGCCATTCCCTAAGCGTTACTGACGGGCCTTGGCGACGTCTTCGCCCGTGTCGAAGCCCTTCTTCAGGCCCTCGGCCATGTTCAGGTGCTCCTGGACCTTCGGGGCCGTGGCGGCGGCGAAGGCCTTGATGGCGGCGGTGTCACCGTCCTGGGCGTAGCGCTGCAGCAGGTTCAGAGCCGCCTGGTGGGCGTCGACCTGGCCGTCGGCGTACTTCTTGTCGAAGTCCTTGGCGTCGGCCTTGGTCAGGTCGTCGATCTTGCCCTGAGCGTCTTCCGACAGGACGGTCGGCAGGGTGATGGCCGCGCCCGAGGCGGCGATGGCCGACTTCAGCTCGGCGCTGGTGGCCATGTGGGCCTTTTCCATCGCGGCGGCGAACTTCTTCACCGAAGGATTGGTCGAGCGCGTGGCGGCCAGCTTGGCGGCGGCGATCTCGAACATGTCGCTATCGGCGGCCTTCATGGCGAAGACGTCGGCCTTGGTCTCGTCCGCCGGGGTCGGGACGGTGGCGGCGGGGTTGGCGTCCGGGGTCGCGGCCTGTTCGGCCGGGGTGGCGGCGCCCTTGGTTTCTTCGGCCTTCTGGCCGCAGGCGGCCAAGCTGAGGGCGGCGATGGCGGCGGCGCCGAACATGATATGACGGTTCATGGCTCTGTCTTTCCCTGTGCGTTTTTCTTAGAGGTTCGTGGACAGGCGACGCGTGCGGCGTCGTGTGAACAACAAAACCTCACGGGGCCGTGAACGGTTCCGGCGAAGGCGGGGGAGAATGGCATGACGCAGGGTCCGCTAGCCGGATTGCGGGTGATCGAGATGGGCTCGCTGATCGCCGGGCCGTTCTGCGGTCAGGTGCTGGGCGACTTCGGCGCCGAGGTCATCAAGCTGGAGGATCCCAAGGTCGGCGACCCGATGCGCCAATGGGGGCGCTCCAAGCCTCAGGGCCTGTCGCCCTGGTGGCCGGTGATCGGCCGCAACAAGAAATCCGTCACCGTCGATCTGCGTACGGACGAAGGCCGGAACATCGCCCGCGCCCTGATCGCCAAGGCCGACGTGGTGGTCGAGAATTTCCGCCCCGGCACCCTCGAGAAGTGGGGGATGGGCTATGAGGCGCTGGCGAAGACCAATCCGGGCCTGGTCATGGCGCGGGTGTCGGGCTTCGGCCAGACGGGGCCCTATGCCAGCCGCGCCGGCTACGCCCTGGTCGGCGAGGCCATGGGGGGCTTGCGCCACATCACCGGCGAACCCGACCGGCCGCCCGCGCGCGCCGGGATCTCGATCGGCGACAGCCTGTCGGGCCTGAACGCCGCGCTCGGCGTGATGATGGCCCTGCACGCCCGCCAGCACACCGGCAAGGGTCAGGTGGTCGACGTGGCGATCTATGAGAGCGTGCTGACGGTGATGGAGAACCTGATCACCGAATACGACCTGACCGGCTATGTCCGCGAGCGCTCGGGGGCGGTGCTGCCCGGCATCGCGCCGTCGAACGTCTATCCGACCAAGAGCGGCGAGCTGGTCCTGATCGGCGCCAACCAGGACACCCTGTTCAGGCGGCTCTGCGACCTGATGGGCCGGCCGGATCTGGCCGACGATGTCCGCTACCGCGACCATGCCGCGCGTGGCGCGCACCAAGCCGAACTCGACGCCCGCATCGCCGCCTGGACGGCCGACCAGGAGATCGACGACCTGCTGCCCAAGCTGGAGGCCGCGGGCCTGGCCACCGGCCGGATCTACCGCGCGCCCGACATGATCGCCGATCCGCAGTTCTCGGCGCGGGAGTCGATCGTCACCACGCCGCACCCGGTGTTCGGCCAGATCAAGATGCAGAACGCCTTCCCGAAGCTGACGGAGACGCCGGGCGGGGTGCGCTGGACCGGGCCGACGCTGGGCGAGCATACGGAGGCGGTGTTGACGCAGGTGGCCGGAATGAGCGCCGAGGCGGTGCAGGGGCTGCGGAAGCGGGGCGTGATCTGAGGGCCCCTCCTCGCCCTTCGACAGGCTCAGGGTGAGGACTATTTTCGGGGCGGTTCAGTAAGAAACCTCATCCTGAGCTTGTCGAAGGACGAGGTGTCGGTCCCGCTGATGATCAAGCCCGTCCCGTGACCCCCGCCACGGCCCGCGCGATCTGGTGCACGTTGTAGGGCTTGCGCACGATCGGGGCGTCGAAGCCCATCGGCGCGGCCTTGTCGGCATAGCCCGTGGCGAAGACGAACGGCCGGCCCATGGTGCGCAGGATCTCGGCCACCGGCGCCACCGACTGGCCGTTGAGGTCGGCGTCCAGCACCGCGACGTCGAAGTCCATCTCGACCATCGACAGCGCCTCGCTGAGCTCGGCCGCGCAGCCGACCACCACGACGCCGGCGTCCTCCAGGCCCGCTTCCAGCTCCAGGGCCAGCAGCAGCGAGTCCTCGACGATCAGCACCTTCAGGCCGGCGATGGCGCCCGGGCGGACGGTCTCGTCGGCGGCGACCACCGTCTCGACGATACGCTCGGGAGCGACTTCGGCCGGCTCGATCGGCGGCGCGTCGGCCAGGGCCTCGGCCGCGCCCTGGATCATGGCGGTGACGCCGCTGGAGCGGTAGTTGATCTTGGCCGAACCGCCCAGTTCGCGGCCGGCGACGTCCTCGATCAGGGTGGCGCCGAAGCCCTTGGCGGCTGGCGCGGTGGCCGGCGGACCGCCGGTCTCCAGCCATTCGAGGGCGAAGCCGCCCTCGGGCGTGCGCCGCCAGACGACCTCGACCTTGCCGGTCTCGGTCGAAAGCGAACCATAGCGCATCGCATTGACCGCCAGTTCGTGCAGCGCCAGCGACAGGGCCGAGGCCGCGCGCGGCGTTAGGAACAGTTCCGGCCCGTCCCAGCGGGTCTGGGTCGGGGCCAGACCGCCCAGTTCGGCGGCGGCGATCCGCGCCAGGGTCGCGCCGCGCCAGCGGGCAGCGGTCAAGAGGTCGTGGGCCGAGCTCATCGACTTCAGCCGCGCGGCGAAGGTCTTGAGGAACACGTCCAGCGAGGCCGACTTGCGCGCCGACTGGGCCGCCACCGACTGGACGACGGCCAGCAGGTTCTTGATGCGGTGGTCCAGCTCGGCGACCAGGTTTTCGCGCTGGTCCTCTTCGGCCCTGCGCTCGGTGATGTCCTGGACGACGCCGATCAGATAGGCCGGCTCGCCATTGGCGTCGCGCACGATGACGCCCGAGCCATGGTTCCAGATTTCGCGGCCGTCGGGGCCATTGGGCCGGCGATATTCGGCCTCGTAGCGATCGCTTTCCGCCAACTGTTCGTCGATCGTTTCCTTCAGCCAAGCCCGATCGTCGGGGTGCACGTATACGTAGAGGGCCTCGCCGTCCTCGGCCGGGATCTCGCCGGGCTCGACGTTCGAGATTTTGGCCAGGCGGGGGCTGATCTTGAAGACGTCGCGTTTGATGTCCCACTCGAACTCGCCGAGGCTGGCGGCCGAGATGGCCAGGTCCAGGCGCTCGCTCTCGAGGCTGCGGGCCAGGCATGGCTGGTCGGCCAGGCCTTCCGCGGCCAGGTCGGCCAGGTCTTCCAGCGCCCGCAGATCCTCGTCGGAGGCGGGGCCATTCGCGCCCGGGCCTTCCACTACCAGGGCGCCCAGCACATGACCCTGCTTGTCGCGGATCGGCGCGCCGAGGGCGACGGGGCCGTTGGCGGTCACGACCTGGTCGGCCAGGTCGCCGGCGCGGGACCCTTCGGGGCCGGCGTAGCCAACGAAGGCCTTGCGCCAGACCCTGTCCTCGTCGACCAGGACGACGGCGGCCTTGGGCGCATCGAACAGCCGAGCGGCCAGACGCGCGAGGCGCATGAAGCGAGGCTCGTTGACCGCGCTGTCCAGGATGTTCAAGGCCTTCAAGGCGTTGAGCCGGGCGGCTTCCTGGCGCTCGTCGCTGACGATGGGGGCGTCCTCCATGATTCGACCTTAGACCCGCTTCGCGTCTAGCGCGAGCGCCTTTGGACGCTTCTTTTCGGGCCTCTTACGCGCTCAGCCGGGGATTCCACAGTGGTGAAGCTTGGGCCCTTGCGCTAACGTGGAACCCCGACGTCGAGCAGGCGTTGACGAGGCGCAGCTTCAGCGCCCCAGGTCGGTCGCGTCGCGAACAGGAGATGATCATGCCCGCCAGTCCCGCCGCCGCCAAGGAAGCCGAGAAGGCCAAGTCGGCCACGCTCGAGGCCGTCGAACACGCCGAGCGCAGCTTCGCCCACGCCGCCGACGCCGCCCGCGTCTCGCTGACCGAAGCCGCCAAGCGCGTCGAGAAGTCGGTTTCGGAAGGCTTCGAAACCCTGCGCGCCCAGAGCCGCACCTATACCGACACCGCCGGCCAGCAGATCGAGGACGCCCAGCGCTACGTCTCCGAGCGCGTGCGTGAGCGTCCGATCACCGCCACCCTCGCCGGTCTCGGCGTCGGCGTGCTGATCGGCCTGCTGCTCTCCGGCGGCCGCAGCAACAACCGGTGATCTTCGAAAAGACTCTGATGACGCTGGCCGCGGCCGCGGCGATCGCCGCCGCCGCCGCGGTGGCCGTCGTATCCGCCGCCTTCGCGATCTACGCCGTGCTGGTTCCGCTGGTGACGGCGGCCGGCGCGGCCGCGATCGTCGCGGCGGTCGCGGCCCTGATCGTCGCCATCGCCGGCATGATCGCCGCCCGCAAGGTCGAAGGTCGTCATCATAACAACCAACAGGCCCCGCAGCAGGGCTTCGACATGACCAGCAAGGTCATCGAGATCGTGCGCGACAGGCCGCTGATGTCGATCGGCATCGGTCTGGCCGCCGGGATCTTCGCTCTGAAGAACCCGACCCTGACCGCCTCGCTGGCCAAGGCCTTCCTGGACCCGAAGCCGCCGCAGCGCTGATCACGCCAATGTTGTTCAAGACCGACGCCACCGGATCCGTTCGGTGGCGTTTGTCTTGGAGCATTGGTCTTCGGATTCCCGGAAACCCTAAGTTTTCAAGGGAATCTATCTCGAAAATTTGAGCGCGCCTTGGCGGCTTGCGGCGGTGAAACCGCTTACGCTTTGTCCTGGTGGGCTCTAGATGCTTCCCGCGCGTTCCCTCCTCCCTGGAACGCCTTCCCATGGAGTGAACATGACGTACAAGCTGCCGGACCTGCCCTACGCGTACGACGCGCTGGAGCCGACGATCTCCGCCAACACCCTCCATTTCCACCATGACAAGCACCACGCGGCCTATGTGACCGCGCTGAACGGCCTGCTGAACGGCGACGACAAGGGCTCGCTGGAAGCGGTGATCAAGGGCGCCGGTCCGGGTAAGGTGTTCAACAACGCCGCCCAGGCCTGGAACCACGCCTTCTTCTGGGACGGCCTCTCGCCCACCAAGACCGCTCCGGGCGCCGACCTGGCCGCCGCCATCGACTCGACCTTCGGCGGCCTGGACGCCCTGAAGGAAAAGTTCGTCGCCGAGGGCATCGGCCACTTCGGCTCGGGCTGGGTGTGGCTGGTCTCGGACGCCTCGGGCGCGCTGAAGGTCATCTCGACCCACGACGCCGAAAGCCCGGTCACCCAGGGTCTCACGGCCCTGGTGGTCGCCGACGTCTGGGAGCACGCCTACTATCTGGACTACCAGAACCTGCGGAAGGGCTTCCTGGAAGCGGTCTTCGACAACCTGATCAACTGGACCCTCGCCGACAGCCAGTACGCGGCGGCCAAGTCGGGTTCGCAAGGCTGGGCCTATCCGGCTCCGGAATAGGGCCATACTCGGCGACTAATTTCCGGAACGCCCGGGAGTCGGGTGCGTTTTCTCGAAGCGGGGCCATGGCCTTGACTAAAGACAACGCCCCGGCTCGAAAGGCCGGGCTCATCCGGAGAGACCCATGCTGAACTGGGCCGTGACCTTCCTGGTGGTCGCCCTGATCGCCGCCCTCCTGGGCTTCACCGGCATCGCCGGGACCGCGATCGGGATCGCCAAGATCCTATTCTACGTCTTCCTGATCCTGTTCCTGGTGTCGCTGGTCAGCCACCTCTTCCGAGGCGGACGCGGCGCGCCACGCTAGGTAGGACCGAGGCTAAACGGCGGAACGGCGCGGTTCAGGCCGCGCCGTTTTCGTTTGGGCTTCTGCGGTCGCAGGCCCAGGTGCGCCAGACCTCGAACTTGCCGTGCGCATAGGCCAGGGCCTGTACGCGCACGCAGCCGGGCTCGACCTCGATGACATTGAAGCCTGGCGCCGCGCCCCGCTCTCGGTGCGAAAGGGTGCCCGAGCCGATCGCCTGGGTCTTGCCGTCGCCGAACGGGACGGCGGTGACGAACGGCAGATGGATATGGCCCGACAGGATGACGTCGGCCCCGGCCTGGACGAAGCGGTTGGCCGCGTCGACCCCGCCATGGACCTTTGCGGTCATCGGTCCGCCCAGAACCTCCATCAGCGGATGATGGCAGACCACCACCCTGAGGTCGCCGGCGGGCGCGGCCTCCAGTTCGCGGATGACGCGGCGGACCTGGCCGCGCGACACCGCGCCCTTCGACCAGTTCCAGCGCGCCTGGGCCGCGCGGGCCGTGTTCAGCGAGGTCACGGTGATCCCCGGCGCCCGCCAGGCCGCGCCATCCTCGTTCCCGAATCGGTCCCTGAACCGCCGCCAGGTGCGGGTGAAGCGCTCGAAGAGCTCGCCAAGGCCGACGAAGGGCGTGTCGTGGTTGCCGGGCACGACGATCATCGGATCGGGCAGGCGCTTCAGCCAGGCCGCCGCCGCGTCGAACTCGGGGGCCTTGCCGTCCAGGGTCAGGTCGCCGGCCACCACCACCAGGTCGGGCCGGGCCTCGGCGATCCAGGCTGTCGCGGCCTCGACGGCCTCCTGGTTCTCGCCGCCGAAATGGATGTCGGAGAGCTGGACCAGCCTCATTGGTCTAGGCTCACTCTGGCGTCTCGTCCTTTGGGGTCTCATCTGGCGGAACCAGGGCTCGGAAGGCCTTGGGGCGGAAGCGGACAGACACCTCGGGATCGAACCGCGCGGGCTCGCCGTCCAGGATCGCCGGGATGCGGCCGTGAGCCCGGATCTTGCCGGTGCGGCAGCGGCCGGCGTTGACCGACGGGTCCTCGCGCCACTGGCCTCGCGCGGCGTTGAAGCCCAGGCGGAAGACGTCCAGGGCGCTGGACGGATCCAGCGCCGCCGCCTCCAGAGCGCGCTCGTCGGCGTCCAGGGCGGTCGAGACCAGCGGGCACATCAGGGTCAGGGCCTCGGTCTTGATCTCGGGTCGGCCGTCCAGCGAAACGCGCAGGCGGCCGGAAAAGGCGCGTCGAAGGGCCCGACGCGCACGGGCGATGGCGACGCTGAAACGGCCTTCGCGGGCCGCCTCGCGCGCCGTGGCCCACAGGGCCGGGCTGCCCAGGATGGCGGCGACGAAGAATAGGCGTCCGCCGACCTCGCCGCCGGAAATGGTCCGCGCCTCGCCGTTCTCCAGGCAGGCCTTCATCGCCGCCTGCCAGTCGCGTTCGCCATAGAGAGCGTGCGGCAGCATGTTCATGGTGCCGCCGGGCAGGGGGGCGATCAGGGGGCCGTCCGGCCCGGCCATTTCGGCGGCGGCGCGGGCCGTGCCGTCGCCGGCGATCACCAGCACCGCGTCCGGCGCGCTGTCGATCACCGTCCTCAGGCAGTTGATCAGCTCGCCCGGTCGCGGCGCGTGGACGACGCCGGAAACGCCGTATTCCGCCAGCAGCTGTTCGGCGATCCGCGGCGCGTCCGGGCCGACGGATCCGGACGCGGTGTTGGCGATGACCTCGATGCGCTTCACGCGCTCCCCTCTTCTCGTCAAACTCGCCGACGCAACGGGCGGAGCTCGGCCGTGGTTCCCCCGCCAAACGGAACCGTCGCGCTTGGGAGTCGTTTGCTGCAGCAGGGGACAGGAAGCTTGGAACGGAGAGCCAGGATGAAGATGACCATGATCGCCCTGATGGGCGTGGGTGTGCTTGCCGCGGCGTGCACCTCGACCGGCAATGTGGAGCGCAACGCCGCCGGCGGGGCGGCCATCGGCGCCCTGGCCGGCGCCGTGATCGGCAACAATGTGGGCAGCGGCAGCGCCGGCACGGGGGCCGCGATCGGCGCGGCCATCGGCGGCACCGCTGGGGCCATCAAGGGCTGCCGCGAAGACGGCGGCTGTGGCGCGACCGACACCAACCGCCGCCAGTACTATGACGAGCGGGCGGGCCGTTATTACTATTACGACTCCCGCAGCGGTCGTTACTACTGGGAAGATGGCGCGCGCCGCTACTAAGCTGGACGAGACGCGACGACGCCCCATGGAAGGCGATCGGCTCAGCCGATCGCCTTTCTTGTGTTCGCAGGTTCGAGGAGGAGGGTTCGAATGAAGACGATGAAGATCACCTATGCCGTGCAGGCCATCAGCGTGGCGGGCGTGGTCCTGGCGCTGGCGGGCTGCGCCACGTCCGAGAGCCCATGGCGGGTGTTGCGCAAGCCCGTGGCCGCCGCGCCGGCCGCCTGCGCCGATTTCCAGTCCTCGGTCTATTTCGAGCAGGACAGCGCCGACCTGACGAAAGAGGCCCGCATGCTGCTGGCCAACGCCCAGTCCCAGGCGAGAGGCTGCGCCGTGAAGTCCGTGAGGGTGACCGGCCTGGCGGACGCCGTGGGGACCACCGGGGCGAACCTGGTCCTGTCACAGCGGCGCGCCGCGACGGTGACCGCCGCCCTGGCCAAGGCCGGCTTTGGCAAGGTCGAGATCGATACGACCGCCGTGGGGGACGCCGGGGCCGTTGCGGCGTCGGGCGCATCCGCGCCGCTGCGCCGCCGGGCGGACATCCTGTTCGACCTGGAGAGCAAATAGGCCAGGACGGGCGGGCCGCTCAGGCCGTTCGCTTGAGCGCAGCCGAAGGAAAGGCGGGCCGGTCGCCCGGTCCGCCCAAGTTCGCATCAACAAAAGGGGGGTGCGAAGGCGGCAGGCTGGCTATCGCCAGCCTCAAGTCGGGGGGGCGTCGCCGCCTTCGCAAGGATGAAAACGACGTTTCGCGCGAACGGTTCCGACCTCGCGCGTTTTTTTTCGCGAACGACCGAAAGGGTCGGGCGGCGGGAACGGCGGTGTCCGGAACACGTTGAAATCCCAGGCGGACATGTGGTCCGCCGAGGCAGGGGAGCAACGTCGTGATCCGGACTTATCAGGCCGAGCATGGCGGTACGGTTTTCGTCTCGACGCTCACGCAGCGTCAAAGAAGGGTGCGCTCGCGCGTCATGGCCTTGGTCGTGATCGTGGCGGTCGGAGCCTCCGCCGGGATGGTGCAGGCCTTCAACGACCGCGACCACGCGGACGCCACCCGTATCTGGACGCCATAAGGAGGTATGACATCATGCCCGCCGACATTCATCACGACGCCGCGGCAGACCCGCGGGGACCCCGCCTGAACGCCACCCGCGCCCGCCAGGGTCGCTGGGGCCGCCAGGTGTTCTGGGTGCTGATCATTTCCACCGTGCTCGCGGCGCTGGCCCTGTTCGGGGCCTGGACCTTCCGCGCCCGCGATCTCGCCGAGGTCGAGGTCAACAACGGCGCCAAGACGCCGGCCGAGGCCCAGCGTTACGACACCCAGCAGACGCCGGCGCGCCAGACGCCCTAGGGTTCTGTCTGGACGCATTTTCCGACGACGAATCGGTCTCCGCTTCGTCGGAAATGCTCTAGCCTTGGCGATCGAAGGCGGCCTTCTGAAAGGAGGCCGCCCTTTCTTCATGTCCGTAGGAGCTCCGGCCTTCCCGCCTGGGGCCGAAAGAAAAACGGCCCTCCTTTCGGAGAGCCGTTCAAAGGGTCTTGTCGGGAGCGACCCTGAGATCAGGCGGCCTTGGCGGTCCGCCGCGGGTGGAAGAACAGCGCCTGGCCGATCGCCGCCTTCACCGTTTCCGGCTGGAAGGGCTTGGTGATCAGGAAGGTCGGTTCCGGGCGCTCGCCGGTCAGCAGGCGCTCGGGGAAGGCGGTGATGAAGATCACCGGCACGTCCATCCGGCCCAGGATGTCCTTGACGGCGTCGATGCCCGACGAGCCGTCGGCCAGCTGGATATCGGCCAGCACGAGGCCTGGGGTGCGGCGGGCCACGGCCTCGACGGCCTCGCCCCGGGTGGCGGCGATGTCGGTGACCTGGTGGCCCAGTTCCCTGACCAGCGCCTCGATGTCGGCGGCGATGACCGGCTCGTCCTCGATGATCAGGACGTCGGTGGCCAGTTCGGCGTCGATCTCGGCCTGGGCGTCGGAGATCAGGCGTTCGACCTCGCCGAAGTCGCAGTCCAGGATCTGGGCGGCTTCGGACGGGGTGAAGCCCTCGAGCGCGGTGAGCAGGAAGGCCTGCCGCGAACGCGGGGCGATGCGCATCAGGCGCTGGGCGGCGTCGTCGCCAGCCGTCAGGCCTTCGTCGCGGCGCGCCTCGAGCTGGGCGCCGGAGCTGAGCCAGATGGCGTGGAAGACGCGATACAGCGCCACGCGCGGCGACAGATCGTCGTCCAGCGAACGCTCGCCGGCCGCGAGGGCCTCGAGAGCCACGCGGACATAATGATCGCCGGTCGACTGATCGCCGGTGAGGGCGCGGGCGTAGCGGCGGATGTAAGGCAGATGCGGCGCCAGCCGAGCAAGAAGACTCATGACCCCTCCCGATGCGGTGTCTTCGAAAACTAACTAACGAACGGCAAAGCTATGCCGTTCCGTCGATGGTCGATAACGCCTCCTCAACTGAGCGGTTCCGTCCGGTGCGGATTTTTGACATCTTAAGCTCAAGCTTATGGAACCGGGCACGGAAAACCACGTTGTCGTCTGGCGGAAAGACATTCGGCCAAAGGGGGCGGACGCCGATGCAAATGCAGTTCGGTGTCGAGGACATGATCGAACACGTACCCATGGAAGACAAACGCAAGAGCGCCGCGGCGCTGGATGAGGCGCGTCTGCGCCAGCAGGCCATCGGCGTGAAGCTGCGCCAGATGTTCGATGAGGTCGTCAACGAGGCGGTGCCCGACGAATTCCTCGAGATTCTCCGCAAGGCCGAGCCTCCGAAGGGAGAGCGCTGAGCATGAGCGAACCGCAAGTCGGCCGCTCGCCGCCCGACCCCGTCCGTGACAACCAGTTCAAACGCGAACTGGTCACCTTGATTCCGCATCTGCGCGCCTTCGCCCGCACCCTGACCGGCGACCCCACCGCGGCCGACGATCTGGCGCAGGACGCCATGATGAAGGCGTGGGACGCGCGCGCCAGCTTCCAGCTGGGCACCAACATGAAGGCCTGGACCTTCATGATCCTGCGCAACCAGTTCTATTCGGAAAAGCGCCGCAGCTGGCGCCAGAGCCAGCTGGACCAGGAAGCCGCCGAGCGGACCCTGGTGGCGGTCGACGATCCCGAGGCGCCCGTCGCCCTGGACGAGCTGCGCCTGGGTCTGGCCATGTTGCCGGCCGAGCAGCGCGAAGCCCTGATCCTGGTCGGCGCCGGCGGCTTCGCCTACGAGGAAGCGGCCGAGATCTGCGGCTGCGCCGTGGGCACCGTGAAGAGCCGGGTCAGCCGCGCCCGCCGGGCGTTGCAGGCCATCCTCGAAGCGGGGGCCTATGATCGTGACGGCGCATCGGCGGGTGACGCCATGCATGCGATCCTCGCCGACGCGGAGCGGTTGAGCTCTCTGCGGTGAAGACTTTCGCCGGCCGCGCCGAGCAGGCCGTAACCTCCATCCGAGTCCGCCTGGCCTTCGCGCTGTGCGTGGCCTTGCTTCCCGTGCTGATCATCGGCGGCGCGCAATCGATCTTCGCCTTCCGAGCCGAGGCCGACTCGCGTCGCCAGAGCCTGGAGCTGGCCGCCGGACAGAGCGCCGCCAACGCCCGGGCCCGCATCGAGGCGGCCGGGGTGCTGCTCCAGACCCTGGGCCCAGGCTCGGTCGGGCTGGAATGCGCCCAGCGCCTGGCCGACGTGCGCGCCCGCCTGCCGGGCTACGCCAATCTGATCCGTTTCGACTCGCGTGGCCGCGTGGCCTGCGCGGCGGCGACCACGCCGTTCGACACCCAGCGGGGCCAGAGGCCCTGGTTCCAGGAACTGCGCGACGGCGCGACCATGGTCGTGGCCTCCGATCCCGGCGCGGTCTATGCGAACGAGCCGGCGGTGCTGGCCGCCGTTCGCGCTGGCGCGCCCGACAAGTTCGAGGGGGCGCTGGCCGCCGTCCTGAACCTGCGCGACCTCAAGGTCGGCACGGTCAACCGCTTCATGCCCGACGGGGCCGAGGTGGCGCTGGCCGATTCGAACGGCGCGATCTTCGCCGCCACCGACCCTTCGGCCTTCTCGGCGCCGCCGCGCGGCTGGCGCGCGCGCGCGGCCAAGAGCGGCGCGGCGATCTGGAGCCACGAGGACGCGGCCCACAATGAGCGCACCTACTCGGCCGCGCCGCTGGTCAATGACGATGTCTTCGTCGTGCTGTCGGCCCCCACGCCGGGCCTGGTGTCCTGGGCCTGGATCAACCCGATCTCGCGCCTGCTGCTGCCGCTTCTGGCCTTCTTCCTGGCCTTGGGCGCGGTGCTGATCGTCGCCGAGCGGGAGGTGATCCGCTGGATCGTCTACCTGCAGCGCGTGGCGGCGATCTATGCGCGTGGCCGCTTCACCGTCCGGCCGCTGCAGGCCGAGCGCGCGCCGCCGGAGATCCGCGAGCTGGCGGCGACCCTCGACGCCATGGCCGGCGGCATCGTCGCCCGCGACGCCTCGCTGCTGGACAGCCTGGCCGAGAAGGACGCGCTGATGCGCGAGATCCATCACCGGGTGAAGAACAATCTGCAGATCATCACCTCGCTGCTGAACATGCAGCAGCGGGCCCTGGCCGATCCCGCGGCCAAGGCGGCGATGAACGACACCCGGCAGCGGATCACCGCCCTGGCCCAGATCTATCGGGCCCTCTACCAGGGGCCGGATCTCAAGCGCGTCGATCTGCGGCCGTTCCTGGAGGAGCTGACCGCCCAACTGCTGGCGAACGACATGTCCACCTCGCCGCTGGTGCGGACCGAGGTCCATGCCGATCCGCTGGTCATCGATCCCGACCGGCTGGCCCCGATCGCCCTGTTCGCGGTCGAGGCGATCACCAACGCCCAGAAGCACGCCTTCGGTCCGGCGGGCGGCATGCTCAGCGTCGGCTTCCACGTGCGTGGCGAGGAGGCCGAGCTCTCCATCAGCGATGATGGTCCGGGCGCGCCCGACAGCGTCGGCGGCGGGGTTGGCCGCACCCTGATGACCGCCTTCGCCCGTCAGCTGCGCGGCAAGGTGACGTTCGAAAGCCACATCCCGCGTGGTTTGACCGTACGCCTGACCTTCCCGACCCCGCAGGCGGTGATTCCCCTAACCTAGGCTGGAACCGAGCTTCGCCGCTGACGTTCTTGAGGGGCAATCGTTTCAAGCGCCCCTTCCCCATCCCTTCGGGGGCGAACATCGGAGAAGACCATGCGTAAGCTCGTCATTATCGCCGCCGCCCTCGCGTCGCTGTCGGTCGCCGCCTGCAACACCGTCGAGGGCGCTGGCAAGGACGTCTCGTCGGCCGGCAAGGCCGTCAGCGAGACGGCCAAGGACGTCAAGTAAGGCGCTCAGACCTGATCTAGCGAAAGGCCCGCCGGTTCCGCCGGCGGGCCTTTTTCGTTCGCGCCATAAAACGTCGCAGTATTGCGCGAATGCGACCTTGGGTGGCTTCGTCGATATCCGACTGCAAGATTGCCAAGCCAGACTTGTCCCCGTCGAGGGGCGCGCTTGTCGTTACACACCCACACCGTCTTCGTGCATAGCGGCTGGCGTTGCTCCAGCACCTATGTCTGGCATCGCTTCAGGGCGCTCGCGGGCGTGCGCGCTTACTACGAACCCTGGCACGAGCAGCTGGCCAGGCTGACGGCGCGGACCATCGATGTCGAAACCCCCGACAACAGCGGCCTGCGCCATCCGGGCGGGACCGAGCCCTACCTGAAGGAATTCGAGGTCGTCCTCGACCCCGCGGGCGGCGTGCGGCGCTTCGAGCCCGGCTTCGCCCTCGATCGCTTCTGGATCGAGCCCGAAGCCAGCGACCTGGCCCAGCAGGCCTATGTCGAGGGACTGGTCGCCGCCGCCAGGGCCCAGGGTGAGACGCCGGTGCTGGCCTGCTGCCGCACCCTGGGCCGGGCGGGATGGCTGAAGCGCCGGTTCGGCGGCTTCCACGTAGTGCTGATCCGCGATCCGGTGCAGCAATGGCTGTCGTTCTATTCGCTGCGCAAGCGACCGCGGCCGACCTATTTCGAGCTCTGCCACTATGTTCTGCTGTCCGAGATGGCCGGCTGCGGCGACGTTTCGCGGACCCTGCTGGGCCGCGACTTCGACGCCGGGGGCCAAGGAGGCGGGACCTTGGACGCGCGGGTCGCCGCCGTCCGCCGGCGCCTGAAGCGCGCCCCGGCCAGCGTTTCGTTCCAGGCCTTCCTGGCGGTGTGGCTGCGCTCGTACCTGAAGGCCCTGCCGGAAGCCGACCTGGTGGTCGATGTCGATCGCCTGGCCCGTGACCAAGCCTATGCTCGTGAGATCGAAGCGGCGATCGAGGCCGGCAGCGGGCTGAAGCCGGACTTCTCCGACTGCCGCGCCCCGGCGCCGCACGGCATCGTCCCGCCGATCGCGTGGCGCAAGGCCGCCCGTCAGGTGGTGGATCTGATGGACCTGCATGGCGCCATCGTCGGTCCAGAGGCGCCGCCGATCCTGTTCCGCAAGCTCGCGCCCGCCTTCGCGGCGGTGACGCCGGCGCCGGTGCGCGGAATGACCAAGCTGGGAGAGGCGCTGGGCGGCCTCGTCGGTGGGGCGACGGTGACGCGCGCGCCCGCCAAGGCCTACGCCGCCGCGGCGACTCGCACGGACGGATCGCGCAGGTAGATACCGACCCCGCCGGGCGCGGCGGTCAGCACGTCGTCGAATTCCGAGACGTCGTCTTCAGGATCCAGGGCCAGCACGCCGTCGGCCGGCAGCAGGGCGACCAGGGCCTGGACCACCTTGGCCCGCAACGCGGCGTCCATGTTCTTCAGCACGCCGCGCAGCAGGATGACGTCGAAGCGGCCCATGACCGACAGGTCGGACAGCAGGTTGATCCGCTTCCAGCGCACCATCTGGCGGATGCGCGGCGAGATCGTCCAGGTGTCGTCCTGGTTCTCGAAATACTTGATCAGCATCCGGATCGGCAGGCCGCGCTGGACCTCGAACTGGGTGTAGATGCCGGCCTGGGCCTTTTCCAGCGAGCGCTCGGAGAGGTCGGAGCCGAAGAACTCGAACCGCGTCCCAGTGGCCAAGGCGTTGGCCTCGTTGGCGGCGATGGCCAGCGAATAGACTTCCTGGCCGGTGGCGCAGGCCGCGCTCCAGATGCGGATCGGCGCGTCGGGGCGGCGATGTGACAGGGCGGGCAGCACCTCGTCGCGCAGCTGGGTGAAGGCCTCGCGGCCGCGGAAGAAGGTGGTGTCGCTGCGGCACAGGGCCTCGACCACGGCCCAGATCAGCCGGTCCTCGCGCTTGGCCCGCAGCGCCGCGATCAACGCCTCGATCGAGTCATAGCCTTCGCGTCTCGCCAGCGGCGAGAGACGACTTTCGACCAGGTAAGGCTTTTCGGTTTCGACCCGCACGCCGGCGCGGGCGCGGCCCAGGGCCGCCAGCAGGTCCATGTCCTCGGGCGTCACAGCAGGCCCGCCTCGGCGAACTTCGCCTCGATAATGTCGCCGTCGAACGGCTTCATGATGTATTCGTCCGCCCCTGCCTCGATGGCGGCGCGGATGTGATCGGGACTGTTCTCGACCGTGCAGAAGACGACCTTGGGCGCGGCGCCGCCGGGCTCGCTGCGCAGCTGGCGCAGGAAGTCGATGCCGTTCATCACCGGCATGTTCCAGTCGAGCAGCACCGCGTCGGGCATGGCCGCGCGGCACCACGCCAGGGCCTCCATGCCATCGGCGGCCTCGGCGATCTCGAAGCCGATGTCCTCGAGGACTCGGCGGGCGACCTTGCGGATCACCCGGCTGTCGTCGACCACCAGACAGGTCTTCACGGCATGCTCCAATTCAGGCCGCCATCGTGGGAGCGGTCTGGTTAAGGAGCGGTTTGCCTAAACCCGGATCGGGGTGCGGCAAATGTAACTTTTATGGCGAAGATTGAGCGGCGCGGCCGTCTAGGCCGGAACCCAGGCCGCGATGCTGGCGCGTTCCTCGCCGATCTCGACGGCGATCTGGCCGCCGGCCGCGCGGACCAGGGCGTTCAGATAGGCCGCCTGAACCCACGGACCGCCCAGGCCCTCGGCCAGGGGCTCGCCCTTCAGGCCGGCCAGGACCTCCGGACGCAGGCGGGCTCGGGGGCCCACCGAGTCGGCGATGATCGAGAAGCGGCCGTCGGCGGCCACGCCCTTGACCGTGGCCACGCCGCCCGCCGGCAGGGCGCTGGCGGCGATCTGGGCGATGTTGAGGATGGCGCGCGACGACGGCTTGTTCATCGCCTGCGGCTCGATCTGCCAGTCCAGGGTCGGGCGCACGTGGGCGAACACGCCCTGGGCCAGCTTTTCCAGCTCGCGCGAGTCGAAGTTCTCGGCCGAGGCCGAGGCGCCGAACGCCACGCGGGTGAACTGCAGCAGGTCGGCCAGCTTGCGGGCCGACGAGGCGATCAGGTTCATGGCGTCGTCGCGCATGTCCTGGGCCGCCGGGTCGTCCAGCAGATCCAGGCCCGAGACGATGGCGCTGGCCGGGCTGATGAAGTCATGGCACAGGCGCGCGGCCAGCATGGCGGCGAAGTCGGGACCCTGGACGTCCGTTTCGGGGGACGCGGGAGCCGGGGCCGCAAGGGAGGTCTCTGGGACGATGTCGGTCATGGCGGCGGACTCTGCCGTGATTTGAGGCTTTGGCAAACGGGGCCCGCCGCTCTAAACGAAGCCCGTGGTCGATCCGTTTCTAGAGCCTGGCGTTTTGGTGCGCCATCCCGGCCAGCCCGACTGGGGCCTGGGGCAGGTTCAGTCCGTGATCGGACACCGCGTGACCGTAAATTTCGAAGAGGCCGGCAAGCAGACCATCGACGCCAACCGCGTGCGTCTGGTCTTCGTCGGCGACGACCCCAGAGGACTGGGGTGAGGGGACAGCAATGAGCAGCGAAAATCTCGCGGATTGGGGCCGCGCCCTGGCCACGATCACCGAAGAGGCGGCGGCGGTGATCCTGCCGTTCTGGCGCACCGAGCTGGCCGTGGTCCAGAAGGCCGACGAGAGCCCGGTCACCGAAGCCGACCGCGCCGGCGAGCGCCTGATCCTGCGGCGACTGGCCGAGCTCTATCCGGACGTGCCGGTGATCTCCGAGGAGGACGCCAGCGAGTTCGGGACTCCCGACGCCGTGGGGCCGCGCTTCTTCCTGGTCGATCCGGTCGACGGCACCAAGGCCTTCGTGCGCGGCGACCCCAACTTCACGGTGAATATCGGCCTGATCGACAACGGCGCGCCGGTCGCGGGCGCGGTCTGCGCCCCGGCCACGGGCGAGGTGTGGTTCACGACGGCGCGGGGCGCGGTGAAGCGCGCGGGCCCGGACGGGGCCGAGACGCCGGTCCACGTGCGTCCTTGGCCCACGGGCGAGGCTCTGGGTCTGGTCAGCCACACCATGCGCGAGGAGAAGGCCGCCGAACTGGCCGCCCAGTACGGTTTCGACCTGCGCGCGCCGATGGATAGCTCGATCAAGATGTGCCGCATCGCCGAGGGCTCGGCCGACATCTATCCGCGCCATGGCCCGACCTCGGAGTGGGACACCGCCGCCGCCCATGCGGTGGTGGTCGCGGCCGGCGGGACCTTCACCCAGCCGGACGGCTCGCAGTTCCTCTACGGCAAGGCCGACCAGGGATTCCGCAACGGCTGGTTCGTGGTGCGCGGCGGGCCGGCGGCCTAGAGCGCGTTAGGTTTAAGTGTGAGAGGTTAAACCGCTCGAACGAGCTCTAAGTGTATGAAGATAGAGCCTGTTTATCTGGTTTAGATGGTTCCATCTAAACCAGACAGGCTCTAGGGAACGTCTTCCGTCACGGCCTCGCCGGGCGTCGTCATGATCGTCCCGGCCGAGGCCGCGACGATCGCGGCGATGGCCAGCCACTGGGTCAGGGCCAGGTGTTCGCGCAGGATGACGAGGCCCGCCAGCGCGCCCATCGCCGGCTCCAGGCTCAGCATCACGCCGAAGCTGCGCTTGGGGATGGCGCGCAGGGCGATCATCTCCAGCGAATAGGGGATGGCGCTGGACATCACCGCCGCCACCAGGCCCAGCGCGATCAGCCTGGGCTGGAAGAGCGCGGTCCCGGCCGAGGCGACGCCGATCGGCACGACGATCAGGGCCGCGGCGGCCATGCCCAGCGCCACCGAGCGCCCGGCGTGCAGGTGGCCGGTCCGCTTGCCCAGGATGATATAGAGCGCCCACATCACCGCCGCGACGCAGGCGAAGCCGACCCCGACGGGGTCCAGCGGCTTGGCGCCGGGATCGATCGGCAGCAGCATGGCCAGGCCCAGGACGGCCAGGCCGATCCAGACGAAGTGGATCAGCTTGCGCGAGCTGGCGACCGAGACCGCCAACGGTCCGATGAACTCGATGGCCACGGCCACGCCCAGCGGCACGGTGCGGATGGCCATGTAGAAGCTGAGGTTCAGCACGCCCATCACCGCGCCGTACAGCGCGACCCGGCCCAGGTCTGCGCGCGAGATCGGATGGTTCCAGGGCCGCCAGACGAGCATCAGGATCAGCGCCGCGAACCCGACCCGATAGGCGCTGGTCCCCTGCGCGCCGACGGCCGGAAACAGACTCTTGGCCAGCGACGTGCCGACGCACAGCGTGACGATGGCCCCGATCAGCGCGGCATAGGGCAGGAAGCGTTGGCGGGCGGCGGACATCGGCCGCTTTTTAGGGCCGCGAACCCTTCCCGTCATCCCGCGCACAAGGCGCGGGATGACGGTTTAGATCAGGCGCTTACTTCTTCACCCAGCCGCCATCCAGCGGCTTCCAGTATTGGCCTGGCGCCAGGCGGCTGTAGAGCTGCTTGGCGGTGGCCTGGCCGGCGGCGTCCGGGGTCACGCCGGTCTTGGCGGCGATGTCCTTGTAGGCGGCGGCGCGGCCGGTGTTGATCTCGGCCACCGAGGCGCGCAGGGACGCGTCGCCGCCGGACACGATGCCCAGATAGCCGTCGGCTTGCTCGCCGACCGTGCCGGCGGCCTTGGCGGCGTCCACGGCGGCCTTGGCGGCGGCCGATTGGGCCATGGCCAGGTTGGCGCCGGCGGCGGTCATCGCCAGGCCCAGGGCCAGAACCGTCATCGTCTTGCGGATCATGTCGGCTCTCCTTCTTAGAACAGGTTGGGGTTTTGCTGGATCAGCGACTGGACTTCCTTGTCCAGCCGCACGCGCACGTCGGCGTCCAGCTTGGCGTAGATATTGATCGGGTCGACCTTCACGCGGACGGTGGGCGTGCAGGCGGCCGCGCCGAGCGCTCCCGTCGCGGCGAGGGTTAGCAAGAGGGCGCGCGTCTTCATGCGTGAAGTCTCCAGTTCGTATTCAGCTTGGCGGGTCAAGGTTGAACCGCGCCTGAACGGGTTTGGGCCGGCTTCGAAAAGGCGAGCTTCCAGGCATTGAGAAGCTCGTCGAAGTTCAGCGACGTGTCGAGGGTCAGATCGACCGGCGTCTTGGCCGGCAGCGCGATGCGCTTGTCGAAGGCGCGCCCGCGCAGCAGGTCCAGGATCCCGACCCGGGCCTTCTCGGGGACCTTGGGATCGTGCCGGCCCTTGATGTGGAAGATCACGCCGAGGCGGCCTTTGTCGGTGCTGTTCACCCCGGCCTCCAGCTGGTCGAAGGCCAGGTTCTCCATGGCCTGATAGGCGAAGTCCTGGATGGCGTTGACCTGGGCCGGCGCCGGTGGCGGCGCGCCCGGACTGTCGGTGGGACTGGCCGCGACCCCGGTCAGGGCCGTGCGCGACAGCTCGACCCGGCCGGGCTGGATGGCGGTGATCCTGCCCTCATGGAAGCGCAGGCCCTCGGGACCGAAGGTGAAAGGCAGGCGACCGTCGACCACGGCCTGGACCTTGACCTTCTCGGCCAGGGACGTGGCGGCGATGACTTCGCCCAGGTCGAGATGCTCGATGACGATGGTCCCGCTGAGGGTCTTGTCCAGGCCCAGGGGCACGTCGATCGACTCGATCGAGATCCGGCCCTTGGCGGCCTCGAACGTGGCTTTGGAGAGCTTCAGGCTGTCGGCGGCCAGCTGGAACTCGGATTCCACGGCGGTCAGCGGCACGATGGAGTCGATCTTGGCGATTCTCAGCGCCTGGCCGGGGGCGGTGGTCAGGGGCGCCAGGCTGTTGAAGTCGACGGCGCCGTCCAGGGTGGCGACCAGGCCGATCGGGCTGGTGAAGTCGATGTTGTCGGCGACCAGGCGGCCGCGACTGGTCGCGCCCTTGGCGTTCCAGGCGAAGACGCCGGTGAAGCTGGCCGGGCCGCGCGCGTCGGTGGCGAAGGCGGCCATCGGCGACAGGTCGGCGGGCTGCAGGCCGTCCTTGGCGAAGGCCAGTTTCGAGGCGTCGATGTCGGCCTGGCCGACGCCGGTCGCCACCACGTGGCGCAGGCGGATCTCGCCCAGCGGCGCGCCGACCGGCGTCGCGGCCTGGAAAGTTCCGTTCCACAGGCCGCCCGACAGGCCCAGTTGACCCTTGGCGAGGACGGGGTTGAAGCGGCGCTCGGGGGCGGCGTCGGTGACGGCGGCGCTGGCGACCTGAACGCTGGCGCGCTCGAACCCGTGAACGCCGCCGAGCGTCGCCTCGCCCTTGACGCCCTGGAGCCTGGCTTGGGCCAGGGCCAGTTCGCCCTTGGCGTCCTGGAAGCGCAAGGCCGCGCTCCAGCCCTGGGCGCTGGCCGTGACCAGCGGGGCCTTGGCCGGGCACAGGGTCGCCTGGATCGCGGTGACGGGGGCGTCGCCGAGGGCGTAGGCCTTGGCGGTGATCGGCGCGCATTTGGGCGTGGTCAGGGTGAAGCGGCCGCCGGCGATCCGGGCCTGGCCGTCGATCTGGCCGGTGACGCCCTGGATCGGCGGCAGGTCGAAGTCTTCGGTGGCGATGGACAGGGGCGAGGTCATCACCCCGCCTGAGGCGCGCCAGTCGCTGGCCGTGATCCGCACCTTTGGCAGGCCGCCGCCCGCGAGCGCGACCTGCAAGGCGCCACGCGCCCCCTCCGGGCCCGCGTCCATCAGCAGGGCCTTCGGGGCGGCGGCGGTCAGCACGACGCCGTTGGACGCGGACAGGCGCGCCTCGCGGGGCAGGGTCAGCTTCGTCCGCGCGCCGCTGACCTCCAGCCCGACGGCGGGCAAGGCCAGGTCGAAGGTCCGCAGGGCCTGGCTCAGCGGCTTGCCATAGTCCGGATTGGGGATCAGGGCCGCCAAGCGCTCGGCGTCGGGGCCCGAGATAGCGCTGTGGCCGCCCGCCGAGCCGTTCAGGGTCAGGAACAGACCCTTGGCGCCCTGGTCGATGCGGCCGCTGGCGTTCAGCCGCGCCGAGGCCAGGGCCAGCGCGCCGGCGGCCAGACGGTCGGCGCCGGCCTCGATCTTCAGCGGTCCGTTGACGCTCATGCCGCTCGAGTCGGCCGCCAGGCCCAGATTGTCGGAGGTCGCTCGAGCCCGAAGAGCACGGAGCGCGGTCCCGGCGGCCACGGCCTCGCCCGTTCGCAACTCCGCGCTGGTCGCGCCGCGCAGGGTCAGCCGGCCGTCCTGGCGACCGCCGGCGATGCGGGCGAGGTCGACGGCGAGGCTGGCCTCGCGGGCGTCCAGCGACGGCGCGGACAGTCGCCCGCCGCGCAGGGCCGCGCGGCCTCGACCCAGGAAGGCGAAGCTCTCCAGCCCGCCGTCCAGGCGTCCGGTCAAGGAGAGGTCGCCGGTCACCGCCTCGCCCTGGGCGTCGCCGAAGCGGCCGTTCTCGGCGCGCAAGGTCAGCCGCGCTTCCAGCGGGCCGCTGGCGGTCATCCTGGCCAGGTCCGGATAGGGCAGGTCGGCGGAGAGCTTGGCGGTGGTCCCGGCGAGGTCGGCGGCCTCGGCCTCCAGGCTGTCGAGGGCCAGCGAGACGTCTATGGTCAGCCGGTCGCCGCGCTTGCGGGCCGTGACGGTCGCGCCCTTGGCGTCGAGGACCAGGTTTCGCGCCGCATAGCGCAGCGGCGCCAGGCGGCCGTCGAAGCGCAGCAACTGGCCGTCGTCCAGGCTGGCGTCGCCGGTGATTCGGGCGCGGCCGCCGGGGGTGATCAGGTCCAGTCGCGCATCCTCGACCAGCACGGCCGGGCCTGGGACGTTCGGCTTCTTCGGCGATTTCAGAAAGTCGTCGAGCAGCGGCTGCAACGCCCCGAACCGCACCTGGCCCTTTTCGTCTATGCTGGCCAGCATCCGCGGGCGGACCAGCCGCACGGCCTTGGTCTGGATGCCGAATTTCTCGCCATTCCACGGCGCGGACAGGTCGTAGGCGACTTCCAGCCGGTCGGCGGCGAAGACGGGGTTGTCGCGCGAACCCAGGCGGACCTTGCCGGTGAAGCCGGTGGCGTCTAGGTCGTCCAGCTCGACGGTGGCCTCGACGCCATGCTCGCGCAGCCAGGCCTCGGCCAGCTCGCGGCTGATTTCGCGTCGGCCCGACCAGACCACGAGGCCAGTGGCGATCATGACCAGCATCGACAGCGACAGGGCCTCGAGGCCGAGGTCGATCAGGCGCGCGTGATCCCAGGCCTTCCGGGGCGTCTTACGGGTTTCGGGGGCGGTCGGGGGCTCGGCCATCAGGTCCTTGGCAGTCCAGATCCTAGAAAAAGCCCCCCGGCTCAGCTTAGATCCCTACTTCGAAAAGCCCAGCACGTCCTGCATGTCGTAGAGGCCGGGCGGCTTTCCCTTCACCCAGACGGCGGCGGCGATGGCCCCGCGCGCGAACAGGCCCCGGTCGATGGCCGAGTGCGACAGGGTCAGGCTCTCGGACTCGCCGGCGAAGATCACGCTGTGCTCGCCGATGATGCCGCCGCCGCGCACGACCGAAAAGCCGATCGCGCCCTCCTTGCGGGGACCGGTGACGCCGTCGCGGCCGCGATCGGCGACCTGGCCCAGCCCCACGCCGCGCCCTTCGGCGGCGGCCTCGCCCAGCATCAGCGCCGTGCCGGAGGGGGCGTCGATCTTGCGCTTGTGGTGGGCCTCGAAGACCTCGATATCCCAGTCCTCGGCGGGCAGGGCGGCGGCGGCCTGGCGCACCAGCCCCATCAGCATGTTGACGCCCAGCGAATAGTTGCCCGAGCGAACGATGGCGATCTTCGTCGCGGCGGCGTCGATGCGGGCCAGCTGCTCGTCGGAGAAGCCGGTCGAGCCGATGACCAGGGCCGGTCCGCCTTTCGCCGCGGCCGCCTCGGCCAGCTGCACCGAGGCTTCCGGCAGGGTGAAGTCGATCACGGTGTCCGTCGTCGCCAGGGCGTCGTCGCGCGAGACCAGGCCGGCGCCGTCCACGCCCGGACGTTCGAAGCGCGCGGTCACGACCGCGTCGGCGCGGCCCTCCAGCGCCTTGGCCACGGCCTGGCCCATGCGGCCGTTGGCGCCGGCGATCGCGATCTTCACGGGCTGGGACAAGTCAGGCTCCAGTACAAAATGTACTTGAGGCAAATCGCCCAATCCGCCCCCTCGGGTCAACCTCTCCCGGCCTTCCCGAACGTCAGCGAAGTTGACGCAAGGCCAAGTCCAACAGGCGTTTGCTGGGATTTTCGCGTCCGTCCCCGGTTGTGACGCTCGGCGCCCCTCGCTACGGTGATCCCACATAAGGGCGTGTTCGCATCGATCGGCGCGCCCCTTCTTCAACTTGCGCAGCAGGAATGGGAAACGCCGGATGAGCGACGCGGAACGCAAGACCTTCACGGACGAGGAGGCCCTGGCCTTCCATCGCTATCCAACCCCCGGCAAGATCGCCATCGTGCCGACCAAGCCGATGGCCACCCAGCGCGACCTGTCGCTGGCCTATTCGCCCGGCGTCGCCGTGCCCGTCCACGCCATCGCCGCCGATCCGGACCTGGCCTACGAATACACCTCCAAGGGCAACCTGGTGGCGGTGATCTCCAACGGCACCGCGATCCTGGGCCTGGGCGACCTGGGCGCCCTGGCCAGCAAGCCGGTGATGGAAGGCAAGTCCGTCCTCTTCAAGCGCTTCGGCGACGTCGACAGCATCGACATCGAGATCAGCTCCAAGGATCCCGACGAGATCATCACGGTGGTCAAGAACATCGGGATCACCTTCGGCGGCATCAATCTGGAGGACATCAAGAGTCCTGAGTGCTTCCGCATCGAGACCGAGCTGCAGGAGCTGCTCGACATCCCGGTGTTCCACGACGACCAGCACGGCACGGCGATCATCTGCGCCGCCGGCCTGATCAACGCCTGCCACATCACTGGCAAGAAGCTGGAGGACGTGAAGGTCGTGCTGAACGGCCCCGGCGCGGCGGGCATCGCCTCGCTGGAGCTGATCAAGGCCATGGGCGTGCGTCCGGAAAACTGCATCGCCGTCGACTCCAAGGGCGTGCTCTACCAGGGCCGCACCGAGGGCATGAACCAGTGGAAGAGCGCCCACGCGGTCAAGACCGACAAGCGCACCCTGGCCGAGGCCGTCGCCGGCGCCGACGTGCTGCTGGGTCTGTCAGCCAAGGGCGCCTTCACGCCGGAGATCATCGCCTCGATGGCCCCCAACCCGGTCATCTTCGCCATGGCCAATCCCGATCCGGAGATCACGCCCGAAGAGGTGCACGCCGTGCGCCCCGACGCCATCATGGGCACGGGCCGCAGCGACTATCCCAACCAGGTCAACAACGTCCTGGGCTTTCCCTACATCTTCCGCGGCGCGCTTGACGTTCGCGCCAAGCGCGTGAACCACGAGATGAAGATCGCCTGCGCCCAGGCCCTGGCGATGCTGGCGCGCGAGGACGTGCCGGACGAGGTCGCCGCCGCCTATCACGGCCGCCAGCTGAAGTTCGGTCCGCAATACATCATCCCCTCGGCCTTCGACCCGCGCCTGATCTGGTACGTGCCGCCGTTCGTGGCCCAGGCGGCGATGGACACCGGCGTCGCCCGCAAGCCGATCGCCGACATGGACGCCTATCGCGCCGGCCTGGCCCAGCGCCTCGACCCGACCGCCGGCTTCCTGCAGAAGATCTCCGGCGCGGTGCTGGCCAATCCCAAGCGCATCGTGTTCGCCGAGGGCGAGGACCCCAGCGTCATCCGCGCGGCCTATGCCTATCAGACCGGCGGCTACGGCGCGGCCATCCTGTGCGGCCGCGAGAACCTGGTGCACGAGAACATGAAGCTCGTGGGCCTGGATCCGGAGACCGCCGGCCTCGAGATCGTCAACGCCCGCCTGTCCGACCGCAATCCGGACTATGTCGACGCCCTCTACGCCCGCCTGCAGCGCCAGGGCTATCTGAAGCGCGACGTCCAGCGCCTGATCAACCAGGACCGCAACAGCTTCGCCGCCTCGATGGTCACCCTGGGCGAGGCCGACTGCATGGTCACCGGCGTCACCCGCAGCTTCGACCAGGCCCTGGAAGAGGTGCTGCGCGTCGTCGATCCCGCCCCCGGCGGGCGGATCATGGGCATGTCGGTGGTGCTGGCCAAGGGCCGCACGATCTTCGTGGCCGACACCAACGTCACAGAGCTGCCCGAGGCCGAGGAACTGGTCGAGATCGCCTGCGAGGCCGCTCGCGCCGTCCGCCGCCTGGGCTTCAAGCCGCGCGTGGCCTTCATGAGCTATTCGACCTTCGGCAACCCGATGGGCCTGCGCTCGGAAAAGGTGCGCGAGGCCGTGGCCATGCTCGACGAGATGGACGTCGACTTCGAATACGAGGGTGAAATGCCGCCCGAGCTGGCCCTGGATCCTGAAAAGCGGGCCAACTATCCGTTCATGCGCCTGACCGACAGCGCCAATATCCTGATCATGCCGGCCATCCACGCCGCCTCGATCTCGACCAAGCTGGTGCAGTCGCTGGGCGGGGCCACGGTGATCGGCCCCGTGCTGCTGGGCCTGTCCAAGTCGATCCAGATCGCCCCGCTGTCGGCCTCGGTGTCCAAGATCCTGAACATGGCGATGATGGCGGCCTACGACCAGCCTGAGGAGGAAGCGGCCGACTAAGCTTCGCCGGGCGCCTCCGCGTCAGGGCGTCACAGGGCCTTTTGGACCTGTCTGGCGTACCCATCTTGTTCTCGTCGGCAACAGTAAGCCGACGCGTAAGCCCTCCGGCCGGCGTCATCCCCTTGCGACGCCGGCCGGCCCTTACGCGACAGCGCCCCCGGTCGCGGGAGGGTTCACGGGGATAGAGGGCGCTGTATCCCCGGCGTTGGCGGCGTCGAACCCCACGAAATCAATGACTTGTCGATTTTTCGCGCCCCTGGATCATCGGCGTTGAATCCGCCGCGATACTCAATGCGTCCCCGTCGCGGGGGAGGGCGTTTGGATCCGGCCCAAGACGGCGGCGGGGGTAGGTTGAGCGGGGCCGCTGGCGGTTCCCGGCGGTGTCGTCAGGTCGTGCGGCTTACTCTTTAGGAGCGCGTACGGGTGACGGGATCGTTGGGATCAAAGCCGACAGCGGAGCGACAGGGCGGTGATCGTACAAGCCGCCTATCGTGGATCGTCGGGGTCGAGACGGATGTAGCCGATCGACTTGGTCCGCGCCCGTCCGGGGGCTAGTGGGGTCCCGAGCTGAAAGACGCTCACGCCCCCCATCCTCACGGGCAAGAACAGCCTGGCGGAGCGGTCAAGCGAGCCGAAACACACAAACCCCTACGGTCCCCGGGTTCGCCCGGCCGCTCCGTCGCCTCCCCACCCAAACTCGCAGCTCCACGGCGCGAGGTCGATCAATCACGTTCCCTCTCCCTGGATGGGGGAGGGGGTGTCTTCAGAAGCCCAGGGCTTGCATCCTGCCTGCCCCGCACGTAACTCCCCCGCACCATGAGCATTCCCGCCCTTGGGGCCAAGATCTGCGGACTGTCGACGCCCGAGACGGTGAAGGCCGCCTTCGACGGGGGGGCGGCGTTCCTGGGCTTCGTCTTCTTCGACAAGAGCCCGCGCGACGTCGCGCCCGAGACCGCCGCGCGGCTGGTCGAGCCGGCCAAAAGCGAAATGTGGCGCGGTCGCGGCGTGAAGACCGTCGCCGTAACGGTCGATCCCGACGACGCCCTGATCGACCGCCTGATGGCCACGATGCGCCCCGACCTGATCCAGGTTCACGGCAAGGAGACGCCCTCGCGGGTCCGCGAGATCGCCGCCCGGGCCGGCGTCGGCGTGATCAAGGCCTTCTCGGTGTCGTCTTCCGCCGATGTCGACCAGGCCAGGGCCTTCGATGGCGTCGCCGAGCATCTGATGTTCGACGCCAGGCCGCTGGAAGGCTCCGCCCTGCCCGGGGGCACAGGCGCACGGTTCGACTGGGGACTGCTGGCCGATCGGCGCTTTTCTCGCCCGCATTTCCTGGCCGGCGGCCTCGATCCGTGGAACGTGGCGGACGCGATCCGGGTCTCCGGAACCCCGCTGGTGGACGTTTCCTCTGGCGTGGAGCGCGGTCCGGGCCTAAAGGACCCGGCTCTGATCGCGGCGTTCCTCGACGCCGTCAAACGCGTCTAGCCTTTGGTGAGCTCTTGAACGCCCCCGCAAAGCCTAACGACTGGTCGGCCTATCCTGACGCCAAGGGCCGCTTCGGCGACTACGGCGGCCTCTATGTGGCCGAGACGCTGATGCCGCTCGTGCTGGAGCTGGACCGCGCCTACACGGAAGCCAAGAACGATCCGAGCTTCCAGAACGAGCTCAAGGGCTACCTGACGCACTATGTCGGCCGACCCAGCCCGCTCTATTTCGCCGAGCGCCTGACCCGCCACCTCGGCGGCGCGAAGATCTATTTCAAGCGCGAAGAGCTGAACCACACCGGCGCGCACAAGATCAACAACTGCATGGGCCAGATCCTGCTGGCCCAGCGCATGGGCAAGACCCGGATCATCGCCGAGACCGGCGCGGGCCAGCACGGCGTGGCCAGCGCCACCGTCACGGCCCGCTTCGGCCTGCCCTGCGTGGTCTATATGGGCGCGGTCGACGTCGCCCGGCAGAAGCCCAACGTCTTCCGCATGAACCTCTTGGGCGCGGAAGTCCGCCCGGTGACCTCGGGCGCGGCGACCCTCAAGGACGCGATGAACGAGGCGATGCGCGACTGGGTCACCAATGTCGACGACACCTATTACATGATCGGCACCGCCGCCGGCCCGCACCCCTATCCGGCCATGGTCCGGGATTTCCAGGCTGTGATCGGGACCGAGACCCGCGAGCAGATCCAGGAAATGGAAGGCCGGCTGCCCGACGCGGTGGTCGCCTGCGTCGGCGGCGGCAGCAACGCCATCGGCATGTTCCACCCGTTCCTGGCCGACGAGAGCGTCAAGATCTACGGCGTCGAGGCCTCGGGCCACGGCCTGGAGACCGACAAGCACGCCGCGTCCCTGACCGGCGGCCGTCCGGGCGTATTGCACGGCAACAAGACCTATCTGCTGCAGGACGAGGACGGCCAGATCCTGGACGCCCACTCGATCTCGGCGGGCCTGGACTATCCCGGCATCGGTCCCGAGCACTCGTTCCTGCACGACATCGGCCGGGCCCAGTACCTGACCTGCACCGACGACGAGGCCCTGAAGGCCTTCCAGCTGTGCGCCGAGCTCGAGGGCATCATCCCGGCCCTGGAAAGCGCCCACGCGATCGCCAAGCTGCCGCAGCTGGCCAAGGAGATAGGCGAGGGCGGCGTGATCGTGCTGTGCCTGTCGGGCCGGGGCGACAAGGACATCTTCACCGTGGCCGACGCCCTCGGGCGGACGATCTAGGGTACAGACCGCTTGACCAAAGACCGCATCGACCGTCGCTTCGCGGCGCTGAAGGCCGAGGGCCGGGCCGCTTTCGTGGCTTATGTCATGGCCGGGGATCCGGACGCGGCGACCGCGCTCGAGATCGTCAAGGGCCTGCCGGCCGCCGGCGCCGACCTGATCGAGCTGGGCTTTCCGTTCTCGGACCCGATGGCCGAGGGCCCGACCATCCAGCGCGCCAGCCAGCGCGCCCTGGCCCAGAAGATGACGCTGAACGGGACGCTGGACATCGTCCGCGCTTTCCGCGAGGGCGACCAGGACACGCCGGTCATCCTGATGGGCTATCTGAACCCGGTGCTGAACCGCGGCTTCGAAAGCTTCGCCGCCGCCGCCGCCAAGGCCGGCGTCGACGGCCTGATCATCGTCGATTGTCCGCCCGAGGAAGCCGATCCGCTGACGGATGCGCTGGAGGCCGAAGGTATCTCCCTGATCCGTCTGGCGGCGCCGACCACCGACGATGCGCGTCTGCCGATGGTGGTCCGCCGCACCTCGGGCTTCGTCTACTACGTCTCGGTCGCCGGCGTGACCGGGGTGAAGTCGGCCGACGCCGCCGATGTCGCGCCCGCCGTCGAGCGGCTGCGCAAGGCCTCGGGCCTGCCGGTCGCGGTGGGCTTTGGCATCCGCACGCCCGAGCAGGCCGCCGCCGTCGCCCGCGTGGCCGACGCCGCCGTGGTGGGCTCCGCGCTCGTCGACGAAATCGAGTCCGCGGCCCAGTTGAACGAAAACGTGACCGAGAAGGTTCTTCTCAAGGCGTCGGAGCTGGCTAAGGCTGTGCGTTCGGCGCGAGTCGGGACGAAGTGAGGCTCTAAGGCTATGGCTATGGCTGAACCCCAGGACCCGAAAAAGGGCGACAAGAAAGTGGCGACGGACCGCCGAGGCGGCTGGCTGTCGCGGATCGCGCCGGGCGTGCGCGGCGCGTTCGCCAAGCGCGAGACGCCCGAGAACCTCTGGGTCAAGTGCCCCGACACGGGCGAGATGATCTTCCGCTCCGACCTGGAGGCGGCCCTGTGGGTCACGCCGGCCGGTCGCCACATGCGGATCGGGCCCGAAGCCCGCTTCAAGTTCACCTTCGACGACGGCCAGTACGAGGCCCTGCCGACCCCGTCGGTCGCCGAGGATCCGCTGCATTTCTCGGACGGTAAGCCCTACAAGGATCGCCTGGCCGCGGCTCGCAAGGCCACCGGCGAGCCCGACGCCATGGCCATCGGCTATGGCAAGGTCGCCGGCGTCGACGCCGTGGTGCTGGTCCAGGACTTCGCCTTCATGGGCGGTTCGCTGGGCATGGCCGCGGGCGAGGGCTTCATCGCCGCCGCCAAGGCCGCGCTTGAGCGTGAAGTGCCGATGATCGCCTTCACCGCCGCTGGCGGCGCGCGGATGCAGGAAGGCGCGCTGTCGCTGATGCAGATGGCCCGCACGACCCTGGCCATCAACGAACTGAAGGACGCGGCCCTGCCCTATGTCGTGGTCCTTACCGACCCGACCACCGGCGGCGTCACCGCCTCCTACGCCATGCTCGGCGACATCCACCTGGCCGAGCCGGGCGCCCTGATCGGCTTCGCCGGCCCCCGCGTCATCGAGCAGACCATCCGCGAGACCCTGCCGCCGGGCTTCCAGCGCTCGGAATATCTGGTCGAGAAGGGCATGGTCGACCGCGTCACCCATCGCAAGGACCTGCCGCAGGTGCTGGGTTCGATCCTGGGCACCCTGATGATGGGCCGCAACCGCAAGGCGGCTTAAAGCGTGGCGGCCGAAGTTGTGAGCGGTTTCGGCGTCCGCCACGCGGACAGGCTCTAGCCGCCTTGGCCGAGCATCTCCGCGCCCACGACGCCGCGCTCGAGCGGCTCAAGGCGCTGCATCCCAAGCTGATCGACCTGTCGCTGGACCGGATGCGGCGGCTTTGCGCGGCGCTGGGCGATCCGCAGGATCGCCTGCCGCCGGTGATCCATGTGGCCGGCACCAACGGCAAGGGCTCGACGGTCGCCTATCTGCGGGCCATGGCCGAAGCGGCCGGACTCAAGGTCCACGTCTTCACCTCGCCGCATCTGGTGCGCTTCGCCGAACGGATCCGCCTGGCCGGCACCCTGATCACCGACGACCATCTGGCCGACGTTCTGGACCGTGTCGAGGCCGCCAACGCCGGCCTGCCGATCACTTTCTTCGAGATCACCACGGCCGCCGCCTTCGTCGCCTTCGCCGAGGTCCCGGCCGATCTGTGCATCGTCGAGGTCGGGCTGGGCGGCATACTGGACGCCACCAACGTCATCCAGAGGCCGGCGGTCTGCGTCATCGCCCCGGTGGACATCGACCATCGCGAGTTCCTGGGCGACACCATCGCCAAGATCGCCGTCGAAAAGGCCGGGATCATCAAGCCGGACGCGTCGGCTGTCTCGGCCCGCCAGGATGGCGAAGCCGAAGACGTGCTGGAGACCACGGCCGCCCTGGCCGGCGTCGAACTGACCCTGATGGGCCGCGACTTCGACGCCTGGAACGAGCGGGGCCGGCTGATGGTCCAGATGCAGGACCGTCTGCTGGACCTGCCGGCTCCGTCCTTGCTCGGCGAGCACCAGTTCGCCAATGCCGGCCTGGCCGTCGCCGCCCTGCTGGCGCTGGCCCATCCCCGCATTGACGAGGCGGCCATGGGGCGGGGGATCGCAAGCGCGGTCTGGCCGGCCCGCTTCCAGCGCCTGACCGCCGGCCCCCTGGCCGAGCGCGCCAAGGCCGCCGGGGCCGACCTCTGGCTGGACGGCGGCCACAATCCGCACGCCGGCCGCGCCGTCTCCCGCGCCGTCGCCGATCTGGCCGCCCGCGACGGCCGGCCGGTGGCGCTGATCTCGGGGCTGCTGGCCAACAAGGACGCCGCCGGCTTCTTCGGCCCCTTCCGGGGCGTGGCGGCCAAGGTCTTCACCGTCACCTTCGAAGGCGCCGCCGCCGCCAGCGCCGCCGATACGGCCGCCGCCGCCGAGCTGGCCGGCCTGAGGGCCTGCGCCTGCGACTCGGTCAAGGACGCCCTGGACCGGGCCCTCAAGCTGGAGCCGACGCCCCACGTCCTGATCTGCGGCTCGCTCTACCTGGCTGGCGAGGTCCTGGCGATGAGTCCAGAGACTTGGCCGACCTAAAAGCGTAAGGCTGAGCCCACGCCGATAGGGCGGCGCGGCCCGCTGGACATCCTCGGCGAGCGCACCCGTCCTGGCAGGAACCGCCGATGGCCAAGGGTCAGAAGAAGTCGAACAAGGAAGTCCGCAAACCGAAGGCCGAAAAGAAAGCCCCTCCGGTCTCGGTCTCGCCGTTCATCGTAACGCCCAAGAAGTAGGCCGACACGAAAAACGCCCGCCCCGGAGACCGGAGCGGGCGTCTTCAATTCAGCCGCGAAAGCCGCTTAGGCCGGTTGAACGCCGGCTTCGTTCAGCCATTCGAGGATCTTCTGCTTGGGCATGGCGCCGACCTTCATCGAGGTCATCTGGCCATCGCGGAACAGCATCATGGTCGGAATGCCGCGAACGCCGTAGCGCGACGGAGTCGTCGGGCTGTCCTCGATATTGACCTTGGCGACGGTGACGACGTCGGCCAGTTCTTCCGAGATCTGCTCCAGGGCCGGGGCGATCTGCTTACACGGACCGCACCACTCGGCCCAGAAGTCCACCAGCACGGGCTTGCCGGCCTTCAGGACGTCGGATTCGAAGGTGGCGTCGGTCACCACAACGGTGCTCATGGCTTGCTCCAGTCTGGCGTCACGCATTCGGCGCGGAGGACGCGATAAGGTCAATGTGCCCGGATTCGTTCCGAGCGCTTGCAGCAGATGTAGGAGGACGGGGCGCGTCCGGCAACGGCCTTAGGTCAGCCGCGCCAGAGCCTGGGCCATCACCTTTTCTGGAACCGGCATCAGTTTGGGGCCGTCCGTCCAGACCAAGGCCGCTTCCACGGCCCGTCCGGGGAACACCTCTCGCAGCACGGCGGCATAGACGGCCATCTGCGCCAGATAGGCCGGATCGGCGTCCTCGATCCGGTCCGGCGAAGGGCGATTGGTCTTGTAATCGACCACCAGCACCCGGCCCGCGTCGACCACGAGCCGGTCCACGCGACCCGAGACGGCCAGCCCTTTCGGCAGATGGGCGCTGGTCCCCGCCAGGGCGACCTCGGCGCGGGAGCCGGGGCCGAACACGGCGGCGAACCGCGAATCATCCAGCACGCCAAACGCGGCTTGGGCCATCTCCTCACGCTGCGCGTCGGTCAGGTCGCGTTCGGCGGTCAGCAGGCGTCGGGCGGCGGTGGCGCGCTGATCCGGCGCGACCTCCGGCAGCAGCTGCAGCAGCTTGTGGACGATCTCGCCCCGCCGGTAGCGGCCCAGGCCCGAGACCCTGGCCAGCGGCGAGGGAGCCGGGACGCGGGCGTTGTCCTCGATCCGCGACGGCGCGGCGTAGCGGGCGGCGGCGGGCTCCGGCGGCGCGTCGACCTTGATCCAGGCCGGCGCGGACGCCGAATCGCGGACGGTCTCCTCGGCGCGCGGAGCGCTGACCGGATCGGGACCGTAGCGCAGGAAGGCGGCCTCAGCCTCGCCTATCGTCCGCACTTCGGGGGCGATATCGGCATGTCCGAAGGCGGCGCGGGCGGCGGCGTACCAGCCGCCGACCTTGTCGTCCTTGGTCCGGGCGTCGATGCGGCCGCACAGGATCAGCCGGTCCCGGGCCCGGGTCAGGGCCACGTACAGCAGGCGCAGGGCCTCCTGGCCTTCCTTGTCCTCGCGGAGCTTGCGGGCCTTGGCCGAGGCGTCGCAGTCGCCCTTGCCGCTGGCGCACCACAGCAGGCCGCCGTCCTCGGTCACCAGCAGCGGCGAGCCCCCGGCTCCGCGCTTCACCGTCGTCTCGGGCAGGAAGACGATCGGCGCCTCCAGGCCCTTGGAGCCGTGGGCGGTCATCACCCTGACCTCGCGCCGGGCGCCTTCCATCTCGCGCTTGACCACGATGTCCAGCGCCGCGAAGTCGGCGACCAGGGCCTCGAGGTCGCGCACGCCGCGCTGTTCGGCCTCCATCACCTGGGCCAGGAATTCGTCGAGCGCCTCCTCCGCCTCGGCGCCCAGACGGGTCAGCACCTTGGCCCGGTGCGAGCGGCCTTCGGCGTCGGCCAGGCCCAGCCAGCCGGCGAAGAACTCGAATGGCTGGCGCTTGCGGCCTTCCGTAAGCGCCCAGTCCAGCACGGTCCGAGCCGTGGTCCATTCCGGACGTTCCTCGGCCCGGCGGCGCAGTTCGGCCCACAAGGTGGCCCGGCGGCCCTTGGCCAGGGCGTAGACGTCATCATCGGTCAGGCCGCAGAACGGCGACTTCAACAAGGCCGCCAGGGTCAGGTCGTCATCCGGGAACAGGATGAATCGGCCCAGGGCCAGCAGGTCCTCGAAGGCGATGTGGCTGGACAGCGACAGCCGGTCGGCCCCGGCCACCGGCACGCCGCGCCGCTTCAGGGCCCGGATGATCTCCTCGAACAGCACCTTGCGGCGACGGACCAGGACGAGGATATCGCCGGCGTGGGCGGCGCGGTGGCGGCCGATCTCCTTGTCGAACACGGCATCGCCGCGCTCCAGGATCGCTTTCGTCTCGGCCGCGATGGCCTCGGCCAGGCGGCGGTTGGCGCTACGCTCGCCTTCCGAGTCGACCGGCGCCTCCCAGGCCTCGCGCTCCTCGCCGGGAAGCTCACGGGTCAGGGGCCACAGGTCGACGCAGCCGGGATGACCGTGACGAAAAAGCTCGTGGCGGACCAGGTCCATGCCCGAGGGCGGAGGTACAGCCGCGTGGGTTTCAGGATCGGACAAGAGTGCGTCGACGAAGCTCAGCACCTCGCGAGTGGAGCGATACGACGTGGTCAGAGGTACGCTTTGGCCGCCGCCAGGACGAACCTCCTCGATGAGGGCGATGTAGCGTTGTGTTTCTTCCAGCAGCCGCGTGGGATCGGCACCCTGGAACGAATAAATGGACTGCTTTTCGTCGCCGACAATGAAAAGGCTGCGTCCCGCCTTCCGGTCATTCCAACCTGGCGCGGCCTCTCCGACAAAGAAGTCGGCGGTCAGTTCCTTTAGGATTTGCCATTGCTCGGGCGCTGTGTCCTGAGCCTCATCGAGAAGGATATGGTCGATGCCGCCGTCCAGCTTGTAGAGCACCCATTCTGAATCGACCTTATCGGTCAGCAGGACCTTGGTCTTCTCGATCAGGTCGGTGAAGTCGAGCGCGCCGCGAGCCTCCTTTGCGGCAATATGCTCGGCGATGTATTTGCCGGCTAGGAGGAGCGCGCCCTCAGTGTCGTCGGCGACCTTGGCGGCGCGAAAACTCTCACGGGCGGCCTCAAGTTTGTCCTGTTCAACCTTCAGCGCCGTTCGCAGGTCCTCGCGGCTCTTCAGTCCGGAGGTCTTACCTGGCCAGGCCGCAGGCGTGCCCTCGCCACCCTCGGTGAAAAGGGCGCGGAGCGCCAAATCCAATGAGGCATCTGGATCGCGAGCGACGGCGGCTAGGGCCTCAGCGTATTTGGCGTCCTGCTTGCCGCCGCTATCGAACAGCACCGTGGCCGCCGTTCGCCAAGCGCCGAGATTGAGGTTAGCCATGGCTTCGGCTGCCAGATCGACGGCCGGAGTTGGAACGTCGAAACCACAGGTCTTCCAGGCCTGGATGATCGCTCCCGCCAAACCGCCGCAGCGCCGGACATAGTCCATGATCTGCCCGCGCCGCGCCTCGAAGCCGGCGAACATGTTCTCGAAGCTCTGGAAGTCCAGCGCCACGGAGAAGCGGGCATAGGCCTCCGAGAAGGCGTCCTCGTGCGTATCGACCCATTGGGCCGTGGCGCGGCGGGCGGCGCGGGCGATGGCGGCGCCCGCCTGGTCGTCCATCACCGTGAAGCCGGGCGAGACCCCGGCCTCCAGAGGGAAGCGCCGCAGCAGCTTTTCGCAGAAGGCGTGAATCGTCTGAATCTTCAGGCCGCCCGGCGTTTCCAGCGCCTTGGCGAACAGGGCGCGGGCGTCGGACAGGCCCTTGGCGTCGTAAGCGGCGTCCGTTTCGCCCACGAGCTTGATCAGCTCGGCCCGCAGGTCGGCGTCGCTGGTCACCGACCACTTGCCCAGCCGCTCGAACAGGCGGCGCTGCATCTCGGCGGCGGCGGCCTTTGTGTAGGTCACGCACAGGATCGCCTGCGGCTCGACCCCGGCCAGCAGCAGGCGCGCGACCCGGTCGATCAGGGTCTTGGTCTTGCCCGAACCGGCATTGGCCGTGACGAAGGCCGAGATCGTCGGATCGGCGGCGATGCGCTGATGATCGGGCGCGCTCATTCGCCGTCCCCGTCGTCGCCGCTGGTCGACCATTCGAACACCCGCGCCAGGTGGGCGTAGTCGCCGGGATGCTCCTTGACGAACTGCGGGGCGACCCGCGAGCGGTAGGGCTCGTCCGGATCGTCATAGCGGGCGATCAGGGTCGAGAGGCCCTCCAGCGCCTTGGCGGCGGCGGCGGCGCTCTCCTCGCCGGCCAGGGCGCGGACCTGCTCCTCGCCGGCGGGGCGGCGGCCCGTGACGCGGACATAGGTCAGGTCACCGGGCGTTGGCTTGCCGAGGTCCGGGAAGCCGCCGTGCATCAGGATCGCCGCCGTCAAGGTCAGCTGCGGCGAGAAGCCGGTGTCGACCTGCTTTTGCGACGGGGCGGCGCCGGTCTTGTAGTCGAGGATGTGGGCGGTCCCGTCGGCGGTCGGCTCGATCCGGTCGGCCTTGGCGGTCAGGGTGAAGGGGCGGCCGTTGATGCTGAGCGACAGCTCGCCCGCCGCCTCGACCACGACCTTGCGGGCCGTGGTGCGGCGATGACGCTCCCAGTCGGCGACCCACAGGGCGGCTTCGCGGGCCAGGGCCTTTTCGCGAGCCAGGGCGGTTGGCGGCATGCCGGCTTCGACCAGGGCGTCGATATAGAAGCGTTCGAACACGCTGGCGGCCTCAAGCGGCACGGCGTCGGGATAGGTCTCGGCGAATTTCTCGAACGCCGCGTGGATGGCGGTGCCCCGGGCGCGGGCCTCGACCGGCTCGTCGGGACGCTCCAGCGGATAGAGCTTGAGGATATCGCGGGCCCACACGGCATAAGGGTCGCGGGTCAGGGCCTCGACGCGGGTGACGGCCATCTTGCGCGGGCGGTCCTGGACCGGCGGGGTCGGGGCTGGGCGGCCGATCGGCGCGTAGGGGTCGGGCGCGTCGAGGGCCCGGACCCAGTCCAGCACGTCGTCGCGGCGGGGCAGAGACAGCCCCGCGCCGGCGGCCAGGGTCTTCAGCCGCCACAGCCAGCGCGACTCGACGGCCGGCGCGCCGCCGCGTCGCTCGCAATGGACAAGCACCACGTCTGGCGCGCTGGCGGCCTGGGCGAAGTCGTGAGCGGTCAGGCCGATCTTGCGTTCGGGGGGCGGCAGGCCGAGCCGGCTCCGCATGGGCCGCGACAGGAACGGGTCGATCGGCGCGCCTTGCGGCCAGACGCCCTCCTCCAGCCCGGCCAGCACCAGGCGGTCGGCGCGAACCAGGCGGGCCTCGATAGCGCCCAGGATCCGCAGACGCGGATGGGTGGCGCCGCCGACACGGACGGTCTCCTCGTTGACCAGTCGGTCGAGAATGTCGGCGAAGGCCTGGGGCGAGGCGTCGGGCAGGGGCTCGCCGTCCTGGATCAGGGCGGCCATCAGGGCGCCCAGGCACTCGCCCGCGCCGCCGGCCCAAAGACGGTGCGGCGCGATCAGGCCTTCCAGCGCCTCGACCAGGGCCTGGGCGGCCCGGCAAGGCGGAGCGAAGCCGTCCGCATAGGGCCCTGCGGCGTGGTCGACGGCGGCCAGGACGCGATCGCACAGGGCCAGGGCGTCGGGCGCGTCCCTCAGCCGGGCGCGCAGCACCTCGGCCGAACTGGGCGCGGCGCCGCGCAGGCCCTTACGTTCCAGCATTGCGGCGGCGGGCGCCTCGTCCTCGCCCAGAACCAGGGGGTGCTTGGCGAAGGCCAACAGGCGGACCGGGTTCAGCGGCTCCTCGACCAGCCGCGCCAGGTGCAGGGCCAGGATCGCCGAGCCGGCCGCGGCCAGAGGCGCGCCGGCCGAGCTGTCGGGGATCACGCCCCAGCGTTGCAGGCGGGTCATCACCCGGCGAGCCAGGGTCTGGTCGGGCGTGACCAGGGCGGCGGTCTTGTCCGGCGTCTCCAGCGCCTCGCGCAGCAGCAAGGCGCAGGCGCCGGCGGCCTCCTCCTCGGCGCGCGCGGCGATGACCGAGAAGCCGGTCAGGCCCTCGGCGACGGGGTCGAGGTCCGGGGCCTCGGCGCGCAGGGCGGCGATCTGGGCCAGCCAGTCGGCGGTGGCCTCGGCTGGACGCAGGGCCTCGTTGACGATCCGCCGCCGCCAGCGGCCGCGACTGTCGACATCGGGAACCCAGGCGCGGACATCCGAACGCGCGACGCCGGCGCGGTCCAGAAGGCGCTTCATCGCGCCTTGCGGATGCTGCTCGCCCTGGCTCTCCTTGATCTGAGCCCAGGCGCTGTCGGCCAGGTCCTCGTCGAGGCCTGGCAGCACCACGGCGCCCTTCGGCGCGGCGGCGATGACGCGCAGCAGGTCGGCGGTGGCGGGCGCGGTGCCGGTCGAGCCGGCGGCGACCAGCACCTCGGTCGGCGGATTCTCGGCCCATTGCTTTTCCAGGGCCCGCAGCAGCTTCACCCGGCGCTCGGAGACGTCGATCAGGCCCAGCGCCTCCAGCCGCTGCGGCCAGGCGGTCAGCACGCCCTTCAGGAACCGAGCCGAGACCTGCCAGTGTTGGGCCAGGTCGCCCTCGGCCAGGCCGTCCAGCTTGTCGGCGAACGGGACCTCCTCGATCTGACAGCTGTCGAGGAAGTCGGACAGGGCCTTGGCCAGTTCCAGGGCCTGGACCGGGCCGGGCTTGAACGACAGCTTGTCGCCATGGTCGATCACCAGCCGCGCCAGCTCGAACCGGCGGCGACGCGAGGAGATGGCCGGCGGAAAGTCGAGGGACAGCTCACCGGGCTCGAAGGGCGGCTCGCCTTCATCCAAGTCGCCCAGCGGCCGGATCTGCGGCAGCAACAGCGCCCGCCCGCCGCCGACCGCCAGGAAGGCGTCGGCCAGGGCGCGGGCGCCGCGGCGGGTCGGGGTCAGGACGGTGGCGCGGGGCAGGGCTTCGGGCCCCAGCGGTTCCAGCGTGTTCAGCAGGCCGCGCGCCAGATCATCGACGAACGGCCGATGGGCGGGGATCGAGAACCAACGCGGCCCCGGTCTTTCAAAGAAGGGGGCCGGTCCGCTCATCGCGCTGCCAGACTTCCTTGCGAGAGCTTGGCCTCGGCCGCCAGTCTGGCGTCGGGATCGCCGACGTGCATCCACAGGCCATCAGGCGCGACGCCGTGGACGCGGTGGTCGGCGGCCAGACGTTTCCATAGGGGCAGCAGAGAGAACGGGCCTTCCGGCCCGTCGGCGGTGATCGCTGGCTTGCAGATATGGACGCCGACATAGACCAGCGGCGCGATCTCGCCGGGATCCTTGAAGCGGACGACGCCATCTTCGAGGAACACGTCGCCGCTGTCGTGGAAGCCTAGGGACCCCGAGGTCGAGGCCAGCATCAGGCAGACGTCCATCGTCTCAGGGTTCCAGGCGGCGGCCACGGCGTCGATGGCCGGACCGGCGTGCTCGATCCAGACGGAGTCGATATTGGCCACGAAGACCGGACCCTCACCCAGCAGTGGCAGGGCGTGCTTGACACCGCCGCCCGTCTCCAGGGCCTGAGGCCGCTCGTCGGAGATGACGATTTTCGGGCCAAGCCCCTTGGCTTGGCGAGCCTTGAGGTGAGCTTCGACCAGATCGGCGAAGTAGTGGACATTGACCACGGCGGTCTCGACCCCGGCGGCGGCCAGGCGATCCAGCATGTGGTCGATCAGCGCCTTGCCGGCGACCTCGACCAGGGCCTTGGGCCGGTCGTTGGTCAGCGGGCGCATGCGGGTGCCCAGGCCGGCGGCCAGCACCATCGCGACCTTGGGGCCACTCATCGGCGGGCCTCGGCGGGAACGTAGCGATCGAACCAGGCCTTGAGAGCGCTCATCACCGGATCGCTCAGGTTCCGCTCCAGGTAGCGCCAGGTGCGCGGCATGAAGGCCTCGTACTGGCGGCGACCCAGCAGGGCCTGGCGGGCGAAGACCCGGCCCAGGATGCGGGCGGCGTTCGAGGCGGCGAGGGCGCGGTAGTCGGCGATGAAGGCCTCGCGATCGACGCTCGGTCGGGCGGCGAGATAGCGGTCCAGCATGGCCGCTTCCAGTTCCGGCGACACGTCGCGGCGGGCGTCCTGCAGCAGGTGGGTCAGGTCCCAGGCGGGGTGGGCGCGCAGGGCGTCCTGGAAATCCAGCAGGCCGACGCGGGCGACGCCGTCGCGCTCGGGCAGCCACAGCAGGTTCTGGGCATGGTAGTCGCGATGGGTGAAGACGCTGGCCCCGGCCTCGCCGCGCACCCAGACGGGCGCCCACAGCGCGTCCCACGCGGCGACGGCCTCGCGGCTGAAGGCCGGAAGGCCGGCGAACTGGGGCCACCATTCCAGGAAGGTGTCGGTAGCGTATTTCAGGGCCAGGGTGTCGTAGGTCAGCAGCGGCCAGCGGACGTCGTCGACTGCCAGAACGTCCGGAGGCGTCTCGGCGTGCAGGGCCACCTGCAGGTCGACGGCGGCCTCGTACAGCGGGCGCTCATCCTGGCCTTCCGCGATCAGGGTGGCGTAGAGGCCGTCGCCCAAATCTTCCAGGACCGCCAGCCCCTGTGCGACGTCATAGGCGAAGATGCGCGGGGCCGAGAGACCGCGCTGGCGCAGATAGTCGGCGGTGGCGACGAAGGCGGCGACCGAGCCGGCGGCCAGGCGCGCGGCGGCGTTGTAGCCCAGGGCCAGGCGCTCGGCGTCCGTCGCGCCCGGTGGGCAGACGACGCTTTCCAGCGCTGGCGGCTGGTCCATGAAGATGAAGCTCTCGCTCTCGTCCCCCTTGGCGCGGTGCAGGCGCTCATAAGACCGCGTCGAGGCGTCGCCGCCCAGGCTCTCTCGGCGGACGTCGCCGAAGCCGTGGGTTTCCAGGAACGCGGCCTTCGCCACTTCTCTCTCAGAACTCAAGATCACGTCCCTCGAAATCGCCGTGCCGTGTGATGACGGCGCGCCGCGCGTCGCCGTCGAGGGCGATGTCTATATCGAGCCGAGTCGCGGGCAAACGTCCTTCGAGCCGTTGGGGCCATTCGATCAGGGCGACGCCGCCGTCCAGGGCTTCGTCCAGCCCGATCTCATAGGCCTCGTCGGGGTTCGACAGGCGATAGAGATCAAAGTGGGCCAGGGGGAAGCCGGCTGTTTCGTAGAACTGCACCAGCGTGAAGGTCGGGCTGGGCACCTCCTCATCCGGCGTCGTCAGGGCCCTGATGAGGGCCCGGGCCAGGGTCGACTTCCCCGCGCCCAGAGGACCGGTCAGGCACACGGCGTCGCCCGGGCGCAGGGACGCGGCCAGCGCTCGGCCCAGGTCCTGAGTGGCGGCCTCGTCGGCGAGAAAAAGGGCGGTCACGTCAGGCGGCTCGTCGGATCGGTCGGCAACATGCGCTCCACATAGCGCTTCAGGACTTCCGTGGCTTCTGTCGCGTCGCCGGGCAAGGCCTGCGGATCAACCTGCGCCCCGACGATCAGCGAAAAGCGACGGCCCTTCTTGTTCAGCAACTCATGGAACAAAGTGATGTCGCGCAGCTCTTTCCAGCGTTTGTCGAACAGGTGGAACAGGGTCGACCAGGGGCCGGCCAGGTGCATAGGCACGATTGGCGCGCCGTACTTGCGGGCGATCGAAACGGCGGAGGCCATCCAGGGCGGGTCGGTCAGGCGGCCGTCTGCGTCCTTCACCGCCAAGCGTCCGGCCGGGAAGATCATCAAGGCGCGCTCGGCCTCCATCGCGTCGCGGGTCATCGACAGGGTCAGGCGCATCCGCTCGCGGCTGCGCTTTTCCTCGACCCATTCGACGGGGATCAGCACCTCGTCGAACCGGCGGCAGACGCGGTGGGCGTCGGCGTTGGCGTAGAACAACACGTCGGGCCGCCGGGCCTTGACGGCGTCATAGACCGCGACGCCGTCGCCGATGCCGGTCGGATGGTTGGCGACGATCACGCAGCGGCCGGCGGCGGGCAGGTTCGAGAGGCCCGCGACCTCGACCCGCAGGGCCAGCAGGTCGGAGACGTGGTCCAGCGCCGCGCGGCCGTCCAGCTGACAGATCCTCTGCGCCATCCGCCGGGCCTTGCGGTAGTCCAGCATCCGATAAACGACCGGCCGAACCAGCGGCCAGATCGGGGACCCCGTCAGGCGCGGCGCGCGCTCGGCGATCAGAGTGTCGACGATGTGGGGCTCGGGCGTCTGTCGCGCCCCGACCACCCCGAAGGCCGGAACATGAACCATGCCGGGAGTCTAGGTCGCGTCGACGAGGCTGTCAGCCGGCGGATGACGCATGGGCGGGCTTCCCCTCGAGGCGCTCACGCGCTAACCGCAGTCCCCGATGCCGACTTCTCTTCGCACCGCCTATCGCGAGCGCCTGACTCTGGGCGAGATCCGGCCCGACGTGGCCCAGGCCGCCGCCGTGGACGCCCTGTCCCGGCTGGAAGCCGATCTCGACAACGCCGGCGAGCCCGGCTTCTCGCTGTTCGGCCGCAAGCCCAAGAGCCAGCGCGGCGTCTATCTGTGGGGTCCGGTCGGGCGCGGGAAGTCCATGCTGATGGACCTGTTCTTCGACAGCGCGCCGATCAACAAGAAGCGCCGCATCCACTTCCACGCCTTCATGGCCGAGGTCCACGCCGACATCGACGCGTGGCGCAAGGGCGATGCCGCGGCGCGCAAGGCGCGGTTCGGTCAGTCCAGGGGCGATGATCCGATCGCCCCGACCGCCGAGCTGATCGCCACGAACGCTCGCCTGCTCTGCTTCGACGAGCTGCAGGTCACCGACATCGCCGACGCCATGATCCTGGGGCGGCTGTTCGAGGCCCTGTTCGCGCGGGGCGTAACCCTGGTGGCCACCTCGAACCGGCCGCCGGACGACCTCTACAAGGACGGCCTCAACCGTCAGCTCTTCGTCCCCTTCATCGACATGCTTAAGAGCGCCATGGACGTCGTGGCCGTGCGCGGGCCGGTCGACTTCCGCCTGGATCGTCTGCGCGCGGCCCGCACCTGGCTGGCGCCGAACGACAAGGAGAGCCAGGCCGAGTTCGAGCAGCTGTGGACCGACATGCTGGATGGCGCGGCCGAGACCGGCGCGACGCTGGAGGTGCTGGGCCGCAAGATGCGCCTGCCCCGCGCCGCCGGCGGCATGCTGCGCTCGTCCTTCGCCAGCCTGTGCCAGCAGGCCCTGGGGCCGCAGGACTACCTGGCCGTCGCTGAGCGGTTCCACACCCTCTTCCTGGAAGACGTGCCGCGCCTGACCCCCGCCCGGCGTGACGCGGCCAAGCGGTTCAACACGCTGATCGACGCGCTCTACGAAGCCGACGCCAAGCTGGTGGCCCTGGCCGACGCCGAGCCGGAACAGCTCTACCCCGAAGGCGATGGATCCTTCGAGTTCGAGCGCACGGTCTCGCGCCTGCAGGAAATGCGTTCGGCCGACTATGTGGCGCGGGTGCGGGACTAGGAGAATATCATGAGCGTGAAGGATCGGGTCCGCGTCCGCGAGACCAAGCTGCTGTCCGACAACTGGTACGTCCTGAAGACGACCACCTTCGACTGGAAGCGGCGGGACGGGACCTGGCAAACCCAGCATCGCGAGCACTACGACAGGGGCAATGGGGCGGTGTTGTTGCCCTACAATCTGGAAAGCCGGACGGTGCTGCTGGTCCGGCAGTTCCGATGGCCGGCCTTCGTCAATGGCTATGACGATCTGCTGATCGAGGCGGCGGCCGGCCTGCTGGACAACGCCGAGCCGGAGGTTCGCATCCGCGCGGAGGTCGAGGAGGAGCTGGGCTACCGCCTGGGCGACGTGCGCAAGGTGTTCGAGGCCTTCATGAGCCCGGGCTCGGTGACCGAGATCCTGCACTTCTTCGTCGCCGAGTACGATGCGGCCATGCGGATCGGCGACGGCGGCGGCCATCCTGACGAGGGTGAGGACATCGAGGTTCTGGAGCCGACCATCGACGAGGCCCTGGCGATGATCGCCGACGGTCGCATCCGTGACGCCAAGACCATCATGCTGCTGCAGCACCTGGCCTTGACGGTGTTCAAGGCTTAGCGGGACCGCGGATCCGGGGAATTAGCCGAAGTCCCGCGCAAGCGGCACGTCGAACCGGACGAACAGGCCGGCCGGGCTGTAGTCGGCCGCGATCGCGCCGCGGAGTTCGCCGGTAATGCTGCGCTCGATCAGACGTGAGCCGAACCCGCGTCGGGTGGGCTGACGAGCTGGCGGGCCGTCGAGCTCGCGCCAGTCAAAGACGAGACGCTCGTCATCGCGCACCGACCAGGCCAGCGCCAGTCGGCCGGCGTTCGACAGGGACCCGTACTTGGCGGCGTTGGTGGCCAACTCGTGGAACACCATCCCCAGCGACAGGGCAACACGCGCCGGCAGGTGGACATTCGGGCCGTCCATGACGATGCGCTCCGGGCCATAGGGTCCGAGTTCCTGGATCAGGAGCTGGCGTAGTCCCGCGCCGGCCCACTGGCTGTCGGTCAGGGCGTTATGCGTCTGGGATAGGGCCAGCAGCCTGGCTTCGAACGCGGCGGCGAAGTCCTCGGGCGTCGTGGAGCCGCGCAGGGTCTGCTGGGCGATGGCCTGGACCGTGGCCAAGGTGTTCTTCACGCGGTGGTTCAGCTCGTCCAGCAGCAGGCGCTGGCGTTCGTCCGCCTGGACCTGATCCGTCATGTCCACGCCCTCGACGAAGACGCCCGAGGCCGTCCCGTCCGCCTCGATGATCGGCTGGTAGACGAAGTCGAGATAGCGCTCCTCCAACGCCGCGTCGGGGTTGCGCTGCAAGGCGATCTTCACGCGTCGGCCGACGAACGCCTCGCGGGTCGCCAAGACCTGATCCAGCAGATCGATGACGCCTTGGTCGACGATCTCCGGAAGCGCGGTTCGCACCGGCAGGCCGGTAACCTCTCGGTGACCGATCAGCTGGGCGTAGGCATTGTTGGCGAGGTCGAAGACGTGATCTGGGCCGCGCAGCACCGCCATGAAGCTGGGCGCCTGCATGAAGAGATTGCGGAGCTGCCGGCTCTGGGATTGCACGGCTTCGGCCCGCCGAAGAACTTCGTCGCTCAGCATGGTCGTGGATCGCGCGCCGAAGGCCGCGTCCTTGAGGCGCTGGATCGCGGTGACGTCCTGGGTGTGCTGTAGAATGTAGCGGGTCGCGCCGGTCTCGTCGGGGATCGGCGTGTGGGTGGCGCTCCAGAGCCGGTCCTCGAAGCCGCCGCCCAGATGGGCCGGTCGTTCGATCGCGTAGTGGATCAGCGGCAGCTCGGTCACTTCGCCGCGGTCGCGGGCGTGGGCCAGGGAGGCTTCGAGCTGGGCTCGCGTCTCGCCTTCCGAGGGGAAGGCGTCGAAGATGTTGCGCCCTTCCAGTTCGTCCCAGCCGCGCTGCAAGGTGCGCAGATAGGCGCTATTGGCAGCGACATATCGAAAGTCACGGTCCAGCAGCATGTAGGGCGAGGGAATGCGATCGAAAATCTCGCCGAAATCGATCGGACCCGTCATGCGCACGCCTTGCTCCCCTCCCTAAAGCGACAGACGGTAACGCAACCTTGGCCTTGGAGGTTCCTTAACCCACCCGGATCTGGATTGAGAACGTTTCTCAACAAGCGCCGCTTAATTGACACCCCCGCCCTCGCGCTTAAAAGCATCCCGCAACGCACAAAGGCTACTGGGGTTGGACCTCTCATGACCGACACGAGCCGGGGGCTGCCTGAGCGCCCGATGTCGCCGCACCTGCAGGTGTGGCGTTGGCATATCACCATGGCCTGCTCGATCCTGCACCGCGGCTGCATCGTTGGCCTGTGGGTCGGCGCCGTGATCCTGGCCGCCTGGGCCGCGGCCCTGGCCGCTGGTCCGGACGTCTATGCGGGCTTCCTCGGCGTGCTGGGCTCGCCGATCGGCAAGCTGGTGTTGCTGGGCGAGACCTTCGCCGTGTTCTTCAACATCGCCTACACGATCCGCCAGACCTTCTGGGACACCGGCAAGGGCTTCGCTCCGCGCATCGCCGACATGACCGGCGCCATGGCGATCGCCTTCGCGGTCGTGGCGACGATCGTCACCTGGGTCATCGCCGGCGCGAACGGAGCGTTCTGAATCATGAGCAAGAACGACCTCTTCCAGCCCATTCAATTCCGCACCCCGTTGTCGCGGGCCCGCGGCCTGGGCGCCTCGCGTCACGGCGTCAGCCACTTCATCACCGAGCGCGTCTCTGGCCTGGCCCTGGCGCCGCTGAGCGTCTGGGGCGTGTTCGCGGCCCTGAAGCTGGTCGGCGCCGACCAGCACACAGCCGCCGCCTGGGTCGGCCAGCCGGTCAACGCCGTGTTGCTGAGCCTGCTGCTGATCTCGGCCCTGATCCACCTGTCGAACACGGTCCAGGTGGTGATCGAAGACTACATCCACCGCTTCACGAGCAAGTCGGCCCTGGTGATCGGCAATCTGTTCGTCTGCGTGCTGGCCGGCGCCGTGGGGGTCTTCTCGATCCTCAAGGTGGCCATGACCGTGACCGGAGCCCATTGATGTCGGCCTACAAGTTCATCGACCACAAGTTCGACGTCGTCGTCGTCGGCGCCGGCGGTTCAGGTCTCCGCGCCGCCCTGGGCGCCGCGCAGGCCGGCCTGAAGACCGCCTGCGTCACCAAGGTGTTCCCGACCCGCAGCCACACCGTGGCGGCGCAGGGCGGCATCTCGGCCTCGCTGGGCAATATGGGCCAGGATGACTGGCGCTGGCACATGTACGACACCGTCAAGGGGTCGGACTGGCTGGGCGACCAGGACGCCATCGAGTACCTGACCCGCAACGCGCCGGCCGCCGTCTACGAGTTGGAGCACTGGGGCGTGCCCTTCTCGCGCACGGCCGAGGGCAAGATCTATCAGCGCGCCTTTGGCGGCATGACCAAGAACTATGGCGAAGGCCCGATCCAGCGCACCTGCGCGGCGGCCGACCGCACCGGTCACGCCATGCTGCACACGATGTACGGCCAGTCGCTGGCCCACGACACCGAGTTCTTCATCGAGTACTTCGCCCTCGACCTGATCATGGACGACGGCGTCTGCCGCGGTGTCACCGCCTGGAAGCTCGACGACGGCACCCTGCACCGCTTCCAGGCCCAGACGGTGATCCTGGCCACGGGCGGTTACGGCCGCGCCTACTTCTCGGCCACCTCGGCCCACACCTGCACGGGCGACGGCAACGCCATGGCGTTGCGCGCCGGCCTGCCGCTGCAGGACATGGAATTCGTGCAGTTCCACCCGACTGGCATCTACGGCGCCGGTTGCCTGATCACGGAAGGCGCGCGCGGCGAAGGCGGCTACCTGACCAACTCGGAAGGCGAGCGCTTCATGGAGCGCTACGCCCCGTCGGTGAAGGACCTAGCGCCGCGCGACATGGTCAGCCGCGCGATGACCATCGAAATCCGCGAAGGTCGCGGTGTCGGTCCGAACAAGGACCATATCTTCCTGCACCTGGATCACCTGGATCCGAAGATCCTGCACGAGCGCCTGCCCGGCATCTCCGAGACCGCCAAGGTCTTCGCCGGCGTAGACGTCACCAAGGCGCCGATCCCGGTGCTGCCGACCGTCCACTACAACATGGGCGGCATCCCGACGAACTATCACGGCGAGGTCGTCACCAAGTCGGGCGACAATCCCGACCAGGTGATCCCGGGCCTGATGGCCGTGGGCGAGGCCGCCTGCGTGTCGGTCCACGGCGCCAACCGCCTGGGCTCCAACTCGCTGATCGACCTGGTGGTCTTCGGTCGCGCCGCGGCCCTGCGCTGCGCCGAGGTCCTGACCCCCGGCGCCAAGCAGCCGGAACTGAAGGACGCCTGGACCGACGGCCACCTGGCCCGCTTTGACCGCTATCGCAACGCCAGCGGGACCCAAGGCACGGCCGCCCTGCGTCTCGAGATGCAGAAGGCCATGCAGGAAGACGCTGCGGTGTTCCGCACGGGCGAAACCCTGGTCGGCGGCGCTCAGCGCCTGGCGACGGTCTGGGACAAGGCCAAGGACATCAAGGTCAGCGATCGCGGTCTGGTGTGGAACACCGACCTGATGGAGACCCTGGAGTTCGACAACCTGATCGGCCAAGCGGTCGTGACCGTGGCCGGCGCGGTCAACCGCACCGAAAGCCGCGGCGCTCACGCACGCGAGGACTTCTCGAGCCGCGATGACGCCGAATGGATGAAGCACACCCTGGCCTGGCTCGATGTCGAGACCGGCAAGGTGAAGATCGATTACCGTCCGGTGCACAGCTACACGATGTCGGACGACATTGCCTACATCCCGCCGAAGCAACGGGTCTACTGAGGGTACGATGGTCGAACTCGCACTCCCCAAGAACTCGCAGGTCAAGTCGGGCAAGCACTGGCCCGCGCCGGCCGGCGCCAAGAAGGTCAAGACCTTCAAGATCTACCGCTACGATCCGGAAGCGGGCGGCAATCCGCGCTGGGACACCTACGACGTCGACGTCGACACCGTGGGCCCGATGGTCCTGGACGCCCTGCTGTATATCAAGAACACCATCGATCCGACCCTGGCCTTCCGCCGGTCGTGCCGGGAGGGTGTCTGTGGGTCGTGCTCGATGAACATCGGCGGCCGCAATACCCTGGCCTGCACCCACGGCTGGGCCGAGGTGCCGGGCAAGGCCGTGCAGATCAGCCCGCTGCCGCACATGCCGGTGGTCAAGGACCTGATCCCGGACCTGACGCTATTCTACGCCCAGTACGCCTCGGTCGAGCCCTGGCTGCACACCGACACGCCCGAGCCGCAGACCGAGTGGAAGCAGTCGCCGGAAGACCGCGAGAAGCTCGACGGTCTCTACGAGTGCATCCTCTGCGCCTGCTGCTCGACCTCGTGCCCCAGCTACTGGTGGAACGGCGACAAGTACCTGGGACCGGCGGCCCTGCTGCACGCCTATCGCTGGCTGATAGACAGCCGCGACGAAGCGACCGGCGACCGCCTCGACCAGCTCGAAGACCCGTTCAAGCTCTATCGCTGCCACACGATCATGAACTGCGCCCAGGTCTGCCCGAAGGGTCTGAACCCGGCCAAGGCCATCGCCGAAATCAAGAAGATGATGGTCGAGCGCGTCGTCTGACGGGCTCCTTGAGAAGACAAGAATGGGGCGGCTTCGGAAACGAGCCGCCCCATTCTATATCCGCCTTTGTCGAAGGCGCTTGCCAATAGGTGACGCCGGCGTCATTTTTGACGAAAGGGAGGGCGTCATTGAGCGCTGAAGCCAATCAGAACGCGTGCGTCGTCATCGTCGGCGCCGGTCATGCCGGCGGCTCGGCTGCGGCGTTCCTGCGTCAATATGGTCACCAGGGCCGCATTGTGCTGATCGGCGACGAGCCGTTGCTGCCCTATCAGCGCCCGCCGCTGTCGAAGGCGTGGCTGAAGGGCGAGGCCGACGCCGACTCCTTGGCCCTCAAGCCGGCCGAATGGTACGCCGAGAACAACGTCTCCCTGCGCCTCGAAGGCGTGGCCGAGCGGATCAACCGTTCCGAAAAGACGGTGACCCTCGCGTCGGGGGAGGTCATCGCCTACGACTTCCTCATTCTGGCCACGGGCGCTCGCGCCCGTGAGCTGCCGATACCGGGTTCCGACCTCGCCGGTGTCCTGTCCTTGCGCACGGCGGCCGACGCTGAACGGCTCAAGCACGCCCTGGGACCGGGCAAGCGGTTGGCCGTGATCGGCGGCGGCTATGTGGGCCTGGAGGCGGCCGCCTCGGCCCGGGCGCTGGGCAGCCACGCCATGGTCATCGAGCGTGAAAGCCGCGTGCTGGCCCGGGTCGCCTGCGAGACCCTGTCGCTCTTCTTCCAGGACTATCACAGCAAGCATGGCGTCGTGTTCGAGCTGAACGCCGGTGTCGCCGGCTTCGAGGGCGAGAACGGCCACGTCACCGGCGTGAAGTTTTCGGATGGCCGCGTCGTCGCCTGCGATGTCGCCCTGGTCGGCGTCGGCGCGGTTCCCAACGACGAACTGGCCAAGGATGCGGGCCTGGCGACCGCCAATGGCGTGGTTGTCGACCTGGAAGCGCGCACCGAGGATCCGTCGATCTTCGCGATCGGCGACGTCACCCATCGTCCGCTCCCGCTCTATGAGCGCCAGTTCCGCCTGGAATCCGTCCCCAACGCCCTGGAGCAGGCCAAGCAGGCCGCTTCGGCGATTCTTGGACGTCCGGGTCCCGCGCCCGAGGTGCCGTGGTTCTGGTCCGACCAGTATGATCTGAAGCTGCAGATCGCCGGCCTGCCGTTCGAGGCGGACCGCCAGGTGGTGCGCGGCGATGTCGCCGCCGCCAAGTTCGCGGTCTTCCATCTGAAGGGTGACCTGCTGCAGGCCGTCGAGGCGGTCAACGCGCCGCCCGAATTCATGGCCGGCAAGCAGCTGATCGCCAAACGCACGCCGGTGAGCGCCGACAAGCTCGCCGATCTTACGGTGTCCATGAAAGAGGTGGCGGCTTAGGCCGCCCTATAGAGACAGCCTTCCAGGGGTAATGGGAAACAGATGGCCAAGATCACCTACATCGAACACGACGGCGCCGAACATGTCCTCGACGTGAAGCCAGGCCTGACCGTCATGGAAGGCGCCGTGAAGAACAACGTGCCGGGCATCGACGCGGACTGCGGCGGGGCCTGCGCCTGCGCCACCTGCCACGTCTATGTCGACCCGGCCTGGCTCGATAAGACCGGCGACAAGTCGGCCATGGAAGAGTCGATGCTGGATTTCGCCGAGAACGTCGAGCCCAACAGCCGCCTGTCGTGCCAGATCAAGGTGAGCGACGCGCTGGACGGTCTGATCGTGCGCCTGCCGGAAAGCCAGCATTAGTCACGGCGTCAAAAGAGCGTTGTTATATTGTCGCGAGGGGCTTGCCAGTCGTCCGAGGGAGGACTAGATCACCGCCTCGCTCGGAACGGCGTCGCGGCCGGACGATGCGGCCCCCGAAAGGGAGTTGCATCGGCTCAGACGCTTCGCTAAACACCGCGCTCCAATCGACTCGATGACGGATCCGCAAGGGCGGCCACGGCGGCCCAGGGATCCTTCTTTTGTCTCTTCACTCCCCGGTTTTCCGGAGTTTGAAAAAGCCGAAAAGAGTTGGTTGACTTCGGAATGTCGCCTCTTTAGAAGCGCCGCTCCGGACATCGCCGCCAAGACTTCGCAAGAAATCAGCGGCGCGATGTTAGGCTGGTCAAGTAATCGCTTCGAAGTTTTCTTCGAGAAATAGCTTGACTGGATTTGGTGGCTTCTTTAGAAGCTGCCGGCTCTGCCGAGGACCTCCGGGTTGGTTGGCGGGTTTGTCGGAAAGTTTTGAAAAAAACGATTTGACACGGAATTCGAGGTTCGCTAGATAGCCG
>NZ_JBWKSF010000016.1:0-58370 GCF_059419665.1 Caulobacter sp. GW821-FHT05F04
CCGCGTCGATATGGGCGCCCCGCGCCAGTTCCTCGGAAACCGGGAAAACCTGTCCGTCGCTCACGCCGCCTACTCCCCTTGGCATTTTTTCTGACGTGTGAAGGGGCGCGATGGAGTGTCGGCGCACCCCGTCACGCCCCTCATGAGGCCCCGCGCCTTACTGGCTGAGGTCCAGCACGACGCGGCCTTCGATCTGGCCGTTGCGCATGCGGTCGAAGACCGTGTTGACGTCGTCCAGGCGCGCGGTGCTGATCGTGGCCTTGACCTTGCCGTCGGCGGCGAAGTCCAGGGCCTCCTGCAGGTCCAGGCGAGTGCCGACGATCGAGCCGCGCACGGTGATCCCGTTCAGCACCATGTCGAAGATCGAGAGCGGGAAATCGCCGGGCGGCAGTCCGTTCAGCGCCACCGTCCCGCCGCGCGAGACCATGCCCAGGGCCTGCTTGAAGGCGATCGGCGAAACCGCCGTGACCAGCACGCCCTGGGCGCCGCCGCTGGTCTGTTTCTTGATCTCCGCCGCCGGGTCGGCGACGGTCCGGGCATTGACCGTGACGGTCGCGCCCAGCGCGCGGGCCAGGTCCAGCTTGGCGTCGTCGATATCGACCGCCGCGACGTTCAGGCCCATGGCCTTGGCGTATTGCACCGCCATGTGGCCCAGGCCCCCGACGCCTGAGATCACCACCCAGTCGCCGGGCTTGGTGTCGGTGACCTTCAGGCCCTTGTAGACCGTGACCCCCGCGCAAAGCACCGGCGCGATCTCGTTGAACGAAATCGCCTTGGGCAGATGGCCCACGAAGTTGGGATCGGCCACGACATAGTCGGCGAAGCCGCCATTGACCGAATAGCCGGTGTTCTGCTGGGACTCGCACAGGGTTTCCCAGCCGCCCAGGCAATGCTTGCAGTGACCGCAGGTGCTGTAGAGCCAGGGCACGCCGACGCGGTCGCCTTCCTTCACGATCTTGACCCCGGCGCCGACGCCCGAGACGAAGCCGACGCCCTCGTGACCAGGAATGAAGGGCGGGTTGGGCTTTACGGGCCAGTCGCCCTCCGCCGCGTGCAGGTCGGTGTGGCAGACGCCGGAAGCCTGGATGCGGACCTGGATCTCGCCGGGACCCGGCTCGGGGATCGGCGCGTCCTCGATGATCAGCGGCTTGCCAAATTCGCGCACGACCGCGGCCTTCATGGTTTTGGCCATGATGATATCCTTCCATATCGAAGAGGTTGCGGCGCCGGGGTATGCCGACGCCGCGTCAAGTCGGGGCGCTAGAAGAAGCCGAGCTTCTTGGGACTATAGCTGACCAGCATGTTCTTGGTTTGCTGATAATGGTCCAGCATCATCCGGTGGTTCTCACGGCCGATGCCTGACGACTTGTAGCCGCCGAACGCCGCGTGGGCGGGATAGGCGTGGTAGCAGTTGGTCCAGACCCGGCCCGCCTGGATGGCGCGGCCAAAGCGGTAGCAGCGATTGGCGTCCCGGCTCCAGACCCCGGCGCCCAGGCCGTAGAGCGTGTCATTGGCGATCGCCAGGGCCTCTTCGTCGGTCTTGAACGTCGTGACCGACAGCACCGGGCCGAAGATCTCCTCCTGGAAGATCCGCATCCGGTTGTGGCCCTTGAACACCGTCGGCTTGACGTAGAAGCCGCCGGCCAGATCGCCCGGCAGGTCGCTGCGCGCGCCGCCGGCGAGCAGTTCGGCGCCCTCGGCGAGGCCGATGTCGATATAGCTGAGGATCTTCTCCAGCTGCTCGCCAGAGGCCTGGGCGCCGATCATGGTGGTCGGGTCCAGCGGATCGCCCTGGGTGATCGCCTCGACGCGCTTGAGGGCGCGCGCCATGAACGCGTCGTAGATGTCCTCGTGGATCAGCGCCCGGCTGGGGCAGGTGCAGACCTCGCCCTGGTTGAGCGCGAACATCACGAAGCCCTCGATGGCCTTGTCGAGATAGTCGTCGTCTTCGGCCATCACGTCCTTGAAGAAGATGTTCGGCGACTTGCCGCCCAGCTCCAGGGTGACCGGGATCAGGTTCTGGCTGGCGTACTGCATGATCTGCCGACCGGTCGAGGTCTCGCCCGTGAAGGCGATCTTGGCGATGCGCGGGCTGGAGGCCAGGGGCTTGCCGGCTTCCAGGCCAAAGCCATTGACGATGTTGAGCACGCCGGGCGGCAGGATGTCGGCGATCAGCTCGGCCAGCACCAGGATCGAGGCCGGCGTCTGCTCGGCGGGCTTGAGCACCACGCAGTTGCCGGCCGCCAGGGCCGGCGCCAGCTTCCAGCAGGCCATCAGCAGCGGGAAGTTCCACGGGATGATCTGGCCGACCACGCCCAGCGGCTCGTGGAAATGATAGGCGACCGTATCGTGGTCGATCTCGGAGATGCCGCCCTCCTGGGCGCGGATACAGCCGGCGAAGTAGCGGAAGTGGTCGATCGCCAGCGGCAGGTCGGCGGCGGTCGTCTCGCGGATCGGCTTGCCGTTGTCCCAGGTCTCGGCGGCGGCCAGCAGCGGCAGGTTGTCTTCCATCACCTGGGCGATGCGGGTCAGCAGGTTGGCGCGTTCGGTGACGCTGGCCGCGCCCCAGGCGGCCTTGGCGGCGTGCGCGGCGTCCAGGGCCAGGTCGATGTCGGCGGCGTCGGAGCGGGCGATCTCGCAGAGGACGCGGCCGTTGACCGGCGAGGTGTTCTCGAAATAGCGGCCCGCGGTCGGCTCGACCCATCGGCCGCCGATGAAGTTGCCATAGCGCGCTTTGAACGGCGGCTTGGCTGTGCGCGTGAACTCGGCTTTGGTCATGGCTTCCTCCTGTCGCGCCGTGTTCGGCGTCAAGAGGAAAGCATCCGCCAACGCCTCGACGTTTGTCAGGCCTGGCGCCCAACCGCCGAGAGCGACTGTCGCATGGGTGAGACAGTTTCCGGGCTCTATCTCGAACACTTAGAGCGTGGCAGGCGCCGAAACCGCTCACACTTTCGGCTGCCACGCTCTAGCGGCGTTGGGTCAGGCCCAGACGCGCCAACTTGCGGTGCAGGGTCGCCCGGCTGACACCCAGAGCCTTCGCCGCGGCGGAGACGTTGCCCGAGGTCAGGGCCAGGGCGCGCTGCACCCCCGACCGTTCAAGGTGAAGCAGGTCCTGCTCCAGAGCCGACTCTGGAAAGAGCAGTTCGTCCACGTGCAGTCGGCCGGCCAGGCGCGCGTCGGTCAGGCCATAGCTGAGACGCGCATCGCGGGTCGCGCCGATCACCAGGTCATCGCGATCGACCGCCACCACGCCGCCGCCGTGCTTGGTTCCCTCGACCACGATCAATCGCGCGCCCACGAACATTCGCCGGAAATGCTCGAGCTCGATGCGCCGCGCCGCATCCAGAACGGCGGCCGAGATCAGGCCGACGAAGCCTTCCGTGAGATCGGCCCGGCACGACGAGACATCCAAGGCGCCGGCCAACCGTCCCTGGTGATCGTAGATGGGCGCCACCGTGCAGCTCAGCGCGGTGTTGCGCGCATGGAAATGCTGATCGCGGTGGATGGTGAGCGCGCGCTCCTCGGCCAGGCAGGTGCCGATGCCGTTGGTGCCTTCGGCTTCCTCGCTCCACACCGCCCCGGTCCACAGACCCCAGCGGTGGAAGGTCTCGTCGTCGACGTCCGCGCCACGCCGATCGACGGGAACGCCCTGGCGATCGGTGAACAGAACGCAGCACCCGGTGGAGCCCACGGCCAGGAACAGCCTGTCGAGCGTCGACTGAGCCGCGTCCAGGAGCGGTTCGATGCGCTCTCGCGCCTCCCGCAATTCGCGCTCGCTCAGAACGCGCGGCGCGGTCATGTCCTCGGGGTTCAAGCCATACCAGGAGAACGATCTCTTCCAGGATGCGGCCAGCGCCGATCGCGCCGCCGCGGAACCGTCGGCCAGCACGTCGCGCACATGGGCGGCATGCCTTTTCTTGACGGTTTCCGGCACCCGCTCCTCCCTGAGCCGCGCACCTCTATTCGGTGTGATTAGGCGTAGTGTGCGGCTTCATCTCAAGCCATTGCAATCCTTCTTCGAATCCGCCGCGCGTGACAACTGGTCCCGGCGAGAAGCGTCACGCCTACGCGAGAATCCGCAGCCCATGATTCTGGACTATCGCCAGCAGTCTTCCGCAGGTTCTTACCTTTGCGCTTGAGCGGCGTGCGACGACACGTCACAGGCCGGGTTTACCGGATGGCGCCCCCTTCCGAACGATAACCGTACCGCCCGATCGAGTGTCGGGTCAGCGGGGGCTGAGAATGCGCCAGACTACGACCAACCGAGCCGTCAATCGCGCGGCCGCCGCTGCGGCGCTCTTGATCGCCGCCTGGAGCCTGGCCGCCCTGGCCGCCCACGCCGAGGATCGCGCCTTCAAGCTCAGCGGAAGCTATACCGCCGACCTCGCCGGCACGGTCAGCGGGGGCCTCGCCAAGCGCGGCCGTGTTCTGGACGACCTGCAGATCTTCGGCGACCTTGACCTCGACAAGGCCGTTGGCTGGAAAGGCGCGAGCGCTCATTTCGAGCTTCTGAACAACAGCGGCGCCACGCCCAATGACGACGCGGGCACACTGCAGGGCGTCGACAACATCGAGGTCGCCCGCCAGCGCGCCCGCCTGTTCGAGGCCTGGGTCGAGCAGGGCTTCGGCGACAAGGCGTCGGTCCGCGCCGGCCTCTACGATCTCAACAGCGAATTCTATGCCAACGACAGCGCCGGCCTGCTGCTGGCTCCAGCGTTCGGCATTGGCTCGGAGCTGGCGGCCACCGGTCCGAATGGTCCGTCGATCTTCCCCTCCACGGCCCTGGCCGTGCGCATGCGCTGGACGCCGAACGAGCATGTCTATGCCCAGGCGGCGGCCTTGAACGCCAATGCGGGCGTGCTGGGTGACCCGGGCGGGATCAAGACCTCGCTCGACAACGGCCTGCTGCTGATCGCCGAGGCTGGCTGGCAGGGTCGGGGCAAGCTGGCGTTCGGCGCGTGGCGCTATACCGACAAGCAGGACGACATCCGTTTCCTGGCCCCGTCCGGCGATCCCGCCCCGGCGACGGCGCAGGGCGCCTATGTGCTGCTGGAGCGCCATCTGACGGGCGAGGCGGATGTGCGCAGGACCACCGCCTTCGCCCGCCTGGGCGTCTCCGACGGCGACACCACCGCCTTCAGGGGCGGCTGGCAGGCGGGCATGCTGGTGGAGCACGTCTTCGAGAGCCGGCCCGACAGCGCCTTCTCGATCGGCGTCAACCAGGCGTTCCTGTCGGGAAAGTACCGCGACAACGCCATCGATGCTGGCTTGCGCCTGCGGCACGCTGAAAGCGCGATCGAAGTGACCTATGCGGACAAGGTCGGTCCGGTCACGATCCAGCCAGACATCCAGTACTTGATGGATCCTGGCGCCGAAAGCGGTGTGGGCCACGCCCTGGTGGCGATCCTGCGGATCGGGGTGTCCTTTTAAACTGTCATCCCGGACAGCCTCTACGACGCTTCCGGGATGACAAGAAAAGAGGAGCTTAGGCGCCGGCCGCTTCGGCGACGGCTTCGGCGGTGATGCCGAACTCCTTGTAGAGACGCTCGAACGGGGCCGAGGCGCCGAAGCTCTTCATGCCGACGAACTTGCCGTCCTCGCCGATGAAGCGCTCCCAGCCCATCTTGATGCCGGCTTCGACGGCGACGCGCACCGGCGCCGTGCCGATGACCGAAGCCTGGTAGGCGGCGTCCTGCTGTGCGAACAGCTCCCAGCAGGGGGTCGAGACGACGCGGGTCGGCTTGCCCTTGGCCTGCAGGATGTCGCGCGCGGCGACGGCGATGCCGACCTCGGTGCCCGAGGCGAAGATCGTCACTTCCGCTTCGCCGCCTTCGGCGGCCAGCAGCTCATAGGCGCCCTTGGCCGACAGATCGCCGCCCGACAGGCGGACATGCGGGGTCTTCTGGCGCGACAAGGTCATGACCGACGGGGTGCGCGGATGCTGCAGGGCGACCTTCCAGCACTCGGCGGCTTCGACCGCGTCGGCGGGACGGAAGACCAGCAGGTTCGGGATGGCGCGCAGGGAGGCGACCTGTTCCACCGGCTGGTGGGTAGGACCGTCCTCGCCCAGGCCGATGGAGTCGTGGGTCATCACGTGGATGACGCGGGTTTCCATCAGGGCGCCCAGGCGGATGGCGGCGCGGCTGTAGTCGGCGAAGGCCAGGAAGGTGCCCGAATACGGGATCACGCCGCCGTGCAGCGACATGCCATTCATGGCCGCGGCCATGCCGAACTCGCGCACGCCGTAGTGGACGTAGCGGCCGGTGTATTCCGGCGCGTCGAACGCGCCCATGCCCTTGACCAGGGTGTTGTTCGAGCCGGTCAGGTCGGCCGAGCCGCCGATCATCTCGGGGATCGACGGGATCAGGTGATCCAGGGCCGCGCCCGAGTGGACGCGGGTGGCGTTGACGGGCTTGGTCTCCAGGGCCTTGGCGATGTGGGCGTCCAGGGCCTCGAAGGCGCCGGCGGGCAGCTCGCCGGCCATGGCGCGCTTGAAGTCCGAGGCGTGGGTCGAGGCGGCCAGCTTGGCCTCCCAGGCCTTGCGGACCTTGGCGCCGCGACGACCGACGCTCTTCCAGGCCGTGGCGATGTCGCCCGGCACGGTGAACGGCTCGGCGTCCCAGCCCATGGCGACGCGGGCGTCGCGGATCTGGTCGTCGAACAGGGTGTAGCCGTGGCTGTGGGGGTCGCCTTCCTTCGGACCCGCGCCCTTCGAGATCAGCGTCTTGCACGCGATCATGGTCGGGCGGTCCTGCTTGACAGCCCAGCGCAGGGCGGCGGCGATCTTGCCGTGGTCGTGCCCGTCCACGACCTTCACGGCCCAGCCGGCGGCCTTGAAGCGGGCGACCTGGTCGCCGGTCTCGGCGATGGTGGCCTCGCCGTCGATGGTGGTGTTGTTGTCGTCGAACAGCACCGTCAGCTTCTTCAGCTTCAGGCGGCCGGCGATGCTGATCGCTTCGTGGCTGACACCCTCCATCAGGCAGCCGTCGCCGGCGATCACCCAGGTGCGGTGGTTGACCAGGTCATGACCGAAGCGGCCCGCCAGGTGGGCCTCGGCCATGGCCATGCCAACGGCGGTGGCCAGGCCCTGGCCCAGCGGGCCGGTGGTGGTCTCGACGCCCGGAGTATGGTGCACTTCCGGGTGGCCGGGGGTCAGCGATCCCCACTGACGGAAGTTCTCGATCTCCTTCATCGTCACGGCCTTGAAGCCGGTCAGGTGAAGCAGGGAATAGAGCAGCATCGAGCCGTGGCCGGCCGACAGCACGAAGCGGTCGCGGTCGTGCCAGTTCGGCTGAGACGCGTCGAACTTCAGGAACTTGCCCCACAGGACCGTGGCTACATCGGCCATGCCCATCGGCATGCCTTGGTGGCCGGACTTGGCCTTGTGCACGGCGTCCATGGAAAGGACGCGGATCGCGTCGGCCATCTTGATGGGCGAAACGGGCATGGGGGCTTCCGTCTTTTCTATGTTTTGCGGGGCTGCGCGAGGGGCGCACTCGCATGGGTGCGCCCGGGGGTCAACCCGCGCGGGGCTTCTGGCGACATGTTGAGGACGCTATGCAACATCGTCCGGGGGCGTTATAGGTGAAGTCCGACTTATGCTCAATTTAAGCATAACCCTGAAAGGCCGGTTCCTTGGGTAGTCCGTCGTTCTTCTCGCCCTATCGCCACGGCTTCGTCCGCGTGGCCACCGCCGTACCGAAGGTGAAGCTGGCCGATCCGGCGACCAATGCGCGCAGCGTACTGGCTCTGGCCCAAGAGGCGCACGCGGCCGGCGTGGCGGTCATCGTGTTCCCCGAGCTCGGCCTGACCGGCTACACGATCGATGACCTGCTGCAGCAGGACGTGCTGCTGGACGCGGTCGAGGCGGCGATCGCGACCCTGGTCGAGGAGAGCGCGAGCCTATCGACGATGATCGTGGTCGGCGCGCCGTTGCGTGACGGCGGGCGGCTCTACAACACCGCCGTGGCGATCCAGGGCGGCAAGGTGCTGGGCGTTGTCCCCAAGAGCTTCCTGCCCAACTATCGCGAGTTCTACGAGCGCCGTTGGTTCACGCCGGGCGCTGGCGTGACGGGCAGGCTTCTGACCCTGGCTGGTCAGAGCGCGCCGTTCGGGACCGACGTCCTGTTCCGCGGCGAGGGCGTGACGCCGTTCACCGTCGGCGTCGAGATCTGCGAGGACGTCTGGACCCCGACCCCGCCCAGCACCGCCCAGGCCATGGCCGGAGCGGAGATTTTGCTGAATCTCTCGGCCAGCAACATCACCATCGGCAAGTCCGAGACGCGTCGTCTGCTGTGCGCCAGTCAGTCGTCGCGGATGATCGCGGCCTATGTCTATTCGGCGGCCGGGGCGGGCGAAAGCTCGACGGATCTGGCCTGGGACGGCCATGTCGACATCCACGAGATGGGCGCCCTGCTGGCGCAGAGCCCGCGGTTCTCGACCGGCCCGGCCTGGACCTATGCCGATATCGACATCGACCGGTTGCGCCAGGAACGCATGCGGGTCGGCAGCTTCGGCGACGCCATGGCGCTTTCGCCGCCCAAGGCGCCGTTCCGGACCGTGGGCTTCGCCTTCGAGCCGCCGGCCGGCGACCTGGCCCTTGTCCGACCGATAGAGCGCTTTCCATTCACGCCCTCTGATCCCGCCAAGCTGCGCGAGAACTGCTACGAGGCCTACAATATCCAGGTCCAGGGGCTGGCCCGGCGGCTCGAGGCTTCGGGTCTGAAAAAGCTGGTCATCGGCATCTCCGGCGGCCTCGATTCGACCCAGGCTCTGCTAGTGGCGGCCAAGGCGGTCGACCAACTGGGACTGCCTCGGACCAACATCCTGGCCTACACCCTGCCGGGCTTCGCGACCTCGGATCGCACGAAGGACAATGCCTGGGCGCTGATGCGGGCCATGGGGGTGACGGCCGCCGAGCTCGACATCCGTCCGGCCGCGACCCAGATGCTGAAGGACCTCGACCACCCGTTCGGGCGTGGCGAACCAGTCTATGACGTGACGTTCGAGAACATTCAGGCGGGCCTGCGCACCGACTATCTGTTCCGCCTGGCCAACCACAACGCCGCCCTGGTGGTCGGCACCGGCGACTTGTCCGAGCTGGCCCTGGGCTGGTGCACCTACGGCGTCGGCGACCACATGAGCCACTACAACCCCAATTGCGGGGCGCCCAAGACGCTGATCCAGCACCTGATCCGCTTCGTGGCCCATTCCGGTGACGTCGACGCGGCCACGACGGGGCTGCTGGAGGACATCCTGGCCACCGAAATCTCGCCGGAACTGGTGCCGGGGGAGAAGACCCAGGCCACCGAGAGCTTCGTCGGCCCCTACGCCCTGCAGGATTTCAACCTCTATTACATGACGCGCTACGGCATGGCCCCGTCCAAGATCGCCTTCCTGGCCTGGACCGCCTGGCATGACGCCGAGGCCGGCGGCTGGCCGGTCGGCCTGCCGGAAGACGCCCGCCGCGCCTATGACCTGGCCGAGATCAAGACCTGGCTGGAGCTCTTCCTGAAGCGGTTCTTCGCCAACCAGTTCAAGCGCTCGGCCGTGCCGAACGGTCCCAAGATCTCATCGGGTGGCGCGCTGTCGCCGCGCGGCGACTGGCGGATGCCGTCCGATGTCACCGCGGACGCATGGTTGACGGAACTGCACGCGGGGACGCCAAGCTGACGAAAACTCTTCGTTCCGTCACGCTTTGCCTTTAAGCACCCTTCGCAATAAGGCCCTATCAGGGGTCAAAGACTACGACGTGGTGGGGTTTAACTTGGCATCGATCTATCCGGTGATCCTGTGCGGCGGCTCAGGCACGCGACTTTGGCCCGCGTCGCGCAGCGACCAGCCCAAGCAGTTCCTGAAGCTGGTCGGCGATCGCTCGTCGTTCCAGGAAACGGTGCTGCGGGTGAAGGACATTCCCGGCGTCGCCGAGATCGTCATCGTCACCGGCGAGGCCATGGTCGGCTTCGTCTCCGAGCAGACCGCCGAGATCGGCGTCTTCGTCACCATCCTGGTCGAGCCCGAAGCCCGCGACAGCGCCCCGGCCGTGGCCGCCGCCGCCGCCTACGTGCAAGGCCAGGACCCGGACGGCGTCGTGCTGATGCTGGCCGCCGACCACCATATCGCCGAGCCGGAGATCTTCGGCGAAGCCGCCGTGATCGCGGCTCGGGCCGCCGAGAGCGACCTGATCGTCACCTTCGGCGTGCGGCCGACGTCGCCGGCGACCGGCTTCGGCTACATCCGTCCCGGCGACGCGCTGCTGGACGGCTCGGTCAACGCCGTCGCCGCCTTCGTCGAGAAGCCGGACCGCGAGACCGCCGAGCGCTATGTGCTTGAAGGCTATCTTTGGAACAGCGGAAACTTCGCCTTCAAGGCCGCCACGCTGATGGGCGAGTTCGAGGCCTTCGAGCCGACCGTCGCTGACGCCGCCAAGGCCTGCGCCGCCGCTCTGACGCTGGAGGCCGGAGTCGGTCGCCTGGACCGCGAAGCCTTCGGCCAAGCCAAGAAGATCTCCCTCGACTACGCGGTGATGGAGCGCACCCAGAAGGCCGCCGTCGCGCCCGCCGCCTTCGCCTGGTCGGACCTGGGCGCCTGGGACGCGATCTGGGAAGCGTCGATCCGGGACCATGACGGCAACGCCCATGACGGCGACGTCGACCTGCACGGCGCCACGAACGTCCTGGTCCGCACCACGGGACCCTATGTCGGCGTGATCGGCGTCAGCGACATCGTCGTGGTGGTTGAGGCCGACGCGGTTCTCGTCTGCCACCGCAAGGACAGCCAAGCGGTGAAGACCCTGGTCGATGGCCTGAAGGCCAAGGGCCGTTCGATCGCCTCGCGCAAGAGCGCCGCGCCGAACGGGACCGAGACCCTGGTCTCGACCGACAGTTTCGACGTCGAGTTGCGCCGCGTTCCGGGCGGCGATGTGGTGGCTTTGCCGGCGTCGACCGTGCAGGTGCTGGAAGGCGTGCTGGAGATGGACGGTGACGTCTACGCCGCCGGCGCCCTGATCCCGCTGAACGCCGAGGTCCGGGCGCGCGCCGTCGGCGCCGCCACACTCCTGGTTACGAAACCGCGCTGACCGCCCGGTCGAATTCCGCGATCGCGCAGGTGATGTGGTAGAAGGAGCTGGCCGGCGCCGGCTCCTCCACGAACGTCTCGTCGGGCTGGTATTTGTCGCGCCACAGGCCGGGGACGGGCGTGCGCAGATAGGTCATCAGGCCCTCCGCGCCCGCGGCGGCCATGTCCCACCAGCGGGCCTCGCCGGTGATCTGGGCGGCCAGCACCGAGGCCTTGATCCGCTCGGTCTGGGGCCAGAGACGGGCGCTGTCGTCGTGGATCGCGTAGTCGTCCAGCAGGGCGTTGACCGCCACGCCGCGCGCCAGGTCCACGCCGTGCGTCTCGCCGGCCTCGATCATCTTCAGGGCGGCGGCGATCGCGTCGTCGCGGCCGGCCAGCCTGCCCCAGCGCAGCAGCAGCCAGCCCCATTCGAACTGGTGGCCCGGCTCGCAGATGCGGCCCTCGACGCCCGGCGCGGGGTTCCAGTCGAGGTCGAAGAACTCGCGAATCTGGCCGCTTTCGGCGTGGATGAACTTGGTCAGCGCCAGGTCGCCGATCTCGTCGGCCAGGGCGCGCCAGGCCGGATCGTCGTCGACCTCGTTCCAGGCCAGCATCGCCTCGAACAGGTGCATGTGCGGGTTCGATTGCAGCGGCGTGGTCGGCGGGGTGGTCTGGTGGAAGCCGCCCAGCGGGTGCTTGCGCTCGGCGTACAACATGTCGCGGACATGGACGGCGACCGCCTTGGCTTCGGCCTTACGGTCCGGCAGCGCCTTGGCCACGGCCGCCAGGGCGAACATGGCGAAGGCCTGGTCGTAGGGATCGGCGGTGTCGTCGAGGCTCTCGCCGTTCGGCCCGACCAGGGCGCGGAACAGGCCGTCGGGCCGGCGGTAGGCCTTCAGGTAGAAGGCCAGGCCATGGGCGACCGCCTCGCGCCACGGGCCGGTCCAGCCCAGCTCGCCGGCCAGGGCGTAGGAAAAGATCTGCCGGGGCAGCACGCGGCCGCGACGCGGGCCGTCCACCGGATGGCCGTCGAGATCGATCTTCTCGAAGAAGCCGCCCTTCACATGGTCGGCGCCGGTCTCCCACCACAGCGGATAAGCGGCTTCCAGGGCCCAGGTCTTCAGGCGGTCGCGCAGGCGGGCGGCGTCGGCGAAGGCGGTCATCGAGAGCTCCAGAGGATCGCCTTCTTCTAGGGAGCTTGCGCGACGAGGCCAAGACGGAGGCGTGGTGTTTCGCCGCCGCTCGGAGTAGTGCTCGCGTCATGACCAGCCCTGCCGCTCTCCCTCCTCTGAAGGCCGTGTTCCTGGATCGGGACGGCGTGCTGAACGTCGACCACGGCTATGTCTCCGACCCCGCCAAGCTGACCTGGATCGACGGCGCTCGCGAGGCGGTGGCGGCGATGACCCAGGCGGGGCTCAAGGTGCTGGTGGTGACCAACCAGTCGGGCATCGGTCGTGGCTATTTCGACCAGACGCAGATGGACCGGTTCCATGCCGCCATGCAGGACCAACTGGCCGAACGAGGCGGTCGGATCGATGCCTTCTATCACTCGCCGTTCCACGAGACGGCCGTCGTGGAAGAATACCGGGTGGCCGACCATCCGGACCGCAAACCCAATCCCGGCATGATACTTCGCGGCCTGGCCGACTGGAGCCTCGCGCCGGACGAGGCGGTGATCATCGGCGACCGTCATATCGACGTGGAGGCGGGCGCCCGCGCGGGCCTGCCGGGCTATCTGTTCAAAGGTGGCAACCTGAGGACCTTCATCGGCCAGGTGTTGGGCGAGCGGGTTCCCGCCCTGAAATGAAGATTCTGCAGTTTGGCCGAACGGGTCAGGTGGCCACGGCGGTTCAGGCCGCCGCCCAGGGGCGAGCAGACGTCATCGCCCTCTCCCGCGTCGACTGCGACCTGGAAAATTCCTCGGCTGTCCGCGCCGCGATCCTGGCCGCCGACTGTGACCTCGTGCTCAACACCGCCGCCTTTACCCATGTCGACCCCGCCGAGGCGCGGCCCGACGAGGCCTTCGCGGTCAACGCCACCGCACCCGGCGCCATGGCCGCCGCCTGCGCCGAGCGGGACGTGCCGTTCGTGCACCTGTCGACCGATGCGGTGTTCGACGGTCTGACCGATCGCCCCTATGTCGAGACCGACGCGGCGCGGCCGATCAATGTCTACGGCCGCTCCAAGCTGGCCGGCGAGCAGGCGGTGCTGGCCTATCCTCGGACGACGGTGCTGCGAATCTCGTGGGTCTTTTCCAGGTATGGTCGAAATTATGTGAACTTCATGTTGCGCCTGGCGCGTGAGCGCGAGGTGCTGAGGATCGTCGCCGACCAGTTCGGAACACCGACCGACGGCGAGGCCCTGGCCGATTTCCTGATCGCGACCGCGCCGCGCTGGGCGAAAGCGTCCGCCGAGGACCCGGCGTTCGGCCTGTTCCACTTCGCTAATGCCGGCGAGACCAGCCGCTTCGATTTCGCCAAGGCGGCGATCGACCGCGATCCGCTGGCCAAGGCGCGCCTGGAACGGACGAGCCAGGCCGCCTTCGTCGAGCCCGCGCCGCGCCCGCCGCGCTCGCCTCTGGACACCGGCAAGCTCCAGAAGGTGTTCGGCTTCAGGCCCGAAGCCTGGCGCACGGCCGTCGAGCGCACGGCCGACCGGCTCGTGGCGGACCCTGCCGTGTGGGTCTGACAAGTCTGGCGTGACGCCGCCGCTCGGGCTAAACCGGCGCAACTCCCGACATAGAAGAGCAGCGCGAGCGACCATGCAGATCTTCCTCGACAGCACCGACACCAAGGTGATCGCCGACCTGGCCTCGACCGGCCTGATCGACGGCGTGACCACCAACCCGACCCTGATCGCCAAGTCGGGCCGTCCGATGCTGGAAGTGATCGCCGAGATCTGCGACATCGTCCCGGGTCCGATCAGCGCCGAAGTGGCCGCCACCACGGCGGACGCCATGATCGCCGAAGGTCAGAAGCTGGCCAAGATCGCCCCGAACGTGGTGGTCAAGATCCCGTTGACCCGCGACGGCCTGATCGCCTGCGCCGCCTTCGCCGACGAAGAGATCAAGACCAACGTCACCCTGTGCTTCTCGCCGACCCAGGCCCTGCTGGCCGCCAAGGCCGGCGCGACCTACATCTCGCCGTTCATCGGCCGTCTGGACGACTATGGCTTCGACGGCATGGACCTGATCCGCGACATCCGCGCGATCTACGACAACTACGGCTACGAGACCGAGATTCTGGCCGCTTCGGTGCGCAACGCCGCCCACGTCAAGGAAGCCGCGATCATCGGCGCCGACGTCGTCACCATCCCGCCGGCGGTGTTCGCCGAGCTCTACAAGCACCCGCTGACCGACAAGGGTCTCGAGCAGTTTCTGAAGGACTGGGCCTCGACCGGCCAGTCGATCCTCTAAGGCTGTCCTGTAAGGGATTGCGCGTTCCGGGCGGGGTTTCACTCGCCCGGGAGGCGATCAAGTGATCACAGTTTATTTCGCAGGGGCGAAGCTGGTTCGCAAATGCGAGTTCGTGCGTTAAGTCTTGGTCCGTTCACAGAGGGCCACGCACATGGTTCCGACCGTCGCCGAGACCGAAGTTCGCCTGGCCGGCCCCGAAGAGGCCGACCGCTTCTCGCGATTCCTCCACGGTTTCCTGTCGGCCAATGACTTTCCGTTCGTGATCGTCCACGACGCGCCCGAGTTCCTGGGCCAGTTGCGGCGGGTGGTGTTCGAGGACGTCTGCCTTTCCCGCAAGTTCGCCAGCGAGTGGCTGAACCAGCGTGGCACGGCCGGGACGGCCTGACCTTAAGCCGAAAGGCGCGCCTGGACCTCGGGATGGTCCTTCCAGGCCGGCATCTTCGACATGTAGATGATCGTCTCGGTTTCAGCCTGGGCGCGCGGGCTGCCGCGCCGCTCCTGCCACTGCACCATGCGCTCGAAGCGGGTCGGGAAGTCCTGCAGAGCGCCGCTCTCGTCGACGCAGTACTGGCAATAGGGACCGGACTCGATCGGCATGCCGCAGCTTTCGCAAGCGTGGCTCATGGGCGGGCTCCTCTCAGCTGGGCGACGAACGCCCGGAAATGATCGATCAGCGCCTGGCGCTGCTGGGGCGACAGATGGGCGCCGGCGGCGGCCAGCGCGTCGAGGTCCAGGACGTTGCGGCTCTCCAGCAAGGCGGCCTGGCCGGCGTCGGTCAGCCAGACCAGACTGCGGCGGGCGTCGGCCGGATCGCGGTCTCGGGTCAGCAGATCCTTATCGACCAGATGATCGACCATCTCGGTCAGGGTGCTGGGCGCGCGGTCGACATGGCGGGCCAGCTCGCCGGCGGTCAGCGGCCCGGCGGCGGCCAGATGGTCCAGCAGCGCCACGGTTTCGGGCGATAGCCGTTCGCGCTTGTCGCGCACGCGCCGGACGGCGGCCCGGTAGGTCGCGCGGAACAGATCCTCGAAATCGGCGGCGAAGACGTCGGTCATATAACGAGGCTATGAGGGGTGTGATCCTTCGTAAATCCCGAACGAACCCCTATGTCTGACGGCCCTGGCCCTCTTCCCTTCTTTTAAAAAACAGGCCTAGCTGGGGGAAATCGTTTCACCAGGCAGCGGAGCTGCGCCATGAACGACCCTAAATTGGGCCTTCCCGGCATTGCCGGTTCCGCGCTCGACCTGATCGGCCGCACGCCCATGGTCGAGGTCCGACGCCTCGACACCGGCCCGTGCCGGCTTTTTCTCAAGCTCGAAAACCAGAACCCGGGCGGTTCGATCAAGGATCGCGTCGCCCGTTCGATGATCGAGGCGGCCGAGACCGACGGCCGGCTGAAGCCCGGCGGCACGATCATCGAGGCGACGGCCGGCAATACGGGCCTGGGCCTGGCGCAGGTGGCGGCCCTCAAGGGCTACAAGCTGATCCTGATCGTCCCCGACAAGATGGCGCGGGAGAAGATCCTGCACCTGCGGGCCATGGGCGTGGACGTGCGCCTGACCCGCAGCGACGTCGGCAAGGGCCACCCGGAATACTATCAGGACATGGCCCTGGCCCTAGCCCAGTCGATCCCCGGGTCGCTCTACGCCAACCAGTTCGAGAACCCGGCCAATCCGCTGGCGCACGAGACCACCACGGCGCCCGAGCTGCTGACCCAGATGGAGGGCGACATCGACGCCATCGTCGTCGGCGTCGGCTCGGGCGGCACGCTCACCGGCATTGGCCGCTACATGAAGGCCCACTCGCCGAAGACCAGGATGGTGCTGGCCGATCCGGTCGGCTCGATCCTGCGCGACTATGTGGAGACCGGGACCTTCGGCGAGGCCGGCAGCTGGATCGTCGAGGGCATCGGCGAGGACTTCATTCCCGACAACGCCCAGATGGATCTGGTCTCCCAGGCCTATTCGATCAGCGACCGCGAGAGCGTCGACACCGCCCGACTGTTGCTGAAGAAGGAAGGGATTCTCGGGGGCTCGTCCTCGGGCTGCCTGCTGGCGGCGGCGCTGAAATACTGCCGCGAGCAGACCGAGCCCCAGCGGGTCGTGACCTTCGTCTGTGACACCGGCGGCAAGTACCTGACCAAGATGTTCAACGACTTCTGGCTGGCGGCGCACGGCTTCGACGGCCGAGAACTGCACGGCGACCTGCGCGACCTGATCGCAAAGCGCTACGCCGAGGGCGGCGTCATCGCCATCGGACCCGACGACACGCTACTGACCGCCTACAACCGCATGCGTTCGTCCGACATCAGCCAACTGCCCGTGGTCGACCACGGCAAGCTGGTCGGCATCCTCGACGAGAGCGACGTGCTGGCCGCGGCCGAGGCGGGCGACGAGGCTCCGCGCTTCAAGACCCTGGTCGGCGCGGCCATGACCCGCGCGATCAACACCCTGCAGGCCCATCAGAGCGTCGATGACCTGCCCGAGGTGTTCGATCGCGACGAGGTAGCGCTTGTGGTCGACGGGGAGGAGTTCCTAGGTGTGATCACCCGAGTCGACCTGATCAACCATCTGCGCCTCAGCGCCTGAAGGACCCGCATGACCGACATCCCCGGCAAGAACCGCCTGGACTTCGCCACGCGGACCATCCACGGCGGCCAGTTTCCCGACCCGACCACCGGCGCGGTCATGGTGCCGATCTACGCCACCTCGACCTACGCTCAAGCCAGTCCTGGCGAGCACAAGGGCTTCGAATACAGCCGCAGCCACAACCCGACCCGCTTCGCCTTCGAGCGCTGCATCGCCGACCTGGAGAGCGGGACGGCGGGCTTCGCCTTCGCCTCGGGCCTGGCGGCGGCCTCCACGATCCTGGAGACCTTGGACAGCGGCGCGCACGTGATCGCCAGCGACGACCTCTATGGCGGCTCGTTCCGGCTGTTCGACAAGGTGCGCAAGCGCTCGGCCGGCCTGACCTTCAGCTTCGTGGACATGGCGGACCTGGCGGCCGTCGAGGCGGCGATCACCCCGGCGACGCGGATGATCTGGGTGGAGACCCCGACCAACCCGATGCTGCGCCTGGCGGACCTGGCCGCCATCGCGGCCCTGGCCAAGAAACACGACCTCGTCACCGTCGCCGACAACACCTTCGCCAGCCCGTTCATTCAGCGGCCGCTGGAGCTGGGCTTCGACATTGTCATGCACTCGGCGACCAAGTACCTGAACGGCCACTCCGACGTGGTCGCGGGCGTGGCGGTCGTCGGCGACAACGCCGAGCTCGCCGACAAGATGAAGTTCCTGCAGAACGCCGTCGGCTCGGTGCTCGGCCCGTTCGACAGCTTCCTGGCGCTGCGCGGGGTCAAGACCCTGGCCCTGCGGATGCAGCGCGCTTGCGACAGCGCCCTTGAGATCGCCCGGTGGCTGGAGCGGCGCCCAGCCATCGAGCGCGTCATCTATCCAGGCCTGGAAAGCCACCCGCAGCACGACCTGGCCAGGCGCCAGATGACCGGCGGTTTCGGCGGCGTCATCTCGGCCGAGGTCAAAGGCGGCCTCGCCCCCGCGCGCCGGATGCTGGAGCGCACGCAGCTCTTCACGTTGGCCGAGAGTCTCGGCGGGGTCGAGAGCCTGATCGAGCATCCGGCCATCATGACCCACGCCTCGATTCCGCCCGCCCAGCGCCTCGCGCTGGGCATTTCAGACGGCCTGATCAGGCTTTCGGTGGGGATTGAGTCTTGCCGGGACCTGATTTCCGACCTCGACGCGGCTTTATCAGGCTGAGCAGGTGATGGTGCTCTCCCTCGCCCGGCATGGCGGGTGAGGGATCCTTGGCCTTGGTCGGGCGCGGCGGCGGAAGATCGTCGCGAGCGGGGTCCTCGGCCAGCAGATGGGCGGCCAGCATCAGGTCGGTCTTGACCGGGCCGAAGTCGGCGGCCGCCGTCCAGACGCGGATCGCGGCCTGGGCGAACGCTTCCGACAGGTCGACGACCTCGATCATCACCGCCGGCTCCTTGCGGATGCGCGCGTCGCTCTCGGCCCGCTCGCGCAGGCGCTTGAGGACCATGACGAGGTCCGTCTTCAGCGGCACCTTGAACAACACGTCGGCCCGACGGCTGCGGTGGCTGGAATAGTTCAGGATCACGTCGCCGAACACCTTGCTGTTGGGGATCATCACCTTGACGTTGTCGGGGGTGGCGATCTCGGTGAACAGCAGGTCCAGGGACTTCACCGTGCCCTGGCGCGTCACCGTCTCGATATAGTCGCCCACGCGGTAGGGCCGGAACAGCAGGATCATCACCCCCGCCGCGACGTTCGAGAGGGCGCCTTGCAGGGCCAGGCCGATGGCCAGCGACGCCGCGCCCAGCACCGCGATGATCGAGGTGGTCTGCACGCCCAGCTGCTGCAGCACCGCCACCAGGCCGACGGCGATCACCGCATAGCGCACCAGCGAGGCGCCGAAGCTCTCCAGGGTCGGGTCGGGATTGTTCCGATGTACCCGGCCCAGGCCCCTGCGGATGACCCGCGCCGCCCAGCCGGCCACCCAGAAGGTGACCAGCAGGATCAGGGCGGCGACCACCAGGTTCACCGCCAGCTTGCCCAGCCAGTCCAGGAAATGTCCGAACATGGTCTCGTCGGCCTTCACGTTGGCGAGCGACGGCAGGGACGTATCCGCCGGGATGATGCTGGGCTTGGTCTGCATGGAGTTCTCGATAGGCGCCCCCGCCACGTTCGGTCAACGACAAGACGAGCCCGCGGTTCCGCTTGATCGTCCTCGTGGCGTGGAAACAGTCGGTTACATCAATTGGCTCGAAATCGTCGCGATCGGACACTAGAGGCTGCGCCCATGAGCATGCCCTTCATCGACCTCGCCGCGCAGCAGCGCCGGATCCGCGACAAGATCGACGCCGCCATCGCCAAGGTGCTGGACAGCGGCGCCTATGTCATGGGCCCGCAAGTTCGCGCGTTCGAGGCCAAGCTGGCCGAATTTAGCCAGGCCAAGCTGGCCTTGTCCTGCGCCAATGGCACCGACGCCATCGCCCTGCCGCTGATGGCCTGGGGCGTGAGCGAGGGCGATGCGGTGTTCTGCCCCTCCTTCACCTTCGCCGCGACGCCGGAAGTCGTGCCGTGGGTCGATGCGACCCCGGTGTTCGTGGACGTCTTGCCCGACACCTACAATCTCGACCCGGCCAAGCTCGAAGCCGCCATCGCCGCCGTGAAGACCGAGGGCAAGCTGACGCCCAAGGTGGTGATCGCCGTCGACCTGTTCGGCCAGCCCGCCGACTACCCGGCGATCAAGGCGATCTGCGACCGCGAGGGCCTGAAGCTGATCGCCGACAGCGCCCAGGGTTTCGGCTGCACGCTGAACGGCCATCACCCGCTGCATTGGGCCGATGTCGCCACCACCAGCTTCTTCCCGGCCAAGCCGCTGGGCTGCTACGGCGACGGCGGAGCGGTGCTGACCAATGACGCCCGCCTGTGGGACCTGATGGACAGCTACCGTGTCCACGGCAAGGCGGTCGGCCCGGATCTCGAGGGCAAGACCTTCGACCACGACCCCAAGTACCTGAACACCCGCATCGGCATGAACTCGCGCCTCGACACGATCCAGGCGGCGATCCTGATCGAGAAGCTGGCGATTTTCGCCGAGGAGATCGCCCTGCGTCAGGGGGTGGCGGACCGCTATGCGCAGGGCCTGAAGGGCGCTGTGATCGCGACCCCGGCCGTGATCGAAGGCGGCGTCTCGGTCTGGGCTCAGTACGTGATCGAGCACGCCAACCGCGACGGCCTGGCCGCGCACCTGAAGACGCAAGGCATTCCTACCGCGGTCTACTATCCCGTCCCGATGCACGTGCAGGCGCCGTACGCGGCCTTCCCGCGCGGCGCGGGCGGCCTGCCCGTGACGGAAGCCAAGGCCGAGACCGTTCTGGCCCTGCCGATGCACCCCTATCTCGGCGAAGCCGACCAGGCGAAGATCATCGAGGCGATCCGGGCTTTCAACGGCTGATCGAGACAATCAGGTCTGGCGTCTCGCGCGCCAGGCCCTATATGCCGCCCTCATGCGTCTCGTGCCGGGGCGTCAGCCCGCGCGAGAAAATCCATGTCCGACACCGCGCCATCGCCGCATCCCGGCATGGGCTTTGGCCAGTTCGTCACCCTGATCGCGGCGATGATGGCCACCAATGCGCTGGCCATCGACTCGATGCTGCCTGCCCTGCCGCACATCGGCGAGGCCCTTGGCGTTCACGATCCGAACGCCCGCCAGTGGGTGATCACCTCGTACCTGCTGGGCTTCGGCGTGGCGCAGCTGGCCTATGGCTCTCTGGCCGACCGTTATGGCCGCAAGCCGGTGCTGATGGTCGGCCTTACGCTTTACACGCTCTTCGCCGCCCTCTGCGCCTTCTCGACCTCGTTCGAGATGCTGCTGATCGCCCGGTTCCTGACTGGCCTCGGCGCGGCGTCAACGCGGGTGCTGTCGGTGTCGATCGTCCGCGACTGCTATGCCGGCCGCCAGATGGCGCGGGTGATGTCGCTGGCCTTCATCGTCTTCCTGGCCACCCCGATCATCGCGCCCTCGCTGGGTCAGGCGATCATGCTGTTCGCCTCGTGGCGCTGGATCTTCGGCGTGCTGTCGATCTTCGGCCTTTTCGTCATGGCCTGGGCGGCGGTCAAGCTGCCCGAGACCCAGCATCCGGAGGACCGGATCCCAATCTCGGTCGCCGGCGTCACCTCGGCCTTCAGGATCGCCCTGACCGACCGTATCGCCATGGGCTACACGATCGCCGCCGCCCTGGTGCTGAGCGGGCTGTTCGGCTTCCTCAACTCGGCTCAGCAGGTGTTCGCGCAGGTGCTGGGCGCGGGCGACACCTTTCCGCTGATCTTCGCGGCCATCGCCGGAACCATGGCGGTCTCGTCGCTGCTGAATTCCCGGATCGTCGGGAAGTTGGGCATGCGCAAGGTCTCGCACTGGGCGCTGATCGGCTTTATCGCCTTCGCCGCCGCTCACGCGGTGATCGCCATCACCGGCCACGAGACCCTGCTGAGCTTTTCCCTGATGCAGGCCGGCATGATGTTCTGCTTCGGTCTGGTCATGTCGAACTTCGGGGCCATCGCCATGGAGCCGCTGGGTCATGTGGCGGGCGCGGCCGCCTCGATCCAGGGTTTCATCACCACGATCGGTGGCGCGTTGTTCGGCTTCATCATTGGCCAGATGTTCGACGGCACGACCGTCCCTCTGACCCTCGGCTTCACCGGCTTTGGCCTGGCGGGCCTGGTGACGGTGCTGGCCACCGAGAAGGGCCGCCTGTTCCAGACCGGCGCCTCCGCCGCGACACCGGCGGCGGCGCACTAGCTTAGGCGGCTTCCTTTGGCCAATTCCTCGGGCTTGGCGCGGTCCAGCGCCGCGTAGAGAGCCCGGATATCCAGCGGCTTGGCCAGCCAGTCCGTCATGCCGGCCGCGCGGCAGGCCTGGACCTCCTCGTCGGCCACCCCGGCGCTGAAGCCGATCACCGGGGTGTCGTGATTGAGGCCGCGACCCGCCCGCAGGCGGCGCGTGGCCTCGCGGCCGTCGAGGCCCGGCATGTTGACGTCCATCAGCACCACGTCGAAGGCCCGGGCCTCCAGATGCTTCAGCGCCTCCAGCCCGTCCGGGGCGGTGGTCAGTTCGACACCCAGGGGCTCCAGAACCAGGGCGAGCGTCCGACGGTTCACCTCGTGATCGTCGACGGCCAGGATTCGCAAGGCGCCGATGTCCGGCGTCGCGCGCTCGGGCTGGGCGACCGGGCGGGGAGCCTCCTGTTCCTGGCCGGCGGGCAGGGTCAGGGTCAGGCGAAAGATCGCGCCGCGTTCCGGACCCGGGCGGGCGTCCAACTCGCCGCCCATCAGTCTGGCCAACTGGCGGCTGACCGCCAGGCCCAGTCCCGTACCGCCATAGGTCCGCGCCGTCTCCTGCGAGGCCTGGGCGTAGGGCGTGAACAGCCGGCTCATCGCGTCCGTGGTGATGCCGGGGCCGCTGTCCTCGACCTCGATGACCACCCGCACCCGACCGTTCTCGGCGGGGTGGGCGCAGAGGCGCAGGGTGATCACCCCGTCCTCGGTGAACTTCACGGCGTTGGACAGCAGGTTGTTGAGGATCTGGCGCAGTCGGAACGGGTCGCCGCGCACCCAGGCCGAGGGCTGCTCGCCGGGCGGCTCGCGCAGGGTCAGGCCCTTGGCGCGGGCGTTGGCGCTCCAGAAGCGGGTGGCGTCGCGGATCGCGCCCAGGGCGTCGAAGTCGCGGTCCTCCAGGCTCATGGCCCTGGCCTCGATCTTGGCTTGGTCCAGCATGTCGGTCAGCAGGCCGGTCATCAGGTGCCCGGCGTCGACGATCAGATCGGCCGTGGCGTGGATCTGGGCCGGAGTGGTTCCCGCGCGGATCATGTGCGCGCCGGCCAGGATCGCCGACAGAGGCGTGCGCAGTTCGTGACTGACGATGGCGGCCATGGCGGTGCGTTCCGACAGGGCCTCCTCGGTCTGGATGCGGCGACGGTCGGCCTCCTCGCGGGCGGCGACCACGGCGCGGCGGTCGTTGTGCATCCGGCTCCAGATCGTGTGGACGGCCAGCATGAAGAAGCCGACGCACACCGCCAGGATGGTCACCAGCCCGCGGGCGGAATTCCAGGCCAGGGCCGGCATGGCGGCCATGCTGAGCGCATAGGGCGTCACGCCCAGATAGAACAGAGGCCGGCTGTCGACGCCCGAGGCGACATTGTTCAGCGCCCCGCCGACCAGGACCATCAGGGCCAGGGCCATCAGCGGCGGCTGACCGCTCTGCCAGAAGATCAGCACCGCGCCCGCATGCACGGAGGCCATGGCCACCATGGCGACTAGCATCAGCACGATCCGCGCCTGGAGATGGCGCTCGGGGAAGCGGCCCTTGACGAACGGCCGGACGGCGACGAACTCCAGCGCCTGCACCGACAGGCTGGCGGCCAGCCACAACGGGATCAGGTCGGGGCGGCCGATCAGACTCAACGCCCAGCTCAGCAGCGCGGTCAGGCCGACGCGGGAATAGACCTGGCGGTAACGCTCGATGGCGTTGACCCGCAGGTGCGGCAGCAGTGACGCAAGGAAGGGGGACATCGGCGTACTCCTCGCAATCTTGCGTAGGGGCACATGGCAAACGAGACGTGAACGCCGATCAAGGATCCAGCATGATTTCCAATGTTCTGAGTTCGTCGGCCTCGCGCGAGGGCTTGTCCCAGCGGATGCGGTTGATGCGCGGGAAGCGCATCGCCACCCCGGACTTGTGCCGCGTCGAGCGCTGCAGGCCCTCGAAGGCGACCTCGAACACCAGGCCGAACTCCAGGTCGGCGCGGACCGAGCGCACGGGACCGAAGCGCTCGATCGTGTGGTCGCGGACGAACTTGTCGATCCGTTTCAGCTCCTCGTCGGTGAAGCCGAAATAGGCCTTGCCGACTGGGGTCAGGACGCGGCGCCCTTCCTCGTCCTCGCGCCAGACGCCGAAGGTGTAGTCGGAATAGAAGCTGGACCGCTTGCCATGGCCGCGCTGGGCGTACATCAGCACCGCGTCGATCAGGTGAGGGTCGCGCTTCCACTTGAACCACGGCCCCTTGGGGCGGCCGGGCTCGTAGACGCTGTCGCGGCGCTTGAGCATCAGGCCTTCGGAGAGCCTCGCGTCGCCTTCGGGCGGATCCAGGCGCAGGGCGGCCAGCGCCTCCCAGGTCTCGAACGGTTGAAGGGGCGACAGGTCGATGCGGGTGGTCGAGAGCCGCGCCACGAACGCCTCCAGCCGCGCGCGGCGCTCGATGAAGGGCAGGGCGCGCACGTCCTCCTCGCCGTCCAGCATCAGGTCGTAGGCGCGGATGCCGGCCGGGAACGCCGCCAGTTGCTTGCCGTCGACCGTCTTGCGGTTCAGCCGCTGCTGGAGGTCGCCGAACGGAGCCAGGGCGCCGTCGCGCAGCACCAGCAGTTCGCCGTCGATCGCGCCCTCGAAGTCCAGGGCCTCGACCACGTCCGGGAAGCTGGCGGAGATGTCGTCGCCGGTGCGGGTGTAGAGCCGCCGCTCGCCGCGCTCGGATACGGCCTGGACGCGGATGCCGTCCCACTTCCACTCGGCGACGTAGGCGGCCGGATCCAGCTTGGCGAAGTCGACCGCCTCGTCGATCGGCTGGGCCAGCATCACCGGCCGGAAGCGGCCCGGCGCGTCCGGCGACGGACGTTCGGAGCGGCCTTCCAGCCAGGCGAAAAGATCGCCGTAAGGCGGTTCAAGAGCATGCCAGACTTCCTCGACCTCGCCGACCTCGACGCCGCCGAAATTAGCGCAGGCTTGCTTGGCTAGACGCGAGGAGACCCCCACGCGAAGCCCGCCGGTCATCAGCTTCAGCAGCGCCCAGCGGCCGTCGGGGTCCAGCGCGTCCAGCCAGCCCTCGATCAGCCGCTGGACCTCGGTCCGCGAGGCCGAGCGCAGGGCCTCGATCACCTCGGACAGTTCCGGCGGCCGGTTGGCCCCGGGCCATTGTCTGGAAGAGGGGGCGGGCCAGACCAGGGCGACGGTCTCGGCGAGATCGCCCACATAGTCGTAGGACCAGGCGAACAGTTGGGCGTCCATCCGCGCCTCGACGGCCTTGCGGATGAAGGCCGGCTTGGCGGCGTTGAACGACAGCGCCCCGGTCAGGGCCGCCAGGGCGTATCCGCGATCGGGGTCTGGGGTCTGGCGCAGGTGGTCGGCGATCAGGGTCAGCTTGGCGTTGCGCGAGCTGGTCAGGGACAGCCGGTCGAGCAGATGGGCGAAGGCGCGCATGGACATGGAATGTCGGTCGGCCCGTTTCCGTTCAGCTCGCGCCATATCGCGATGCGCCAGCCCCTCGCGCAAGGGGGCGGTCGATGCTAGATTAAAACAATTGTTTGAAATTGCCCGAGGCGAGCATGGACGAGATCCCCGAGGGCTTCGTCCCTCATAGCCGCAAGAGCCCGCTCACCAGTCCCTGGGAGCCGCTCTATGCCCGTTCGGCGCCGGACCGGCTGGTGCTGGGCGTCCGGGTGCGGCCGGAGCACTGCAATTCGCGGAGCATGCCGCACGGCGGCTTCCTGGCGGCGCTGGCCGACAACGCCATGGGCCTGTCGCTCGGCGTCAACCTGGCGGCCGCGGGCCAGGGGGCGAGCGGTCTCGTCACCGTGTCGCTGACGCTGGACTATCTCGGCTCGGCCAAGCTCGGGCAGTGGCTCACGTTCGACACCGACTTCGTCAAGCTGGGCCGCTCGATCTGCTTCGCCGAGGCGACGGTGCGCGCGGACGGGGATCCCGTCGCGCGCGCCCGCGCGACCTTCAAGGTGCTCGAGGCTAAAGCAGCGGCTTAAGCCCGTTCGTGCACCGCTTGCTCGGCCGCCAGCGGTTGAGGCAGGCGGCTGATCATCTCCTTCGGGCAGACCTGCCAGAACTGGTTCCGCACCCGGTCCCAGTCACGCAGCAGGGTGGCGGCGAACACCGAGTCCGTCTCGCGGGCATGCTCGGCGATCAGCGAGCGCAGCACGCCTTCCCAATAGGGCGAGGCCAGGCGCTGCACGACGATGCTGTCGGGATTGATGAGATCCTCGAAGCGGTCGTGCTGGTCGAGCACGAAGGCCATGCCGCCCGTCATGCCCGCGCCGAAGTTGCCGCCCGTCGGGCCCAGGATCACCACCTGGCCGCCGGTCATGTACTCGCAGCCGTTGGCGCCGCAGCCCTCGACCACGGTGGTGGCGCCCGAGTTGCGGACCGCGAAGCGCTCACCCGCCTGGCCCGCCGCGAACAGCCGGCCCGAGGTGGCGCCGAACAGCACGGTGTTGCCGATCAGGGTGTTGGTCTCCGGAGCCGCCAGGCCACGAGCCGGCTTGATCACGATCGTCGCGCCCGACAGGCCCTTGCCGACATAGTCGTTGGCCTCGCCGGTCAGCTCGATGCGCAGGCCCTGGACCGCGAAGGCCCCCAGGCTCTGGCCCGCCGAGCCCTTGAGCTGAACGGTCAGGTGGCCGGCGGGCAGGCCCTTCATCCCGAACTTGCGGACGATGTGGCTGGAGGTGCGCGTGCCGATGGTGCGGGCGGTGCTGCGGACCGTGTAGGTCAGCTGCATCTTCTCGCCGCGTTCCAGCAGCGGCGCGGCGTCGCGGACGATCTGGGCGTCCAGCGTGTCCGGCACCGCGTTGCGGCCGACGACGGTGTTGTAGGGCTTGTTCGCGCCGGGATCGGCGCGGACCAGCAGCGGGTTGAGGTCGAGGTCGTCCAGGTGCTCGCCGCCGCGCGACACTTGCGCCAGCAGGTCGGTGCGGCCGACGATTTCCTGCAAGGACCGGAAGCCCAGGCCCGCCAGGATCTCGCGAACCTCCTCGGCCACGAAGGTGAACAGGTTGATGACCTTGTCCGGCGTGCCGGTGAACTTGGCGCGCAGGGCCTCGTCCTGGGTGCAGACGCCCACGGGACAGGTGTTGGAGTGGCACTGGCGGACCATGATGCAGCCCATCGCCACCAGCGAGGCGGTGCCGATGCCGAACTCCTCGGCGCCCATCATGGCGGCGATGACAATGTCGCGGCCCGTGCGCATGCCGCCGTCGGCCCGCAGGACCACGGAGTGGCGCAGGTTGTTCAGCGTCAGCACCTGGTTGGCTTCCGACAGGCCCATTTCCCACGGACCGCCGGCGTACTTCACTGAGGTCTGGGGCGAGGCGCCCGTGCCGCCGACGCCGCCGGCGACCAGAATCACGTCCGCCTTGGCCTTGGCCACGCCGGCCGCGATGGCCCCGATGCCGGTGGCGGCGACCAGCTTCACGGTGACGCGGGCGATCGGGTTGATCTGCTTCAGGTCATAGATGAGCTGGGCCAGGTCCTCGATCGAATAGATGTCGTGGTGCGGCGGCGGGCTGATCAGCATCACGCCGGGCGTCGCGTGACGCAGGCGGGCGATCATCTCGGTGACCTTGAAGCCGGGCAGCTGGCCGCCCTCGCCGGGCTTGGCGCCCTGGGCGACCTTGATCTCCAGTTCGACGCACTGGTTCAGATATTCGGCGGTGACGCCGAACCGGCCCGAGGCCACCTGCTTGATGGCGCTGTTGGGGTTGTCGCCGTTGGGCAGCGGCTTGTAGCGCGCGCTGTCCTCGCCGCCCTCGCCCGAGACCGACTTGGCCCCGATGCGGTTCATGGCGATGTTCAGGGCGCCGTGGGCCTCGGGGCCAAGCGCCCCCAGGCTCATGCCCGGCGTCACGAAGCGCTTGCGGATCTCGTTGACGCTCTCGACGTCGTCGGTCGAGATCGGGTTGCGGTCAGAACGCCAGTCCAGCAGGTCGCGCAGCTGGATCGGCTTTTGGGTGCGCAGGCCGTTGGACCAGCGACGATAGAGTTCGTAGTCGCCGGTGTCGCAGGCCGTCTGCAGGGTGTGCATCAGGCGGGCTTCGAAGGCGTGGGCCTCGCCCGAACGGCGGGCCTTGTAGAGGCCGCCGACCGGCAAGGTCACGGCGGCCTTGCCCCAGGCCTTGCGGTGCAACTCGACCGTCTTGCTCTCGATGCCGGCCAGGCCGATGCCCGAGATACGCGAGGGCATGCCGGGGAAGAACTCGGCGGCCAGGGCGCGCGAAAGGCCGACGGCTTCGAAGTTGTAGCCGCCGCGGTACGAGGAAATGACGCTGATGCCCATCTTGGAGATGATCTTCAGCAGGCCGCCCTCGATGGCCGTCTTGAAGTTGACGCAGACGTCGCGCAGCGTCTTGTCGCCGATCAGGCCGCGCTCCAGGCGGTCCTGGAAGCTTTCCTGGGCCAGGTAGGCGTTGACCGCCGTGGCCCCGACGCCGACCAGCACCGCGAAATAGTGGGTGTCCAGGCACTCGGCCGAGCGGACGATGATCGACACGTACGAGCGCAGGCCCTTGCCCACCAGGTGGGCGTGGACGCCGCCGGTGGCCAGGATCATCGGCAGGGCGACGCGGGTCTCGGCGCTGGCCTCGTCGGTCAGGACGATGGCGCCGCAGCCGCGCAGCACGGCGTCCTCGGCCTCGGCCCGGATTCGGTCGAGATTGGCGCGCAGGGCGTCGCCATCCCGAGCCTCGGGCGCGGGCAGGGGCATGGTGCAGTCGATGACCGCGACGTTCTTCTCGCCCAGCAGGCCGTGGATCCGCTCGTACATGCCGGTGGTCAGCACGGGGCTTTCCAGCACGTAGACGTCGGCTTGCGCCGCGTCCTGGGCGAGGATGTTGCCCAGGTTCTTGAAGCGGGTCTTCAGGCTCATGACGCCGGTCTCCCGCAGGGGGTCGATCGGCGGGTTGGTCACCTGGCTGAAGTTCTGGCGGAAGTAGTGGCTGAGCGGACGGTACTTCTCGGACAGCACCGCCAGCGGCGTGTCGTCACCCATCGAGCCGATGGCTTCCTTGCCCTCCTCGACCATGGGGGCCAGGATCATTTCCAGATCCTCGAGGCTATAGCCGGCGGCGGCCTGGCGGCGGGTCAGCTCCTCGCGGCCGAACTTGCGCGGCTCGGGGCCGGGGCCGATCTGCTTTTCGAGATCGACCATGTTGCCCAGCCACTCGGTGTAGGGGTGGCGTTCGGCCAGTTCGTCGATGATCTCGTTCTCGCCGTACAGGCGGCCCTCGGCCAGGTCGATGGCGATCATCCGGCCGGGCGAGATGGCCAGCTTGCGGGTGATGCGGGCTTCCTCGACGCCGCACATGCCGGCTTCCGAGCCCATGATGACCAGGCCGTCATCGGTATAGGCCACGCGCAAGGGTCGGAGACCCGAGCGGTCCTTGCCGGCCACGACCCAGCGGCCATCGGTGGCGCACAGGGCGGCCGGACCGTCCCACGGCTCCATCACCGCGTTGCAGTAGGAGTAGAGCGCCTTGTGGGCGTCCTTCATCTTCGGATTGGCGGCTTCCGGCACCAGCAGGGCCTTGGCCATCGGCGCGTCGCGGCCGGCGCGCACCAGCACCTCGAAGGTGTTGTCGAGGTTGGCGCTGTCCGAGCCGCCCGGCTGGATCACCGGCTTCACGTCATCCCCGAACTCGCCGAAGGCCTGGGCGGCCATCTTGATCTCGTGGGACTTCATCCAGTTGACGTTGCCCTTGATCGTATTGATCTCGCCGTTGTGGGCGAGCATTCGGAAGGGCTGGGCCAGGCGCCATTGCGGGAAGGTGTTGGTCGAATAGCGCTGGTGGAAGATCGCCACGGCGGCGGCGAAGCGGTCGTCCTTCAGGTCGGGATAGAACTCGTCGATGTGCTCGGCGAGGAACATGCCCTTGTAGATCAGCGACTTGGCCGACAGCGAGCAGATGTAGAAGTCGCTGATATTCTGGCCGTGGACGCGCTTTTCGATGCGCTTGCGGCACAGGAACAAGGCGCGCTCCAGCGCCTCGCCTTCCAGGCCGGCCGGACCGGCCAGCATGATCTGCTCGATTTCCGGACGGGTGGCGTTGGCCTTCTCGCCGATCACCGAGGTGTCGACCGGCACCTGGCGCCAGCCATAGATGTAGAAGCCAAAGCGCAGAGCCTCGGCCTCGACGATGGTGCGGCAGGCCTCCTGGGCGCCGAGATCGGTGCGCGGCAGGAAGATCTGGCCGACGGCGATCGGGCCCGACCGCAGGGCGTGGCCCGTGCGGCGCACCTGGTCGATGAAGAAGTCCTGCGGGACCGAGACCAGAACGCCGGCGCCGTCGCCGGTCTTGCCGTCGGCGTCGATCGCGCCCCGGTGCCAGAGGGCCTTGAGGGCCTTGATCGCCAGTTCGACGACTTCGCGGCGCGGCTGGCCGTCGATGGCGCAGACCAGGCCGACGCCGCACGCGTCGCGCTCGGTCGAGGGGTCATAGGCGTGGCCGTCGATCAGGGCCTGGCGGTTCTTCAGATAGAGGTCCATCTCGTTCATGGTCTTAGATCCTCTCTCTTATTCCGCCGCGATCAGCGCGGAGGCGCCGACCTTGGCCTGCAGGTAGCGGTGGATGGCGTCGGCGGCGTCGCGGCCGTCCTTGATCGCCCAGACGACCAGCGAGGCGCCGCGCACGATGTCGCCGGCGGCGAACACGCCGTCCAGATTGGTCATCTGATTGCGGACGTCGGCCTTGACCGTGCCCCAGCGGGTGACCTTCAGATCGGGGGCCGACCAGTCCTGCGGCAGGTTCTCGGGCTCGAAGCCGAGGGCCTTCAGCACCAGCTGGGCCGGACGGTCGAAGTCGCCGCCGGGGATTTCCTCGGGGCTCTGGCGGCCCGAGGCGTCCGGCGCGCCCAGGCGCATGCGGATGGCGCGCACGCCGGTGACGGCTTCGGCCTCGCCCGACAGGGCGCGCGGGGCGGCCAGCCATTCGAAGGTGACGCCCTCTTCCTCGGCGTTCGAAACCTCGCGCATCGAGCCTGGCATGTTGGCCTTGTCGCGGCGATAGAGGCAGGTGACCGACTTGGCGCCCTGGCGGATGGCCGTGCGAACGCAATCCATGGCGGTGTCGCCGCCGCCGACCACGACCACGTCCTTGCCCTCGGCGTTCAGCTCGCCGGACTCGTAGGCCGGCACGCTGTCGCCCAGGCCCACGCGGTTGGAGGCGATCAGATAGTCCAGGGCGGGCGCCACGCCCTTGCTGCCGCCGCCCGGAACGGTCAGGTCGCGCGCGGCGTAGACGCCGACGGCGATCAGCACCGCGTCATGCTTTTCGCGCAGATCCTCGAGCGTGGCGTCCTTGCCGACCTCGAAACCGAGCTTGAAGTCGACGCCGCCGTCGGCCAGGCGCCGGGTGCGGCGCTCGACAACATCCTTCTCCAGCTTGAAGCCGGGGATGCCGTAGATCAGCAGGCCGCCAGCGCGGTCGTGGCGGTCATAGACGGTGACGTCGTAGCCGGCCTCGCGCAGCATCTCGGCCGCCGCCAGGCCGGCGGGGCCCGCGCCGATCACGCCGACCGACTGGCCGCGCGCTTCACCGGCGACCAAGGGCTTCACCCAGCCCATCTCCCAGGCCTTGTCGGTCAGGTAGCGTTCGACGGAGCCGATCGTCACGGTGCCGTGACCGGATTGCTCGATAACGCAGTTGCCTTCGCACAGGCGATCCTGCGGGCAGATCCTGCCGCACACTTCCGGCATGGAATTGGTCGCCTGCGACAGGGCGTAGGCTTCTTCCAGGCGGCCCTCGGCCGTCATTCGCAGCCAGTCGGGGATGTTGTTATGCAGCGGGCAGTGGGTCTGACAGAACGGCACGCCGCACTGCGAGCAGCGCGAGGCCTGCTCGGTGGCCTTCGCGTCGATGAAGTCGGCGTAGATCTCGTGGAAGTCGCCCGAACGCTCAGTCGCCGCGCGCTTTTCGGGCGTCTTGCGGGTCACCGTGGTGAATTTCAGCATGCGCTCGGCCATGCGACTTCCCTCATCCCCGTCACGGGAGAAAAATTGCTCAGGCGGGCCTCATACGGACTCTTTCGGGCAAGAAGAATGTCATGGTCAAATAAATAGACTTATATATCCTCACCAAGGGTGGGGATTTTGCAATCGCCTCGCAACACACCTCTGAAATAGTCCACTTTGTGGATTTACGACCTATTTACCGTGTCGGGCGCACGCCGGGGCGGGTTTGGAGCCGAACAATGCCTGACTGGCTGAACGCAATCATTCTGGGTCTGGTCGAGGGGCTGACGGAGTTCATACCCGTCTCCTCGACCGGCCACCTGCTGCTGGCCAAGGAAGCCATGAGGCTGAAGGACCCGTCCTGGGACACCTTCATCGTGCTGATCCAGCTGGGCGCGATCCTGGCGGTGGTCGCCCTCTATTTTCAGAAGCTGTGGGGCGTGCTGATCGGCCTGCCCACCAAGCCCGAGGCGCGGCGCTTCGCGCTCAGCGTCATCATCGCGGTGGCCCCGGCCTTCGCGGCGGGCCTGCTGCTGCATGACCTGATCAAGACGTTCCTGTTCGAGAGCCCGCTGATCATCTGCTGGTCGCTGCTGATCGGCGGGGCGATCCTGCTATTCATCGACAAGAAGGCGCCGCCGGCCGTCGATCACGACGCCATGAACCTGCCGCTGCACAAGGTGCTGATCGTCGGCCTGTTCCAGTGCCTGTCGCTGATCCCCGGCGTGTCGCGCTCGGGCTCGACCATCGTCGGCTCCATGCTGTTCGGCATCGAGCGCCGGGCCGCGGCCGAATTCAGCTTCTTCATGGCCATTCCGATCATGGTCGGGGCCTTCGCCCTGGACGTCTACAAGAACCGTGACGCCCTGGACGCCGGCCATGTCGGCGTGGTGGCCATCGGCTTCGTCGTGTCGTTCCTGTCGGGCCTGGTGGTCGTGAAGTACATGCTCGACTTCATCGGCAAGCGCGGCCTCGCTCCGTTCGCCTGGTGGCGGATCGTCGTCGGCGTCGGCGGCCTAGCGGTGCTTTACCTGCGCCCCTGAGCCAACGGCGACGCCAGCGAAAGAAAAAGGGCGGGCGCCTCCCGGCGTCCGCCCTTTGTCGTCTTGGTTAGGCGCGTGTCGCCTAGAACGCGCCCGCCGGGGTCTCGGCGTACTGGCCGCCCTTGCGGTAGCGGTAGAGATAGGTCGGGACCACGGCCTCGACACTCGTGCCGACCACGCCGGCCTCGGCCAGGCCCGGCAGGCCATGCTCGGCGACATTGTCGATCTTCAGCATCTCGACCTGATCGGTCGTCAGCGGGGGCGGCAGGATCCCGGCGACCATGTCGCCCAGCGCGCCGATCAGCGAGGCCACCGGCCAGGGCAGCGGGGCCAGCGGCCGGGCGCGGCCGGTCTCGGTCAGGATGAGCTGCATGATCTCGCGCATCGTGTAGACGGTCGGCCCGCCCAGTTCGTAGGTCACGCCGACCGCGGCCGGGTTGGCGGCGGCCTTGGCGATCACGGCGGCGACGTCGCCGACGAACACCGGCTGGACGCGGCTGTCGCCGCCGACCAGCGGCATGATCGGCGACAGGGCGGCGATCTGGGCGAACCTGTTGAAGAACTTGTCGTCGACGCCGAACACCAGCGAAGGACGGATGATGGTCGCGCCCGGGAAGGCGGCGCGGACGGCGGCCTCGCCCTCGGCCTTGGTGCGGAAGTACTTCGACTCCGACTCGGCGTTGGCGCCCAGGGCGCTCATGTGGACCAGATGCTTCACGCCGGCCTTGGCGGCGGCCTGGGCCACGTTCTGGGCGGCCATGACATGGATCGACTGGAACTTCTGGCGACCGCTCTCCCAGAGCACGCCCACCAGGTTCACGCACGCCTCGGCGCCATCCAGGGCGCGGGCGATCGAGGCTGGATTGCGGACATTGGCCTGGACCACCTCGATCTGGCCGACGTCGCCCAGCATCCGCATACGATAGGCGAGATTGGGCTGGCGCACGGCCACCCGCACGCGATGGCCCGCCTTGGCGAGCGCCCGCACGACCTGGCCGCCCACGAAACCGGAGCCGCCGAACACCGTGACCAGACCTTGCATCTTCATTCCTCGTCGCATGCGATGACTCTACCGCGATAACGGGGGAATTAGACGACTGGGAGCGGCTTCGCAATGAAATCGCGACTTATCGATTTTTGTCTGTTGACGGCGTCGGAAGCTTTCCCTAAACGTCCCGGCCTCGCGGCGACCTAACCGGTTGCGACAGCGGGCCCAGGTGGCGGAATTGGTAGACGCGCTGGCTTCAGGTGCCAGTGACCGAAAGGTCGTGGAGGTTCGAGTCCTCTCCTGGGCACCACCCCTTAACTGAGCTTCTTTCGGGAAGCGGGGGTGGCGCCAAAAAATCCTCCGGATGCTAATTCGTTCATCGTGAGTATAAGTGTCGCGCGTTCCACTCGGACGCGTGGTTGAACGCGCTCGCGCGGGCGCGATATGATCGCCGGAGTTTGAGACTTGGCTAATTTCGTTCACGAGGGCGACCTGCCCGACGGCGCCTTCGCCGGCGCTGGCGTCATCGCCATCGATTCGGAGACCATGGGTCTGCGCCTGGGCCGTGACCCGCTGTGCGTGGTCCAGCTGTCATCGGGCGACGGCGACGCGCACGTGGTGCGCCTGAATCGCGCGACCTACGACTGCCCGAACCTGAAGGCTCTGCTGACCGATCCGGCCGTGCTGAAGCTTTTTCACTTCGGCCGCTTTGATATCGCCATGTTCGAACTCCATCTGGGCGTGGTGACCGCACCCGTCTATTGCACCAAGATCGCCTCGAAGCTGGCCCGCACCTACACCGACCGCCACGGCCTGAAGGACGTGACGCGCGAGCTGCTGGGCGTGGAGCTGTCGAAGGTGCAGCAGTCGTCGGACTGGGGCGCGCCGTCGCTGAGCGCCGACCAGGTGGCCTACGCCGCCTCGGACGTGCTGCACCTGCACGCGCTGCGGCTTAAGCTGAACGCCATGCTGGAGCGCGAAGGCCGCATGGCCCTGGCCCAACACGCTTTCGACTATCTCCCCCACCGCGCCTCGCTCGACCTGGCCGGCTGGGAAGAGATGGACATCTTCGCCCATAGCTGACGGACGCGATGCACCCGACCGCGGTCATGACCGGACGAACGATGAGCGCCGACCTCGCGCGCTGGCGTCGCCGCTCGCGCCGCGTTCTGGCCGCGCGCATCATCCTGCCGGCCGCGATCGCGGGCCTGCTGATGATCGTCGCCTCGCAGGTTGGCTGGCGAACCTACATGGCCGCCACGCACCCGCCTGCGGAGGCCAAGACCGAGATCCGCCTGATCACGCCGCGCTTCTACGGTCAGTCGACCGACGGCCGCAGCTTCATGATCACCGCGCGCTCGGCGATCCGCGACGACAACGATCCGCGCCGCATCATCCTGGACGAGCCGGCTCTGACCCTGGACCTGGGCTCGCCGACGCCGACGCGGATGACCGCCAAGCACGGCGTCTATCGCCAGGACAATTTCGGCCTGAACCTGAAGGACGACGTCCGTCTGGACGATGGCACGGGTTACCGCTTCGCGTCCGAGGAGTCGTTCGTCGACACCAAGACCGGCGACGTGACCGGCGAGACGACAATGAACGGCGAAGGCCCCAGTGGGCAGGTGCAATCCAACGCCTACTCCGTATATGACAAGGGCGATCGCGTCATCTTCCGGGGTGGGGTTCGCGCCCGGTTCGAACGGCAGTAAAGAAGATCAATGGCGCAGGTTCGCTTCGGATGCGGCCGCGACGGATGAGGACATGGTTCTGATGAAGCGACGGACGGCGGCGGCGGTGACGACCGCGTTGATCCTTGGTGGGATTGGGGCCAGCGGCGCGGCCTACGCCCAAGATTCGAGCACGCCGGTCGATGTTTCCGCCGACAATCAGGAAACCATCAACAGCAAGTGCATCACGATCTTCACGGGCAACGTGGAGATCCTGCAGAACCGCTCGCGCCTGCGCGCCCAGAAGGTGACCGTGTACAGCGCCCGCAAGGCGGGGACGACGGCGGACGGGGCTAACGCCTGCGGCGCGGCCCAGCGCATGGAAGCCGAGGGCGGAGTCTACATGGTCAGCGACACGCAGACCGCCCGCGGCGACCGCGCCGTCTACACCTTCGACAACAACATCGCGATCGTCACCGGCGACGTGGTGCTGGTGAAGGGCAAGGACGTGGCGCGCGGCGACAAGCTGACGGTCAACACCAAGACCAACGACGCCAGGCTGGAGTCGAACCCTTCGGCCAAGGCCTCCCAGCGCCGGGTCCGCGCGGTGTTCTACCAGGACGACAAGAAGAACGACGCGCCGGCCGCGCCCGCCCAGCCCGCCGCCCCGCGCTAGGATCCTCCATGACCCTGACCTCCAACGACATGGACGGCCTGTTCGTCGATTCCGTGGGCAAGTCGTTCGGCGACCGTCCGGTCGTCAAGAACGTCTCCCTGCGCCTCAAGCGCGGCGAGGTCGCCGGCCTTCTGGGCCCGAACGGCGCCGGCAAGACGACCTGCTTCTACATGATCACGGGTCTGATCGCCGCCGACTACGGCGCGATCTATCTGGACGGCGAGAACATCACCGCCCAGCCGATGTTCCAGCGCGCCCGTCTCGGCGTCGGCTATCTGCCGCAGGAAGCCTCGATCTTCCGGGGCATGACGGTCGAGCAGAACGTCATGGCCGTGGTCGAGATGCGCCAGAGGGACCCGCGCAAGGCTCGCGAGCAGGTCACCGGCATCCTGGAAGAGCTGCGCATCACCCACATCCGCAAGTCGCCGGCCGTCGCCCTGTCGGGCGGTGAGCGCCGCCGCGTGGAAATCGCCCGGGCGCTCGCCTCCGAGCCGTCGTTCATGCTGCTGGACGAGCCGTTCGCCGGCATCGATCCGCTGGCCATCGCCGACATCCGCGATGTGATCGGCTATCTCAAGAGCCGTGGCATCGGCATCCTGATCACCGACCACAACGTGCGAGAGACGCTGGACATCATCGACCGCGCCTCGATCATCCACGCCGGTGAGGTTCTGTTCGAAGGCTCGCCGCGCGAGATCGTCGAGAACCCGGAAGTCAAGCGCGTCTATCTGGGCGACAGCTTCAGCGAGCCCCGGCTCGGGGATTAAAAAGACGCGGTGAGCAGGGCGCGCGGGGGTCGACGAAGGGCGTCCGCGTTAAGCCTCCGCACCCGGATCAAGTCCTTGGCCCGTAAGGGCTAACGCCTCTGGCATGATATTTTCCGGGACGGAACGTCGCACCGGCCCGAGAATTGCAGGCGTTGGCGACCCGTTAACCAAACAGGCCCTTCAATGGCGATCGAAGTTTTCGATTTGTCAGGAGGGCGCATTGGCGCTCAGCCACCGCCTCGAGATCCGTCAGGGTCAGGGCCTCGTCATCACCCCGCAACTGCAGCAGGCCATCAAGCTGCTGCAGCTGTCGAACATCGAGCTCGACGCCTTCGTCGAGGCGGAGCTGGAGCGTAACCCGCTCCTGCAACGCGATGAGGGCGATCACGAGCCCGCGGGCGAGGTCGAGGCCGTTCGCGACGCCAGCCTGACCCATGTCGACGTCGTGGCCGACACCACGGCTGGCCGCGAGATGGACACGCCGCACGAGGATGTCTCGCCGGGCGAACGCGCCACGGGCGATGGCGCCGAAGCTGGCTCCGAGCACGGCGCCGAACATGCCGGCGGCCAGATCGACTGGTCGCGCGCCGGTGGCGGCGGCTCCTTCGAGGGCGACGACAACTACGAACGCGCCCTGACCGACATCCCGACCCTGGCCGCCCATCTGCGCACGCAACTGGTCCAGGCCGCGCTGTCGCCGGCCCGCAACGCCGTCGCCGAGATCCTGATCGACGCCGTCGACGAAGGCGGCTACCTGCGCCTTGACGTCATCGAGCTGGCCGAGCGCCTGGGTTGTCCGCTGGAGATGGTCGAGGAAACGCTCGCCACCCTGCAGGGCTTCGAGCCGGTCGGCGTCTTCGCCCGCGACGTCCGCGAGTGCCTGGCGCTGCAGCTGAAGGACCAGAACCGCTACGACCCCGCCATGGCCGCCATGCTCGACAATCTCGAGCTGCTGGCCAAGCGCGACATGGCCTCCTTGCGCCGCCTCTGCGGCGTCGACGACGAGGACCTGCGGGAGATGGTCGCCGAGATCCGCTCGCTGAACCCGCGCCCCGGCGCGGCCTATCACAGCGAACCGGCCGAGACCCTGGTGCCCGACGTCATGGTCCGCGAGGGCCTGGGCGGCATGTGGCACGTCGAGCTCAACACCGACACCCTGCCGCGCGTGCTGGTCGACCAGCGCTACCACGCCCGCGTCGCCAAGGGCGCGCGGACCGACCAGGAAAAGACCTTCGTCTCGGACTGCATGGCCACGGCCAACTGGCTGGTGAAGAGCCTGGACCAGCGCGCCAAGACCATCCTGAAGGTCTCCAGCGAGATCGTCCGCCAGCAGGACGGCTTCCTGGCCTACGGCGTCGAGCACCTGCGCCCGCTGAACCTGAAGACCGTCGCCGACGCCATTGGCATGCATGAGAGCACGGTCAGCCGGGTCACCTCGAACAAGTACATCGCCACCCCGCGCGGCGTGTTCGAGCTGAAGTTCTTCTTCACCTCGGCCATCCAGTCGTCGGAGGGCGGCGAGGCTCACTCGGCCGCCAGCGTCCGCCACAAGATCAAGGGCCTGGTCGACGCCGAGAGGACCGAGGCCGACGTCCACTCCGACGACGCCATCGTCGAAATTCTCAAGGCCGCCGGGGTCGACATCGCCCGCCGGACCGTGGCCAAGTACCGCGAGGCCATGCGGATCCCTTCGTCGGTGGAGCGTCGCCGTCGGATGAAGGAAGCGGTCTAGTCCCCCTTCCGCGTTTACTGCCGCCTGGAAGGTTGGAATGCACGAGAAGTCGCTCGCGGATGTCATCGAGGGTTTCGGCGAGGACAGCCGGCCCGTCCTGACCGTGGGCGAGATGCTGGAGGCGTTCGACAGCCGCGCCTTCGGGGCCATGCTGCTGGTTTTCGGCCTGCTCAACACCCTGCCGCTGCCGCCTGGCTCCTCGACCATCCTGTCGCTGCCGATCCTGTTCCTGGCGCCGCAGATCGCCATGGGCGCGGATACGCCGTGGCTGCCAAGGGGGCTGATCGAGAAGCCCCTGAAGCGCGACGACCTGCGCGGGCTCTTCCGCCGCCTGGCGCCGATCGTGCGCAGCATGGAGCTGATTACCCGTCCGCGCCTGCGGCCGATGTTCGCACCCTTGGGCGAACGGGCGATCGGCGTGGTCTGCACCCTGCTGGCCTTGGTGCTGGTCCTGCCCATCCCACTGGGCAACCTGGCGCCCGGCGCGACGGTCGCCGTCCTGGCCCTGGCGCTGCTCCAGCGCGACGGCGTTCTGGCCCTGCTCGGCTACCTGATGGCTGTCGGTAGCGGGGCGCTTCTGTTCGTCAGCGCGCACGTTGTCGTGATGGCCGTACGCAAGCTTCTGAGCGTCTTTTCGGGGCTCGTCTGAGGTCGTCCACAGGCGTCTAAGGCGCCGCTTGACACCCGCCTGCGACAGGCGCGTTGTAGTCACATGCAAGTCCAAGTTTCCGGCAAGCATGTCGACGTTGGTGAGGCTCTGCGAGTGCGAGTCTCCGACGAAATCGCCCTGAGCATTGGGAAATACTTCGATCGCGGTGGCAACGCCGAGGTCGTGGTCAGCAAGGACGGCTACGCCTTCCGTGTCGATTGCTCGGTAAAGCTGGCTTCGGGTCAGCAGCTTATCAGCCATGGTTCGGGAGGCGACGCGCACGCGGCGTTCGACTCGGCCCTGGCCAAGATCGACACCCGCATCAGGCGGTACAAGCGGCGGCTGAAGAGCCACTCGCCGGCGGCCACGGCCAAGCAGGTCGAGAACGCCGCGATGTTCGTCCTGAAGGCCCCGGAAGTCGACGAGGGCGAAGAGCACGACTGGGATGTGGAAGCCGGCCACCCGACGGGCGCGCCCGCGGGCATGGTCATCGCGGAGACCCAGGCCGAGGTGAAGACAATGACCGTTTCCATGGCTGTCATGGAACTGGACTTGACCGCATACCCGGCAATCGTGTTTAGGAACGCCGCCCACGGCGGGTTGTCCGTGGTCTATCGGCGTCCAGACGGGAATATCGGCTGGATCGACCCCGAACGCACGAAGTCGCTGAACGGGCACGGGTCAACCGCGAGCTAACCGGATCCTTCATGGTCTGGCGCCGTCGCGGCGGATTCGCGGCGACGGCGCCAAGGCGGTCGGCATCTAGCGAGCTTTGTACGTCCATGACCATTGGCGATCTTCTGGACCCCGGAGCGGTGGCGCTGCGCGCTGGCGCGCCCGGCAAGCGCCAGGCTCTTTCCCTGGTCGCCGACGTCGCCGCCCGCGTATTGGGTGTCGACGCCCATACAACGCTTGAAGGCTTGATGGACCGCGAAGCCGCCGGCTCGACCGGCGTCGGCGAGGGCGTCGCCATTCCGCATGCGCGCGTGGACGGCCTGGATCGTGTCCGCGCGGTCGTGGTGCGTCTGGACACCCCGGTGGCCTTCGACGCCCTGGACGACAAGCCCGTCGATCTTCTGGTGGCCCTGTTCGCGCCCCGCGACGCCAACGCCCAGCACTTGAGGGCCCTGGCGCGGGTGGCCCGGATGATGCGTCAGCCTGAAACGCGGTCGGCTCTGCGCCAGGCGCGCTCGGCGGACGCGATCCATGTGCTGCTGACCCAGGAAGCGACCAGCACGGCCGCCTAAAAGGGCCGCCCACGCCGGGCGGCCCTTCAAACCGTTAGTGGACGGAAACCGGCGCCAGTTCGTGGGCGAGGGCGGCGGCGATCGCGGTGTCGCGGTCGATCATCACGGCCAGGCGCGCGCCGTCCGCGCGGCACACCGCATAGAGGGTCTGGTCGGGCGCCAGGTTGAAGTCCTGCACGCCCTCGGGGACGTCGGCGAGGATCTCGGCCGCCTTGATCGGCCGGACATAGACGAGGTCGGGCGCGCCAAGGGCCGCGAAAGCTTCGCTGGTGAAGAGCGGGCTGTTGTAGTGCGTGTTGGGCGTCATGATGACCACCTCCTTGATTAGGGAACGCGCCTTTCTCCGGCCGGTTCAGAGCCCAGAGCGGCGAGGCGGGTTCCGCGCGGCTTCTCAGCCCGCGCTGCGGATGGGAATTTTCTTCACGAGGCGCTCGGGTTCGGGCCGGGCCAGATCGATGTGCAGCAGGCCGTGTTCCAGGGTCGCGGCGGTCACCTCCATGCCCTCGGCGAGGACGAAGGTGCGCACGAAGCCCCGCGCGGCGATCCCGCGGTGCAGGAAGGCCCGCTCGGCCTCTCCGCGCCCGTCGCCGCTGTCGCGCTTGCCGGCGACGACCAGCTGGCCGCCCTCGACCGTCACCTGCAGCTGATCGGGCGAGAAGCCCGCCACGGCCAGGGTGATGCGCACGCCGCCGTTGTCGGCCTGCTCGACGTTGTAGGGCGGATAGCTTTCCGAGGCGGCCTTGGCTGCGCGCTCTATGAGATCTCGGGTGTGCTCGAAGCCCAGCAGAAAGGGGCTGTCGAACATGATCATTCGGTTCATCGCGAAGTCCTCGCTTAAGCGACTTCGTTCGCGGAGATAAACCCGAGGATCGGCGCCGATCCCCACGACACGGCTCTAGATGTGGAGGCCGTGGCCAATCACTTCAAGAGGTGGCGGGGGGCGGGAGGAGCCGGCTGAATTCGGGTCCAGAAATGGACAAGGCCCGGACGTTTCCGTCCGGGCCTTGATGGTGGAGCTAAGCGGAGTCGAACCGCTGACCTCTTGAATGCCATTCAAGCGCTCTACCAGCTGAGCTATAGCCCCAGATTTTTCTTCGAGAACCTTGCGGTAACTCTCGGAAATCCTTGGTCTCTTCGGCGTTTCCGACTTGCGTCGCCCCCCGAAGAGGCGCGGAAACTAGTCCGGGATTTTTTCGGGATCAAGTCTCTTCTCAAACTTTTTTCGAGAAAAGTGTCGCACCCCGGAAAACCCCTGTGGATAGCCGGTTTCGCATGTCCGAAACCGGCTACCAACCAGAGAGACTAACCTGGCGGATTAGTCTTCGTCGCCCTCGCCGGGCAGGCCTTCGATCTCGTCGTCGAGATTGTCCTCGTCGTCCTCGTCCTCCAGGAACGGAACGTCGTCGGCCTCGTCTTCGGCGAGATCCTCGTCCTCGGCGAAGTCGACGCCCAGGTCATCACCGCCCGCGGGGGCGGCACCGGGTTCGGCGTCTTCGTCGTCGGTCTCGATGACGTCCGGCTCGACCTTGTCGATTTCGGGCGTTTCATCGACTTCGTCCTCGAAGCCGTCCTCGTCCTTGGGCGCGGGGGCGGGCTTCTCGTCCTCGGCGTCATAATCCGGCGTGATCGAGCGAGCGCGGACGCGGCGCGATTTCAGCGCCTCCTCCGGGTCGAACGACTCGCCGCATTTGGGGCACACGGCCGGACGACGGCCGAGATCGTAGAATTTGGATTGGCAGTTGGGGCAAATTTGTTTTGCGCCCAATTCGGGATTGGCCAAGTGGCGACCCTTTGATCCGGATGGGAAAAGCGGCCGGTCACTTGCCATGACGAGAGCCCGCTGTCAAAAGCAAACCCCTTCGCGAAAACCACCAAGCACCAAGGAGCCGGTCTCGGCATGTCGTCGGCTGGATTGAAGAGCGCGCCCGCAGGCGCTCTGCGAGGGATCGTGCGGGCCCCGGGTGACAAGTCCATTTCCCACCGAGCGATGATCCTGGGCGCGCTGGCGACCGGGACGACGACGGTGGAAGGCCTGCTGGAAGGCGACGACGTGCTCGCCACCGCGCGGGCCATGCGGGCCTTCGGCGCGCGGGTCGGGCAGGAAGGCGTCGGCCGCTGGCGCATCGAGGGCAAGGGCGGGTTCGAGGAGCCGGCCGACGTGATCGACTGCGGCAACGCTGGCACCGGCGTGCGCCTGATCATGGGCGCGGCGGCAGGTTTTGCGATGTGCGCCACCTTCACGGGCGACAGCTCGCTGCGCAGCCGCCCGATGAGCCGGGTGCTGGATCCGCTGGCCCGCATGGGCGCGACCTGGCTGGGCCGCGACAGGGGCCGCCTGCCCTTGACGCTGAAGGGCGGCAATCTGCGCGGCCTGAACTACACCCTGCCGATGGCCTCTGCCCAGGTGAAGTCGGCCGTGCTGCTGGCCGGCCTGCACGCCGAGGGCGGCGTCGAGGTCATCGAACCCGAAGCCACCCGCGACCACACCGAGCGCATGTTGCGCGCCTTCGGGGCCGAGGTGATCGTCGAGGACCGGGTCGTTGGCGAGAAGACCTTCCGTCATATTCGCCTGCCGGAAGGCCAGAAGCTGACCGGCGCGCATGTCGCCGTTCCGGGCGACCCCTCGTCGGCGGCCTTCCCGCTGGTGGCCGGCCTGCTGGTTCTGGGCTCGGAAGTGACGGTCGAGGGCGTGATGCTCAACGAATTGCGCACCGGTCTCTTCACGACGCTGCGGGAAATGGGCGCCGACCTGGTGATCTCGAACCGGCGCGTCGCCAGCGGCGAGGAGGTCGGCGACATCACCGCCCGCTACTCCAGGCTCAAGGGCGTGATCGTTCCGCCCGAGCGCGCGCCGTCGATGATCGACGAATATCCGATCCTGGCCATCGCCGCCGCTTTCGCGGAAGGCGAGACGGTGATGCGCGGCGTCGGCGAGATGCGCGTCAAGGAAAGCGACCGCATCGCCCTGACGGCGGCGGGCCTCGAAGCCTGCGGCGTCGACGTGGAGGAGGAGCCGGAGGGCTTCATCGTCCGCGGGACCGGCCAGCCGCCGCGCGGCGGGACGATCGTCGAGACCCACGGCGACCACCGGATCGCCATGAGCCACCTGATCCTGGGCATGGCCGCCCAGGAAGGCGTGGCGGTTGACGAGCCGGGCATGATCGCCACCAGCTTCCCGGGCTTCGCCGAGCTGATGCGCGGCTTGGGCGCGACCCTGGCGGAAGCCTGACGTGGGGGGGTTCGTCATCGCCGTCGACGGCCCCGCCGCCTCGGGCAAGGGCACTATCGCCGGACGCCTGGCGGCGCTTTACGGCTATCCCCTGCTCGACACCGGCCTGTTGTACCGCGCCGTGGGCGTGGGCGTGCTCGCCGGGGCGGGAGATCTGGACGACCCGATCGCGGCCGAGGGCGTGGCGCGCGCCCTGGATCTCTCGGACCTGGACCGCGCCGAGGTGCGGACGCGCGCGGCCGGCGAGGCCGCCAGCCGCGTGGCCGTCCATCCCGGCGTTCGCGCGGCTCTGTTCGATCTGCAGCGTGATTTCACCCGGCGCGAGCCCGGCGCGGTGCTGGATGGGCGCGACATCGGCACGGTGATCGCTCCCCGCGCGCCGGCCAAGCTGTACGTCACCGCGCGTCCCGAGGTTCGCGCCCAGCGGCGTTGGAAACAGCTGACGGAACAGGGCGAGGTCGTGGATTTCGAGGACATCCTGGCCGATATCCACAAGCGCGACGCGCGCGACGGCGGCCGCAAGGACGCGCCGATGACCCAGGCGCAAGACGCCGTCTTGCTCGATACGTCGGAAATGACTATAGAGCAGGCCTTCGATGCGGCCCGCCGTATCGTCGAGGACGCGCGCGCCCATCACCGGCTCTAGCTGGTAGGGCAAATCCACCGCCGACCTCGCCGCGATAGAGAGAACATCGCGGGACCGCAGAAAACCCACTTCATCCGGAATCCCGAGAACCGCTTTCTCCGGCGGCGCTCGCCATAGGGCTTCCCCCAACCTACGAGACTAAAAATCAGCATGGCTGACGATATGAGCTTCAACCCGACGCGCGACGATTTCGAAGCGCTGCTGAACGACTCGATGGGCGGCCGCGATTTCGCGGAAGGCACCGTCGTCAAAGGCAAGGTCGTCGGGATCGAAAAGGACTTCGCGATCATCGACGTCGGTCTGAAGACCGAAGGTCGTATTCAGCTGAAGGAATTCGGCGTCGACGAAGCCGGCAAGGCGACCATCAAGATCGGCGATTCGGTCGAAGTCTTCCTGGAGCGCCTGGAAAATGCCCTCGGCGAAGCGGTCATCAGCCGCGAAAAGGCCAAGCGCGAAGAAGCCTGGACCCGTCTGGAAGGCGTCTACGCCAAGAACGAACCCGTCATGGGCGCCATCGTCGGCCGTGTGAAGGGTGGCTTCACCGTCGACCTGGGCGGCGCTTCGGCCTTCCTGCCGGGCTCGCAAGTCGACATCCGTCCGGTCCGCGACGTCGGTCCGCTGATGGGCAAGGAACAGCCCTTCGCCATCCTGAAGATGGACCGTCCGCGCGGCAACATCGTCGTCTCGCGTCGCGCCATCCTGGAAGAAGCCCGCGCCGAGCAGCGCACCGAACTGGTGTCGCAGCTGCAAGAGGGTGAAATCCGCGAAGGCGTCGTCAAGAACATCACCGACTACGGTGCGTTCGTTGACCTGGGCGGCATCGACGGCCTGCTGCACGTCACCGACATGAGCTGGAAGCGCGTCAACCACCCGAGCCAGGTGCTCGCCGTGGGCGACACCGTGAAGGTCCAGATCGTCAAGATCAACCCGGACACCCAGCGCATCAGCCTCGGCATGAAGCAGCTGCAGTCGGATCCGTGGGACGGCGTGGAAGCCAAGTACCCGGTCGGCGCCAAGTTCACGGGCCGCATCACCAACATCACCGACTACGGCGCGTTCGTTGAGCTGGAAGCCGGCGTCGAAGGCCTGGTGCACGTCTCGGAAATGTCCTGGACCAAGAAGAACGTCCACCCCGGCAAGATCGTCTCGACCTCGCAGGAAGTCGACGTGGTCGTGCTGGACGTCGATCCGTCCAAGCGCCGCGTTTCGCTGGGCCTGAAGCAGGCTCTGGCCAACCCGTGGGAAGCCTTCTTGGAAGCGCACCCGGTCGGCTCGACCGTCGAAGGCGAAGTCAAGAACGCGACCGAATTCGGTCTGTTCGTCGGCCTCGACAACGACATCGACGGCATGGTGCACCTGTCGGACATCGACTGGAGCGTCCCGGGCGAAGAAGCCATGGCCCGCTACAAGAAGGGCGACCTGGTCAAGGCGAAGGTTCTCGACGTCGACGTCGAGAAGGAACGCATCTCGCTGGGCATCAAGCAACTGGCTGGCGACCCGATGTCGGGCGACACCTACCGCAAGAACCAGACCGTGACCGTCACCGTCACGGAAGTCACTACGGGCGGCATCGAAGTCCGCTTCGGTGAAGACGACGCCCCGATGACCGCCTTCATCCGCAAGTCGGACCTGTCGCGCGATCGTCAGGAACAGCGCCCCGAGCGCTTCGCCGTGGGTGACCGCGTCGACGCTCAGATCACCAACATCGACAAGGCGGCTCGCCGCGTGTCGCTGTCGATCAAGTCGCTGGAAATGGCCGAAGAGAAGGAAGCCATCGAGCAGTTCGGCTCGTCGGACTCCGGCGCTTCGCTGGGCGACATCCTGGGCGCCGCTCTGCGCGAGCGCGCTTCCAAGGAATAGTCTTCTTCCCCTTGTGGGCTGAAGCCGGCGGCGGCGGGAGCAATCCCGCCGCCGTTTCTTTTTGGGGTGTGCGGCGGCGGGAGTAATCCCGCCGCCGTTTTCTTTTGCGCGAAACCCTGCCACACATTGCCTGAGGTTGAGCGTTTCGGGGGTGTGGCGTGTTTCAGCGTTGGGCGGCGGTGGCCGCGGTTTCGGTTCTGGCCGTGGGGAGCGCGGCCCGGGCCGACGACAAGCCCGCCTACGGTCCGCCGGCCCCATGGGTGAAGGTCGCCGAGGTCCCGGCCCCGCCCGGCGACGACCAGGCTCCGGCCGTGCAGGCGGTGCTGGACGACACCCAGGCCCTGCTCGGCCAGGAGGGCCTGTTCCGCTACGTTCGCCGCATCGCGCGGGTCACCAAGCCCGAGGGGTTGTCCTCCGGCTCGCGGACGATCACCTGGCAGCCGGACCGCGACAAGGTCACCTTGCATGGCCTGGCGATCATCCGCGACGGCCAACGCATCGACGTGCTGAAAAACGGCGAGGACGTCCTGGTCCTGCGCCGAGAGAAGGACCTGGAGCGGGCCATGCTGGATGGCCGCATGACCGCCTCGATCCAGATCAAGGACCTGCGGGTCGGCGACATGGTCGACTGGTCGTTCAGCATCGAGCGGCGCGATCCGATCCTGGGCCCCCGGGTCAGCGACTTCGAGCGCATGGGCTGGCCCGGCGCGATCGGCCGCTACCGCGTGCGGATGCTGTGGGCCGACGGGACGCCGCTGGCCTGGAAGACGACGGCCGGCTTCCCCGACCCGAAGATTGGCAGGGCCGACGGGCTGAACGAACTGGTGGTCGACCAGACGGGAACGATCGCGCCCAAGCCGCCGACCGGCGCGCCGCCGCGCTTCCGGCAGGTCGGCGAGATCCAGGCGGCGACTTATCGCGGCTGGGCCGACGTGGTCGCGCCGATGGCTCCGCTCTACGACGAGGCTGTGAGGCTGAAGCCGGACTCGCCGTTGAAGGCCGAGATCGCCGCCATCGCCGCCGCCAGTCCCGACCCCAAGGTCCGCGCCTTCAAGGCCCTGCGGCTGGTGGAGGACAAGACCCGCTACCTGCTGCTGGCCATGGGCGACGGCGGCTACAAGCCGGCCAGCGCCGACGAGACCTGGGCGCGCCGGTTCGGCGACTGCAAGGGCAAGACCGCGCTGCTGCTGGCCATTCTGAAGGGCCTCGACATCCAGGCCGAGCCGGTCGTGGTCCTTGCCGGTTCCGCCGCCGACGGCATGGACCAGCGCGTGCCCTCGGCCAGCCAGTTCAATCACGTGCTGGTCCGCGCCACGATCGACGGCAAGGCTTACTGGCTGGACGGCACGCGCTCGGGTGATCGCGGGGGCCTCCAGACCCTGGCCGCGCCGCCGTTCCTGTGGGGCCTGCCGATCAAGGCCTCGGGCGCCGCCCTGGAGCCGATCGTCCAGCAATCGCCATCGCGACCCGACCTGGACGCGACCATGCGCTTCGACGCCTCGGCCGGCCTCGACAAGCCGGCCAAATCGACGGTGGTCATGGTCATGCGCGGCGAAGCGGCCCGGGCCATGGCGCGAGTGATTGAGAACGCGCCGCGCGCCGACATCGAGCGCGGCTTCCGACAGAGCTTCTCGGCGACGAGCAGCTGGATGAGAATCGAGACCTTCGACTGGTCGGTCGCCGAGGACGGCGCCGTCACCCTGACCATCGCTGGTAACGCCGACATGGAGTGGCGGCTGAACGAAGACGTCGGCTTGATGGAGTGGCGCCTGCCGATGTCCAGCTCGGGTAAGGCCGCTCAGTTTCCGCGCCGCGAACCAGGCCCCAACGCCGACGCGCCGTTCGCCACGCCGTTCCCCAGCTTCAAGAAGGCGCTCGTCGAGGTGACGTTGCCGAATGGCGGAGCGGGCTTCACCGTCAAGGGGCCGGTCTACACCGGCAAGATCGCCAACGCGGACATCGTCCGGATCTCGGAGCTGCAGGGCGGCAAGGCCCGCTTCTTCGAGTCCGACCAGAGCGTCGGCCGCGAATTGCCCTTCGATCAGGTCGAGGAGGCCAACAGGGTGCGTCGCCGGCTGGCCGAGCAGGCCCTGATCATCCGCGCGCCGAAGGGTTCGTGAGACCTTTTCATGGAGGGTGGCGGACGCCGAAACCGCTCGCGCCTTCGGCTGCCACCCTCTTGGCCATTAACCGAACCCCGTTCGAGAATCTCACGCAACCCCTTGAAGACTCAGCCATCGTTGGGCAAAGGTCCGCTCGCGCCTTTCTCCTCCCAAGGGCGTTCCGGGGATATCGATGATCAAGTCTGAACTCATCGCCAGGCTCGCGAATGAAAATCCGCACCTGACGCAGAAAGACGTCGAACGCGTGGTCGGCGTGATCCTTGAGCGCATGATCGGGGCCCTGGAGGATGGCGGCCGCGTCGAGCTGCGTGGCTTCGGCGCGCTGTCGGTCCGCTCGCGTCCCGCCCGCACCGGCCGCAACCCGCGCACCGGCGAGGCGGTGGACGTCCGCGCCAAGCACGTGCCGTTCTTCAAGAGCGGCAAGGAACTGCGCGCGCGCCTCAACGCCGACGGCGACGAATAAGAACGATTGTCTCCCGGGGTTGACCCTGGGACGCGAACGCCCTCAGCCTCGGCGCCGTATTTGAGGCAGCGAGAGTTTCGTCATGAGCGTGGTCAAGGAATTCCGCGAGTTCATCGCCCGAGGCAACGTCATCGACCTGGCCGTCGGTGTGATCATCGGCGCGGCGTTCAATGGCATCGTGAAAAGCTTGGTCGACCAGGTGATCATGCCGCCGATCGGGCTGCTGACCGGTGGTCTCGACTTCTCGAAGCTGGAATGGGTGCTTCGGCCCGAGGATCCGGCCACCGAGGCGGTCGAGAAGGTCTCGATCATGTACGGCGCCTTCATCAACACCCTGATCCAGTTCTTCATCGTCGCGTTCGTCGTGTTCCTGCTGGTCAAGGTGGTCAATGGCATCCGCCGCCAGGACGCCGAGCAGCCCGCGCCCAGCGCCCCGCCGGCCCCGACGCCGGAAGAGAAGCTGCTGACTGAAATCCGCGACCTGCTGGCGACGCCTAAGTAAGGCTCGCGATCGCTGCTCGCGCCGCCGCCTGGCCCGTCAGCCAGGCGCCGTGGGCGGTGGAGAAGAAGTTGGGGCTGCAGGCCTCGCCAGCGAAGAACAGGCGCTGGTCGACCGGCGCGGCCAGCACAGCCCGTGCGCCGGCATGGCCGGGCAGGGCGTGGGAATAGGAGCCGCCGGCGAAAGGGTCGGCGGCCCAGTGCGTCTCGGCGATCACGTGGACCTTCGATCGGATGCCGCCGCCGTACACGCCGACCAGCCCGTCGACCGCGAAGGCCGCCGCCGCGCCGGGTCCCTGGCCCTCCAGCGCGCGGGCGTGGGCGCCGCCCAGGAACACCTCGATCATCGGCCTGTGCAGCGGCCGTAGGTGATAGGCGCCGGTCGCCGTGACGCGGGGGTCGGAATAGAGCTGGGTCTCCGGCGGGAACATCTCCGGTTCGTCCAGCCGCAGGAACACCTTGTCGGCCAGACCCAGCGGCAGGCCGGCGGCGGCGTCCAGCTTGTCGGGCAGGGCGGGCATGAAACGAAGGGCGCCCGTGGCGAGGATCGTGGTCGGCGCGCAGACGATCACCGCCCTGGCCGAGATCGTCCCCAGCGCCGTCTCCAGCTCCACGCGGTGACCGTCATGACGGATCATCGAGACAGGGCAGGACAGGCGCGTCGGCAGGTGGCCGCCGAGGCGCGCGATGGCGGCGCCATAACCCTCGGCGACCCGCCAATCGACCTCGGTGTCCTCGTAGGCGGCGTAGTCGTGCAGAGAGACCTGGTCGAACTCCGCGCCGTTGTAGAAGGCGCTGAAGGCGTTCAGCAGCGGGGTCCAGCGACTGTCCGGATCCAGCAGGTCGGACGCCGGCCGGTCCGGACCGCCGTCCTGGGCCGCCGCCTCGATCCGCGCGTCCAGGGCCTGGAACGCTTCGCCGAATAGGGCGCGTTCCTCGCGGCTGAAGATCGGGCTGTCGGCGATATTCGCCCAGGGCGGCGGGGTCTTGTCGAGGGTCAGGCCCAGGGCCCCGACCCTGGCGACCAGCGGGTTCACGTCGGCCGAGTGCAGCCATTCGCAGCCAAGGTCGATGGGGCCGACGGATGTGTGGATTGTATGGGCGCGGCCTCCGAGACGGTCGCGGGCCTCCAGCAGCACGCCCGTCAGACCGCTGGCGGCCACGGCCTCGGCGGCCGCCAGTCCGGCGGCGCCGGCGCCCACGATCGCGATGTCGACCTCGTCCATGAGACCTCAATCGGATCGTGGGACCAGCCGTTCCCTTATTTGGTCAGGCTCGACGCGTCGAGGTCCAGCTTGTCGGCCGGGATCACCGTGGCGTTCGGCGCGGCCTTGGTCAGGTCCGCGCCCATGGCCTTGGCGTCGCCGGCGACGATGACGCTCATCTGGGCCGGGTCCAGCTTGGCCTTGGCGAAGGCCTGGACCTCCTCCGGCGTCACGGCCTCGACCTTGGCGGCGTAGCTCTGGATCTCGGTCAGGGGCACGCCGTAGACGGCGTAGTTGCCCAGAATGTTGGCCAGGCCTTCCGAGGTGCCGAGGTCCCGTCCGAAGTTACCGACCAGCACCGACTTGCGCGCGGCCAGTTCGCCGGCCGAGGCCGGTTCGGCGCCCAGGCGCGTCAGCTCGGCGCGGGTCAGGGTGACGACCTCGCCGGCCGACGCGTTCTTGGTCTGCACGCGGGCCGAGAAGCCGCCGAAACGGCCTTGCGGCGTCAGGCTGGAGCCGGCCCCGTACGACAGGCCGCGCTTGATGCGGATCTCCTGGTTCAGGCGCGAGCTGAAGCCGACGCCCAGCACCGTGTTGGCGACCACGCCCTGGTAGTAGTTCGGGTCGGCGCGGGTGATGGCCGGCTTGGCCAGCACCACGGCCGCCTGCCCGGTGCCGGGCAGGTCGATGACGACGTTGCGCGGCGCGTAGCCGGTCGGGGCGGCCGGCGGGGCCGGCGGCGGCGCGGCCGGCTTCTTCCACGATCCAAAGGCCTTTTCGGCCAAGGCGAAGCCGGCCTCCGGCGTCAGGTTGCCGGTCAGCACCAGCACCGCGTTGTCCGGACGCCAGTAGGCGGCGTGGGTCTTGGCCAGGTCCGCGCGCTTGATCTTCGGCAGCGAGCCGGGCGTGCCGCCGGCCACGTGGCCATAGGCCGATCCGGCGTAGAGCACGGGCGCGGTGGCGAAGGCGGCCAGCGTGCCCGGACGCTGGAACGAGACCGACAGGCCGTCCAGGGTCTCGGTGCGGACGCGGTCCAGCTCCTCGGCGGAGAAGGCCGGGTGCTCGGCGACGTCGGCCATGATGGCCATGGCGGGCGCGGCGTTGTTGGCCGTGACGCTGAGGGTCAGCGAGGCGGCTTCCCAGCCCGAGCCGGCTTCGAGATTGGCGCCCAGGGCCTCGGTCTCGCGGGCGACCTGGGTAGCCGAGCGCGTGGTGGTGCCCTCGGTCAGCAGCTCCGAGGTCAGGTTCGACGTACCGGCCAGGCCGGCGGGATCCGAGCTGGCCCCGCCCTTGACGGTCAGGTCGGCGGTGATCAGCGGCAGGTCGCTGGACTTGGCGACAATGACCCGCAGGCCGTTGGCCAGGGTCTTTTCGGCCGGGCTGGGCATCACGGCTGGCACCGGCGCGCCGATGGCCGGCGGCTTCTCGCGCTCGCCTTCGGGCGCGAGCGTGGTGACCGCGCCGTCGAACTTGACCGAGGCGACCTTGGGGATCGGCGGCGTGGCGTCCTTCTCGCCGGCCGGGCGGTCCTTTTCCGGCAGGTAGCGGATCACCGTGCGGCGATCGTCGGCCAGATACTTCTTCGCCACCCGCTGGATGTCGGCGGCGGTGACGGCCTGCAGCTTGGCCAGGGCGGTGTTGGCGACGGCCGGATCGCCCTCGGTTTCAAGGGCGTAGCCGATCGCGAAGCCGCGGCCGTCGATCTCCTCGCGGCGGCGGACGGCGTCGGCCAGCAGGCCGGCCTTGGCCTCGGCCAGTTCGGCCGGCGTGACCAGGCCGTCGCGGACGCGGGCGACTTGCGCGCGAAGCGCGGCTTCGCCTTGGGCGACCGTCTTGCCGCCCGCCATCACCGCGCCGACGTAGAACAGGCCCGGCTGGGCGTTGTTCGGGGCGCTGGAGAACACCGACTGGGCGATCTTCTGGTCGTAGACCAGGCTGTCATAGAGCCGCGAGGACTTGCCGGCCGACAGCACCGCGTCCAGCACGGTCAGGGCGGGCGTGTCCTTGTCGGCGGCGGCCGGGGCCAGCCAGGTGATGGCCAGGGCCGGCAGCGGCACGTTGGGACCGTAGGTGTTGACGCTCTTGGGCCCCGTGCGGGGCGGTTCGACCACGGTGACCTTCGGGATGGTTCCGGCCGGCGTCTTCAGGGAGCCGAAATACTGGTCGATCATCGCGTCCAGCTTGGCCTGATCGAAATTGCCGACGACGATCAGGGCCGCGTTGTCTGGCCGATAGTAGGTGGCGTGGAAGGCGCGGACGTCATCGACCGTCGCCGCGTCCAGCTCCTCGATCGAGCCGATGCCCGGGCGCTGATAGGGGTGGGTGGTGAACGACTGCTGCGGAATCGACAGGGCGAAAAAGCGCCCATAGGGGTCGGCCAGCACGCGCTGGCGCAGCTCTTCCTTCACGACGTCGCGCTCGGAGGCGAACACCGCCTCGTCGATGACCAGCGACTTCAGGCGATCGCTTTCGGCCCAGAGCAGACGCTCCAGGTGGTTGGCCGGCGCGACCTCGTAATAGTTGGTGAAGTCGTCCCAGGTGGAGGCGTTGTTGAAGCCGCCCACGTCCTCGGTCAGGCGGTCCAGCGTCTCGCTGGGCATGTTGCGGGTGGCCTTGAACATCAGGTGTTCGAAGAGGTGCGCGAAGCCCGACCGTCCGCGCGGGTCGTCCTTGGAGCCGACGCCGTACCAGACCTGCACCGAGACGTTCGGGGTGGTCGCATCGCGCGAGGTGTAGACCTTCATGCCGTTGGCCAGCACGCGCTGCTGGTAGACGATCGGCGGCACGGTGATCGGCGGACGCGCGGCGGCGACGGCCGGTTTGGCCTGGGGCTTCGCCTTCGCGGCCGCCATGGCCATCGGCGCCCATCCCAGCGTGGAGAGGGCCGTGGTGGAAAGGGCCGCGGCCATGAGGGCCAGCTTGGCGGTGCGGATCATGCGCGAAGGTCTCCTGAACGGTCGGGCTCGACCCTAGCATCGCGCCCAACGTGGTAAACCTTACTGTCCTGTCATGTGGGCGGAACCAATCGGCGACGTCAGTGTTACGACGGATTGTGTCGCCCCTTCCGCGTGACGGGTTCGATCCGGCTGGGGGAAATTTGTCCGAAAGTTCGCTTCGCGACCGCCTGCGCGCGGCCACCTCCGAGAGCCATGCCGCCCTGGACGCCCAGGTCGCCGCCTGGCGTATCGAGACGACCGTGGGATATGGCGCGTTCCTTTCGGCTTCGGCCCTGGCCATAGCGCCGCTGGAACGGGCTCTGGAACGGGCCGGGGTCGCCGAATGGCTGCCCGACTGGCCCGGGCGCGTCCGCCGCACCGCCCTGGCCCGAGATCTCGCCGTCCTCGGCCTGGACACGCCGCCATTCGCCGCCGCCCTCGTTCCATCGCCGGACTTCGGGGCCGGCCTGCTCTACGTCCTGGAAGGCTCGCGTCTGGGCGCCCGCTTCCTGGCCCGTCAGGTCCGCGCCTCCGGCCACGGCCTGCCGCTGGCCTATCTGACCCAGGGCGAGAGCGACGACCTCTGGCGATCATTTCTGGCCTGGCTTGAGAAACCCAATGTCGGGACTCGGACAGACGAGGTGGAGGCCGGGGCGCGATATGGCTTCCAGTGTTTCTCGGACGCGTTCGAGACGATAGCCCCGCCTGGAGCCCTGAATGTCCGAACCGGCGCCCATGTCGGGGTTTGAGGTCGATCTGACCAACTGTGACCGGGAGCCGATCCACACCCTCGGCTCGGTGCAGCCGTTCGGTTTCCTGCTGGCCGTCAATTCCGACTGGCTGGTGGTTCACGCCTCGACCACCAGCCTGCGCTATCTGGGCCTGGCCCCCGCCGACCTGATCGGCAAGCCCCTGAGCCAGGTGCTGGACGGTCACGCCATCCACAACATCCGCGGCCGCCTGCAGATCATGCGCGGCGCCGACGCGATCGAGCGGATGTTCGGCCAGCCCCTGGTCGACGGCGGCGAGGACTTCGACCTTGCCCTGCACTATTCCGGCCGCCTGCTGATCGTCGAGGGCGAGCCCAGCCATCCCGATATCCTGATCGAGGCCGCCTCGGCCGTGCGCTCGATGACGACCCGCATCGCCGCGCGACCGACCTTCGAGGACTTCTGCCACGAGGCCGCCCGCCAGGTGCGGGCCCTGACCGAGTTCGACCGGGTGATGGTCTACCGCTTCGCCCACGACGGCGCGGGCGAGGTGATCGCCGAGTCGGTGCGGCCGGGCGTCGGCTCGTTCCTGGGCCAGCGCTACCCGGCCTCGGACATCCCCGTGCAGGCCCGCGCCCTTTATGAGCGCAACTGGCTGCGGATCATCGCCGATGTCGACGCCGAGGTCTCGCCGATCATCCCGCCGACCAGCCCGGCCGGCGAGCCCGTCGACCTGTCGATGAGCATGCTGCGGGCCGTCTCCCCGATCCACATCGAGTACCTGCGCAACATGGGCGTGGCCGCCTCGCTGTCGATTTCCATCCTGCGCGACGGCAAGCTGTGGGGCCTGTTCGCCTGCCACCACTACGCGCCCAAGCACATCAGCTACGAGCGCCGCACGGCCGCCGAGCTGTTCGGCCAGCTGTTCTCCCTGACGCTGGAGAGCCGCGAGCGCGAGATCGAGACCCGGCGCATGGCCGAGGCGCGCAATCTGCACGATCGGATGATGAGCGCCGTGGTCAGCGCTCCCCAGGGGGCGGACAGTCTGATCCCGTTCCTCGACGACCTGTGCCGGCTGGTCGGCTGCGACGGCCTGGCTCTGTGGCTCGAGGGACGACTGACCCTGCGCGACTCCACGCCCGACGCCAGCGACGTCCACACCCTGCTGCGGGTGCTGCGGGAGAAGGACACCCATTCGGTGTTCGCGACGAACGAGATCGCCGGCCTGCTGCCCTCGGCGGCCGTCTGGTCGCAGAAGGCGGCCGGCATGATGGCCGTGCCGCTGTCGCGCGCGCCGCGCGACTACCTGATCTTCTTCCGCAAGGAGGAGGCCAAGACCCTGGTCTGGGCCGGCAAGCCGGCCAAGCTGGTCCAGGTCGGCCCCCTGGGAGACCGCCTGACCCCGCGCAAGAGCTTCGAGGCCTGGGAAGAGACGGTGCGGGGCCAGAGCCGGCCGTGGACCACGGTCGAACGTTCGCTCGCCGAGAGCCTGCGCACCAGCCTGCTGGAGATCGTCTTCCGCCTGACCGATCTCGCCGACGAGGAGCGCCAGCGCGCCAACCAGCGCCAGGAACTGCTGATCGCCGAGCTGAACCACCGGGTGCGCAACATCCTGGGCCTGATCCGCGGCCTGATCAGCCAGAGCAAGGCCGGGGTCTCGACGGTCGAGGCGTTCGCCGAGGTGGTCGGCGGCCGCGTCCAGGCCCTGGCCCGGGCCCACGACCAGATCACCCGCCATCAGTGGGGACCGGGCGCGCTCAGCGACCTGATCACCGCCGAGGCCGAGGCCTATCTGTCCAGCAAGGCCGAACGCGTGCGCCTCAAGGGCGCGCCGACCGCCCTGGCGCCGGACGCCTTCTCGATCCTGTCCCTGGTCATCCATGAGCTGATGACCAACTCGGCCAAGTATGGGGCCCTGTGCGATCAGCGCGGCCACGTGGCGATCGACTGGGCGCGCGACGCCAAGGGCGACCTGATCATCGACTGGCGCGAGCGCGACGGCCCGCCGGTCAAGCCGCCGACCCGCCGAGGCTTCGGCTCGACGATCATCGAGCACTCGATCCCGCACGATCTGAACGGCGAGGTGGCGCTGGACTACCGGCCCGAGGGCTTGCGGGCCCGCATCCGCATCCCCGGCCGCTACGTCTCCAGCGAGGGCGTGACCGCGGCCGTGAGCCAGCCGCGCCGCGCCGACACGCCGGTGCGGGCCCCCGAGCGGATGCTGGTGCTCGAGGACAACATGATCATCGCCCTCGACCTTGAGGACATGCTGGTCCGGCTGGGCGTCAAGCAGGTCATCGTCGCCTCCAGCGTCGCCCAGGCTTTCGAGGCCCTGAGTAACGAGACGCCGCCATTCGCGATCCTGGACGTCAATCTGGGCCAGGAGACCAGCTTCCCGGTGGCCGAAGCCCTGCAGGACGCCGGCGTGCCCTTCGCCTTCGGCACAGGCTTCGGCGACAGCGCTGCGTTTCCAGACCGGTTCAAGGAGACGCCGGTGCTGCAGAAGCCCTACAGCGCGGAAAGTGTGGCGGCGTTGTTTTAGTGTGCTTGTCGATTCCGAAGTTCGTCGGAGCTTGCCTCAAGCGCTTGCGAACTTCGGAATCGGGACACTAGGAGGCGGCGGCCTTCAACCCATTGCGGCCCGCTGAAGCGCCCCTTCCGTCAGCTCGGCGGATCCAATTCCAGCACGAACCGCCCTCGCTGCTGCGGCGTCGGGACCATGCAGCGGCCCCTCCTGCCCATCAGCCGGTAGCGATTCCTCGCGATCCAGTCATAGGCCGCGTCGGTCGGGCCGCGCGGCAGGTGGTCGATGAACGCGAACCAGCGCCAGGGGGCGTCCAGCCGGCGCAGCAGGGCGCCGATGGCGGCGGTCTTGGCCAGGGGGCGGCCGTGGTCGAGGAACAGGAAGCTTTCGGGCGTTTCAGGATCGACGCCATGCGCCAGGGCGAGCTCACGGCCATAGGGCGACTGAATGGGCGTGAACCGGATCACGCCCTTGCGGTCCAGGCGCAGGACCGCCTGCACCGAACCCGTACAGATGTTGCAGACGCCGTCGAACAGCCAGAGGCCGTCGGGCTCGTCCGTATCCGTCATCGTCCCTCGCATTCGCGTCGCAGCGCCTTCAGCGACTGTGGCACGTCGCGGCGCATCATGCCGCTGATCATGCTGGCCGGGAGGGCGAAGGGCGCGGTGGCCCACAGGTCGTAGGTGACGCGGGTGCGCAGTCCTCCGTCCAGCGGCTCGAGCCGCCAGGCCCCCTCGCAGGCCCGAATGTCGCCGCCTATGCAGGCGAAGCGGATCAGCCGGTCGGGCTCCACGGTGACGCGCGAGGTGGAGCGCAGGCTCGGCAGGAAGAAGCCCCACTTGACCGTGTGCTCGCGGATCTCCGTCCCATCCGGCGCGCGCGAGAGCACGCGGCAGCTCTTGACGCCCGGGCTCATCCGGGCCGCTCGGTCGCAGTCCAGGATGATGCGAAACACCACGGCCGGCGGCGCGTCGATCTCGACATTGGCCCGAACCATGCCGCGCCCGTGGCTGTCGGCATGCGCCTGGACGGCGATGCCGTCGCCCTTCGTATCCCACTCGGCGTCGGCCCGGGCGGGACCCGCCAGGGCGATGAGGAGGGCGAAGGGGACCAGCCGGCGCATCATGCTGAAGCTAACGCGCCGATGTGGCTTTCGTCAGGCGCGGTCACCGCGTTTTTGGCGATGACGGTTGGCGTTCACGCTCCGGCGCGATTTTTGACGAGATCGTCGACGACGTAGGGATCGGCGAGGGTGGAGGTGTCGCCCAGGTTGGAGAGCTCGTTCTCGGCGATCTTGCGCAGGATGCGGCGCATGATCTTGCCGGAGCGGGTCTTGGGCAGGCCGGGAGCCCACTGGATGACGTCGGGGGCGGCGAACGGGCCGATCTCGTGACGGACCCACAGGACTAGAGCCTTGCGCAGGTCCTCGGTCGGCTCGACCCCGGCGTTGAGGGTGACATAGGCGTAGACGCCCTGACCCTTGATGTCGTGCGGATAGCCGACCACGGCGGCCTCGGCGACGGTCTCGTGGGCCACCAGGGCGCTCTCGATCTCGGCGGTGCCCAGGCGGTGGCCCGAGACGTTGATGACGTCGTCGACCCGGCCGGTGAT
>NZ_JBWKSF010000017.1:0-32846 GCF_059419665.1 Caulobacter sp. GW821-FHT05F04
ACGTATCAAAGCCAGGAACCGGATCCGGGAGGACTGTGTGTCCGCGCATCCGGAGAGTTTCATGTCGGCCAAGTCTCGCTTCATCGTTCCGGTCGTCGGCGCGACCGCCTTGGTCGCGTGGACGATCGCCCTGGCCCAGGCCCTGCCGCGCCTGCTGGCGGGTCCGCTTTGCAGCAGCCGCCAGGACGTTTGGTCCATGGCGGGCCATTGTCCGGCCTGCTACGTCGCCGCGGCCTTGACCCTCGCCTTTGGAATCGGTCTGGCGCTGGCGCGACCAAAAGCCGCCCCCGTCGGATTTCTCGCTCGACGCCGAGCCCTCGTCCCAGGCTGATTGGCGAGGAGCGCCGGTCGTGTCGGCGCCCCTCGCTTTTCGCGCCCCACCGCGCTGATCGACGGTCGCTTCTCGCGACGCTTTCGACACGGTCTAGTTGCCGGGTGAAGCGGAGCGGCGCAATCTCGCGCCTGTCGCAAGATGTGATGACGACAGACGAGGCCAGGTCTGCGATGGCTTGCGCCGCAAGCCATCGTGCGAGGAACGGGCGCGGGAAACGGGGACGCCGGGATGAGCATCGAAGCCGCGTCGTCGACGCCGCTCCAGATCGTCCTGGTCGAGGACGACGTCGCCTTCCAGGACGCCTTTCGCACCGCCCTGGCCGTCGCGCCGGATCTGTCAATCGCCGGCGTGGCCGCCACGGCGGCCGAAGCGCGCGCCCGCCTGGCGGGCCAACCGGCCGACGTGCTGATCGTGGATCTGGGTCTCCCCGACGGCTCGGGCGTCGACGTCATCCGCGAGGCCCACGCCCGCTGGCCCGCCTGCGCGATCATGGTCGCGACCACCTTCGCCGATGAGCGCCACGTCATCGCCTCGATCGAGGCCGGGGCCAGCGGCTATCTGCTCAAGGACAGTCCCCTGCCGACCATCGCCGAGGACATCCGCGTGCTGCATGCTGGCGGCAGCCCGATCAGCCCGCGCATCGCCCGCCAGGTGCTGATGCGCTTCCGGCCCGACGAACGTCCGGCCCAAGAAGCCGAGACCGTCGAAAGGAGCGGCGTCCCCAGCCTGTCCGAACGCGAAAAGGAAACGCTGCAGCTGATCACCCGCGGCTTCTCGTTCGACGAGATCGCCGAGCTGATGGGCGTGTCCCGCAACACCGTGCTGACCTTCGTGCGACGGATCTACGCCAAGCTGGAGGTCCGCTCCAAGACGGAGGCGGTGTTCGAGGCCCGCGCCCATGGTCTCCTCTAGGCCGGCGGGGACCGCACGCCCGTGGTTTCCATGGGCGGCCTGGATCCTGGCGGGACTTCTCGCCCTGGGGGTCGCCTTCGTCATCGAGTCGCGCGCCGGCGGCGAGCGAATCACCGCCGCGCGCATGACGATCACCGATACGGTCGGCTACCAGCCGCCGCCGGCGACCGTTCCGTCGAACCTCCGGGCCAGCGGCCGGACCGTGGTCATGCCCCACGCGCCGGCGCCGCTCTGGGCGCCGACAGCCGATACCGCGCCCCAGCGCATCGCCACGCGCGTCACCTGGTATTCTCTGCAAGTCCCGCCCCTGCCCGACGACGGCCGCCAGCTCTATCTCTATGTGCCCCGCTGGAAGTCCGACGGCACGCTGGCGATCTACGCGGATGGCCAGCTGATCCATCAGTCGCACGCCAATCTGCAATGGAACGGCTCCAACGAGCCGCTGATGATCAGCCTGCCGCGCACCGAGGTCTCACATCCGCCCCGGACGCTGGACGTCCGACTGCAGCATGTGCGCGGCATCGGCGGCGCGTTCTCGTCGGTCTGGATCGGCAACTATCGTCAGCTGGCTCCGCGCTACGCCATCCGGGAGATCCTGCAGGTCCAGCTGTCGTCCTTCTCGTCCTTCGCGTTCCTGGCGACCGGCGTCTTCGCCCTGTTCGTCTGGTTCAGCCGCCGCGGCGAGCCGATCTACCTGCTCTACTTCATGACCTCCGTCGTGGTCTTCCTGCGGATGCTGCACACCTTCGTCGGCGTGCATCCGCTGATCGTTTCCGACGCCTGGTTCGGCTGGATCACCGTGATCTCGCCGTACTGGATGATCGTGGTGCTGCACCTGTTCGTCACCGAGCTGCACGGCCGGCGCCAGCCGCTGCTGACGGGCGTGGCGCTGCTCAACGGCGGGTTCTGGACGATCGCCACCCTGCCCGGCCTGCTGGATCCCACCCTGCTTTCGGCGCCCGTTTATGCCAACTTGCTGGTCCTGGGGCTGATCGTGGCCTTCAACGGCGTGCGCCAGTCGATTCGGTTCAAGTCGCGCGACGCCCTGCTGCTGTCGGTCTGGTGCCTCGTCACCGTGCTCTCGGGCGTCTACGACCTGGCGCTGCAGCAGAACATCGTCAGCATCGAGAGCGTGTTCGTCAGCAACTTCACCGGCGTCGGGTTCACGGTGCTGTTCTGGTACATCATGTTCAGCCGCTATATCGAGGCGCTGGAGACGGCCACCCGGGCCAAGGCCGATCTGGCGCGACGCCTGACCCAGCGCGAAGCCGAGCTGACCGCCAGCCACCAGCGGCTGCGCGAGATCGAGAACCGCGAGCTGCTGCACCAGGAACGCCAACGGCTGATGCAGGACATGCACGACGGCCTGGGCTCGACCCTGGTCACCGCTCTGCGGGCCTTCGAGGGCGATCGCGCCGCCGACCTGGACGCCGTCGCCCTGCTGCGCGGCTGCATCGACGACCTGAAGCTGACCATCGACTCTATGGAGCCGGTCGAGACCGATCTGCTCCTGCTGCTGGCCACCCTGCGCTTCCGCCTGCAGCCGCGGCTCGAGGCCAGCGGCCTGAAGCTGACCTGGGACGCCGGCGAGGTCCCGCCCCTGGAATGGCTGGACCAGCGTCACGCACTGCACATCCTGCGCATCCTGCAGGAGACCTTCGCCAACATCCTCAAGCACGCCGGGGCGCGAGAAGTCGCGCTGTCGGTGCGGACCGAGGACGGCCACGTGCTGGTGCGCGTGCGGGACGACGGTCGCGGCTTCGATCCGGCCCTGCCCGTCACCGGCCGGGGATTGGCCAACCAGCGACGCCGCGCCGAGGCGATCGGCGGCCGGGTCATCTGGGAGCCCGCCCCGGCCGGCGCCTGCCTGCTCCTGATGCTGCCGGTGCGAAAGACTGTCACGAAAGACGGTTAGCAGCAGCAAAGCAGGATGGACGACCCATGGCCGCTTGCCGCGTCGCCGATCGTCGTCTCTCAATCCCCGTCTGGAAAGTCGCGCCCCGAGCCATGCCTGCGATCACACCCGAACGGTCCCGATGGTTCGCGCGCAACATCCTGCCGCACGAGCATGTCCTGCGCGGCTGGCTTAACCGCCGACTCGCGCCCGGCCTGGACGCCGACGACGTCATTCAGGAGGCCTATACGATCCTGGTCTCCAAGGAGAGCGTCGAGGACGTCCAGAATCCCAAGGCCTATCTCTTCCAGGTCGCCTATTCGCTGCTGGTGCGCCACGTGCAGCGCAGTCGTATCGTCTCGATACGCGCCGTCGCCGATCTGGAGCGCCTGGACCTGCCCGCGGAGATGGCCTCGCCCGAGCAGGTGCTGATCGACCGCGACGAGCTGCATCGGCTGGCCGAAGCCATCGCCGAGATGCCCAAGAAGACCCAGGAGGCGTTCATCCTGCGCCGCGTGCAGGGCCTCTCGCAGCGCGAGATCGCCGCGCGCATGGGCGTGTCCGAAAACACGGTTGAAAAGCACATCGTCAAGGGCATCCGCCTGTTGATCGATCGCTTTGGACGTGGCGGAAAACGCGCGCTCGGCGCATCTAGGAACGACGACACGGGAACGAGTGGCCTTGATGGCGGAGCGAGAGACAAGTCGGGCGGTTGACGACGCGGCGGCGGCTTGGGCCGGACGCATCGATCGCGGCCCCTTGTCGACCGCCGACAACGCCGAGCTTGAAACCTGGCTCTCCGGCGATCCGCGCCGGCTCGGCGCCCTGGCCCGCGCCCAGGCGCTGTACGACGGCAGCGACGCCGCCCGCGCGCTGGGCCCGCAATTCGATCCCGCGCCATTCAAGGCCAAGTCCGCCGTTCGGCCATCGCGCCGGAACCTGATCGGCTGGGGCGGCGGCGCGGTGGCCGCCGGTCTGGTCGCCGGGGTCGGGGCGCTGGGCGTGTCCAGCTACGGCTCTCGCGCCTATGCGTCCCAGCGGGGCGAGGTCCGTCTGATCCCGCTTGAGGACGGCTCGGCCATCACCCTCAACACCGACAGCAAGATCCGCGTCCGCCAGCGCAGGGTCGAACTCGTTCGCGGCGAGGCTCTGTTCGAGGTAGCCAAGGGCGAGCAGCCGTTCGTCGTCTCGGCGGACGCCCTGTCCGTCATGGCGACCACCGCCGCCTTCGTCGTCAAGGCGATCGCCGGCGAGCCGGTGTCGGTGGTGGTGCGCGAGGGTCGGATCAGCGTCACAGACCGTCGCGGCCGCCTGCAACTCGGCGCCAACCAGCAGATGGACGCCTCCCCCAAGCAGACCCAGGTCGAGACGGTCGCGCCGGCGGCGCTGGTGCGGCGACTGGCCTGGCGAGAGGGCAAGATCGCCTTCGAGGGAGAGACCATGGCTCAGGCCGCCCGCGAGTTCGCTCGCTATAGCGACATGCGGCTGATCATCGAAGACCCGACCCTGGCCCAGGAACCGATCAGCGGTCTCTTCGCGGCCAACGACCCGGTCAGCTTCGCGCGATCGGCCTCGCAGGCCTTCGGCGCGCGGCTGGATATCGAGGGGCGCACCGTTCGCCTGGGCCGGCGTCCTACGTAAAAAGTTTCGAGACACATGGCGGAGACGTCGCCGCGACGTCTCTTGGCCTCGGAAATCGCGCCGCGACGGGCGCGCGAGAGGGGCGACATGGCTTTGAACAAGACGAAAGCGATTCTGGCCGGCGGCGTGGCCGCCCTGGCGCTGTGCATCGGCGGCCCGGCATCGGCCCAGCAGCGGACCTTCAAGGTGCCCGCGCAGGACGCGGTCAGCGCCATCCCGCAGTTCGCCCGGCAGGCCGGCGTGCAGATCTTCGCCCCGGCCGCGCAGCTGAAGGGCGTGCGCACCGTGGCCATCGACGGCCAGATGGACCTGCATGAGGCGCTGCGGAAGCTGATCGCCGGAACCGGCCTGGAGATCGCGGCCGACGACGGTCGCGTCATCACACTGCGCGTGGCGCGTCCTGCCAGCGCCACGGGCGATGTGGCCGCCGAGCCCACCGCGCTGGACACCATCATCGTCACCGCCCAGAAGCGCGAGGAAGCCGCCCAGGGGGTGCCGATTTCGCTGACGGCCTTCTCGAGCCGCGCCGTCGAGACCTATCGCCTGGAAACTCTGCGAGACATCTCGCGCTTGACGCCGGGCCTGCTGGTGTCGTCGTTCAGCCAGTCCAGCCCGACCATCGCCATTCGAGGCGCGACCAACACCTTCACCCAGATCGGCGCCAACAAGCCGGTGGCCGTGGTCATCGACGACCTGTTCATCCCCCGCAACAGCGCCGCGACTTTCGAGCTTTATGGCCTGAACTCGGTGCAGGTGCTGAAGGGCCCGCAAGGCACGCTGTTCGGCCGCAACGTCACCGGCGGGGCCATCGTGCTGGACACCGGCAAGCCGGCGTTTGACGACACGGCGGGCTCGGTGCGGATCGGCGGCGGCGACTATGACCTTAAGCAGGTCGACGGCCGTGTGGACATCCCCGTCGGCGAGACGGTCGCCCTGCGCCTGGCCGGTTCGCTCAAACAGCACGACGGCTATGGCAAGGACCGCCTGACCGGGCGCGAGCAGGACGATCTCGACAGCCGCAGCCTCCGCGCCCAGGCCCGTCTGCGCGCCAACGACGACGTCGAGGTGCTGCTGGGTGCAGACTACGCGCAGGACCACAATGGCGGCCGCACCCTGTCGTCCAAGGCGGCCGGTTCGGACGGCGACCGCCGCACGTCCGAGCTTGGCTACAATCAGGACTTCGCGCGAAACCAGTGGGGCGCCTCGGGGCGGGTCTACTGGAACGCGCCGGTCGGCCAAGTCACCTCCGTCACCGGCTATCGTTGGTCGCAGTCGGGCGAGGACTATTCGGGCACCGGCGTCGGCTACGCCTTCCTGACCGGAACCAACACCCAGTCAGTCAATCGCGACGTCGACGATGTCGGCCTGTTCTCGCAGGAGATCCGCTGGGCCAGCCCGAAGTGGGAGCGCGGCGACCTGGTGGCCGGCGTCTATTTCGCCGACGAGGACGCCAAGCGCCAGCTGCGCACGCGCGGCTTGGCCGCCGTCACCGGCGTGGCCTCCTCAGACGTCCTGACGGACCAGGCGGTGAAAACCAGGAGCTACGCCGCCTTCGTGGATGGCACGGTCCATCTGCCAGCCGCCTTCGACCTGACCCTGGGCGCCCGATATACCCACGACGAGAAGACCGCCGACCTCGTCCGCACCGACTTCGTCCGCCCCGCGACCGGCAGTTTCACCGCTCACGGCCTGAAGGCCGACTGGAGCGAGGTGACGCCCCGCGCGGTGCTGAGCTGGACGCCGCGCGAGGACCTCAAGGTCTATGGCAGCGTCACGCGCGGCTACACGGCCGGCGGCTTCAACACCGACGCGGCGGTGATCTCGGCCCTGACCCAGCCGTTCGAACCCGAGACCGTCACCAACTACGAACTGGGCGTGAAATCCCAGTGGCTGGCCGACACCCTGCGGGTCAACGCCTCGGTCTTTCACATGAACTACAAGGACAAGCAGGAGCTGTTCTTCAACAACCTGACCCGTGTCCTGACCATCACCAACGCCGGCCAGGCCACGGTGAAGGGCGCGGAACTGGAAGTGACGTGGCGGCCGCTGCCCTGGCTGAACCTGATGGCGAACTACGGACTGCTCGACACGGTCTACGACAACTTCGTCATTCCGGGCGGGGCGGTGAACACCGGCCATCCGCTGGGCTCGTCGCCGCGAAACAAGGGCGCCCTGGCCGCCGACGTCCGCATCCCGCTGAACGGCAAGGGCTATGTCACCGGCGCGCTGAGCTGGGCCTATACCGACGGCTACTATACCGGCGCCACCAAGGATCCGAACCTGCACATCGACAGCTACGCCCTGACCAATCTGTCGCTGGGTTATGAAAGCCAGGATGGCCGCTGGGCGTTGACGGCCTGGGCCAAGAACCTGGGCGATGTCGACTACCTGCTGACCCCGTCCACCCAGGGCGTGCTGGCCGAATATCTTGGCGAGGCGCGCACGGTCGGCGTCATGCTGTCGGCGAAGTTCTAGGCGGTGGCGGCCGCCCGTTTCACCCGTCGCGGCCTGCTGCTCGGCGCGGCCGCGCTGGCCGCCGCCGCGCCCTTGCCCGAGGACGACGCCGTCGGCCAGCCGCTGCGCCCCTGGCGGCGCGGCGGGCTGGACATCCACCACATCGCCACCGGTCGGGGCGACTCGACGCTGATCATCGGGCCGGACGGCTCCAGCCTGATGATCGACGCCGGCGCCTCGAGCACGCCGCCGCCGGCCAGCCTGGACATCCGTCCAGGTCCGGAACGTCGCGCCGGCGAGTGGATCGGCCGTTACGCCCGCCGGCATCTGGCGGCGACGGGCGAGCCGAAGCTCGACGCCTTCCTGGTCAGTCATCTGCATCCAGACCACATCGATGGCCTGTACGATGTCGCCGGCCTGCTGCGCATCGGCGTCCTGGTCGATCGCGCCTATCCCGACTACGCCTATCCCACGGTCTCGGACGCGCCATTCGCCAGGGCCTATGTCGCCTTCGTCCACGAGCGGGCCCGGACCAGCGGCCGTGTCGAGCGCTTCCGCGTGGGCGCCGCCGATCAGCTCATGCTGCCCGACGCGGAGATCCGCAACCTGGCCGCCAATGGCGAGGTCTGGACCGGGCGTGGGACCAAGACCCGCCACCTGTTCCCACCGATCGACAGCCTGGCCAAGGACGACATTCCCGACGAGAACGCCTGCTCGGCCGCCGTCCGCCTGCGCTACGGCGCGTTCGGCTATTTCGCGGCCGGAGACCTGACCAGCAACAGCTTCGACGGAACCCTGCCCTGGCGCGACGTCGAGACCCTGGCCGCCCAGGCCGCCGACCAGGTCGACGTCGCCGTCGCCGCCCATCACGGCATGTTCGACGCGACCGGCGCCGACGTCGTACGGGCGCTGAAACCTCGCGCCTGGGTCATTCCCGGCTGGCACGCCGCGCATCCCAGCACCGACGCGCTGGAGCGAATGCTGAGCCAACGCCTCTATGCCGGTCCGCGCGACATCTTCGCCACCGGGCTCTCGCCCGCCAACGAACTGGCCCACAAGTGGCTGACCGACCGCCTGGCCGCGCGCGGCGGCCACGTCGTGGTCCGCGTCGCCCCGGGCGGGGCCAGTTATCGCGTGGTCGTCACCGACAATCGTGACGAGCGCGATCACGTCATTTCGCGGTCGGGTCCTTGGCCGGCTGGACGGGCTGACGGTTGATCCGCGCCTTATCGAAGTTCAGCCCTCCCTATGGCGGCTGAATCGCCGCGGAGCGTCCGATCCTGGACATCTCCGCATCCATCCCCACTTGCTAGGGCGTCGCGTCAGGCGCGCGACGCTCTCAGCTCTTGAAGGGACTTCGCCATGGACGCCAAGCTCGAAACCGCCATCCTGGCCGGCGGCTGCTTCTGGGGCGTCCAGGATCTCCTGCGCCGATATCCGGGCGTCGTCGCGACCCGCGTCGGCTATTCCGGCGGCGATACGCCCAACGCCACCTACCGCAATCATGGCGACCACGCCGAGGCCATCGAGATCCAGTTCGATCCGGCCCTGATCAGCTATCGCCAGCTTCTGGAGTTTTTCTTCCAGATCCACGATCCGACGACGCTGAACCGGCAGGGCAACGACCTTGGCCGCAGCTATCGCTCGGCGATCTTCTACACGTCCGACGACCAGCGTCGCGTGGCGGTGGAGACGATCGCCGATGTCGACGCGTCAGGCCTCTGGCCCGGCAAGGCCGTGACCGAAGTCGAGCCCGCCGGGGACTTCTGGGAAGCCGAACCCGAGCACCAGGACTACCTGGAGCGGATCCCCAATGGCTATACCTGCCACTTCATCCGCCCGGGCTGGCGCCTGCCGCGCCGCGAAAGCGCCGCGAGCTGATCCTTCAAGCACGGCCGGCGGCGCGCCTCTTGAGACCGCCGCCGCGCGGCTCACGCGCCCACTTTCCTCACGCCGTGTCCGCTCGCGGCGAGGCCTCGCTGACGGGGGTCTCGGGATCGAAACCGCCAAGGGGCAGTCCCGCGCGTCGCGCGACGCTGATGAAGGCGCTCCGGCATCCCAGGGCGTCGATATTGGCTTCCTGCACGCCGGACCAGGCGCCGAACAGGTCTGGTCGGGCGGGCGAGATCGGCGAGGCGACCCGATCCAGGGCCCCCGCGAGGCGGGCGTGGGCGTCGCCTTCGACCAGATAGACGCTCTGACAACGCTCGATCGCGGCGTCGAACGCGGCGCGCGTCGCGCTATCGGCGGCGGGCGGGGCGCGCAGGGACGACAGGCTAAGGCCCGCGGCGCGGCAGGCGTCCTGGGCGCGTAGCACCGACTGTGACGGGACGATCGGGTTGGACGGCGCCGGGGTCGCCCGAGCCACCGCCTCCACCGCGGCGTCGCAGGGCGCGATGATCGCCAGCAGCCGTCGCCAGGTCGCCCAGGTCTGGGCGCGCAGCACTGGCGACAACGAGGCTTCCGGGTTCGAGGCGTGAGGGATGTCGCGTCCCGCTGGGGGCGGCCAACCCACGGCGATCAACGCGACCAAGGCCGCGGCCGTCAGGACGAGCCGATGGGACGGCCGCCAGCGCCGGGTGCGCGAGACGCTCAACTCGGCGCCGTCTCCAGGGCGGCGGCTAGGCAGGACTGCCTCACGGCCACGCGCGGCGGCGCGCCATCAGCGCCAGGGGCAGCGCCGCCAGGTTGAGCGCGACGGCCAGGGTGGCCGCCAGGGCCCCCCAGGCCGGAGCGCCGCGCAGCGCCAGCAACGCCAAGGCGAGCGGTCCGGCCAGGCTGGCCAAGACCATGCCACGCGCGGACCATCCCGCGATCGTGGCCGGCGCGCCGATCGCCAGCAGCGCGAGAGCCTGGATCAGCGCGGCGACCAAGGCCAGGATCCTCAAGTCCGGAACGACCTGGACCGCGACGAAGGCTAACAGGGCCCCGAACACACCGGTGACGAGGCTCCAGATCATCACGGACCACACCGCGCCGGTCTGGTGCGCGCCCCAGATTCCCAACACGGCGCCGAACAACAGACAGCTGGGCAGATAGATCCCGGCGACTTCGCCGAGGAAGGGCGCGGCCAGGCAGAGCACGGGGAAGATCCAGCGCAGCGCCCCACCGCCGGCGGGCGGCCTGACGCGCGGCGCCGCACGGTCGTGCGTCCGGGCTCTATGGAGCGGCCATCTGATCCCGAAAGCGTCCATCGAACCGTCTCCTAGAGTCCGGCGCCCGGCGCGATCGCCGGCTCGTGATAGGGACGGCGCAGGCGATCGAGGTTCTGGCAGCTGGCGAGCGACACCACGCCGATGACCACCGCGAGGGCCAGGATCGCCACCCAAGACCTGCGGGACGCCGGCCTCATGGCCGTCTCCGATCGCGTCGCATGACCGGCCCCTCGCCCGCCGTCGCGATCAACAGGATCATGCTCGCGATCGTGGTCAGGGCAAAAAGGCCGACGATGTCGAGAAGCAGGAAGGTCGTTTGCAGCATGCTCATGGTCCGAGCCTCCGAATGTCGGCAGTCTCGCGCGATCGCGCGCGAGGAATTTGACGTCGCGCAATCGCGCCTTCAGATGCCTGGTCGAACGATGTCAGCGTTTCCGGACCGGCCGGACCCGCAGCGACGGCAGGGCGCGGGACGTGAGCCGATACGCGGATCCAAGCCGCGCAAATAGGCTTTGAGATCGGCGATCTGATCATCGTCCAGCTTGGCCATCGGCATGCGGGGATGACTTCGCGGCGAGCCCTCTTCCGGCGGCTGGCTGGGAGCGAGCATGCCCTCGGCGAGGATCGCGTCGAGACGGCCGGGGCGGTAGCGGGTGAACAGGCGCGGGAATGGCGGCGCGTCCGGCAAAGGGCTCGCGCCTTGGGCGATGGCGTGACACTGCCCACAATAGCGCTGCGCCAGACGCTGACCGTTGATCTGGTCGCCCGAAGGGGCGTGGGCGGCCGACACGGGCTGGGCTTGCGGGGACGAGATCGGCGCGCCCCAGGCGCACAAGACCAGAAACGCCGCGGCGAACGACAGGCTCGCGCCCCGCTCCGCAGCCGAAGGCGGCCACGCATCTGAACATCCCGCAGGCATGCTCGCCTCCCTCACTGCAAAAAAAGGATCGTGATGGCGAAGGGCCGCTTAGCGCCCCAACACCAGGGGCAGCTGGGCCGCGTCGAGCATGCGACGGGTCACCCCGCCGAAGAGCTCTTCGCGCATCCGGCCGTGGCCGAAGGCGCCCATCACGCAATAACCCACCCCAGCGGCTTCGCAGGCCGTCAGGATCAGCGCGTCGGGCGTGGCGCCGTCGGCGGCGACCTGCTCGATCGTCGCGTGGACATCATGGCGTGACAGGTAGGCGGCCGCCGCCTCGACTGGCGCGGCCCGGGTCGGGCCATCCTCGACGACGAACAAGGTGACCGATTGCGCCAAGCGCAGCAGGGGAACGCTGGCGCGCAAGGTCGCCATGCAAGGCTCCGAGCCATCCCACGCGACCAGGGCCGGAAGGTTCGGATTGAAGCCGCGCGCGTCGTCCGGCACAGCGACCACGGGGCAACTGGCCTGGGTCACGACAGAGGCCACCACGCCTCGGCGATCCACCGCCATCATCGTGTCCCGCTTGCAGTTGACCACGATGACGTCGGCCAGCCCGGCTTGGCGCATCAGGCATTGGGTGAAGTCGCCCGTCGCGTCGATCCAGTCCCAGGCGACACCCTCGCCGGCCAGTCGCGCTTCCAGAGCGACCCGATTGATCGTCTCGGCCTCGCGCTCCTCCTCCAGGATCATCGCCTGCGCCGCGCCGCCGATATCGCCGGCGAAATCAGGGATGGGCGTGACATCAACGCAGGTCAGGTGGCCTTCGAGCGCGCGGGTCAGATCGAGCGCCGCCTGTAGACGGGCCTCCTGTCCGGCGTCGGCATGCACTAGCAACAGCACCGTCTTCATGGCCGCCTCCATTGGATCAATGGGAGCAAAGCTAGAAAAACGGAAACAGGGTCGGTATGAGGGATTATACGGATGCTGGCGCGCACGCGTGTCCGTCGCGGCTTTTTCCGCCTCCTCGGCCCTTTTTTCTTCGACGCACGGAGCGGAAGAGCAAACGGTCATTCTAAGTACTGTTCCCAATGGCCGGTTGACCAGGCCCGCCCTATCCCTGTCCCCACGCAGCAGGGAGAGCCGTCATGTCGATGCCCGCGTTCCTACGTTCCGCCGATACGCCCAGCATATCCCCGCTGTTCGCCCCCACGGCCGACATGTTCGGCGACATGGGCGTCAGCATGAGCTTCGCCTGCGGCGAAGAAATCTACGCTCAAGGCGAAGAAACCGATCTCGTCTATCAGGTGCAGAGCGGCGCGGTGCGCGCCTCGCGCCTGACCAGCGACGGCCGCCGTCAGATCGCCGGGTTCTATTATCCGGGCGATCTCTTCGGCCTGGAAACCGGGCCCGCGCACCTATCCTCGGCCGAGGCCCTGGGGCCGACCCGCGTCCTGGTCGTCCGGCGCTCGGCCATGCGCTATCACGGCGAGGCCGGCCATGGCCTGGAACGGGCCATCTGGCGCGCGACCGGCTCGGAGCTGGAACGGGCGCACGAGCACATGATGCTTCTGGCTCGCAAGAGCGCCCTGGAGAAGGTCGCCGGCTTCCTCTCCGACCTCGCCGCCCGCCAACCGGCGGCGTGGAACGAACTGGCGATGAGCCGCCAGGACATCGCCGACCATCTGGGCCTGAGCATCGAGACCGTGTCGCGCATGTTCAGTCAGTTGCAGGACGAGGGTCTCATCGTCCTGGAGGGTTGCCGGCGCTTTCGCGTGATGTCCCACGCGCGGCTCGCCAAGCGCGCCGCGCTCTAACCCCGCTTGGAGGATCCCATGCCGACGCCTCCGCCCCTGCCCGCACCCCCGCCGCTGGATCCCCAGACGGCCAAGACGCGCATCGCTGAACTCCTGACCCGTTCGCGGCTGATGACCATCGCCACGCTCCGGCCCGATGGCTGGCCTCAGGCCACTGTGGTCAACTATGTCGCAGAAGGCCTGTCGCTCTTCTTCGTGGTGAGCCGCCACAGCCAGAAGCTGGCCAATATCGCGCGCGACGGGCGGGTGGCGATCGCGCTGGCCACGGACGGCGCCGGTCCGCCGGTCGGGCTCTCGATGGCCGCGCATGTCATCGAGGTGAACGACCCAACCAAGATTGACCGCCTGAACCAACGAATTTGGGGCGCGGCGCATGATCAGCCCTTCACGCCCCACCCGGCCGGACGCGACATCGCGCTGCTGGAGGCCCGGCCGACGGTGCTCTCGCTGATCGACTATCAGGCGCTCGGCGCGGTCGCCCAGCATTTCACCGTGCACGAGGACTGGCGCCTGGAAGCGACGCCGGGGCCCGCCGAAACGCCCGCCCCGTGACCGCATCCTTCTGACCGCGCCGCTTGGGCCGCCGCCGGCGGCATCGCCGTCAAAGACCGCGTGTCCGCCTTGCGCTGCCCCACCACCGCACGAGCCTAGGCCGTCTCGACGTCACCGACGGGGCGGACGCTTCTTTTTGTCCACGGAGCTTGTCGCTCCGGGTCCACCGTTTCAAGGTCGGGTCATGGTGCAGCAAGCCGCCGGCGTTCTGGTCTGGGGTGGTTCCGACGACGCCCCCGTCTTCCTGCTCGGGCATCCCGGCGGTCCCTACTGGCGCGGCCGCGATGAAGGAGCCTGGTCGATCCCGAAAGGCCTGATCGAGCCCGGAGAGACGGCGATGGCCGCCGCGCGCCGGGAGTTTCAGGAAGAGACCGGGCTGGCGCTGCGCGGTCCGCTGGAGGCGCTGACGCCTCGGCGCGCCTATCGCGGCAAGGTGATTTCCCCCTGGCTGATCCGGGCCGATCTCGACCTTGAGCGGTTCGCCAGCCAGACCTTCCGTCTGGAATGGCCGCCGCGTTCGGGACAGTGGATCGATGCGCCAGAGATCGACGCTGTCGCCTATTTCGACCTGCCCACCGCCCTGTACAAAATCCTGCCTGGCCAACGGCCCATCCTGCTCGAGGCCGCGGCGCGGATCGCCGCGGCCAGCGGGTCGGGCTAGTCGCGCCGGCGCATCAATCCGTAGGTGACGAGCCCCGCGACGCCGGCGGCGAGGACCACCGCAAGAGCCGCGGTCGCGGCCGCCTCGTCCGGATGGCGGCGGATCTGGCGCCGGGCGCCGTCGGCCACGGCGTCGAGCTTCTCCTCCACCTCGCCGACAAGCTCCAGGGCCGCGTGACCCAGAGCTAGCGACGTGGTCGAAAGCGCGTCGCCGGTCTTGTCGCCGAGTTGGGCCTTCAAGGCGCGCAGATGTTCACCGACCTTGGCGAAGGCTTTACCGCCCTGGTGTCCGAGGTCGTCAGCGAGGGCAAGGGGCTTTCGCATGTCTAAACTCCTGTGGGTGTGCTGACCGCCACCATCGCCGCGCCAGCGTGGACCCGCTTGACCTGTGTCAAACCCCAGCCGGCGGGGCCAAATTTCAAGGCATGGCGCGACCTTGAGCAGGCGCTCGCCTCGCGGCGTCCGTCACGCGCGAGCGTAAAGCCTGACGCAGATCAATTCCCATCGGCGCGGCGACCTTAGTCTGGAGGCCTCGAAAAACTGGAGGCTCGCCATGCTGCACGCCGTCGTGCTCGCCCACCCCAAACCGACCAGCTTCTGTGCGGCGCTGGCGCGCACCTGTGTCGAACATCTGCGCGCGGGAGGGCATGAGGCCCAGTTACACGATCTCTATGCCATGGACTTCGACCCGCGCCTCAAGGCCGAGGAGATGCCCACCCCGCACGGCGTGACGCCCGCGCCGGACGTCGTGGCCGAACGGCGGCGACTGAGCGACGTCAAGAGCTTCATCTTCGTGTATCCGTTCTGGTTCAACGCCCCGCCCGCCATTCTCAAGGGCTATGTCGACCGCGTGTTCGGCATGGGTTTCGGCTATGCGCCTGGCGCCGGCGGAACCGAGGCGCTGTTGACGGGCAAGAGCCTTTTGTCGTTCTCGACCTCTGGCGCGCCCGATGACTGGGTCAACCACACCGGCGCGCTCAGAGCGCTGATGACGGTGTTCGACATCCATCTTCAAGGCGTCTGCGGCCTGCGCGTCGTCGATCACAAGCACTTCGGCGGGGTGGTGTCGAACATGACCGACGAGTCCGGCGCCGACGTGCTCGAACAGGTGCGCACACGCTTGGACGAGCTCTTCGAACCCGCCGTGGCCTGACGTCGATGGACGACGCTTCGCCACCGCCGCTTAGCAACGCCGCCCAGTTGAACGCCCCGGCCTATCGCCTGGCCGCGCTCGACCAGGATTTCCTGCTTGGCGACTCCATGCGCGGCGTGCGCTTCCTGCTCGAGTTCGCCAAGGCCGACGAAGCCTTGCGCGCCTTCGGCGTGGCCACGACGATCGTGGTGTTCGGCAGCGCGCGCGTTCGCGCCGATGGGCCGGGCCGCCAAGCCTTCTGGTTCGAGCAGGCGCGCCGGCTTGGCCAGATCGCCTCGGAACGCGGCGGCGCGCTGAGCCCGCGCCAAGGCGTCTTCGACAACGTCATCGCCACGGGCGGCGGTCCCGGCCTGATGTCGGCCGCCAACCAGGGGGCCTTCGAGGTCGGCGCGCCCTCGATCGGCTTCAACATCACCCTGCCGCGCGAGCAGCAACCCAATCCCTACTGCACTCCGGCGTTGACGTTCCGTTTTCACTACTTCGCCATGCGCAAGATGCACCTGGCGATGCGAGCCAGGGCGCTCGTGGTTTTCCCCGGCGGTTTTGGGACGTTCGACGAATTGTTCGAACTTCTGACGCTGCGTCAGACCCAGAAGGCCCCGCCTATCCCGATCGTCCTGTTCGACGAGGCCTACTGGCGCGCGGTGATCAATTTCGAGGCCCTGGTCGAGGCCGGCATGATCGACAGAGCCGATCTGGCGCTGCTGGCCTTCGCCGACGACGCCGAGGCCGTCTGGACGCGGCTGCTGGACGGCGGCTTGCGGACGCCGACGGCGACATCTTGAGCGAGGTTCCTTACGGCGCGAACCGCAGGTCGCAGATCAGTCCTTCCGCCGTATAGGTCAGAACGGCTGAACCACCCAGTTCGTGAGACAGGCTGCGTTGGATCAACCGCTCGCCGAACCCGTGTTGGTTCGGCGGGGCGACGGGTGGCCCGTCGACCTCGCGCCAGGTGATGGACAAGGTCGGCTTGCCCGGCTCGTCCAGCCAGCGCCACTCGACCAGGAGACGCCCCTCGTCGTTGGACAGCGCCCCATATCTGGCCGCGTTGGTGCTGAGCTCGCCAAACACCATGCCCAGCGCAAGCGCCACGCGTGGCGTGAGACTGACCGGCGGTCCGGAGAGCTCGAAGCGGGCGCTGCGGCCATTCTGGTAGGGCCGCAACTGCTCGAGCAACACCTCCGACAGAGTCGCCCCGATCCAGTCGTTGCGCGTCAGAACATCGTGGCTCTGGGAGAGCGCGACCAGACGAGCGGTGAAGGCTTCGCAGAAGGCCGCCGGATCACCTGTCGACTTCAAGGTCTGGCGCGCGATCGATTGCACCGTCGCCAGGGTGTTCTTCACGCGGTGATTGAGCTCGTGGATCAGCAGCGCCTGGTGATCCTCGGCGGCCTTGCGCAGGCTGACGTCGCGAATGACGGCGCAGACAAGGCCCGCATCGTTGTACTGGGGGGTGAGGCTGACCTCGACGGGAAAGGTCGCGCCGCTCGCGGCCTGACCTTGCAGCTCACCGCCATGCCCCATTTCCCTCAGTTGCGGCGAGGCCGTGTAGTCGCGGACGAACCGGGCGTGGGACGCACGATGGGAGTCGGGAATCAGCCGTTCCACGGGCTGACCGACGAGATCCTGGCGCGGAAAGCCAAACAGCCGCTCGGTCTGGCCGTTGGCGCGGACGATGAATCCGCCCCGATCGACGATCACCACGGCGTCGGCCGCTGATTCCAGAAGGTCGCCAAACCGCGCTTCGCTGGCCATCAGGTCCTGGTTGGCCCGGCGCAGAGGGTCCAATCTCAGCAGCGCCGAGAGGACCACGACATCGAGCAAGCCTACCGCGATGAACATCGCCAGGGCGACATCGTCACGCGGCGTGGGCGCGGGCGGTCCCAGTATGAACCGGGCGGCAAGCGCGGTCAGGGCGACCGCGACCAGGCCCGCGCGAGCGCCGCACAGAGCCACCGTGAGCGTGATCGCCGGAAAGAAGGTGATGAACTGAGCGCCAGTGATCCACGGCGCCAGAACATGCCGCAGGACCGTCGCCAGGGCGACGCTGGCGACAGCGATGAGATAGGCCAGCGGCGAGGTCTGCCGGATGGCCGTCCTTTCGGGATGGAGCCAAAGCTTATGCGTCATCGCCGATATCCCCCGCGCGCGTCCCGTATTATCCAGCCCGCGCGCGGGACGCCGGGCTTTGACTCAGCTCAAGCTTCGCCGAAGGGCTCTCGCCGACGGACGACATCTTGGGATCAGCCGACCTCCAGGGCCGCGGGGGTCAAGGTATGCGCCGCACGTGACTGTCCGGCCTGTCCGGACCCAGACCGTTCTCCCGGTCGTCGCGCGCTTGACGGTCCAGACTTCGGATATAGGCCGTCAAATCGGCGACCTGACCCGGCGCCAGCGGCTTGGCGGGCATGGCGTAGTGGCCCACCTGACTGATGGTCTCCAGTTCCCAGTCGAGCCGCAGGTCACGGTAGCGCACGGCGATCTGGCCAAAGGACGGCGCATCCACCCGCGTCCCTACGCCATCCTTGCCCGCGAAATGGCAGCTGGCGCACTGGCTCTTGGCCGTCGCCTCGCCACGATCGCGCGCGCCGAGGATTTCACGGCCTTGGCCGCTGGTCTTGGGCTCGGCCGCGCAGGCGCCCAGAGCCAGAAAGGCGACCAGGGCTATGCCCCGGGTGCGCACGGGTTCATTCAGCGGGCTCATGTCGGCCCCCAGCCACCATCACCACGGCTCAGACGACGCGATCCTGGCCAGAGCCATGAGGGCGTGCGCCTGATCAGCCAGCGACGCACGGGAACCGCTATCGCAAGCATGGCCATGATCAGTCGGGTTGTCGGTCTCGGCGCGGGACTAGGCGTCATCGCCCGTTGCCTTGGCGGAGAAGTCCAGCACCACCCGCCCCTCGATCTTGCCTTGGCGCATATGATCCAGAACCGTGTTGATGTCCTCGAGCCGGGCCGTCGCGACGGTCGCGCGCACCCGTCCGTCCGCGGCGAAGGCGAGAGCCTCCTTGAGGTCCAGTCGCGTGCCGACGATCGAACCGCGCACGGTGATGGCGTTGAGGACGGTGTCGAAGACCGACAGCGGAAAGTCGCCGGGCGGAAGGCCGACCAGCACCGCCGTGCCGCCGCGTCGCGCCAGGCCTTGCGCCTGGCTGAACGCCGGCAACGACACCGCCGTGACCAGAACGCCGTGAGCCCCGCCCATGCGTGCCTTCAGTTGGGCGACGGCGTTCGCGTCCTGAGCGTTGGCGACCAGGCTAGCGCCCAGCCGCGTGGCCAGGGCCAGTTTATCGTCGTCGATATCGATGGCCGCGACCTTCAGGCCCATGGCAACGGCGTATTGGACCGCCATGTGGCCAAGGCCGCCGACGCCGCTGATGGCCACCCAGTCGCCCGGCTTGGCCTCGGTCATCTTCAGGCCCTTGTAGACCGTGACCCCCGCGCACAGCACCGGCGCGATCTCGACCAGATCGATGTTGTCGGGCAGGCGCGCGACATAGTCGGCCTCGGCCAGGGCGTATTCAGCGAAGCCGCCGTTGACCGAATAGCCGGTGTTCTGCTGGTCCGGGCACAGGGTTTCCCAGCCTGCCAGACAGGCGTCGCATTGACCGCAGGCCGAGTGCAGCCATGGCACGCCGACCCTGTCACCGACTTTGAGGTGGCTGACGCCCTCGCCGATCTCGACGATCTCGCCCGCGCCCTCATGACCGGGAACGAAGGGCGGCGAGGGCTTGATCGGCCAGTCGCCGTTGGCCGCGTGCAGGTCGGTGTGGCAGACCCCGCAGGCGCCGATCTTGACCAGGACCTGACCATGGCCGGGCTTGGGACGGTCGAGTAGCTCGATCGCCAGGGCCTGGCCAAAGGCTCGAACCACGGCGGCTTTCATCAGGGGGTTTTGCGCCCCGCCAGGGGTCGAAGTGACTTGCGGCGAAAGAAGATCGGACTGGGCCATGTCAGGTGTCTCCCGGAGCCTGGCGTCTTCGAAGGAAATCGCTGGGCGTACAATCTTTCCGATAGGCCCGAGGTCCTGGCGACGCAGTTGGGATTAGTACGTAGTCGCGCCGTCGCCGCCGGCGGCGACCAGACGATCGACCGCGTCGGCCAGCGCATGCTCGATGAGAGGCTTTTCAAGCACGCGGACATAGCCCGCCGCCAACGCGTCAGCGCGCACCTGGGGGGAGGGAAAGCCGGTGATCAAGAGAGCCGGCCCCTGCCACCCTCCGGACCGCAGGGCGCGCAACAACGTGACCCCGTCGACCTCTGGCATCTTCATGTCGGCGATCAGGACCACCGCCTGCCTCTGGGCGTCGAGATCGGCCAGCAACGCCGATCCGGCGGCATAGGCCCGCACATCGTATCCCCTGGCGCGCAGAACAAGCTGCAGCGCCCGGCGGACGGCCGCGTCATCCTCCACGAGCAGGAGGCGTGGCGGGCTCGAAACGTCGGAGGTCGGGGAAGCGGTCATGTCGGCGTCTGAAGGCTGGCCGGAAATTCGGCTCCGGTCAGGCTTCGCATCCGCTCGCGATCGCGTCGTTACGTAGACTTCCTAGGCCTGCGGCTCTGCAAACCCGGCGGCGAAGGCGATACGCAGCGCCTCGGAGAGGCTGCGGGCCTTCAGCTTGGTCATCAGATTGGCCCGGTGGACCTCCACGGTGCGGGGCGAAATGCCAAGGTCGAAGGCGATGGTCTTGTTGGGTAAGCCCTGCGCCAGGCCCTTGAGGACCTCCTGCTCGCGCCCGGTCAGGCCTGCGACGGCGACGCTGGCCTCCAGCGATCGGGCCGATCGTCCCTCGACGTCGGCCAGTCGCTCGAAGGCGGTTTCGATCGCGATCAGAAGCGCCGCCTTCTCAAAGGGCTTCTCGATAAAGTCGACGGCGCCGGCCTTCATCGCGCGCACCGCCACACTGATGTCTCCGTGGCCGGTCAGCACGACGACGGGCATGGCGATGCCCCGTTCGTTCAGCGTGGCCTGGACTTCCAGACCGTCGACCTCGGGCATGCGGACATCCAACAGCACGCAGCCCGGCTGCAAGTGACGCACCTCCCGCAGGAAGGCCACGCCGGACTCGTGCGCCGTCACGGAGAATCCGGACGTCTTCAGCATGAAGCTGGCCGAACGGCGAATGGCGTCGTCGTCATCGACGATATGGATCATGCGTTTATCGGACATCAATCGCCTCCGGATCGGCGCGCACAAGGGTAAAGTGAAACTGCGTTCCGCCGCCTGGGCGGGGCTCGAACCAGATACGGCCGCCATGGGCCTCGACAATGGTTCGACAGATCGACAGCCCCAGCCCCATCCCATCGGACTTGGTGCTGACGAAGGCGGTGAAGAGCTGTTCGGAAATGCTGGGCGAGACCCCTGCCCCTGTGTCGGCGACCGTCACGCGCACGAGCCCCCCCGCCTCGACCCGGCTAGACACCCAGATTCGGCGATCGGCGCGTCCCGCCGTGGCCTCGGCGGCGTTGCGCGCCAGATTGATCAGCACCTGTTGGATCTGAACCTTGTCGACCAGCACCAGACTGGCGGCTGGATCGAGGTCCACGCTGACGGCCAGACCGGACTCCCGCGCGCCCATCAACCCCAGGGCCAAGGCGTCGTCGACGAGACCCTGCAGATCCTCGATCGACTTTTCGACCTCGCCCCGGGCCACGAAGTCGCGCAGGCGCCGAACGATGTGGCCCGCGCGGATGGCCTGGCCGGCGGCGTCGGTGAGTGCCTCGCGGATCATCGGCAGGTCGTCGGGCTCGGGCCTTTCGAGCAAATCGCGCACCGCCTCGACATAGTTGGCGACCGCCGTGATCGGCTGGTTCAGCTCGTGGGCCAGGGTCGAGGCCATCGTCCCCATGGCGCTGACGCGGGCGACATGGATCAACTCGGCCTGGAGTTCGTCGAGGCGCGCCTGGGTGCGATGGGGCTCGGTCAGATCGCGAATGAAGCCGGTGAACACGCGCTGCCCTTCGCCTCGCGCCTCGCCGACCGAGAGCTCCATGGGAAAGGTTCTCCCATCGCGGCGCTGCCCCACCACCACCCGTCCGATGCCGATGATCTTGCGCTCGCCCGTATCCACATAGCGATGCAGGTAGTCGTCATGGCGTCCGCGGTCGGGCTCGGGCATCAGCTTGCTGACATTCTCCCCGACGATCTCGGCCTCGGCGTAGCCGAACAGACGCTCGGCGGCGCTGGAGAACGACAGAATCCTCCCGGCCTCGTCGATGACGATCATCGCATCGGGCACCGTGGAAAGGATGGATTTGAGGTGGTTGGTGCTGGCCTGCAGAGCCCGCTCGCTGGCTCTATGGCCTGTGACGTCACGCACGACCTTGCCGTAGCCCTGCAACCTGCCGGCCTCGTCGTAGAGCGCGGTGATGGAGACGTGGGCGAGAAACTCCGAACCGTCCTTTCGCAGGCGCCAGTCTTCTTCCTCGAACTTGCCCAGCGTCCGCGCCCGGCCAAGGTCGGCCTCCGGCTTGCCTGCGGCGCGCGCGTCGGCCGGATAGAACATCGCCGCCGACTGTCCGAGCACCTCGGCCTCGCGCCAGCCCTTGAGCCGTTCTCCGCCCGAATTCCAGATCAACACACGCCCCTCCGGATCGAGCATGTAGATGGCGTACTCGGCCGCGCCGTCGATCAGCAGGTTGAGTTCGTGGGCGACGCGTCCGGCCGCAGCGGCCCTCTCCTGGGCCTCGCGCTCGCTCTCGGCCGACCGCAAGCGCAGACGATCGATCTCTCCGCCGACCATGATCAGGGCGGCGGACACGAGCGCGAACGTCAGGCCATCGGTGAGCGGCCCGCGCCATCCCTCGCCCACGAAAAGGAGACCCACGACCAGGCTTAGGGCGCTGGCCAAGAGGGCGGGCCGCAGACCACCGAAGGCGGCGGCCAGAACCACCGGGGCGGTGAACATCAGATAGGGCGAGCGATGCTCAAGCCAAGGCTCCAGCGCCAGGCGAACCAAGGCCGCGACCGCCACGGCGCCGACCGCCAAACCATAGCGCGCGGGAGCCGACAGCGGTTCGGACAAGGCGAGAGACGCGCGGGGCGGCTCAACTCTTGCCTGCTCAAGGTTCATGCTGCCGCACCCACGCCACTCTACCGCCAGTATGCTTCCCATTCCGCCCGCAAAGTAAAGCCGAACGTCCGACCGCGCCATAGCCAAGCTGGTCCCAGACGCCCGACTTCGCGGCCCATTGTGGATTCTACGGATGGCGGCGTCGGCGGCGAAGCGGTCCTTTCGGCGCGTCAAAGCCGAGGCTCACGATGTCCCAACATGCCCTGTCCGCCCTGCTCTCCCCCTCGGCCGTCGTGGTCGTCGGCGGTTCCGATCGTCCCGACAGCGTCGGCGCGGTCGTGGTCAGCAACCTGATCGGCGGCGGCTTCGCTGGAGCGATCCACGTCGTCAATCCACGCCCGCTGGCGCTCGACGGCGTCAGGTGCTGGACCGATTTGGCCGACCTGCCAGCCGACATCGACCTGGCGGTGGTGGCGTCTCCCGCGCGAACCGTGCCGAGCGTCATCGCCGGGTTGGGCGCGCGCGGCGTCAAGATCGCCATGGTGATCACGGCCGGCCTGACCGAGGAGAACGGTCTGCGGCCGGCGATGCTGGCGGCGGCCAAGGCCTCGGGCCTGCGGATCGTCGGGCCCAATGGCCTTGGTCTCCTCGCGCCGCACGCCAAGCTCAACGCCTCATTCACGCGAGGCGACGCCACGCCAGGGCGCCTGGCGTTCATCTCCCAGAGCGGCGCGCTGATCACCGCGATGCTCGACTGGGCGCGCGCCCGGCGGATCGGCTTTTCCGGCGTGGTCTCGGCTGGCGACATGGCCGACGCCGATCTCGCGGACCTGATCGACCTCTTCAACGCCGATCCGCACACCGACGCCATCCTGCTCTACATCGAAGGCGTCACCCACGCGGCCAAGTTCATGTCGGCGGCCCGGGCCGCCGCGCGCAACAAGCCGGTCATCGCCATCAAGGCCGGCCGCACCGCCGCGGCCGGCTTGGCCGCGCGCTCGCACACCGGCGCCCTGGCCGGAGCCTACGACGTTCACGCCTGCGCCTTCGCGCGAGCCGGGATCGTCATGGTCGAGACGCTCGAGGATCTCTTCGACGCCGCCGCCGTGCTCGGCTCCACCCGCGCGCGCGCGGGCGAGCGTCTGGCCATCGTCACCAACGGCGGCGGGGCCGGCGTGCTGACCGTCGACGCGCTCGACGGCGCCGGCGCGCGCCTGGCCGCGCCATCGCCCGAAACGATCGCGTCCCTCGAGGACCGGATGCCGGCCGGCTGGTCGCACGCCGGCCCGATCGACCTGCTCGGCGACGCCCATGCCGACCGCTACACGGCTGCGCTCGAGACTGTGCTGGCCGATCCTGGCGTCGACGCCGTTCTGGTCATGAACTGTCCGACCGCGGTCTCCACGCCCCAGGACATCGCCGAAGCGGTGGCGGACGTGGTGACCAAGGCCCGACGTCGCGGCGTTCTCAAGCCGGTTCTGACCTGCTGGCTGGGCGACGCCAACGCCGCCGCCGTTCGCGATCTTTTCGCCAAGGCCGCCATCCCGCTGTTCGACAATCCCGAAGCGGCGGCGCGCGGGTTCGGCTACCTGCTCGCCGCGGGCCGCGCCCGCCTGGCCCTGACCACCGCGCCAGCGACAGGGACGGAAGTCGTCGGTGATCGCGCGGCCGTGCAGCTGATCTTCGCCAATGCGCGCGAAGCGGGCCGCACCTTGCTCAACGAAGTCGAAGCCAAGACGGTTTTGGCCGCCTATGGCGTGCCCGTCATACCCACCCGCTTCGCCGCTTCGATCGAGGCGGTCGAAGATGCCTGCCATATCCTGGCGCCGCCCTATGCGATCAAGATCGTCTCGCCCGACATCTCGCACAAGTCCGACGTCGGCGGAGTCGCGCTCGACCTGCCCACGGTGCGCGCGGCCACGAACGCGGCCCGGGCCATGCGCGAGACCATCGCCGCGCGCGCGCCGCAAGCGCACCTGAGCGGCTTCGCCGTCGAGTCCGTCGCCCCGCCCGGCGGCCTGGAGGTGATCGTGGGCCTGACCACCGATCCCATCTTCGGTCCGGTGCTGATGGTGGGCGCTGGCGGCACGGCCGTGGAGATCCTGAACGACAAGGCTCTAGGCCTGCCGCCGTTGAACGCCGCCCAGGCCCGCGACATGATCGCCAAGACCCGCATCAGCCGCCTGCTGGCGGGATATCGCGACGTCCCCCCCGCCGACGTCGAGGGCCTGGCGCGCACGATCGCGGCGCTTTCGGCCCTGGTGGTCGATTTTCCCGATGTGCTCGAGCTGGACATCAATCCTTTGCGCGTCGGACCCGACGGCGTGCTCGCCCTCGATGCGCGCCTGGTGATCAGCCCGTTCTCCAGCCCGCCGTCGCGTCTGGTCATCGCGCCGCCGCCGGCCGATTGGACACGCGATCTTTCCACCCGCTCGGGCCTGGCCTTCCACGTGCGTCCGGTCCGGCCGGACGATGAAGCGGCCCTGGCGGCCTTCTTTGCCCAGCTGACGCCCGAAGACCTTCGGATGCGGTTCCTGACCGGCATACAGGTCGTCGATCATGACCGCCTGGCGCTGATGACCCAGATCGACTACGCGCGGACGATGACGTTTCTCGCCCTGGAGCCCGGGACCGAGACCATCCTGGCCGTCTCCATGCTGGCCAAGGGCGCGGATCCCTCGCGCGCCGAGATCGCCGTTTCGGTGCGTTCGGATCTCAAGGGACGTGGCTTGGGCTGGACGCTGATGGACCACACCCTGACCTATGCGCGCGCCCATGGCGTGGAGACCATCGAATCCCTGGAGAGCGCCGAGAACGGGGCGGCTCTGCGGCTGGAAGCCGAGATGGGCTTTTCGGTGCGCGCCTGCCCCGAGGACATGAGCCTGCGCATGGTCGAGCGTCACCTGACGCCGCTGGCCTAGCCAGCGGTTCGGGCGCCGCCCTCGTGTTCGAGCAAGGCGCCGCTCAGAGCCGCGCCCCACGCAGGCGCAAGGCGTTGGCCACCACGCTCACCGACGACAGCGCCATGGCCAGCGCCGCGATCGCCGGCGACAGCGTTATGCCGAACGCCGGGTAGAGCACGCCCGCGGCGATCGGCACGCCGGCGAGATTGTAGGCGAAGGCGAACACCAGGTTCTGGCGGATATTTCGCATGACCGCCCGGGACAGCCGCTTGGCCCTGACGATGCCTTGCAGGTCGCCCTGCACCAGGGTCACCCCCGCGCTTTCAATAGCGACGTCGGCGCCCGCCCCCATCGCCACCCCAACCTCGGCGGCCGCCAGAGCCGGCGCATCGTTGACGCCATCGCCGGCCATGGCCACCAGACGTCCCTGCGCCCGCAAGCGCGCCACCACCTTCACCTTGTCCTGCGGCGAGACGTCGGCCTCGACCTCCCGAAGGCCCAGCCGCTCGGCCACGGCCAGCGCCGTGGTGCGGTTGTCTCCCGTCACCACGACCACGCGCACGCCATCAGCGGCCAAGGCCGCCAGGGCCGCGGGAGTCGTCGCCTTGATCGGATCGGCGATCCCCAGCACGCCAGCCAGCCGCCCATCGACGGCGACGAACACCGCCGTCGCGCCGCCGCGACGCAGCGCCTCGGCCCGCGCCGCGAGCGGCGCCGCCTCGACGCCTTCCTGGGCCATGAGCCGGGGCCCGCCGACCGCCACGCGCTGGCCATCGACCAGGCCCAGCACGCCCAGGCCCACCGGCGAGTCGACCTGCGCGGGCTCCGACAGAGCCAGGCCGCGATCGCGAGCCATGGCCAGGATGGCCTCGGCCAGCGGGTGTTCGCTTCCGCGCTCCAGGCTCGCGGCCAGGCGCAGCAGCCGCGCCTCGTCGAAACCCTCGGCGGGCTCAAGGGCCGTCACCGCCGGACGCCCCTCGGTGAGGGTTCCGGTCTTGTCGACGACCAGGGTGTCGATCTTCTCCAGCCGCTCCAGCGCCTCGGCGTCCTTGATCAGCACGCCCAGGCGCGCGCCGCGGCCGATCCCGACCATGATCGATATCGGGGTCGCCAGCCCGAGCGCGCAGGGACAGGCGATGATCAACACCGAAACCGCCGCCATCAGGGCATAGCCGAGACGGGGTTGAGGTCCGAAAGCCATCCAGGCAGCGGCGGCCGCGAGCGCGACGCCGATGACCGCCGGCACGAACCAGGCCGAGATCCGGTCGGCCGTCCGCTGCACCGGCGCCCGGCTGCGCTGGGCTTGCTCGACCATCTGCACGATCCGCGCGAGCAGGGTTTGAGACCCGACCTTCTCGGCGCGCATGACGAAAGCGCCGGTCCGATTGATCGCGCCAGCGACCACATGATCGCCAGCGGCCTTGGTGACCGGCATGGACTCGCCGGTGATCAGCGACTCATCGATCGTCACGTGGCCTTCGACAAGGACGCCGTCGACCGGAATCTTCTCGCCTGGACGGACCCTCAGGCGATCGCCGACCGACACGAGATCCAGGGTCACGGTCTCGTCGCTCCCGTCCGCCTTGACCCGGCGCGCCGTCTTGGGCGCCAAGTCAAGCAGGGCCCGGATGGCCCCGGATGTTCGTTCGCGCGCGCGAAGCTCCAGGACCTGCCCCAGCAGGGCCAGGACGGTGATCACCGCGGCGGCCTCGAAATAGACCGGCGTCGCGCCCATCGCGTCGCGCGCGCCAGACGGCAGCAGCCGAGGCGCGAACAGGCCGACCAGGCTCTCGCCGTAGGCCACGCCCACGCCCATGGCGATCAGGGTGAACATGTTGAGCCGGCCGCTGGCCACCGACCGCCAGCCGCGCACCCAGAACGGCCAGCCGGCCCACAGCACCACGGGCGTCGACAGAGCGAACTGGATCAGATTGGAAACCATCGGCGCAACCCACCGATGATGCCCCATCAGGTGGGCGCCCATCTCCAGCGTGAAGACCGGCAGGGCCAGACACAAGCCGATCCAGAAGCGCCGCGTCATGTCGGCCAGTTCGGCGTTGGGCGGCGGATCGCCCGATGTCGAAATCGGTTCGAGCGCCATGCCGCAGAACGGGCAAAGCCCGGGGCCGGCCTGGCGCACCTGGGGATGCATGGGACAGGTGAAGACCAGCGCGCCAGGCGGCGTCGCCGGGGCGGGCGAACTGGTGGTCGCGTTTGGCTCTTGGGCGTTCATTCGTCGACCTCACCACGCGGGCCGCGTCAACGTCTCGACGGAGCCGCGTCTTCCATAGGTTTCGCGCCGCCATGGCCGGACAACCGCGACGCGGCCGCATGGCTCAGCCGACGGGCGCTGGTGATGTTGACGGGCGCATGCGCCCGCGCGGCATCCGCAATGTCCCGTAGACAACCGCGCCGGTTCCTGACGATGCGGAGGAACTTGACTTAGCGCAAGGGCGCGCCAGCACGCGGCCCCAAGCTCGCGGCATGAGGATCTCGCCATGAGCTATGCCAGCATTCTGACCATTCTCACCGGCGCCGACGACGACGCCCTGACGCTTGCATCCGCCGCCGAGCTGGCGCGCGCCGCCCAAGGGCAGGTCAATGTGGTCCTGGCCCCGCCCCTCGCGGTGGTCGGAGACCCCGCTCCAGGTCAGAACGGCCTTGGCTTTTCGCCCGCGTTGCAAGAGGCGGCCCACAACGCGCGGGCGGAGCTGCGTCGCGATGTCGAGGCCATGGCCCGTGAGATCACCGGACAATCGGGCCCGGGCGTCGAGCCGGACGCCGGCCGCATCGTCTTGGTCGAGGAGCAGTCGGCGCACGCGCTGGACCTATCGGCCCTCGCGCCGTTCGCCGATCTGGTGGTCGTTGGCCGCATGACGCTGCAGGCCTTGGGATCTTGGAGCGGACTGATGGCCGACGCCCTCCTTCGCGCCCAGGTCCCCGTCCTGGTGATCAGCGGCGCGCCCGGAGAGTTGGGCCTCGGCGCGGCCATCGCCTGGAACGGCAGTCCGGCGGCCGCGCGCGCCGTGCGCGCCGCCATGCCACTGCTCAAGGCGGCCACGCGCGTGGTCATCCTCCAGGATCCGGCCCACCTGCGCGCCAGCGAGCGGGCCGTCGCCGCACCCGAACGACTGGTCGCCTATCTTCGCCGCCATGGCGTCCGCGAGATAGAGGTCGAAACCCGTGATGGCCTCAGCCGATATGATGGCCTGGTTCGTCAGGCGCGATCCTGGGACGCGGGTCTGCTGGTGGCTGGCGCTTTCGAACACTCGCGCCTTCGCGAAGATGTCCTGGGCGGCGTCACCAAGTCGCTGATCGCCCACAGCCGGGCGCTGAACCTATTCTTCGCCCACTGAGCGTGGGGGCCGCCGATTCGGCGCCAGCCACGCTCTGGATGTTCCAGCTTCAGCGACCCAGGACGAGCGGCAGGCGCTCGGCGGCGAGCATGCCGCGGGTGACGCCGCCGAACAGGTCCTCGCGCAACCGGCCCTGGCCATAGGCGCCCATCACGCAGTAGCTGGCGTGCTGGTCGGCGCAGGCCTTGAGGATCGCCGCATCGGCGCGCTGGCCATGGGCGGAGGCCCGCTCGATAGAGGCGTGGACGCCATGGCGCGACAGATAGACCGCGGCCGCCTCTTCGGGCGCGCCCTTGCCGCCGTCGTCGGCGTTGAAAATGGTCACCGATCCGGCCAGGCGCAGGAGAGGCGTGGCCGCGCGCAACGCGCCCATGGCCGAGGCCGAGCCGTCCCACGCCACGACGGCGTGGCCGCCAGCGTCGAAGCCTCGCGCGGCGTCGGGTACGGCCAAGACCGGGCAACGCGCGCCCATCACCGTCGAACTGGCGATCGCCCGGGGCTCAATCCGCATGAAGGTGTCGCGCTTGCAGTTGATCACGATCAGGTCGGCCAGGCCCGCCGCATCCAGGACGCAGTTGGCGACGTCGCCCGTGCTCTCTATCCAGTCCCAGGGCAGGCCTTCTTCGGTCAATCGGGCCATCAGGGCCACGCGATTGGCCGTCTCGAGCTTGCGCTCCTCCACCAGGAGCAGCGCCTGGACCTGACCGCCATCGTCGCCGGCGACCACCGTGATGGGAGTGACGTCGATGCAGCTCAGATGCCCCTTCAAAGCCCGCGTCGCATCCAGGGCCGCCTGCAGGCGGGCTTCCTGGCCTTCGTCCTGGTGCACGAAAAGCAGAACGTTCTTCATCATCGCCTCCACGGTCGGCAAAGCGCCTGGAGACGACGCTAGCGAGCCTCTCGTCGCGCCGGCATCCGCATTTGTACGGAGCCCGGCGAGCGCCGACCGGACGATTGACGCCCGTCAAAACGGGCCGCCGGGCGCGATCCATATTTTCTTCGCCCAGCCCCGGAGATTTCCTTTGTCCAGGTCAGATATTCTTGAGCGGAGCCACTCGCTGGCGCGACGGTTTCATGGGATCCGTGGAGCAGCCGGCTTGACCTTGCCCTTGGTCGGCGTCTCGAGGGTCTTCAGGTAGGCCAGGATCGCGGCGTTGTCGGCCGGCCCAAACGACCATTCGGGCATCGGTCCGTGACCGACCGTCAAGCCCTCGGTCAAGGCCTCGCTCAGCGCCTCGACATCATAACGTTCATGCAGTTGGCGAAAGCGCGGGGCTTGAGGATTGGGACTGTCGCCGGTCCGGCCCACCGCGTGACAGCCGGCGCAGTCGCGCTCGACGATGGCCTGGCCTCGCGCCACAAGCTCTGGCGGGCTGGCCGCCGCGGGCGCGGCGACCAAGGCCCCGCCGAAGACCAGCGGGAGTAGGCTCAAGGCCAGACGAACTGGAATCCGAAGGGCGCCGCGGGCGCCAGGCGTCGGGTTCCGGGCGACCTGGACGTGCATCGCGTCGACGTTCATGACCAAGCTCCGAGCCCACATTCAAGACACAAGCCTGACCATAGGATAAGGGCCCGCCCTGATCCTGATCAATATCACGAGGACCTGATGATCGACGCCGTTGATCACGCCGCCGTCAAGCAGCCCGAACGGCCCAAGCTCCTGCGGGTCCTCGGTCCGGGGTTGATCACGGGAGCCTCGGATGATGATCCCAGCGGCATCGCCACCTACTCGCAGGCGGGCGCGCAATTTGGCTTCGGCCTGACCTGGGTGATGCTGTTCAGCTGGCCTCTGATGTGCGCGATCCAGGAGATCAGCGCCCGAATCGGCCGGGTCACGGGGCGGGGAATCGCCGGCAACCTCAAGCGCCACTATCCGGGCGGCATGGTCTACGCCGTGGTCCTTCTGGTGGTCAGCGCCAATGTCATCAATCTCGGAGCGGACCTGGGCGCCATGGCCGCGGCTCTGAAGCTGCTGATCGGCGGGCCCGCCCTGCTCTATGTCGCCCTCTTCGGCCTAGTCTCGGTGCTTCTCGAGGTCTTCTCGCGCTATTCCCGCTACGTGTCTGTCCTCAAGTGGCTGACCCTGTCGCTGTTCGCCTATGTCGGCGTGGCGTTCGTCGTCCAGATTCCCTGGCAAACGGTGGCGCGCAGCCTCGTCCTGCCGAGCGTGACCTTCAACGCGGACTATCTGACGGCCATCGTCGCGCTGCTGGGAACGACGATCAGTCCCTACCTTTTCTTCTGGCAGGCCGAAGAGGAAGTCGAGGAGGTCAGGGAGCGTGTCGACGCCAAGCCCCTGCTGCGGGCGCCCGATCAGGCGCCGGCGGAGTTTCGACGCATCCGCATCGACACCTATGTCGGCATGGCGATCTCCAACGCCGTGGCCCTGTTCATCATCCTAACCACGGCGGCGACCTTGCACGCCCACGGGGTCAGCGACATCCAGACTTCGGCCCAGGCGGCCGAAGCCTTGCGGCCCATCGCCGGTCCGCTGGCGTTCTTCGTCTTCGCCCTGGGGATCATCGGCACCGGTTTGCTGGCCTTGCCCGTGCTGGCCGGCTCCTCGGCCTACGCCTTGGGCGAGACGTTCGGCTGGCACGTGGGCCTGGCCCGAAAACCGAGACGCGCCAAAGCGTTCTACGGCGCCATCGCGGTGGCCACGCTGATCGGCGCGGCGCTCAACTTCAGCCCCATCGACCCCATCAAGGCGCTCTTCTGGAGCGCGGTGATCAACGGGATCGTCGCCGTTCCGATCATGGCCTTGATGATGCATATGTCCAGCCGCCGCGCGGTCATGGGCTCGTTCAAGCTTCACCCGGGGCTGAAAGTCGTCGGGTGGCTCGCGACCTTGGTGATGACCGCCGCGGCGGTAGGCCTCCTGGCGACCTGGGGGCGCTGGTGAGCGAAGCCGAGCCGCTCTCGCGCGGCGTGTCGCCGCCCTCCCCGCCGCCTTCAGAGGTCGCCGAAATCAGGTCTATGTATTTATCCCCGACACACTAACCTAAATCCCCTCGCCCATATATTGGGGGCGATCCTCGCCACGGATAAAAATTCATAACCAACGACTAGAAGCACAGATTTCAGATCAATACTCAAAATGGGAAATAGAAACGTCGCTCTTAGCGGGCGATTTGACCTATGAAAGCGATTCTGCCCGCATCACTGGGTGCCGAAGGCGAGAGATGAGTTTTCAAATCGATCGGCCGCGGCGCCAGCAGGAAGGTTGAAGACATGAGCGGATCCGAGGACCGGCCAGGCGCGCTGACCTTCAGCGCCAACGACCTGGTCAAGCTGATGGCGGCGACCTACCTGCCGCTGTGCGATGAACTCGAAGCGGCGGGGGTCCTCGATCGGGGCAAGCTCGCCGACACCATGGGGTTCTACGCGCCGGCGGGGGAAGTCAGTTCAAGCGCGGCGCTGATCGCCGCCCTGCAGGCCGTTCTGCGTCGCCCCCGACCGAACGAGGCTGTCGCGCTTTCGGAGTCCTTGTTCGACGCGACTAAGGACGCGGCGCTGCGCGTGATCCAGGGGGGCCGGCAGGACGATCAGGCGCGCGGCCAGACCTAACCGCGCGACGTTTCGGCCTCTTGGATCAGCACGTGGGCCAGTGAGATCGCCAGCATCGCCCACGAGGCCTCGCGCTCCGGCCCAAGCCGCGCCAGGATACGGACCGCCAGGGCGTGGGGATCGATCGCGCCGGCCTCGCGCAAGGCGCGACACAGCGGCAGGTAGGCGCCGGCGAAGGCGCGCGTAACATCGTCGCCGTTGAAGGATGGGATGTTCAGGCCAGCCGCGCCGACCTCCTGGGTCATCGCCGCGAAGATCGCCCGGTCGGGATCGCGCGCGCCGATGGCGCCGGACTCGCCAAGCTCGCCAGAAAGACCAGGGTCAAAGCCGCGGCGACGTAGCAGGCGGGGCAATGTCCGGCGAGCGAGAACGGGTCGGATCGCGCGCTACAGAGCGGGCCAGCCATGAGACGCGGCAGGGCCTGGAACAAGGCCACGCTCCAGGCGGCGAGCGCGCCCACGGCGGCGATTGGAGCAAGCGACCTTAGCGGCGTGACGAGCTTGGTCGACATGAAGCCCTCCCTGGAATGGACCGTCACCATGGTGGGGACCACCGAGCTTGGCATTGACGGCG
>NZ_JBWKSF010000018.1:0-16958 GCF_059419665.1 Caulobacter sp. GW821-FHT05F04
CCCGGTCGCCGGCCTAGGCCGAGCTGCCCCCTCCGGCCCTCTGGGCCACCTCCCCCAGAGGGGGAGGAGAGCCTCAGCGGATCGTCAGGCGCGCCTGGGGCAGCATCGGGAAGGTCACGATCGACACCTCCCACAGCTCGACGCGGGACAGCACGCGCAGGCGGCCTTGGGTGCGGGCCTTCACCTGTCGGAAGCCGATGGAGAGGCCGTCCAGGGCCCCGGCCTCGACCAGGGCGGCGACCAGGCGGCCTCGCGGCGTGGACCGCAGGATCCGCCCACGGACGAACAGGCCCCTGGCGTCCTCCACGACCGCGTCCCAGACCCCGACCGGCTCGGCGTCGTCATGCTGGTGCAGCATCGCCACGGGCGCGCCGGCGGCCAGGCTCTCGGCGAAGGCCCCGGCGGCGGTGACGTCATCATTGAGGTCGCGGGTCCAGAACAGCGAGGCGTAGCCCTCGATCTTCAGTTCGGTGTCTAGGTCCCTGATCATGGGGCGCGCTCCAGCCGGGCTTCGATACGGGCGAGGCTCTGGCGGGTGGCGGTCGCCTGTTCCTCCAGCCGGGCCAGACGTTCGGCGACCGGGGCCTGGGCCTCCAGCCGGCGCTGCATGTCGTCGATCCGCGCCGAGGCCTTGCCGGCCCACAGCAGGGCGGCGGCGGCCTGCAGCGCCACGGCGACCAGGACGGCGGCCGAGACCTGGCGGTCCAGCCGCCAGCGGCCAACGGGGTTTTCTTCGGCGGCGCTCAATGTTCCGGCCCCGCCAATCCTAGACCAGCAAGCCGCCGGCGCTCGGCGTCGGTCAGGAAGCTGGCCGCCTGCAGCCGGCTCCACAGGGCGTCGCGCTCGGCCGACAGGGCTGGCACGGCGTCGAGATCCGGGGCGATCCTGGCGCCCGGGAACTTGACGGCCAGCCAGCCGGTCAGGGCCCGCGCCGCCCGCTCGGCCAGCGGAACCACCGTTCCGCGCCAGAAGGCGGCGTTGGCCTCGCGATAGTTGGCGTAGGTGTTGTCGCCGGGGATGCCCAAGAGCTGCGGCGGCACCCCGAACGCCAGAGCGATCTCGCGGGCGGCGGCGTGCTTGCCCTCGGTGAAGTCCATCTCGGCCGGGGTCAGCGACATGGCCCGCCAGTCGAGGCCGCCTTCCAGCAGCAGCGGCCGGCCGGCGTTGGCCTGGCCCGAATGAGCGGCGGCCAGCTCGGTCTTCAGCCGGTCGAACTGCTCGTCCGACAGGCGGTCGCCGGCGTCCTTGGACGAATAGACCAGCGCCCCCGAGGGCCGGGCGGAGTTGTCCAGCAGGGCCTTGTTCCAGGCGCTGGAGGCGTTGTGGACGTCGATCGCGAAGGCCGCGGCCTCCAGCGGCGAGAAGCCGTAGTGGTCGTTGGTCGGGTTGAACAGCTTCAGGTGCAGCACCGGCAGCCAGCCCTCGGCGTCGCGGGCGATGCGAACCGTGCGTCCGGCGGCCTGGTAGTCATAGGCCAGCGGCCAGCCGCGCGGTCCGGGGACCAGGGTCATCCGGTCGGGACGCAGGGCGTAGAGCTCGGTCGGGGCGGCGTCGCCGGCCGCTTCCAGATAGGCGTTGCCGGCGACCTGCAGGCTCCCGAAAAACGCCTCCATCAGGTCGGGCCCGCCCTGCTCGGGATTGGGCCGGTCCAGCAGCCGCTTCAGCGGATGATCGTCGGCCCGCCGGCCGCCCGCGAACACCGCCAGCGGCGTCGACGCGGCGGCTTCGGCGATCAGACGCACGCAGCGATAGGCGACAGGGTTCTTGGCGAAGCCCTCGCTGGCGAGCGCGCCATAGTCGCGCGGCGTCCACTGCGGCCGCCCGCCCGTGGTGAGGGCGATCAGGCGCGCGGCGCGGGAGTCCTTGGTCTCGCGAGGCGGGCGGGGTTTGAAGAGGGCCATGGGCGCTCCCGAAAGGTTGAGAACAAATGGAGAACAATGTAGGGTGGCGCTCGGCGGCCAGGACAACCTCTCCTCCCCCTTTGGGGGAGGGGGACCGGCGAACGCCGGTGGAGGGGGACAGCACGGGAGGCCCGGAGAATGGAGCAAACGAGGCCCGAAGCCGTGACCCAAGCCCGCCGCCTTCGGCGACAGATGTCGCCACCGGAAGCCCGGCTCTGGACCGCCCTCAGACGCGGCGGCCTCGAAGGCCTGAAGTTCCGCCGGCAGCATCCCTTCGGGCGCTGCGTGCTGGATTTCTACTGCGCGTCGCTACGCCTGGCGGTCGAGGTGGATGGCTCCGACCACACGCTCGACAGCCGACCGGAGCGCGACGTGGCGCGGGATCGATGGCTGCGTATTCAGGGCGTCAGAACGTTGCGGATTCCGGCGCACGAGGTGATGGACTCCGTGGACAGCGCGCTCGGCGCGATCAGGGCGTTCATCGTGGAGGGGCGGCGCTGACCCCCTCCACCGCCGTTCGGCGGTCCCCCTCCCCCAAAGGGGGAGGAGAGAGGTCGCCCCTCGACGCCGCAGGCTCCCTCTCCGCCCCACTTGGGGGCGGACAGACCTGCGTCAGCAGGTCAGGTGGGGGCCTGTGCTGAGTCAGAGCGACCTCAACCGCGGCGTCTGCCGCCCGCCCAGCATCAGCTCACTCACCGCCCAGACCAGGGCGTCCGCGCGGTCCGGGCTGTGTTCAAGATCTCCCGAGCCCAGGGCCATCAGCTCCTCCTCCAGCGCGACGAAGGCGCCGCAGTGGAGCACGCGCCCCTGCTCGTACAAGGCCGCCACGGGCTCGGCGCGGGCGCGCTTGCCGATGCTGGCGCGGACCAGCTTCACGCGGCACGGCGGATCGGCCTGGGCCAGGACCGAGCGCACCATGTCGCCGCCCTGGTTGGCCTCGGCCACCAGGGCGTCGGCGGTCCAGGCCCGCGCGGCGGCCACCGCCTTCGCCGCCCAGCCGGCGGGGGACAGGCCCCGCGCGGTCTCGTCGGCCAGCACGAAGGCCCGGTCGTCGCGACGGCCGACCACCACGATCCCGCAGGCGTCGCCGGTCGCCGTCGCCGGCGGGTCCACCGCCACCACCACGCGGTCGAGCCGCGCGGGCTTCGCCGCCCGGCAGCGCGCCAGGTCCTCGGCCCGGAACAGGCCGCCGTCGGTCTCGACGATGATCCCGTCCAGCTCCTGGGCGGCCAGCCGCGTGCCGCCGTAGAGGGTTTCCAGCGTCCGCAGGAACGCCGGCGCCAGATTGCCAGCGTTGGCGCTGGTCCCGGCGCGGGTCATGGCCACGCCGGGTTCGGCGATCAGGGTCTTCAGCGCCCGGATCGGCCGGGGCGTCGAGGTGACGACCAGGCGCGGATCCTCGCCCAGCCGCAGGCCGAAGCGCAGCATGGCCAGGGTCTCGGCGGGCTTGGGCCAGGCGCAGAACTCGTCGGCCCAGGCCGCGTGGAACTGCGGGCCGCGCAGGCTGTCCGGATCCTCGGCCGAAAAGGCGTAGGCCGTCGCGCCATTGGGCCAGACCAGCCGCCGGCGCGAGGTTTCCCAGCGGGGGCGGAACAGTGGCCCGCCCATCGCCTTCAGCCCGGACGGGCCCTCGATCATCACCTCGCGCACGTCGTGCAGCGTGGGGCCGACCAGGGCCAGGTTCGAATAGGCCAGGGCGTTCAAGGTGACCCAGCGCGCGCCGGCGAAGGTCTTGCCCGCGCCACGTCCGCCCAGCATCAGCCAGGTCGACCAGGCGTCGTCGCGCGGCGTCATCTGGTGGATCAGCGGATCGCCCAGGAGCGCGCTAAGCAGGCGCTGCTGGTCCTCCCTGTCCAGCGTCCGCGTCGCCGCCGTCAGCCAGTTCCGCTCGACGCTTGAGCTCGAGGAGCTCAGCGAAGCGATCGAACCGGGCGGCAAGAGCGGCCTGAATCTCTTCGGGGTCGTCGGGGATGCCGTCATGCATGGAGGCCTCGTCGTCATTGGCCGCCTCTCCGAAGGTGGGGGCGGCGGGCTTGATCTTCTCGGCGGGCGGCTCAGGGACCATCGTCTCGATCGCCTTGGCCGAGCGAGCGAAGACCCCGCAGGTGCGGGCGTCCTTCTCGATCTGGGCCTTCTCGGCGGGGTCCGTGCTGGTCTCGAAGGCGTCGATGAGGGTGTCCATCTTCGCCCGGAGCCTGGTCTGCAGCGTCTCGCTCCAGCCCTGCGGCTCGTCGCTTCTTCCGGCCATGACACAAAGGTACGGCACAAGCGGGCGCGGATCATTCAGGCGACCGTAAAAGTGACAAGCCCTTGATTTCGCTCGCCTCCGTTTCGCCAACGCCGGGGATCCAGCGGCCTCGATCCCCATACTTGGCGCCTCCACGCGGTGGAGAGGTCAGCGCCGGTACAGCCAGGTCCCCGGCAGGCCCATCCGCACGCAGGCCTCGTAAGGCGGCGCGCCGGGGATCGGCGTCCGGTCCGCCAGCCGCGCCGCCGCCCTGATCACCGGCAGCTCCAGCGGCCGGGGCAGCCATTCGCGCCCCAGGCCCAGCACCGTGCGCGCCTCGCTCGGAACCAGCCCCACGGCCGCCCGGATCAGCGGGTGCTGCAGCCGGCTCAGCGGTCCGGCCACCCTGACCCCGCGCATCAGGTCCAGGAACTCCAGCACGATCGCCGAGCGCTCCAGCCGCGGCAGCATGGCCGCCAGCTGCGCTTCCCAGGCGGCCTCCGACGTCGGCGCGCCCAGAGCGCCGTAGAGCCGCGCGGCCGGGGCCGCCTCGGCGTAGAACCGGTCGCGATCCTCCAGCGACAAGGGCGCGACCAGCGCGTGGTAGGCGTTCAGGAAGCCGAAGCTGGCCGTGGCCTGCACCCAGTCCAGCAAGGCGACGTCGGAGGCCCGGTAGCCCTCGCCGCCGGGCGTCGTTCCGCCGACCCGCGCGTGCTGGCGGCCGACCCCGGCGATCATCGCCTCGGCGACCGAGCGCGCGCCATAGACCGTGACCATCGCGGCGAGGCCGGTGCGCTTCAGCCGGGTCATCGGGTCGGTCCGGAAGCTGGAATGTTCCCAGACGCCGGTGCGCACGCGCGGCTCGGCCAGTTCCAGGATCACCGCCGTCACCCCGCCGACGAACAGGGCGACCGGGTTCTTGAACACCCGCCACGACACCGAGTCCGGCGCGGCCAGGGCCGGCTCGCCCGCCGGAGCGGTAAAATCCACGCGCGGACCGCCCGGAATCTCGAACAGGGACTTGGCGGCGTCGGCGAAACGGGCTTTCAAGGGCGCCTCCGGCACGGTTCAGCCCCTTCTAACGCCTGAACCCGCCGTCGCGCGCATGGACTTGTCATGTTAGCGCTCCCATCTATACCGACCGAAACCACTCATTGCGGGACGACGAACGTGCATCTGACGGGCGAGCTTCTGATCGGCGGCGAAAGCCGCAAGGGAACCAACGGCGAGATCAAGGGCGTCAATCCCGCCACCGGCGAGACCCTGGAGCCCGCGTTCGGCGGCGCGACCAAGGCCGATGTCGAACAGGCCGCGGCCCTGGCGGCCGAGGCGTTCGGGCCCTACCGGTCCCTGCCCTACGAGACCCGCGCCACCTTCCTGGAAGCCATCGCCGAGCATATCGAGGCGATCGGCGACGACCTGATCGTCCGCGTCATGGCCGAGACCGGCCTGCCCCGCGCCCGCCTCGAAGGCGAGCGGGGTCGCACGACCGGCCAGCTGCGCCTGTTCGCCAGCGTGCTGCGCGACGGCGGCTTCCTGGAGGCTCGCATCGACCCGGCCCTGCCGGACCGCAAGCCGCTGCCGCGTCCTGACCTGCGCCTGCGCAACGTGCCGCTGGGCCCGGTGGCCGTGTTCGGCGCGAGCAACTTCCCGCTGGCCTTCTCGGTGGCCGGCGGCGACACCGCCTCGGCCCTGGCGGCCGGCTGCCCGGTCATCGTCAAGGCCCACCCGGCTCACCCCGGCACCTCGGAGCTGATCGGCCGCGCCATCCAGGCCGCCGTCGCCTCGGTCGGCCTGCATCCGGGCGTGTTCTCGATGATCCACGACAGCGGCTACGAGATGGGCGTGGCCCTGGTCGCCGATCCGCGCGTCAAGGCCGCCGGCTTCACCGGTTCGCGTCGGGGCGGCCTGGCGCTGGCCGCCGTCGCCCAGGGCCGGCCCGAGCCCATCCCGTTCTACGCCGAGATGAGCAGCATCAATCCGGTCATCCTGCTGCCGGCCGCCCTGGCGGCGCGCGGCGAGAAGATCGCCCCGGACTTCGTGGCCGCCCTGACCCTGGGCGCGGGCCAGTTCTGCACCAATCCCGGCCTGATCCTGGCCATCGACGGCCCCGAGCTGGACGCCTTCGTCGAGGCCGCCGGCAAGGTGGTGGAGGCCGCCCCGGCCGCCGTCATGCTGACCCCGGGCATCTGCCAGGCCTTCGCCCACGGCGTCGACGCCCTCTCGCAGGACAAGGCGGTCACCACCGTGGCGCGCGGCCTGCCCGGCGCGGACGGCAGCCACACCGGCCGCGCGGCCCTGTTCAGCGTCAAGGCCGCCGACTTCCTGGCCAATCCGCACCTGCACGAGGAGGTGTTCGGCGCCGCCTCGGTGGTCGTCCGCGCCACCGACCAAGCCGAGCTGGCCAGGGTCATCGACGCCCTGGAAGGCCAGCTGACCATCGCCATCCACCTGGAAGAGGCCGACCACGCCCTCGCCGGCGCCCTGCTGCCGGCGCTGGAGCTGAAGGCCGGCCGCATCCTGGTCAACGGCTTCGGCACCGGGGTGGAAGTGGCCAACGCCATGGTCCACGGCGGCCCGTTCCCGGCGACCAGCGACGCCCGGGCGACCTCGGTCGGCACCCTGGCGATCGCGCGCTTCCTGCGGCCGGTCAGCTACCAGAACCTGCCGGAAGCGCTGCTGCCGGCGGAGCTGCGGACGGAGAACCCGCTGGGCATCGCCCGGCGGGTCGATGGCAAGGTGAAGCTGGCTTAGGCCGCGTGTTTTCTCTCCTCCCCCTTCTGGGGGAGGGGAACCGCCGAACGGCGGTGGAGGGGGTCAACGCCGCGCCAATCTAGGCCCGCGCCGTCCCCCTCCGTCACGGCGCGTATTCGCGCCGCGCCACCTCCCCCAAAGAGGGGAGGAGAACTCCAGATCAGCCCTCACGATACTTAAGCAATCACTTGACCTTTTCCCCACACCTCGATACTTAATCTAATGCCTAACCATCAACCCTCGCTCGACCTGATGTTCCAGGCCCTCGCGGATCCCGCGCGGCGGAGCATGGTCGAGCGGCTTTCCCGGGGCCCCGCCTCGGTGAGCGAACTGGCCCGGCCGCTGGACATGTCGCTGCCGGCGGTCATGCAGCACCTGGCCATGCTGGAGGCGGGCGGGATCGTGGCGTCGGAGAAGGTCGGCCGGGTGCGCATCTGCCGGATCAATCCCGATGTCCTCAGTGTCGCCGAACAGTGGATCCACCAGAGGCGCACCCAATGGGAGCAGCGCCTCGACCGGCTCGGCGCCTTTCTGGCCGCCGAGGAAGACGGGGAAACCAAATGACCGACCGCCCAAAGACAGGCCGCAGCGCCATCCACGCCACCTTCGTCGTCGAGCGGGTCTATGCCGCCTCGCCCGCCCGGGTGTTTTCCGCCTTCGCCGATCCGGAGCAGAAGGCCAAGTGGTTCCACGGTCCCGAGGAATGGGGCCCGCCGGAGAGCGGCATGGACTTCCGCGTCGGCGGCGAGGACTACGCCGTCAGCCGCCCGCCGGGCGAGCCGCCGCACCACTTCCGCAGCCGCTACCACGACATCGTGCCCGATGAGCGGATCGTCTACACCTACTGGATGCACCACGGCGACAACCTGGCCTCGGTGTCGGTCTCGACCATCGAGATCCGCCCGGAGGGGCCCAAGACGCGCCTGGTGATCACCGAGGTCGGGGTGTTCCTGGACGGCTACTACTCGCCCGAGGGCCGCGAGGACGGGACCCGGCAACTGATGGAACAGATCGCGCCGCTCGTGGAGGGGACGACGCCCTAGACGCCGCCGCACACCTCTCTCCTCCCCTCTTGGGGGAGGTGGCGCGGCGCGATACGCGCCGTGACGGAGGGGGACGGCGCGGGCCTGAATTGACGCGGCGCTGACCCCCTCCACCGCCGTTCGGCGGTCCCCCTCCCCCAAGAGGGGGAGGAGAGACGATACCGGCCTCGCCTCAGTGCCCCCCAGCGCTCGGCGGCTTCGCGATCTTCGCCACATCCGCCTCGGTCACCGGCTTGGCGTAGCTGTTGCCGAAGTGCGTGCGGACATAGGTCACCGCCTCGGCCATCTGGGCGTTGCTCAGCGTGCCGACGAACCCTGGCATCGCGCCCTTGCCGCCCGTCACGATCATGATCGGATAGGCCGCCCCCGCCAGCCGCGGATTGTTCGCCAGGGCCGGGATGGTCCCCGCCCCGGTCGCGCCCTTGGCGTCGGCCATGTGGCAGGCCTGGCAGACCGCGCCATAGACCTGCTCCCCCGTCACGGGCTTGACCGCCCGGACGATGCCACCGCCGGTGTCGCCGCCGCCGGAAGTCTGGGCCATGGCCGGAAAGGCGATCAGGGCCGCCGTCGCTAAGATGATCTTCCGCATGATCCTCAAGCCTCCAGCGCGCGCTTGTGCAGACGGGTGATGGCGTCGATGGACGAGAGCAGCGCCCCCTCCATCCAGCAGCCGACGTAGGAGGCGTGCTCGCCGGCCAGCACGATCCGGCGGTCCATGCCGACCAGGGTCTGGTAGTGCTCCTTGCGGGTATCCTCGTTCCAGCGGGCGCAGCAGCCCAGCGTCCAGGGCACCCGGCTCCAGGCCACCGAGGCCCCGCTGGCGAACTCCTGGCGGTAGCTCTTGGGGTGCAGCACCGAGCCCTGCGCCAGGGCCACCTCGATCCGCTGCTCGGGCGTCATGCCGGCCAGGCGATAGGCCCCCATCTCGCGGGCGAAGGCGCCCAGCAGCACCGCCGGCCCGTCCTTGAACATGTTGTTGTTCGGATAGGAGATCAGGGCGATCTCCTGGTCGGTGAAGCTGTGGCCGCCGTAGATGTAGTCGTCCTCCTCCCAGAAGCGGCGCTTCATCTCCAGGCCGATCTTGACCTGGCCGGAATAGGGCACGGCCTTGATGGCGGCCATCATCTCGTCGGTCACCTGCAGATCCATCTGGCCGAGAATGCCCAGCGGGATCGTGCAGACGCACCAGTCGGCCTTGGCGTCGGTCACCTTGCCCGTGGCGGTGTCGGCATAGGTCACCACCACGCCCTTGTCGTCCTGGGCGATCTTGCTGACCTTGGCGTTGTAGGTGATCAGGCCGTCCACCTGCTTGGCGAAGGCCTTGCCGATCATGTCCATGCCGCCGACCGGCTGGAACATGGTGGTCTGCATCTCGTGGCCCATGAAGAAGGCCATCGAGGTCCAGACCTGCGGGTCCAGCACGTCGTGCAGCTTGTAGAGGTCCTTGGACGGGATCGGCGCGCCGTTGACCCCGCCGCCCGGCGGACGCTCGAAGCCGCGATGGCCCGAGGCCTTCAGGCCGGCCGAATACCTGTAGTCGTTGTCCAGCATGCCCCAGCCCTTCAGGGCCTCCAGCAGCTTGTCACGGTCTTCCTGGGTGACGGTGTCGTCCAGAGCCTTGGCGTTGACCGACTTGGCCAGCAGCTCGGCGATATTGCCCTCGAAGTCGGCGGCGGCGGCGTTGAAGCGCACCGGCTTGCCGTCGAAGGCCTGGGACGAGTGGACCCAGCCGGAGTGGTTGAACTGGATGAACGGCTCCAGGGCCACGCCGAACGACTTGCAGTAATGCAGCAGGGTCCGGTGGTGGTGCGGGATCCGCCAGGGGCCGGGGTTCAGGTAGTTGCCCGGCGAGAAGGCCACCTTCTGGGTCGCGCCGCCGAGTTCGGTATAGGTATCGCCGCCCCGCAGCGACCAGTTGCGGCCGCCGGCGCGGTTCTGGAACTCCAGGATCCTGACCTTGTAGCCGGCCTTGGTCAGCTCGAACGCCGCCAGCATCCCCGCCAGGCCCGCGCCCAGCACGATCACCGAAGCGCCGGGCCGCGCGCCCTGCAGGTTCGGCGGGCCATGGAACTGGGTCTCGGCCGCGTGGCCCAGCGTGGTCATGGCCTGATACAGCGCGGCCGTGCCGCCGACCTTGGCGATGGCCGAAAGAAGCTGGCGCCTGGTTGGCGCCGTTACACCCGATCCCATTGAAAGCCCGTCCCCGACAGAACCGTCGAAGCCGACGGTGTGGCCAAGGGTTAGCAGGGGCGACGGCCGGAGCGAGGCTTGGCCGGCCGTCACGCCATGCTGTGGCGTCAAAGGCCCCGATTTATCGGCGCCCTGACGATGGGGCTGCGCGCGAACTGTGCAGCCGTCTCCCTACCGCACCACCCGCAGAGTCGGCCGGTCCGATACCGCCTGGGTCAGCGGGACCACGAAGTGGAAGCTGGACCCCTGCCCCGGCGTCGAGTGGACGCCGATCGCGCCGCCCATCAGTTCGACCAGTTCGCGGCAGATCGACAGGCCAAGGCCGGCGCCGTCGTGGGCGCGGGTCAGGGAGCTGTCGACCTGGGAGAAGGTCTTGAACAGCTCGGACAGGTCCTCGGCGGCGATGCCCAGGCCAGTGTCCTCGACCTCGAAGCGCAGACCCTTGGCGGTGGGACGGACGCGGACAGTGACGCCGCCTTGGTCGGTGAACTTGACGGCGTTGGCCACCAGGTTGCCCAGCACCTGGCGCAGACGCATCGGGTCGCCGACCCAGCGGCCGCGCAGCTCGGGCGCGATGTCCGACGTCAGGTCCAGGCCCTTGGCCGCGGCCGCGCCGGAGAAGGCCGCGCACGAGGCCTCGACCAGGGCGGCCAGGTCGAAGGTCTCGGACCGCAGCCGCACCGCGCCGGTCTCGAGCCTGGCGATGTCGAGGATGCTGTTCAGCAGGGCCAGCAGCGCCTGACCGGACTCCTGCAGGATCTTCAGGCGGCGGCCCTGCGTCTCGCTGAGCGTGTCGGCGGCCATCACCTGGGCCATGCCCAGCACGCCGTTCAGCGGGGTGCGGACCTCGTGGCTCATATTGGCCAGGAAGCGGGTCTTGGCGGCGTTGGCGGCCTCGGCCTCCTCCTTGGCGGCCAGCAGCTCCAGGCGCCCGGCCTCCAGCTTGCGCAGGGCCTCGGCGACGCGCTGGGTCAGCACGGCGCCGGCGGCGGCCAGCACCAGAAAGCCGATCAGCAGCCACGGCGCGACGCTCTTCAGCAGCTTCAGACCCGGGTTCCTGGCCTTCCAGGCCAGGGCCCCGAACGCATGACCCTCGATGTCGCGCAAGGTGACCTTCGGCGGATCGCCGCCCGGGCGGCGCATCAGGACCAGGTTGTCCAGCCCCAGGTCGTCCGACAACTGATGAACGAAGGCGGCGTCCATCCGGCGGGCGCTGACGACGATCGCTGGCGGGCCGTCATAGAGGTCGGCGACGGCCCGGCTCTCCGGCGTCACGGCGGCGAAGGCGACCAGATAGGCATCGTCGTCGATCCGCATCAGACCCGTCCGCGTCACCTCGCCGGCGGTGCTGAGCTTGCCGGCGCGGCGCGCCGCGCGGGCCTTGGCGGCCACATCGGCGGCGATCGGGGCCGCTTCGGCGGGAAAGCCACCGAGGGCGTCGGCCGAAACCCGCTTGCCGCCGGTCGAGGCGTAGACCACCTGCCCCGAGCGGATGACGAAGGTCAGGTCGTGCTTGAACTGGTCGTGGTAGTAGGTGGCGAAATCGGTGTCGGCCCAGGTCGCGTTGATCGTCCAGCCCATGGCCTTGTAGGCCTGGTCCCAGACCGTGGCCGACGTCACCTCGCGCTCTGTCCGCTCCAGGGTGCGGACGATGGTGCGCTGGGTGATCTCGATCTCGTCGACCGCTTCCATGTGGTCCAGCTGGCGCGCGGCCAGGATCACCAGGGCCAGTCCGCCCAGGATCGAGACGACGACCAGCACGGCGGCCGCGCCGACGATCCCGTGGATCAGTCGCATGGGCCGCGCTTCTGCGGTCCGGAAAGGTTGGCGCGGTCGCGTCATTGACCGTCACCATGATGAACAACCGCGTTCGCCGGAAGGTGACGTGTGGACGCAGCTCAGGCTTAACGCGGCCTTAAGCCCTCCAGGACCAGCGCCGTCACCGCCGCCCGGGTCTCCTGCATGAAACGCTGGTCGGACAAGGACTTACCGGTCAGGGCGCGCACCTGGACGGCGAAGTCGGCATAGTGCTGGGTCAGGGCCCAGAGGGCGAAGATCAGGTGCGGCGGGTCCACCGGGGCAAGCCTGCCCGCCGCCACCCACGCCGCGATCACCGTGACCTTGGCGTCGAACACCGCCTTCAGGGGCCCCGCGAGCACGGGCTTCAGCAGCGGCGCGCCGCGCAGCATCTCCAGGGCGAACAGCCGCGAGACCTCCGGATGGTCGCGGCTGAGCGCCAGCTTGGCGTCGATCAGGGCGGCGATGGCCTCGGCGGGATCGTCGCCCTCGCTGAAGCGACTCAGGGGCGCCAGCCACAGGGACAGCCCCTGCTCCAGCACCGCCACGTACAGGGCCTCCTTGGTCGGGTGGTAGTAGAGGAGATTGGCCTTCGAGATCCCGGCGGCCTGGGCGATGGCCTCGACGCTGGCCCCGTCCAGGCCAAGGCGGGCGAAGACGCCCAGCGCGGCCTTCAGGATAGCGGCCTTGCGGGCCTTGCGGGCCCTTTGGCGAGGCCCGGGGCTGCGGCCGCCCTTTGACGCTCCGGCCGCCTCGCTGTCGCCCACGCTTTGAGCGGCCTTGACCAGCTCGCGGGCGCCGGACGCGCGCTTGGACGCCGGTTTGCCAGCGGCCTTGCGCGACGGCTTGACGGTCTTGGCGGCGGCGTCGGTCATGCCAGCTCAAACTTGGACCATTTGGTCAAACATGGACCGAACGGTTCGGATTGCAACGTTACGCGGGATGGTATTCCATGCCCCTCGGATTTCACAAGGAGCCGCGTCGATGAGCTCTCCGATCACCCCGCTTTCGCCCGGCGCGATCATGCTGCCCGCGCGGCCCGAGCCGATCCCGGTCGACCCGAAGACGACGGCGGTGATCGTCATCGACATGCAGAACGCCTACGCCTCCAAGGGCGGCTATCTCGACCTGGCCGGCTTCGACATCTCGGGCGCCGCGAAGGTGATCGAGGAGATCAAGACCATCCTGCCCGTGGCCCGCGCCGCCGGGATGCAGGTGATCTTTTTCCAGAACGGCTGGGACGATCAGTATGTCGAGGCCGGCGGTCCCGGCTCGCCCAACTGGTGGAAGTCCAACGCCCTGAAGACCATGCGCGCCCGGCCCGAGCTGCGGGGCAAGCTCTTGGCGCGCGGCCAGTGGGACTACGAGCTGGTCGACGCGCTAAAGCCCGAGCCGGGCGACATCCAGCTGCACAAGACCCGCTACAGCGGCTTCTTCAACAGCCAGCTGGACAGCGTGCTGCGGGCGCGCGGCATCCGCCACCTGGTGTTCGTGGGCATCGCCACCAATGTCTGCGTCGAGTCGACCCTGCGCGACGGCTTCTTCCTCGAATATTTCGGGACCGTGCTGGAAGACGCCACCCACCAGGCGGGCCCCGACTTCGTGCAGAAGGCGGCGCTGTTCAACATCGAGAGCTTCTTCGGCTGGGTCTCGACGACCGCCGACTTCAAGGGGGCGTTCGGGCAGCTGGCGCCGGAAACCTAACCACCCCACTCCGATCTCCCCGGCGAATGCCGGGGCCCAGATCGAACCCATGGAAGTACCGGAAGCGGACCGGCCAGCAGGCGCGAACACCCAAACCGACCCGGATGAATCTGGGTCCCGGCATTCGCCGGGAAGGTCGGATTTGATGAGGATTTAGAGGAGCAACACCATGCCCAAGACCGTCATCACCCCGCCCGGGACGGGCACGCCGATCGCCCCGTTCTCGCCCGGGACCCTGGCCGACGGCATCGTCTACGTCTCGGGCACGCTCGCCTTCGACAAGGACAACAACGTCGCCTTCCCCGACGACGCCGAGGCCCAGACCCGGCAGGTGCTGGAGACCATCAAGTCGGTGATCGAGACCGCCGGCGGCACCATGGAGGACGTGACCATGAACCACATCTTCCTGACCGACTGGAGCTTCTACCAGACGATCAACAAGGTCTATGCAGAGTACTTCCCCGGCGACAAACCCGCCCGCTACTGCATCCAGTGCGGCCTGGTGAAGCCCGGCTTCGTGGTCGAGATCGCCAGCGTCGCGCACATCGGGAAGAAGTAGCCGCATGACCTCCGGCACGGTCGACGGCCTCCACTACGAGCTGCACGGCGGTCCGGTCGCCGGCCGCGAGGTCGTGCTGCTGTCTTCGGGCCTGGGCGGCTCGGGCGCGTTCTGGGCCCCGCAGATGGCGGCCCTGACCGAGCGTTGGCCGGTCGTGCTCTACGACCATCGCGGCACGGGCCGCAGCGTCCGCGAGCTGCCAGACGACTATACCGTCGCCCATATGGCCGACGACATGGTCAAGGTCATGGACGCCCTGGCCCTGCCAAAGGCCCACGTGGTCGGCCACGCGGCCGGCGGCAATGCGGGCCTTCAGCTCGCGCTGGACCAGCCCGATCGCCTGGGCAAGCTGGTGGTGGTCAACGGCTGGTCGCGGCCCGATCCGCACATCCAGCGCTGTTTCGACACCCGCATCCATCTGCTGAACGACAGCGGACCGCAAGCCTATGTCCACGCCCAGCCGATCTTCCTCTATCCGGCCGACTGGATTTCGCGGAACCACGCGCGCCTGCAGGCCGAGGAGCCTCACCACGTGGCCGGCTTCCCGCCGCGCGAGGTGATGCTGGCCCGGATCAACGCCCTGCTGGCCTTCGACGTCGACGCGCGGCTGGAGGAGATCACCCACCGGGTGCTGATCAGCGCCAGCGCCGACGACATGCTGGTGCCGCCCAGCTGCTCGCAGCGCCTGGCCGGCCGCCTGCCCAACGCCGACTACCAGGTCGCCGCCTGGGGCGGCCACGGCTTCACCGTCACCGATCCCGAGACCTTCAACGAAGGTCTGATCAAGTTTCTGGAGGGCGCGTGAGCGCGCCCGTCATCTCAAGAACCACAGGGGAATAAACCCATGCAGGTCGGCGTCTTCATCCCCATCGGCAACAACGGCTGGCTCATCTCCGAGACCTCGCCGCAGTACATGCCCAGCTTCGCGCTCAACAAGGAGATCACCCAGAAGGCCGAGAAGTACGGCTTCGACTTCGCGCTCTCGATGATCAAGCTGCGCGGGTTCGGCGGCAAGACCCAGTTCTGGGAGCACAATCTCGAGAGCTTCACCCTGATGTCGGGCCTGGCGGCCGTGACCAGCAAGATCAAGATCTTCGCCACCGTCGCCACCCTGACCATCCCGCCGGCCATCGTGGCGCGCATGGCCTCGACCATCGACTCGATCGCCCCGGGCCGCTTCGGCATCAACCTGGTGACCGGCTGGCAGAAGGCCGAGTACAGCCAGATGGGCCTGTGGCCGGGCGAAGCGCACTATACCGACCGCTACAACTACCTGGCCGAATACACGACCGTGCTGAAGGACCTTCTGGAGACCGGCGTCTCGGACTTCAAGGGCAAGTACTTCACCATGGACGACTGCCGGGTCAGCCCGCATCCCAAGGAGACCAAGCTGATCTGCGCCGGCTCGTCCGACGAGGGCCTGGCCTTCACGGCGCAATATGCCGACTACAGCTTCGCCCTGGGCAAGGGGACCAACACCCCGACCGCCTTCGCCAGCGTCAACAAGCGGCTGGAAGCGGCCGCCGAAAAGACCGGCCGCGACGTCAAGTCGTTCATCCTGTTCATGATCATCGCCGACGAGACCGACGAGAAGGCCATGGCCAAGTGGCAGAAGTACCGCGACGGCGCGGACCAGGAGGCGCTGGCCTGGCTGACCCAGCAGGCCGCGCCTAACGCCAAGGCCGGCGCGACGACCAACACCACCCAGCTGGCCGCGCCGGAATCGGCGGTGAACCTGAACATGGGCACGCTGGTCGGCAGCTATGAGAGCATCGCCCGGATGATGGACGAGATCGCCGCGGTGCCCGGCACGGCCGGGGTGCTGCTGACCTTCGACGACTTCGTGAAGGGCGTCGAGGACTTCGGCGAGAAGATCCAGCCGCTGATGAAGAGCCGGAAATAAGCCGAGCCGGGCGTCCCCTCTCCTCCCCCTATGGGGGAGGGGGACCGCCGAACGGCGGTGGAGGGGGTCGGCGCCGCGCCACCAGGCCCGCGCCGTCCCCCTCCGTCTCGTCGCGTATTCGCGCCGATCCACCTCCCCCAAAAGGGGAGGAGAGATCCGGGCGCCGCTTCCGTCGATCAGTCGACCGCCAGCATCCCCAGCAGCTGCAGGCGGAACACCAGCACGCTGTCCGGCGGGATCTCGCCCATGTCGCGGGGGCCGTAGCCCAGCTCCGAGGGAATGTAGAGGGTCCACTCGTCGCCGACCTTCATCTTCGGCAGGGCCTCCAACCAGCCCTGGATCAGGCCGTCGGCCGGCATGATCGCCGCCTTGCCGCGCGCGAAGCTGCTATCGAACACCGTGCCGTCCAGCAGCTTGCCCTCGTAATTGACCTTGACGATGTCGCCGAGCTTGGGCGACGGGCCGGTCTTCGGGCCCGAGGTCACGACCTTGTACTGCAGGCCCGATGGCAGGGTGACCACGCCCGGGGCCTTGGCGTTCTTTTCCAGGAAGGCCTTGCCGGCCAGGGCGTTGGCCGAGGGCGCGGCGGCCATCTGTGGCGGGGCGGTCGGCGTGACCTGGGCGTGGGCCGCGCCGGCGGCGAGGAAGGCCGTGGCGGCCAAGGTGGCGAGAAGGCGCATCAAGGGTCTTTCGAACGCTGGTGTCAGTGAGCGACACCGTAGCGATCCTTGAGCGGAACTTCGCGGCGAAATTTCGCCTCCTCAACCGCACCAACTCTTGTCATCCCGGCCGAAGCGCAGCGTAGAGCCGGCGACTGTGTTGGGTCAAGCGGGTTTTTGCCAAGGCTGGCCGGATTTAAGCATGCCGTTTGCGGCGACGA
>NZ_JBWKSF010000019.1:0-11088 GCF_059419665.1 Caulobacter sp. GW821-FHT05F04
CCGCCAGCGAAAGCGACCAACGTCGTCCTCGTCCACGGGCTGTTCGCCCACGGCTCGAGCTGGACGGAGGTCATTCCGCGCCTCCAGGCGCGCGGGCTTAACGTCACCTCCGTCCAAAACCCGCTGACGACGCTGGAGGAGGCGGTTGCCGCTTGCCGCAAGGTGCTGGATCGGCAGGACGGGCCCACCGTGCTGGCGGGCCATTCCTTCTCCGGCATGATCGTGACCGAGGCCGGCGTCCATCCGCACGTCTCGGCCCTGGTCTATGTTGCGGCCCGGGCCCCGGACGCTGGGGAGGATTATGCGGCGCTCGCCGCCCGCTACCCGACTCCTCCGGCGTCGGCGGGGATCGTTTATGACGGCGACGAGGGCCGCCTGACCGAGGAAGCCTTCCTACGGGACTTCGCGGGCGATCTGCCGGCGACCAAGGCTCGGGTCCTGTTCGCCGTGCAGCAGCCATTCCGGAAGGCGCTCCTGGCCGGACGTGTCAGCCAGGCGGCCTGGCGTTCCAAGCCCAGATTCTACGCCGTCTCCACTCAGGATCGGACGATCAATCCCGACCTGCAGCGCTACATGGCCTCCCGCATGGGCGCGCGAACAGTCGAGCTACCGTCGAGCCACGTCTCGCTCATCTCCCATCCCCGCGAGGTCGCCGCGCTGATTTTGGAGGCGGCGGGACAGTGATCGCGGCGGCGTTCTCTAGGCAGCGCAGCGGACGAGGGCGCCAGACGACGCCCCGGGGAACGACGGAAAGAGCAAAGTAGGTCAGGGCGCTCCAACGTCGGGTTTCCGGCTAGGCCCGCGCGTCCGTTCCTGACGCGCTGTGCCCAGTCCACACTTCGCTCTGCGTGCTTGCGATCAAGCTCCGTTGCGACCCCGCTTGCTTTCTGATCGGGCTTCGCCTTCGTGGCGCGCGATCGTCGTCAAGAAGACCTGCGGCACGAACGGCTTGGAGACGAAGCCATCCATGCCCGCCGCGAGACAGGCGTCGCGCTCCTTCGGCGTCACGCCGGCGGTCATTGCGATGATCGGCACGCGGGCGCCGCCGCCGCCCAGCGCCCGAATGCGCCGGGCCGCTTCGAGCCCGTCCAGCACGGGCATGTGCACGTCCATCAGGACCAAGCGATAGGGTTGCGAGGCGGCCGCCGCCAGCGCCTGCGCGCCGTTGACCACGGTGTCCACCTGATAGCCGGCGCTTTCCAGCAGGGCGGTGGCGACCAGCACGTTGATCTCGTTGTCCTCGGCCAGCAAGATCTTGAGGGGACCGGTTGGACGCCGGATGGGGTGCTGGGCCTCATCGGATGCGCCGGCAGGGGCCGCAGAGTGTTCCAGCGGTACGTTTTCCACCGTCTGCAGAGTCAGTTCCACCCAGAAGGTGCTGCCGCCGCCCGGGCGGTCCATCATGCCGATCTGGCCGCCCATCAGCTCGACCAGCGAGCGGCAGATCGACAGTCCCAGGCCTGTCCCGCCGAACCGGCGTGTGATTGAGCCGTCGGCCTGCTCGAACTTCTCGAAGAGACGGGGCTTGGCCGCATCGGCCACGCCGGGCCCGCTGTCCTCGACCGCGATCCGCAGGGGCAGGCCCCGCGCCGTGGCCGCCTGGGCGCGCACCGACACCGAGACGAAACCTTGGTCGGTGAACTTCAGGGCGTTGGAGACGAGATTGAGCAGCACCTGGCGCAACCTGGTCGGATCGCCCAGAAGGCGCGCGCGGCTCGCGGCATCGAGATGGCAGGTCAGCTCCAGGCCCTTTTCGGCGGCGCGGGCCGACAGCAGCTGCATGACCTCGCCGACCAGCGCCTCCAGGCTGAGGGGAACGGTCTCAAGCTCGACCTTGCCGGCCTCCAGTTTGGACATGTCCAACAGGTCGTTGATGATCGTCAGCAGGCTCTTGGCCGAGGCGTCTATGGCCTTGACGAACCGCCTCTGCCGGTCGGGAAGATCCTCGCTCAGCAGCAGATGCGCCATGCCCATGATGCCGGTCATGGGCGTTCGGATCTCGTGGCTGACATTGGCCAGGAAGTCGTCCTTGGCGCGGTTGGCCGCCTCGGCCCGCGTCTTGGCCTCCTCCAGCGCCTCGCGCGCGCGCAGGCGGTCGTCGATGCAACGTGAGACCATGGCCCACCGCCGCGCCCGCTCCTCCCGCGCCTGCAGCACCTCCGCGTCGGCTTCGACCTCCTCGATGATCAGGAAGGTCAGGGTCTGGTTGAAGAGGATGTAGGCGATCTCGCCGAAGCTGACCGGCCCCATGAACGGCCCGGTCGCGCGGCCCTCCAGCCCAAAATAGCTGTAGTTGAGGATGCAGTTGCACGACATGGCCACCTGCTCGGGCGCCGTGCGCGCGATGGCGGCGGCGAACGGGTCCCGCCGTTCGGCCGGGGGGGCGGCGAACCGGTAGCTGACGCCGCGAATGACCGGGGCGAAGAACTCGACCCGCCCCGCTTGGGCGTCGCAAGATCGGATCGAGACATTGACCAGGGCGCCATGATAGTCGGCCACCAGCGGTAGACGCATCTGGTCAGGCCGCGCGGCCAGATAGGCGGCGAAGTCGTCCTTTCGCCCGTCGATGGCGCAGGCGCCGTCGATCACGAAACCCTCTTCATCGAACTCGAAGACGGGGCCGTCGCCCGGCGCGAAGGGGTTGATGATGTCGGTGCGAGCGCTCTGGCCGGCGCGCAGGGTGACGTGCATGACTGCGGCGATATCGTCGCGCGGGACGCCGTCGCCCACGAAGCACTTGGGCGTGCGCGCCGGATCGTTCAGGTCCGCCGCCGCGATCCATCCGATCAGCGGCGAGTTGAACAAGCCCTCGTAGCTTTGGACATCGCGCGCGAAGGCGGCGTGGATGTCGCTGAGGCCTGGAATGATGATGCTGGAGAAGCCGTTGGCCGGGTAGTCGGCGGCCAGCCGCTGGATCGATCGGGTCGTGTAGGCGCGGATCTCCACGGCCTCCACGTGACTGGTGATGTCCGTCACCAGTATCCGCTCGCGGGCGGCTTCGCCCCCCCGCGGCGAAATGAAGTGGGTGGCGGTGCCGCCAATCCAGCGGCCCCGAGGCAGGCGCTGCAGCATCGCTTCCTCGCCCGCCAGCAGCATGACGTGGTCGGCGAGGATCAGGTCACGGACTTCCTCGAGCGTATGGGTTTGGATCCGGGCCAAGGACTTACACCCCATTTGTCGTGGCGATGCGCCTCGCGTGATCCTGTCGAGCCATCGGAGGTCTCCCTGGTGGCCTCGTGGAGCGGGCCAAGGCGGAGCTTCGCGGAACCACGTTGCGCGAGTCCTAAGGCCGCTTGGCTCGGCCCGCGACAAACCGTCTCGCCTGAAGTGGACGAATGCCCCCATTGTGGCGCGACGCCCGGTTCGCCTATTGGCGCGATCCGACCTCAAAAATCCATAGGTCAAAGCGGCTCCGATCTTGGATCTTGGCACGCGAGCTACCGGTCGCCATGCAGTCAGATTCCCATTCGTAGCCTTTGTTTCCCCGGGCCATTTGGCTGTTGAAGCCGGGCGGAACGCGGCCTTCTTACTCATCCTCGTCGACAACGGGGATGCGCCGTGGAGTCTTCCAAGCCTGATCTGGAGATGTCGCGCAGCCATCGCATGCTGCACGGCCCTGGGCCCGCTGCTGCTGGCGCGCCTGGAAGATCCCGGCGTCGCCGAGGTCATGCTCAACCCCGATGGTTCGGTCTGGATCGACCGGTTCGACGTCGGTCTGCGGCCCGCTGATCTGACGCTGAGCGCGGCGGACGGCGAGCGGATCATCCGCCTGGTCGCCCATCACGTCGGGGTAGAGGTCCATCCCGGCCGGCCGCGCCTGGCCGCCGAACTGCCGGGCGGCGGCGAGCGCTTCGAGGGCCTGCCGCCGCCGTTGGTGTCAGGCCCGGCCTTCTCCCTGCGCAAGCCGGCCAGCGTGGTCTTTCCGCTCGGCGACTACATGGCGCGTACAGGCCGGCGACGCAGGACCTTCGGGTCGGTTGGAGAGGGGGGGCTGTGGCGTGCAGGCCGCGCTCTCAGCATGCCCGCGCTTGACCTTGGTCCAGACGGCCACCACCTACGCCGCACGAGTAACCGACGGTGTTGCAATGCGTATCGCCACGATCGGCGCGGGAAATATCGGACGCGCTTTTGCAAGTCTCGCCATCGAGGCCGGACACGAGGTGCTCGTCAGCAACTCTCGCGACCCGAAGACGCTGGACCAGTTCGCGCGGGAATCCGGCGCCCTGACTGGCTCGGCCGATGACGCCGCCGCATTCGGGGATCTCGTCCTGGTCGCCATTCCCCTCGTTCGCGTACTCGAACTTGAACAGGGACGGCTGGCTGGCAAGATCGTCGTCGACGCCAACAACTACTATCCGGAGCGCGACGGCGCGATCCACGAACTGGACGACAACGAAATCACGACGAGCGAACTCGTCGCCAGGCGTTTTCCTGACGCCCGACTGGTCAAGGCCTTCAACGCGATCCTGGCCCGCGACCTGAATCCCGCGGGAGCGCGGCTAGCCTCCGGAGCCCGGCGGGCCCTTCCTGTGGCCGGCGACGATAGCGAGGCGAAGCGTATCGTGTCCGATCTGGTTCATCAGTTCGGCTTCGAGTCTTTCGACGCCGGCGCCCTGGCCGACAGCTGGAGGTTCGAACGCGCCAGGCCGGCCTACTGCCTACCTCTCGACACGGGGGCGCTGCGCCAAGCCCTCACGCGTGCTGTTCGCGGCGAGCTGTTGCCCGAAGGCTCTTGGCGCTGATCGGCACCGCCAGCGTCTGACACGGGTCGATGCAGGCTTCTTTCTGCAAGGCGCTGGACGTCGCCTTCCTGGAGGCGCGCCAACGGCAGCAAATGGCGCATCCTGACCGCAGGGTCCGATAGCCAAGGCGCCCCGCTCACGGATCTAGCGCAGAATCCGCCGCTCGCCATGCAGCGAGGTTCTCTCTCGTAGCCTTTGTTTTCTCGGACCGTTTGGCTGTTGAGCCCGGGCCGGACGCGGTCTTCTTACTCATCCCCGTCAACAACGGGGATTCGCCGTGGAGCCTTCCAAGCCTGATCTGGAGATGTCGCGCAGCCATCGCATGCTGCGCACGGCCTTGGGCCCGCTGCTGCTGGCCCGTCTGGAAGACCCCGGCATCGCCGAGGTCATGCTCAACCCCGATGGGACGGTCTGGATCGACCGGTTCGACGTGGGGCTGCGGCCCGCCGATCTGACGCTGAGCGCCGCCGACGGCGAGCGGATTATTCGGCTGGTCGCCCATCACGTCGGGGGCGAGGTCCATGCCGGCCGGCCGCGTCTGGCCGCCGAACTGCCGGGCGGCGGCGAGCGCTTCGAGGGTCTGCTGCCGCCGCTGGTCTCAGGGCCGGCATTCTCCCTGCGCAAGCCCGCCAGCGTGGTCTTCCCCCTCGGCGCCTATGTCGAGCAGGGCGTGATGCGGGCGGAGGAGGCGAGGGCGCTCGCCGATGCCGTGGTCGAGCGTCGCAACATCGTGGTCGTGGGTCCCGCCTCCAGCGGCAAGACCACCCTGGTCAACGCGCTGCTGGCCGAAGTCGCCGCCCTGGATGAGCGCGTCGTCCTGATCGAGGACGTGCGCGAGCTGCAATGTCCGGCCCGCAACCTGGTGGCCCTGCGCACCAAGGAGGGCGTGGCGAGTCTGGCCGACCTCGTGCGCTCGTCCCTGCGCCTGCGGCCCGACCGCATCATCATCGGCGAGGTCCGGGGCGCCGAAGCCCTCGACCTGATCAAGGCCTGGGGCACCGGCCATCCGGGCGGCGTGGCCACCCTGCACGCCGGGTCGGCCCTGGGGGCGCTGCTGCGCCTCGAACAGCTGATCCAGGAAGCGGTGGTCACCGTGCCCCGCGCCTTGATCGCCGAAACCATCGATCTGGTGGCCGTCATCTCCGGCCGCGGCCGGCAGCGGCGCCTTGTCGATCTGGCGCGCCTGAAGGGCCTTGGCCCCGACGGCGCCTACCAGCTCACCCCCGCCCTGACCTCGAAGGAGATGCCCCATGTCTCGTAGCCTCGTCGCGCCCGGATCCCCGTTTGAACCACCCCGCTGGCGCTTCTCGCGCCTGACCCTGCGGTCGATCGCCGCCGGGCTTTCCGGGATGGCGATCCTGGCCGCCAGCCACGCCCAGGCGGCCGGCTCGTCCATGCCCTGGGAGGAGCCGTTGCAGCGGATCCTGGAGTCGATCGAAGGGCCCGTCGCCAAGATCATCGCGGTGATCATCATCATCGTCACCGGCCTGACCCTGGCCTTTGGCGACACCTCCGGCGGCTCGCGCAAGCTGATCCAGATCGTCTTCGGGCTGTCGATCGCGTTTGCCGCCTCCAGCTTCTTCCTGTCGTTCTTCTCGTTCGGCGGCGGGGCGGTGATCTGATGGCCAGCGATCGCGCTTTGGGGTTCGCCGCGCCCGTGCATCGGGCCCTGCTTGAGCCGATGTTGCTGGCCGGGGCCCCGCGCGCGATCGCCCTGGTCAACGGCACCCTGGCCGCCGCCTTGGGCCTGGGCCTGCGGCTCTGGCTGGTCGGCGTCGGGGTCTGGCTGGTCGGCCATGGCCTGGCGGTCTGGGCCGCGCGCCACGACCCGCTGATCTTCGAGGTGGGCCGCCGGCACGTGCGCGTGCCCACGCGTCTGGAGGTCTAGCCATGCTGGACCTTCGCGAATATGCCCGCCGGCCCAAGCGCCTCTGTGACTACCTGCCCTGGGCGGCCCTGGTCGCGCCGGGCGTGGTGCTCAACAAGGACGGCGCCTTCCAGCGCACGGCTGGCTTCCGGGGTCCTGACCTCGACTCCGTCGGCGACGCCGAGGTCGCCGCCGTCGCCGCGCGGCTGAACAACGCCTTGCGTCGGCTGGGTTCGGGTTGGGCGATCTTTATCGAGGCCCGCCGCGACCCGGCCATGGCCTACCCGGACAGCATCTTCCCCGACCCGGTCTCGGCCCTGGTCGATATCGAGCGCCGCCAGGCCTTTTTGGAGGAGGGGGCGCATTTCGAGAGCCGCTACTTCCTGACGCTCGTCTATCTGCCGCCGGCCGAGCGGACGGGGCGGATGGAGAACCTCTTCGTCGAGGGACGCGCTCGCGCCGACATCGACTGGCGCGCTCAACTGGCCGGCTTCATCGACCGGTCCGATCGCCTGCTGGCCTTGATCCAGGGGTTGACCCGCGAGGCGGCCTGGCTGTCAGACGCGGCCACCTTGGGCTTTCTGCACGGGGCGGTGACCACCCAGCGCCAAGGCGTGCGCGTGCCTGAGACGCCCATGCATCTGGACGTCCTGCTGGCGACGCAGCCGCTGGACGGTGGGCTGGAGCCACGGGTCGGCGATGCGCATCTGCGTGTCCTCACCATCGTCGGCTTTCCCAGCCAGACCGTGCCGGGCGTCCTCGATGAGCTTAACCGCTTGGCCTTCGCCTATCGCTGGTCGACCCGCGCCCTGTGCCTGGACAAGGCCGACGCCAACCGCCTGATCGGCAAGATCCGGCGCCAATGGTTCGCCAAGCGCAAGTCGATCGGTGTCCTCTTGCAGGAGGCCCTGTCCCAGCAGCCCTCGGCCCTGGTCGACAACGACGCCGTCAACAAGGCCGATGAGGCCGACCAGGCGCTGCAGGACCTCGGCGGCGACGCCGTGGCCTATGCCTATGTCACCGCCAGCCTCGTGGTCTGGGACGAGGATCCCGACCGCGCCGACGCCAAGCTGGCCCTGGCCGAGAAGGTCATCGCCGGCCGGGATTTCACGATCATCAAGGAGCGGATCAACGCAGTCGAGGCGTGGCTCGGAACGCTGCCAGGCCAGACCTACGCCAATGTCCGCCAGCCGCCGCTATCGACCCTGAACCTGGCCCATATCGCGCCGCTGTCGGCCGTCTGGGCCGGGCCGTCCTCCAACCCACACCTGGGCGGTCCGCCGCTGCTGATGGCCAAGACCGAGGGCTCGACGCCGTTTCGGCTTTCGCTGCACGTCGGCGATGTCGGCCACGCCCTGGTGGTCGGGCCGACGGGGGCGGGCAAGAGCGTGCTCCTGGCGCTGCTGGCCCTGCAGTTTCGGCGCTATGCGGGCGCGCGGATCGTCGCCTTCGACTTCGGCGGCTCGATCCGGGCCGCGGCCCTGGGCATGGGCGGGGTCTTTCATGACCTGGGCGGCGTGCTGCTCGACGCCGAGCGTCCGGCGGTGGCCTTGCAGCCTCTGGCGGGCGTGGACGATCCGGCCGAGCGGGTCTGGGCCGCCGAGTGGATCGCGGTCCTGCTCTCGGCGCAGGGCGTGCCGGTCACCCCGACGGTGCGCGACCACATCTGGTCGGCCTTGGCCAGCCTGGCCTCCGCCCCGGTCGATGAGCGGACCTTGACGGGGCTTGCGGCCCTGCTGCCGACCCTGGACCTGAAGAGCGCCCTGACGCCCTACACCCTGGCCGGGCCCTGGGGGCGACTGCTCGACGCCGACCACGAAGCCCTGGCCGCCGGCGCCATCCAGGCGTTCGAGACAGAGGGGCTGCTGGGCACGGCCGCCGCACCGGCGGTGCTGGCCTATCTCTTTCATCGCGTCGAACTTGAGCTGGACGGTCGGCCGACCCTGATCCTGATCGACGAGGGCTGGCTGGCGCTCGATGACCCGGCCTTTGGCGCCCAGCTGCGCGAATGGCTCAAGACCCTGCGCAAGAAGAACGCCTCGGTGGTGTTCGCCACCCAGTCGCTGACCGACATCGACGCCAGCCCGATCGCCCCGGTGATCGTCGAGAGCTGCCCGACGCGGATCTTCCTGCCCAACCCGCGCGCCCTGGAGCCGCAGAGCGCGGCGATCTACGCCCGCTTCGGGCTCAGCGCCCGCCAGGTCGAGATCCTCAGCCGCTCCGCGCCCAAGCGCGACTACTACGTCCAGTCCCGGGCGGGCGAGCGCCTGTTCGACCTGGGCCTGGGGCCCGTCGCTCTGGCCTTCTGCGCGGCCTCCTCGAAAGCCGACCAGGCCGACATCGCCGCCGTCCTCGCGGCCCAGGGTCCCGAGGACTTCGCCGCCGGCTGGCTGCGCCATCGGGGCCTCTTCTGGGCCGCCGACCTCCTGCCGTCCATCACACTCCCGGAGTCCTCGCGATGAGTGTTTCCCGACGCCTCTCCCGTCGCCGCATGGCGGCGCTGCTGTGCGGCGCGGTCGCCCTGGCGGCCACGCCGGCCTTGGTCACCACGGCCGTGGCCCAGGTCGCCGTCTACGATCCCAGCAACTACGCTCAGAACGTGCTGCAGGCGGCGCGAGCCTTGCAGCAGATCAACAACCAGATCAGCAGCTTGCAGAACCAAGCTCAGATGCTGATCGGCCAGGCGCGCAATCTGGCCAGCTTGCCGTATTCGTCGCTGTCGGCGTTGCAGCAGCAGGTCGCCGAGACCCAGGCGCTGCTCGGCGAGGCCCGGGCCCTGGCCTACAATGTCCAGGACATCCAGGACGCCTTTCATCGCCACTATGACGTGGCCGATCTTCTCGCCACGGATGCCGACCTGACCGCCCGGGCCGAGGCCCGCTGGACCACCTCGGTGGCCGGGTTCGAGGACGCCTTGAAGGTCCAGGCCGGTGTGGTCGGCGGTCTTGAGACCAGCCGTGGCGAGATGCAGAGCCTGGTGTCGGCCAGCCAGGGCGCCAGCGGCGCGCTGCAGGCGGCCCAGGCCGGCAACCAACTCCTGGCCTTGCAGGCCCAACAGCTCTCGGCCCTGACCGCCGTGGTGGTGGCCAATGGCCGGGCGCAGGCCCTGGAGGCGGCCGATCGCGCCGCCGCGCGCGCCGACGCCAAGGCCCGCTTCTCCAAGTTCATGGGAGCCGCGCCCCAGCCATGAAACAGTCCGCCGGCTTTCGGGCCCTCGTCTGGGGGACCGCGCTGATCATCTTGCTTGGGGCCGCTGTCTTGGCGGGCAGGGCGTCCCAAGCGCCAATTGTGACCCCAGCGCCGACAAGGTCGGCCGGGGCCCAGAGCGAGCTTGCGCGCTGCAGGACGGCGGGGGAGGGCGATGAAGCCTGCCGCGCAGCCTGGGCCGCGGCCCGGGAGCACTTCTTCAGGCGGCCGGCGTCATGAGCGACACCGGCGTCATCGACCGGATGCTGGACGTCTACACCCAGCACATCGACAGCGGGTTTGGCCTGCTGGGCGGGGAGGTGGCGTTCCTGTCCACCACCCTGGTGGCCATCGACATGACCCTGGCGGCGCTGTTCTGGGCCTGGGCCCAGGACGACGTCACCGCGCGCCTGGTCAAGAAGACGCTCTATGTCGGTTTTTTCGCCTTCCTGATCGGCAACTTCCACGCGCTCAGCCTGATCGTTCTGAAGAGCTTTTCGGGTCTAGGCCTGAAGGCCTCGGGCGCGGGAATTTCGGCCGACGACTTCCTGCGGCCCGGCAAGCTGGCGGCCCTGGGGATCTCGTCGTGCAAGCCGATCCTGCAGGCGGCCAGCGAGCTGGGCGGCTTTCCCGGCTTCTTCGAAAACATCGTCCAGATCGTGATCCTGCTGGCCGTGGCCCTGCTCGTCATCGTCGCCTTCTTCGTGATCGCGGTGCAAATTTTCGTGGTCCTCATAGAGTTCAAGTTGGCCACCCTGGCCGGCTTCGTCCTCGTCCCGTTCGGCCTTTTTGGCCGCACCGCGTTCCTGGCCGAGCGTGTTCTCGGCGCGGTTATCGCCTCCGGCGTCAAGGTGATGGTCCTGGCGGTGATCGTCGGGATCGGCTCGACGCTGTTTTCGGAATTCAACAGCGCCGCCTCCGGTCAGCCGACCCTGGAAGAGGTCCTGGCCATGGCCTTGGCGGCCCTGACGCTCCTGGGCCTGTCGATCTTCGGGCCGGGCATCGCCTCGGGCTTGGTGTCGGGCGCGCCGCAACTGGGCGCCGGAGCGGCGGTCGGCACGGGCCTGACCGTGGCGGGCATGGCCATGGTCGGGGCGGGCGCGGCGCAGATGGCCGCGCGCGGCGGGGCGGGCTTGGCCGCGGCGGCTTCGACCGCCGGCGGCTCCGGCGGACCGCGGCCGGGTCCCGATACGCCGGCTCCCAGCGGCGCCGGCGGAGGACCTGGCCCGGGTCCTGGATCGGGCGGCGGGTCGGCGCAGCCGGCCGGCGGAGCCGCGCCCAGCAGGCCCGCGA
>NZ_JBWKSF010000020.1:0-5583 GCF_059419665.1 Caulobacter sp. GW821-FHT05F04
CGCTGAGAGGCGGTTCGGGTCTTTGACATTGTTGATTTGGAAAGAGAAACGCAGGCGGCGGCGCTCTGGCGGTTACCCTTCGAGGTAACCTTCGACGCTGACAAATGCGGTCTCTTGAAGACACCATTAATATGGTGGCTGACCTTCGGGTTGGTCACTGTGTGATGGGAACTCGTCAAGAAACTATGCAAACCAGATACCTGGTTCTGGGTTTTCCCCCGGGACTGGAAGTCTGAAGTCAATGTCAACTCAACCTGAGAGTTTGATCCTGGCTCAGAGCGAACGCTGGCGGCAGGCCTAACACATGCAAGTCGAACGGATCCTTCGGGATTAGTGGCGGACGGGTGAGTAACACGTGGGAACGTGCCCTTTGGTTCGGAACAACTCAGGGAAACTTGAGCTAATACCGGATGTGCCCTTCGGGGGAAAGATTTATCGCCATTGGAGCGGCCCGCGTCTGATTAGCTAGTTGGTGGGGTAAAGGCCCACCAAGGCGACGATCAGTAGCTGGTCTGAGAGGATGATCAGCCACATTGGGACTGAGACACGGCCCAAACTCCTACGGGAGGCAGCAGTGGGGAATCTTGCGCAATGGGCGAAAGCCTGACGCAGCCATGCCGCGTGAATGATGAAGGTCTTAGGATTGTAAAATTCTTTCACCGGGGACGATAATGACGGTACCCGGAGAAGAAGCCCCGGCTAACTTCGTGCCAGCAGCCGCGGTAATACGAAGGGGGCTAGCGTTGCTCGGAATTACTGGGCGTAAAGGGAGCGTAGGCGGACTGTTTAGTCAGAGGTGAAAGCCCAGGGCTCAACCTTGGAATTGCCTTTGATACTGGCAGTCTTGAGTACGGAAGAGGTATGTGGAACTCCGAGTGTAGAGGTGAAATTCGTAGATATTCGGAAGAACACCAGTGGCGAAGGCGACATACTGGTCCGTTACTGACGCTGAGGCTCGAAAGCGTGGGGAGCAAACAGGATTAGATACCCTGGTAGTCCACGCCGTAAACGATGAGTGCTAGTTGTCGGCATGCATGCATGTCGGTGACGCAGCTAACGCATTAAGCACTCCGCCTGGGGAGTACGGTCGCAAGATTAAAACTCAAAGGAATTGACGGGGGCCCGCACAAGCGGTGGAGCATGTGGTTTAATTCGAAGCAACGCGCAGAACCTTACCACCTTTTGACATGCCCGGACCACCAGAGAGATCTGGCTTTCCCTTCGGGGACTGGGACACAGGTGCTGCATGGCTGTCGTCAGCTCGTGTCGTGAGATGTTGGGTTAAGTCCCGCAACGAGCGCAACCCTCGCGATTAGTTGCCATCAGGTTTGGCTGGGCACTCTAATCGTACTGCCGGAGTTAATCCGGAGGAAGGCGGGGATGACGTCAAGTCCTCATGGCCCTTACAAGGTGGGCTACACACGTGCTACAATGGCGACTACAGAGGGCTGCAATCCCGCGAGGGGGAGCCAATCCCTAAAAGTCGTCTCAGTTCGGATTGTTCTCTGCAACTCGAGAGCATGAAGTTGGAATCGCTAGTAATCGCGGATCAGCATGCCGCGGTGAATACGTTCCCGGGCCTTGTACACACCGCCCGTCACACCATGGGAGTTGGCTTTACCCGAAGGCGCTGCGCTAACCGCAAGGGGGCAGGCGACCACGGTAGGGTCAGCGACTGGGGTGAAGTCGTAACAAGGTAGCCGTAGGGGAACCTGCGGCTGGATCACCTCCTTTCTAAGGATGCTTCTCCAGTCTCTCACGAGACTATTGAGGCTCCAATTAGTGCGCTAGACGCACACAAATGAGCGGATCGCCGCCGTCTTCGTTTCTCTTTCCACTTGTTCTGGACCGTCGAGGTTCAGGACACGATCGCGAGCCCTGGAGCGGGTCAGGCTGTTGTCTGATCTGATCTGAGCGGCCTATGGGCCCGTAGCTCAGTTGGTTAGAGCGCACGCTTGATAAGCGTGAGGTCATAAGTTCAAGTCTTATCGGGCCTACCACTCTTTCCACATACGGACCGCACCGACCAGCTCCCGCTGGGCAAGCAACTCACACCGAGTGTGAGGGGCCATAGCTCAGTTGGTAGAGCGCCTGCTTTGCAAGCAGGATGTCGTCGGTTCGAATCCGTCTGGCTCCACCATCTTTGTTGATCGTCTTCACGTCGTTTTCGCTCAAGCAGCGAAGCGGTAGCGAAGACGACGGAAACAAAGTCGCGATCGAGGAATGATCAAGTTTGCAGCGGCTTTCGAGCCGATGCGAAATGACATTGTGAAGGCAGGGTTCCTCCGCCAACCGTAGCTCACCCCTGGGATACGGACCTGGTTCAAGGATGGACTTAAGAAGACATCATTGTCTGACTAAAGGTAGAGCTCATGCTCGAGACCTTCCCGCGTGACGCGGCTAGGTCTCAAAACGCATGGGTTTTGCTGAGAACGATCAAGCGCATAAGGGCTTCTGACGGATGCCTTGGCATTGAGAGGCGATGAAGGACGTGGCACGCTGCGATAAGAGCCGGGGAGGCGCGAGCACCCTTTGATCCGGCTATCTCCGAATGGGGAAACCCACCTTTATGGTCACTCCACTTGTTCCTGACTTCGGTCAGGGCCGTAGTGGATGGATCAGAAGAGGTATAATGACCTGAATACATAGGGTTCATTAAGCAAACCCGGGGAACTGAAACATCTCAGTACCCGGAGGAAAGGACATCAACCGAGACTCCCGTAGTAGTGGCGAGCGAACCGGGACCAGGCCAGTGCTGTCGTGACATAAAGCTGAATGTGCTGGGAAGCACAGCCATAGTGGGTGATAGCCCCGTAAGCGTCAAATAGCGACAGACTCGAGTAGGGCGGGACACGTGAAATCCTGTCTGAACATGGGGGGACCACCCTCCAAGCCTAAGTACTCCTCAATGACCGATAGCGAACAAGTACCGTGAGGGAAAGGTGAAAAGCACCCCGACAAGGGGAGTGAAACAGATCCTGAAATCGGAAGCCTACAAGCAGTCGGAGCCACCGCGCGTGGTGACGGCGTACCTTTTGTATAATGGGTCAGCGACTTCATGTGCCGTGCAAGCTTAAGCCGTTAGGTGTAGGCGCAGCGAAAGCGAGTCTGAATAGGGCGAATAAGTACGTCGCATGACGACCCGAAACCAGGTGATCTATCCATGAGCAGGTTGAAGGTAAGGTAACACTTACTGGAGGACCGAACCGGTGAATGTTGAAAAATTCTCGGATGACTTGTGGATAGGGGTGAAAGGCCAATCAAACCTGGACATAGCTGGTTCTCCGCGAAAACTATTTAGGTAGTGCCTCGGACGTATTCCTTGGGGGGTAGAGCACTGGATGGATGCGGGCGGCGCGAGCTGTACCAATTCTAACCAAACTCCGAATACCCAAGAGAACTATCCGGGAGACACACGGCGGGTGCTAACGTCCGTCGTGAAAAGGGAAACAACCCTAACCATCATCTAAGGCCCCCAAGTACTGGCTAAGTGGGAAACGATGTGGGTTTGCTTTGACAACCAGGATGTTGGCTTAGAAGCAGCCATCATTTAAAGAAAGCGTAACAGCTCACTGGTCAAGCGAACCTGCGCGGAAAATGTAACGGGGCTCAAGCCAGTCGCCGAAGGTATGGGTGTGCACTCTGTGCACGCGGTAGCGGAGCGTTCCGTAAGCCGATGAAGGTGAGGCGTGAGCCTTGCTGGAGGTATCGGAAGTGAGAATGCTGACATGAGTAGCGATAAAGAGGGTGAGAGACCCTCTCGCCGAAAGCCCAAGGGTTCCTGCGTAAAGCTAATCTGCGCAGGGTTAGTCGGCCCCTAAGGCGAGGCCGAAAGGCGTAGTCGATGGGAATCAGGTGAATATTCCTGAACCAGTTGGAAGTGACGGATCTGGTAAATTGTCTGGGCTTATTGGATTGCTCCCGGCAGTGAACAGGTCCCTGGAAATAACTCCAACGGAGACCGTACCCGAAACCGACACAGGTGGGCAGGTAGAGTATACCAAGGCGCTTGAGAGAACTGTGCTGAAGGAACTCGGCAAATTGCACGCGTAACTTCGGGATAAGCGTGACTCTCTTTTGGGCAACCAGATGAGAGTGGCACAAGCCAGGGGGTAGCGACTGTTTATCAAAAACACAGGGCTCTGCGAAGCCGCAAGGCGACGTATAGGGTCTGACGCCTGCCCGGTGCCTGAAGGTTAAAAGGAGGGGTGCAAGCTCTGAATTGAAGCCCAGGTAAACGGCGGCCGTAACTATAACGGTCCTAAGGTAGCGAAATTCCTTGTCGGGTAAGTTCCGACCTGCACGAATGGCGTAACGACTTCCCCACTGTCTCCAGCACAGGCTCAGCGAAATTGAATTCCCCGTGAAGATGCGGGGTTCCCGCGGTCAGACGGAAAGACCCTATGAACCTTTACTGCAGCTTCGCCTTGGCGTTAGCAGCAACATGTGTAGGATAGGTGGGAGGCTATGAAACCGGGGCGCCAGTTCCGGTGGAGCCATCCTTGAAATACCACCCTTATTGTTGCTGACGTCTAACCGCGGCCCGTTATCCGGGTCCGGGACATGGCGTGGCGGGCAGTTTGACTGGGGCGGTCGCCTCCCAAAGTGTAACGGAGGCGCGCGATGGTGGGCTCAGACCGGTCGGAAATCGGTCGTCGAGTGCAATGGCATAAGCCCGCCTGACTGCGAGACTGACAAGTCGAGCAGAGACGAAAGTCGGCCATAGTGATCCGGTGGTCCTGCGTGGAAGGGCCATCGCTCAACGAATAAAAGGTACTCTAGGGATAACAGGCTGATTTTGCCCAAGAGTCCATATCGACGGCAAAGTTTGGCACCTCGATGTCGGCTCATCACATCCTGGGGCTGGAGCAGGTCCCAAGGGTTCGGCTGTTCGCCGATTAAAGTGGTACGTGAGCTGGGTTCAGAACGTCGTGAGACAGTTTGGTCCCTATCTGCCGTGGGTGTACGAGACTTGAGAGGATCTGTCCCTAGTACGAGAGGACCGGGATGGACACACCTCTGGTGGACCTGTCATGGCGCCAGCTGTGCAGCAGGGTAGCTAAGTGTGGAATAGATAACCGCTGAAAGCATCTAAGCGGGAAACTAACCTCAAAACAAGGTCTCGCTGAGAGCCGTGGAAGACCACCACGTTGATAGGCCGGGTGTGGAAGTGCGGCGACGCATGGAGCTTACCGGTACTAATAGCTCGATAGGCTTGATCGTTCTTCAGTCAAATCCATGCAATCGCATGGCTCTACTTCAGACACTGATGTCTTCTTCACAATCCTCGCGCTCTTCGGAGCGTGAGTGATATCCTTTTCGCTGACCTGGTGGCTTTGCCGGGGGTTCCCCACCCGATCCCATTCCGAACTCGGTCGTTAAGTCCCCCTGGGCCAATGGTACTTCGTCTCAAGGCGCGGGAGAGTAGGTCGCCGCCAGGTCCGCCAAAAGGATATCGAACCCCAAGTCCAAAAACCCTGCATCACAATCCAAAACACCCTGACGCGGGGTGGAGCAGCCCGGTAGCTCGTCAGGCTCATAACCTGAAGGTCACAGGTTCAAATCCTGTCCCCGCACCCAAGG
>NZ_JBWKSF010000021.1:0-2708 GCF_059419665.1 Caulobacter sp. GW821-FHT05F04
TTGTCCAGTTCGCGGATGCCGTCCCACTCGTGGCCGGTGGTCTCGACGCCGGTGACGTCGTCGGTCTTGCGTTCGGAAGCCATCAGGAGAGCTCCTCGTCATCCAGCGGCATGCGCGCGGCGTGTTGGAATTCGGCCTTCTTGGAAGGCCGCAGGGCATAGGCGACACCGGCCAGGAAGATCAGGCCGAAGTAGATCAGTCCGCCCTGCTGGGCGAAGCGCGCCACGGTTTCGTAGGAGAGCTGGCTCATCGCTGGTTCTCCGGGGCCTGGGCCTTGTAGGACTTGAAGTCGACCTGGGTCCCGAGCATCTGCAGATAGGCCACCAGGGCGTCCATCTCGGTGATCCTGTCGGGATCGCCGTCGAAGTCGCGATTGACCACCTTGGCCCCGTAGCGGCCGCGCAGGGCCACCGCGTCGGTCGAGTACGGATCGGCCTGGGCCTCGAGATCCTTCTTGGCGTTGGTCAGTTCGTCGGCCGTGTAGGGCACGCCCTCGGTGCGCAGCACCTTCATCCGGTCGACGATGTCGCGATAGTCCAGGTCCTTCTCGGCCAGGAACTTGTAGGGCGGCATCACCGACTCCGGCACCACCGAGCGCGGGTCGATCAGGTGGTCGCGGTGCCAGGCGTCGGAGTACTTGCCGCCGACCCGGGCCAGGTCGGGCCCGGTGCGCTTGGACCCCCACTGGAACGGGTGGTCGTACATGCTCTCGGCGGCCAGGCTGTAGTGGCCGTAGCGCTCGACCTCGTCGCGCAGCGGGCGGATCATCTGCGAGTGGCACAGATAGCAGCCCTCGCGGACATAGATGTCGCGGCCGTTCAGTTCCAGCGGGGTGTAGGGGCGTACGCCCTGCACCTTCTCGATGGTGCCCTGCAGCCAGAACAGCGGGGCGATCTCGACCAGCCCCCCGATCGAGACGACCAGGAGGATGCCGACGACGAGCAGCAGCGAGTGCCGCTCAAGCTTGGCGTGTTGCTTCCAGAGAGACATCGGCTGACCTCAGGCGATCGCGGTGGCGGGAGCGGCCGTTTCGTCGGCCGGCTCGACGGAGGGCGAAGCGATCGTCTTCCAGATGTTGACGATCATGATCAGGGCCCCGGACAGGTACATCAGCCCCCCGACGGCGCGGATGACGTTCTCGATGTGCTTGGCCGAGACGGTCTCGATGAAGCTGTAGGCCAGGAAGCCCTGGGGCGTGTAGGCGCGCCACATCAGGCCTTCCATGATGCCCGACACCCACATCGCGGCGATGTAGAGCAGGATGCCGGTGGTCGCGATCCAGAAGTGCCACTCGATCAGCTTGGTCGAGTACATGTCCTTCTTCTTCCACAGCCACGGCACCAGGCAGTAGACCGCGCCGAAGCTGATGAAGCCCACCCAGCCCAGGGCGCCGGAGTGCACGTGGCCGATGGTCCAGTCGGTGTAGTGGCTGAGCGCGTTGACCGCGCGGATCGACATCACCGGGCCTTCGAAGGTGCTCATGCCGTAGAAGGCGATCGACACCACCATCATCCGCACCACCGGGTCGGTGCGCAGCTTGTCCCAGGCGCCCGACAGCGTCATCAGGCCGTTGATCATGCCGCCCCAGCTGGGCATCCACAGCATGATCGAGAAGGTCATGCCCAGGGTCTGGGCCCACTGCGGCAGGGCCGTGTAGTGCAGGTGGTGCGGGCCGGCCCAGATGTAGATGAAGATCAGCGCCCAGAAGTGCACGATCGACAGGCGGTAGCTGTAGACCGGACGCTCCACGCGCTTGGGCACGAAGTAGTACATCATGGCCAGGAAGCCGGCGGTCAGGAAGAAGCCGACGGCGTTGTGGCCGTACCACCACTGCACCAGCGCATCCTGCACGCCCGAGAAGACGCCATAGGACTTGTGGTTCAGCAGACCCACCGGAATGGCGGCGTTGTTGACCAGATGCAGCAGGGCGATGGTGACGATGAAGGCCAGGTAGAACCAGTTGGCCACGTAGATGTGGGGTTCCTTGCGCTTCCAGATCGTGCCCAGGAACACCAGCAGATAGGCGACCCAGACGATGGTCAGCCACAGGTCGGTGTACCACTCCGGCTCGGCGTATTCCTTGCTCTGGGTCGCGCCCATCAGATAGCCGGTCGCGGCCAGCACGATGAACAGCTGATAGCCCCAGAACACGAACCACGGCGCGATGCCGCCCGCCAGCTTGGCCTTGCAGGTGCGCTGCACGACCCAGAACGACGTGGCGATCAGGGCGTTGCCCCCGAAGGCGAAGATCACCGCCGAGGTGTGCAGCGGCCGCAACCGGCCAAAGTTCAGCCAGCCAGCCTCGGGAAAGTAGAAGATCGTCGGCCAAGACAGCTGGGCGGCGATCAACACCCCCACCAGCAGACCCGCCGCGGCCCAGAACATCGTGGCGATCACCCCCGCCTTGATGACGTTGTCGCTATAGCGGTCGGGATGCTCCACCAGCGTGCCGCCCGACAATCCCGCGTTCAGCACGAACGCGGCGATCACCCCCGCCAGCGCGATGGTCTCGGCCTGCAGCCGGAAGATCGGATCCTGGCTCAGTCCCGCGCCGAGGATCGCCAGGAACGCGCCTACGGCCGAAACTATCAGTAACGCGCCCGACCCCGCGGGGGGCCTGGCTTGGGTGTGAGACGGGGCGGACATGCAGACTCCCTGCGGCGAACCTAACCCCCCTCCTGTCACGCACCGCAGGCCCAGGCTTTGAT
>NZ_JBWKSF010000022.1:0-1137 GCF_059419665.1 Caulobacter sp. GW821-FHT05F04
CCGGCGACTGTGTTGGGTCAAGCGGGTTTTTGCCAAGGCTGGCCGGATTTAAGCATGCCGTTTGCGGCGACGACGATCTTCCTGGCGATGGCGACGAGGGCGACCTTGGCGGGCTTTCCGGCTTGTCTGAGGGCCAGATACTCGCGCTTGAAGCCCTTGTCGGAGCGGGCGGCGCTGACGGCGGCCATGTAGAGGGCGGCGCGTACGCAAGGCCGTCCACCACCGATGTGGGCCTGGCCGGTGCGGGTTCCGCTCTGGTTGGGGTGAGGAGCCAGGCCCGCCAGGCTGCCGACAGCCTTGCGATCCAGGCCTCCCAACTCGGGCAGGTCGGCCAGCAGGGTCATGCTGACGGCCGGACCGACGCCGGGGATGGTCTGCAGCAGGGCCTGGCGGGCCGCGCCGTCATGAGCCTCCAGGATCAGGGCCTGCAGGCGCGCCTCGGTCTCGGCGCGCTCCTGGGCAAGCCAGGCGATCATCCGCCGACAACTGTCGGCGACGGCCTCATCCAGGGTCTGCTTGAGCCGGGTCTTCTCCATGGCCGCCATCTCCACCAGTTGGCGACGGCGGGTCGACAGGGCTCGGATCTCGAAGGCCTTGGCGCTGGGAACGGGGCGAGCGGCGTCCTGCATCAGCAGAGCAAATCGCGCGATCAGCTCTGCGTCCAGCCTGTCGGTCTTGGCGCGCCGCCCTTCGGCCGTTCGCAGGGCCGTGATCCGCTTGGGATCGACCACCCCGACCTCGAAGCCGGCCAGGGCCAGGCCGCGCACCAGACGCGCGCCATAGGTCCCGATCGACTCCAGCACCACCTTGCCCACGCCCTCGCGCTCCAACCGCGCCACCAGGGTGGCGATCCCCGACGGCCCGTTGGCGAGCCTGAACACCTTGCCAGACGGGGCCAGGCCCACGTCGAGCCAATCTCGGCCCACATCCACGCCGGCCGCGCATGCATGCGTCATAGCTCCGCTCCTGTGTTCGAGCTCGAACGCCAAGCGCTCCGCCCGTGCGACTGTTCGGAAAAGCTGACTGGCGAGCGCGCCCTTGCCGGAATCTCGGTCTCAAGACCAGGGACCCAACGAGCTACACCCGCCAACATCAAGCCAAGGCTCAACGTACATCGCAATACACAGGGACCCAGGG
>NZ_JBWKSF010000023.1:0-1106 GCF_059419665.1 Caulobacter sp. GW821-FHT05F04
TCCTTCCCCTTGAGGCTCTTGAGGCCGCGCACGATGCGACGGCGGGTGCCGTGGGGCATGATGACGTCGTCGATATAGCCGCGGCTGGCGGCGACGAACGGGTTGGCGAAGCGGTCCTTGTACTCGGCCTCGCGGGCCGCGAGCGCCTCGGGGTCCTTGGCCTCCTGGCGGAAGATGATCTCCACCGCGCCCTTGGCGCCCATCACCGCGATCTCGGCGGTCGGCCAGGCGTAGTTGAGGTCGCCGCGCAGGTGCTTGGAGCTCATCACGTCATAGGCCCCGCCATAGGCCTTGCGGGTGATGACGGTGATCTTCGGCACGGTGGCCTCGGCATAGGCGAACAAGAGCTTGGCGCCATGCTTGATCAGACCGCCGTACTCCTGCTTGGTCCCCGGCATGAAGCCCGGGACGTCGACCAGGGTGATGATCGGGATGTTGAAGGCGTCGCAGAAGCGCACGAAACGGGCGGCCTTGCGGCTGGAATCGATGTCCAGCACCCCGGCCAGCACCTGCGGCTGGTTGGCGACGATCCCCACCGTCTCGCCGTCCATGCGGGCGAAGCCGACGACGATGTTCTTGGCCCACTCGCTGCTGATCTCGAAGAAGTCGGCCTCGTCGACGATCTTCAGGATCAGCTCCTTCATGTCGTAGGGCTTGGCAGCGTCGGCCGGCACCAGGGTGTCGAGGCTGGCCTCCTCGCGATAGGGCTCATCGAAGCTCTCGCGTTCGGGGGCGGGCTCGCGGTTGGACGAGGGCAGGAAGTCGACCAGGCGGCGCACCTGGGTCAGGGCCTCCAGGTCGTTCTCGAACGCGCCCTCGGCCACGCCCGACTTGGCGGCGTGGACCCGGGCCCCGCCCAGTTCCTCGGCCGTGACGACCTCGTTGGTCACCGTCCTGACCACGTCGGGGCCGGTCACGAACATGTAGCTCGTGTCCTTGACCATGAAGATGAAGTCGGTGATCGCGGGCGAATAGACGTCGCCGCCGGCGCAGGGCCCCATGATCACGCTGATCTGCGGGATGACGCCGCTGGCCAGGGTGTTTTCCAGGAAGATGTCGGCATAGCCGGCCAGGCTGTCGACGCCCTCCTGGATGCGGGCCCCGCC